>CAZJCM010000039.1:0-24718 GCA_964544655.1 uncultured Sedimenticola sp. | reverse complement strand
TTTTGTTAGCTTCACAGTACGATAAGTATCTAATCATTAAGATGATGATCTGACAGATGCTTATAACTCTGGTTATCAAGTCTATGATGGATACCAGACTTCAAAATGACATTATGGTCATGGATATGGTTATAATCCTCTGCATATCGGCTATACAATTCATTCCTGGAAAACCATAAGAAGTGGTTAATGGGAGTCTTAATCCCCTGGTTATCGGGTCTCTGATTCATTCAAGTCTGTACGGTCTATCGTCGCAAAACTCTCGTCTTAATCCCCTGGTTATCGGGTCTCTGATTCATTCCCAAGTCTGTCCGGTCTATTGTTGCGAAGTTGTCCAGTCTTAATCCCCTGGTTATCGGGTCTCTGATTCATTCGTATTGACAAATGGAATTTATACGGACACGGAAGTCTTAATCCCCTGGTTATCGGGTCTCTGATTCATTCACGGTAAAGGCCACTATATTCAATCTGCGCAGGGTCTTAATCCCCTGGTTATCGGGTCTCTGATTCATTCGGGTTAACAATAAAAAAATTGATCTAGAATACTGGGTCTTAATCCCCTGGTTATCGGGTCTCTGATTCATTCCGCATAGTGTTAAAAAAGCTTCTATAACAAATAGATATAGTCGTATTTCCGGATGTTTCAAATAATCCTGAAGTTAGCTGCATTTCCAGCATTGCTTTTTGATGGTAAGCCATGTATTGAAACTCTATCAAGCGTGGCTGAATGATGCCAGACCTCATTCAGCCTTGCTTGATATAAGCTCCCCACATCTTTCACTCCATTGATCTGTCATGTTCGGATGCAACAACATACCCAGCATGCCGGACGCGGTATGTATCTCGACCCCTTCGGGCAACATCTGGCGGCCGAGATGATCGATGTGTAATTTTTGTGGCAGCGGGTAGGCCCGAACATCGTCTTCACGTAATTCTATTAGTTGCGATATTTCACTGAAATACCTATCCAGCATGGTTGGCGTCACACGCGCAATGAAGACAGAATATTGCAATGGTATGGCGAACTGTTTCAGATAGCGGTGAACTCTAGCCAGCCGCTTAGGGTTGGCAATGTCGTAACATATCAAATAGAGCCTGGACTTCCCCCTGGCCATCAGAAATCCTTCAGCCAGAGGTGCAGGCGATTGACCAGTCCTCTGCCTGCCCGGTAAACACGTACTCTTTTGTCCTCGAAGAGCTTTATCATGTCACGCATCTTTACCGGCGAGGCCGTGTTTCCGGTTCGTTTCATCCAGACATGCCGGCGCCGCAACCAACCCAGGCGCATCGGCTCCAGTTCCCATGCCATGATTCGGCTCAGATCGCCGATCAGATCCGGGCCGTCTTCCATCAGCTTCGATTCCCGGGCCGCAATACCAAGATGCTGCAACTGCTCGGCCAGCCATGTATAGCAGAGAAGATCTATCCATTCGCGCGTATTAGCGGCCGTTTCCCCATCAGAGAGGCGTCGCGCTTGACTATAGCCCCAACGCTTGACCTGCAATGGAGTACGAATGTCCAGATCAATACCGAACACTTTTTCCATACGAATAATCATCATGCGCTCCGTGGCATAAAGCCAGAGATCGTAGCGCTGTCGCCAATCGTAACGCTCCAAAAAATCGGCGAGGTGCTGCCCCAGAACGGGTAGTGCCCCCGGCATACCGCTGAGGCGGGCGATCACCTCCCCCTGGTCATTGTAGAAAACTACTGGAATACTTTCCTCGGCGCAGGCGAGAAGTGCCTTGCTGTCGATCAGCGTGCGCTGACTGAGCAATAACCTGGATAGCCGGCGCAATGGATAATAACGGTCGGCCTGCGCCGATGTCCGCAGATGCAGTGCCCTCTCCTCGAGCCGGATATACACTTTTTTTCGTATATCGACGTACAAAGGTATTCTCTGAGTACCCGGCATCACATGCACTCCCGCTCTTCGCCAATGGATTTCACTAATCTCTGAGCACCACGCTTCAGCGCCCGTCGGCATGGCCCCACCCAGGCTTCATAACTGCCATAGAATATCTGGCGACCGGTCTTTCCCAGCCGCATACCGCCCTGTTCTTTTCTAAAGTGGTCCGCTGTCAGCAATTCGGTGCGAAACAGTTCCCAGATCCAGCGATCTACCCTGGGGCGCAGAGGTTCGATAAAATCGGACGCCAGCGACTCCCTGCCATGAGCCAACTCATGATAGAAACCGATTTGCGGATCGAGTCCGACACTCAGGCAGGCTGTCACTGCCTCGAAATGAAGCAGCGTATAAGCCAGCGACAGGGCCGCATTGACCGGGTCCGGCGGTGGCCGGCGCTTGCGGCCATCAAACCCCAGAGAAGGAGCGAACAAATGGGTAAAGGCCTGGAAATAGCCTGCTGCCGCAGCCCCTTCCAGCCCCCGCAATCGGTGCCTGTCTACTGGAAACGAGAGGCTCTGCAACACATGAGCAAGCGTGTCGAGCCCCTTGCTGAGACGGTACCGCTGATCGGGGCGGGCCTGCAGAGCGATGCGTAGCAGCCGGTTCTGGCCGGCAACCTTATGCCGAACCAGGCGCTGGGCAAAACGGTCACTCCACTCCGGGTCATCGTGCCGTCTGACCTGGTTGACCCGGCGCAGGGCGTCGCCACCCCCGGGCATGCCAATAAGCGCCTGACGACGGCCGGAACGCCCGCCGAAAACCAGAAGACCAACGCGGGCCTCACCCAGCGCCCCGAGAACCCCGCTATCCAACAGGACGTTGGCGCGCACCACGACGCGATCGATCATTCCCAGGGGAAGTGTGCCGGTGCGCTGATCGTTTTCATAGATGGCAATGGCCCTGCCGTCTCTCTTCAGCCGAATACCTTTCCGATCCAGAAACAGTGTGCTCATGTACGCGCCCTAACCTATGTAGAAATAACGCGGGTCTATGGGGCGTACCGCCTTGCCGAGAGTGCCCACCTTGGCCCGCGGATCGAGACGCAGCAGAAAAAAACGATCCTCCACCCTGTCCATGAGATCAGCCACCAACTCCAGCAAAGCAACTCGCTCGCCTTCTGTCAGAAAACACTCGTAAGCTGATTTCTGCCCACCGGTACTGTATTCCCGAACCGCCTTCAGCATCGAGCGCAGGCGTCGTGGGCTGGATACATCGTAGGCTGCCAGATAGAGTTGTCGCTGACTCATGGGGGCCAGTCTGAGTCAACTCGAGGCGGATTGCCGGGATGGCAAGATTGCCGGAAATCAGATATCCCCCGATAGCGGGACGGATACTGCCAACCTTCCCAATTCATGTTAGTGGCCCCGGCAACATGCCCAGTCGCACGAGGCCGCAAAAGATGATGGAGGCATGATGAGTCACTGACCCTGCTTCAGGCTGCCGAGTTGCTGGGCAATACCCTGTTTCTTGGCCTTTTTGCTCCATGGAAGTATTTTTACCGTGGACTGTATCTGATCCGCGGCCTTGGCACGCAACTCCGGTTCGTCCCACGCCAGCGCCTCACGCAATAACTTCATTCGCAATTCCGCAGTCTGGCTGTTGGCGGCCAGAGTTCCTTTCTCTCGTTCACTGACAAAGATCTTCCGAAGCATCTCGATGGCCTGTTCCTCTGGTGAGAGGTTTGCCCACTCAGCCTCGGCCTTCACCTGCTCGCGGTCGCCGGCAGCCGATTCGTCCAACGCCATCGCACCATAACCGACCGCCGTCTTGGCACCAAAACCAAGCCAATCGAAGGCGTGTTCGAAGGCTTTCTGCAGAAGCGCCCTCCAGCGGTCGTCTTTGGCCAGATCCGGAGCAACGCGGGTGAGGAAGGGACGATCACAGACGACATGGAAAGTGAACACCGAACCAGGCGGTACAGTGAGAAAGTTGATTGGGATGGGTTGGCCCGACTCGTGGGGCGATTTGCCTTTTTGGTAGTAGTCGGATTGATGAGCTGTCATCACCTCCACTTGCAGGCTGTTGCCCTTGATCTGGGGGATCACGTCCCAGAACGAGAGTGCGCCGCGACGGGCATTATTGCTGTCTTCTTTGCCGAACAGGGCCTCGATGGCCCCGCCAGACCAATCAGATTCAATATTCCACTGCGCCTGCTCCGATGCCCCGGCCAGTTCACGCGCAGCCTGCCGCAGCACTCCTTTGATGCCGCTGCCTGGCAGGTAGGGCAGGCCGTAGGGGTTGAGAAAGGCAAAACCATTCTCCAGCGGGTGCTCATTGCCCAGCCCGGTGGTGAAGGGGGCGACCGAGAGGCCATCCACTATGAGCATCTGGCCGCTGGCGGCAACACGGACGGCAAGGGCCGATTGGCGGGCGGTCAGTGCGGTCATCGCATCAATATCACCTGGGTTCAGCTTTACCGCCTGTTTCAACGAAGCCGTCTTGTTCTTATCATGGCTCCTCCAGAGCAGTTCCCCGGTACGGTTATCTTTGCCCCACAGAGGCAGATACATGCCGAAGCGCAGGCCAGGCGAGGCAGTGGAGAGTTCATTTTTCCCGAGATAATCAGGCAGTGCTGCAATCGGCATCTCACACCCCCTTCCACACGGCTGGGGCCATCTGCCGTAGCCAGCGCAGCCAGGCGAAGGCCTCGGCGGTGATCGCCTGGAACTCATTCGGCGAGGCGCCAAGTAGATGCCGCATGAAGCCCTCAAAATCAGTGGGTGTACCCTGTACATGATTGAGCCAATCACGCAGGTGGCTACCAAGCACCTCGTGCCGCCCGCCCTTGCCGTGCAGAAAGGCCATCACCTGCATCAGGCCGCTGTTCATGATCAGCGCCGGCAGCCCCTTGGCGTCGTTCACGTAGTCCTTGCCAATCCGGGCATCGATGATGCCCTGCCGGGCCTTTTCCCAAGCGTGGGCGGCACGCTTCTGTTCCATGGTCTGTCTCATCGTTTCAGCCTCCTGTGACCCGTACCATGACCAGTCCGCGTCCGGTAGTGGCATCACCACCGACCTGCAACAACCGGTTGTCGATCACATTGCAGATCTTCATCACATCAGTCGCATCAAGCTGCTCTTTCTTGTCGCTGCGCGTCTGGCTGGCCATTAGCGGCGCAATCAGCAGGGTTTCAGGCGGCAGATTTTCAGTGTAGAAGAGCCCCCCGTCATCGGCAGTGCCGGTCTTTTCGTTGATGCGCACATGCGGCTCGACCAACGTCGCATTCTCGGCGAAGTAGCCAAAGTCGGTGTCCGAGAGAAGCACCAGATCGGATGTCAGCTTGTCACGAAAGAAAGCATAAGCGGCCTCGCTGGACAGGGCCTTGTTGGCCAGGTCTGCACCGATGGTGCCGATGGTCGCGTCGAATGTGGCACTGTACTCAAACGCCTCCAGGTGGAGTTTGTCGCCCTGCGATAGCAGCTTGTCATTGGCAACCCGGCAGGCCCCCTCTACCACCTGTGGCACCGGCCAGTCACAGGGGTTGCCGGTAAGTTTCAGCAACCGTTGCGCCCGTGCCAGGGCTTGCGGACAGGTGGCATATACATAGCCGCCCCTGAGACTGCGTACTGGGAAAGCGACCAGTTGAGCGTCGCCGAAGCTGATCGCCCCGGCGTGCAATTGACCGGATTTCGATTCCGGGCCGAAAAGCCGGTCGATGAACTGCTTATCGCCACCGAGTGACTCGAACGAGTGGCGCACCGCCCCCTTGATGCCAGAGCCGGCAAAGCTAGGGTGATTGGTGTGACGCTCCCGCTGTATGGGGTTGTCGATGAGTCCTGTGGCCGTGCCAGCGCCCATGTGGATGGGGCTCACGGCATAAAAGAATACGGCTGCCTGTTTTTCGAACATGATCTTCTCCTCGATCAATAGGTGGCAAAGGTGAATCGGTTGAAGCCTTCAGCGCGACGCTGGGCGTCGTAACTTTGCTTGGGCCAGAGACCGTGGGCGGCAAGCTTGCGGAGCTGTTCGGCGGTCACCTCCAACTCATCCAGCCAGTAAACACTGCCGGCAGGGGCAACCCGCTGCGCCGGTTTGGGGCGCCAGTGAGCCATATCCCAGCCGCTGACGGTCTCAACCCGTGGCATGGCGGCACAAACCAACCGGCCCGACATGCCACCCGGCTCGAAGCGGTTATCGTTGTCGCAGTAGGGCAGGCGCCAGCCGTCAGCGAAGATGCCAGGGCTGGTCAGCAGGATGCGGCAGCGGCCCGAACGGGCGATAGCGTCGTAGTCGGGTTCCGGCAGTTGGTAGTCGGCAGCATGAACCGCTGCCGCCCGGCCGTCGCCACCAAGCCGCAGGGTGCCCTTGGCCGGCGGTTCAGCCCCTTCGATAACGGTGAGAAAGCCGTGATTATTGCTCAGTGCCACCGCCTGCGTGGTGAACAGTTTGCCGTCGGCGGCGCGGAGCTGGGCCGGATCGAGGCCAACACCAACCCGCGGGTCGATCTGCCACAAAGCGCTTGATTCTACGATCTCATCGCCTTCGGGCAGTTCGCCGTTGAGATAAGATTGCCAACCCACCTGGGTGAGCCAGACACCGGCGACCGGCTTGGTCTGTTTGTCGCTGGCCAGCAGCGGCCACAACGGCAATGGGTGGGAGCCGGTGATGCTGGCGGGCGGCAGCGCCGGCTTGAGCCATTTGAGATCGATGGATTCATCTTCGGCCCGAAGGGCGACCAGATCAGCAGGCAACGGGTGCAAGGTCTCGACCCCGTCACCAGCACGGCGGGCGAGATAAAAACCGGTAACGGTGAAGCTGCCTGGGTGCTTTGGGGTACCGAGCGTTGGATGCTCCACCTCACCCCGGGCGAAAGCGGCCAGATCGCCCCCCTCCTCGGCCAGCATCTGTGAACGGATCGCGCCGGCGGCAATCGACGGCCAGGGTGGTACCAGCGATTCGCCGTAGCTACCAGGGTCGCCAAACAGCTTGTTGCCGCGAAGAAAGAGCACGTCCAGAGGTTCCAGAAAGCGGCAGGCAGTCATGCGGCGTTCTCCTTGTTGTGGGCCAGGATGGCATCGAGATTGCGAGTCTCACGGGCCAGGAACTCGGCGACCGAGAGAAAGTTCTCCAGCCAATCGAGGCGCTTGTCCGATTCTGCGTGACAAATAGACTCGTTGACCAGCCTCTGTGCCAATCCCGGCAGGTCGTAGCTGTCGCGAGTGGTCTTCTTGTTGCATTGACGTGCGAGTTGGTAGGCCAGCAACTCGACCACCATAGTGCCGTCGTCGTCGGGAGGGGGCAGGTCACGCAGCCAGACGGCGCTGTTGTAGACCGCCCGGCGCGATACAGCGGGCTCGGCAAGGAACTCCCGCAGCCGGATGAGCAGTCGCACCGGCTCGCCCCAGTTGGCAGTCAGGTGCAGCGCCCCGCCGGAGCGTTTCACGATGGTCAGGCTGAAGGCATTGCGGCCACCCTCCTCCTTGGCGCGTGTTTCGGCCGCACGCAACTCACGCAGCACAGCACCCAGCGGGGCCTGGTGGTGGGCCACCACCGCACCGCAACTGGCGGTGGCCTTCTCGCCCATAACCCGCAGCAGGCGGCCCTGGTGTAACACAAAGCCGTTACCCTGTTTGTTGAACCCGGTGTCCGCATCGTCCAGCCCCACCTCGGCAGGATCGATCCCGGAGTAGGCAGCCCGTAGCGCAGCCATCGCCGGCAGTAGGTCGATCACTGGCAGCATCGCCATCAGATCATCGCCGCCAGCATAGAGTACCCGGCCGTGAAAACGACGCTCTGCCACGGCGGGGGCGAGGGTTAGGGCAAAGTTGTTGAGCGCCTCGGAGATCGCCATATGGCGCGACGGACTGGGGGCGCGCAGTTCGTCAGCATACAGTTTGAGTTCTTCGTCACCTTTGAGTTTTTGCACCCCGGCACGGATCTGTGGGTGGAAGCTGGCCTTATGCGGCAATGTCTTGTCGGCATCGGCCGAGAGCCACGCCCCCATCCGGTCACCATCCATCAGCAGCAGACCATAGTAGGACTCTGGCTTGCCACCGAGATAGTCGCAGAGCAGGCGCTCGTCATGGCGTTGCGCCTCGTCATCCTCCTTCTCGCGCACCGCCTCCAGCCAATCGGGCAGACGGCGCAGCAGCGCACCATCTGGGTGATCCTTGAGCGCCCGGTCGAGCTTACGAGGCAAAGCAACCCGATCGGTGTGAGTCCGGGCGATCGCCTCGCGCAGCCGTTGCGGCATCTCACGGTTGGTTCCCAAGGCCTGGGTCAGTGAGGTGGCGATAGCCAATGTGTGGCTGCTGACCACGAAGCGCTTGACATCGAGATCGAGCGAGCCTTGTAGTTCCTTGACGAACAGGGTCGGCCAGAGGCGCTTGAGGGTGTTCAGGGCCGAGAGGTGCTCGCCCTTCTTGGCCCAGGATGGGCGTTTACTGGCGACGCGGGTCCAGAGGGTATCGCTTCGGCTTCCGGGCGGCAGGTCGAGCTGGATACGATCGGTGGTCAACCACTCCGCCTCACCGCTGAGCGAATCACGCCAGCCGTGCTGTTCAGTCTGGGCGAAAGGGCGTACCGATTTAACAGCCGCCAGCGCCCGTTCCAGCAGCTCGTGCAGGGCTGGGTAGAGGGCGCCGGGGTTGGGCCGCCAGAACCAGCCATCATCGAGTTTCAGACCACCGCCGAGCAGTTGCCACGCCCTACTGGCGAGGTGACCGGGCGGGTCGGTCGCGAAAAAGGGGCGCAGCGCCTCGCGCAACTGGGGGGTGCCAGCCTCTACCTTGCCCTCACTGTCGGTATCGACCAACGACCAGGGGACGGCGACCCAGTGGACCTCGGGGAAGCCGGCGAGCTGTTCACGCAACTGGGCGTAGCCGGGCAAATCGGAGGTATCTTCGATATCGGCGATCTCCAACAACAGCTTATAGGCCGCCTCGCCCTGCTCCAACACCCAGCAGCGCACCCTGTCAGTGATCGCCTCAGCCAGTTCACGGGCCTGGCCGGCTGGTACAATGGCGGTGAAGCGGTTGGGTAGTGCAGCTGCGAACAGTGGGTTGGCGTCACTGACTGATCGCGTCCATTCGCAGCCGTCGAACAGTTCAGCGCGTAGACCCATCTCTTCACGCAACCAGATGTCTACCTGCGGCACACTACGAAGGCGCGGAAAGAGAATCGCCTCTGGGCCGAGGCGTTCGCAAACCACCCGCATCGCCTCCCAGCTCAGGCGCGACAGCAGATGGGAGCCGGCCCAGAGGTCGGAGGTGGAGCGACTGGCGGCGATGAACTCTTGCACCGGACCGAGGCTAACCGCCAGCAGCGCCGGACCGCCGTCATTGGCTGCAAAGGCCGTCGCCAGCGCAGCTGTCAGGTCCAGGTGGTCATGGATGCTGTGATCCGGCACCCGGGTGTCGGCGGGTAGTTGCGCCCAAAGACTCTTGATCTGATCGGCGTCGATATCCGGGCCGAAGCGCCAAAAGGCGAGCGCAGTCTTCTTCGCATCGTCTTCGTGGATCAGGCCAAGCAGATGGTCCAGCGCCAGCGCCTTGGCCGACTCCGGGGCGATGTCGGCTAGTTTTTTCAGGTCGAACTCCGTCCCGGTCAGCGGGTGGATGATGACCGGCGCTTCGTGGAAACGGATCCGCTGCCACTTCGGGTAGCGACCGTCGGCGTTGCGGTTTGGAAAGGCGGCGCGATCCGCCGCCGATGCCCAGTGGTCGGCCTGTTTGACGGCATCATCCATAGAAGCGCCCAAATCACTCAATCCGAGTTCGCTGAGCAGGGTCTGTGATGTGCCGCCTTCGTGGCCCTCACGGGTCCGCATCAGGATCAGCGACTTCTCGATGGGGTCATGCAAACGGGCGGCAAGTTTGGTCTGCCAGAGTCTCTCATCATCCATGGTTTCGCTCACTTAGGTGTCCTCCGGATCAGGTCGTTCTGCTTGTCGAGGAATCGGTGTACTTGCTGCCAGACTCCCTCGATCGCGCTGCGGTCGGGCCGGAACTGCGACGGCGGCAGGCAGGGGACATGGAAGATCACCCCGCGCAGTTGGCCGTCTTTGTCCGCGTGTGCCTTGAAGCGGAGGCTGTTGGGGAGGCGGGCGTTGTTGTTCCATGTCTTGACGCTGTGATTGGTGACCGGGTAGCTAAGCCAATGGCGTTCCTCGGCACGCTGTGCATTACGACCACTGTTGAATCTGAACTGCCTCCGCAGCCCAATTTTGACCTCCGCCAACCGGCGCATCAGCGTTTTCCAGTCGTCGAAGGGCTCGGTCCGCCAGATCAGCGGACCCTGATCATCGCGACCGATGGCGTGGGGCCAGTCGCGGTCGAGGCAGTCGAGCCAGTTGCGGAGAGGACCCTTATCCAAACCCCTCTCTCCCGGGGAGAGGGACTTTTTTCCCTCCTCGGGGAGGGGCTGCAGCACGAACGATCCCCACCCGTTGCGCGAGCGTCCACCGAGGGTGCCGTAGGCGTCCATCAGGGCCAGGGCACGGTCGAGCAGCAGGGCCTCCGCCACGGGGAAAGCGATGCGTAGTTCCGCCGATTCGCCAGGCTGGATGGCGGCATTGGCCATTAATGTCGGTTCCTTTTTCCCTTTCGGCAGAACAACTGGCCCGTATCCCATGTAAAGGCTGGAATCTACGGCAAACTTGACCTCTGGATGGGCGACCTTGGGGGCATGAGTCCACTGGCTCTTTTTCAGGCTACCGGTATCCCACCGCCCCAACCTCAGCCGCACCAAACTGCGATTGCTACTGCCATCCGCCGCCGCGCCGAACAGCGCACCTTCGTCCTGGCGCAACCGTTTCACATCGTCGCGATAGTCGTTCGCCTCGGTCCAGGCCACCCGCCACCACTGTCGCAGCAGTGCTTTAATCGGGGGGCTGCGCCATTGGCCATCCCGCTCGGCATTACCGAGGAAGGCTGGCGTCAGGAATCGGAGGTTAAATTGTCTTACAGTCATCATGTCATATCTTCTCCTCATAGAGTCCATTCACTCCCATGGCTGGAACTCGTAATACTTCCAGAAACATTCAGCAGACCAGCCAGCACATCCCCTCCAAAGGCAGTCAAAACAGCGTCAGTTCCATCATTGATCTCTGTGCATCGTTGTTCTCACATGATCGTGATCTGTTCCGGCGCCAGGCCGAACAGACCATAGGTTTTATTCAGGCGACCACCCTCTGCCCTAATCAGGTATTTTTCGGCCACCATATCACCCAACACCTCAATCAGCAGGCGTTTGATCTTCGACAGATGCGGGCGCATGTAATGGCCGTCTATTCCGTCTTTCAGTGCAGTCTCCATACGCTCGTAGCCACCACCATATTCACCATACAGCCGGCCATACATGGCCAGCAGCTCAGCAGCACTCCTCTCCGCATCGAGATCGACCACCTCTTCTTTATGGCGCTTCTCGGCAAACCAGCAGTAAACCGCCATATCAGACGGCTGTAGCTCGATCGTTTCGCCTCCGCACAGCAAGCTACCTTCGGCCCGGTCAATCATCACCTTCGGCTGTTCAAACATTTTGGATGCTGCGGCCACCGCCTGACTATAACTGGCTTTTCTATCCAGCAGCGGTTTCCCCATACCCTGACGCAATGGAACAAAGGGAATTTCGGCCAGCGTTACTTCTCCTTTGCTGGTATCGATCGGAGAATTGTCACGCGCAAAAATTACCTGGCCCTTGCGTGTCGGATAGAAAAAATCCCAGCATGATTCATAAGGACCGGATACCAATACATGGGAGAGCCGATCTTGCGGACGCCCATAGAGTGACAATGCATAGCCGACGAAAAAACCCATACTCTTGCGACCGCCGGCGATCGAGACGTGCAGCGCGCTATTGTCATCGATGGTGAGGCGCTGCACCTGTTCAGTAATGAAATCGGCTGCCGCCCGGTTGTCTTCCGGTGTGCGGATGTCCTCGAGCAGCCGGCCCGAATCATCACACAGGATATGGATCTGCTCCTCACCGAACCGGATGGGAGGCAGGTTATACTCACGGCAGAGACGATGAAACCAGCCCGGCTCCTGACTCAACAAGGTCAGGCGCACCCTGTCCGCTCCCTTCTCCGTGGTGATGACGTGTACCTCATCCGGAACGAACGGGGCATCAGCGGTGGCGAGGGCATACAGCGTCTCGGTGATCACCTGAGGGGACAGACCGGTGACCGCGAGGAGGATTCGCCTCGAAAACTGTTGTGGTTGCAGATTCATCGATTCCATCAACTGACGATCATGCGCTTATCCTATGCTTCACCAACACGATCCGCACTAGTGGCAATATTGCCGTCCAGCCGGTAGGCACCGAGTCCCATAGAGGGCGTCTTTCCTGCATGCAACCACTGGCCAAGCCAGAGCAGACCGCTCCAGGGGGCCAGCACACCTGGCTCGAACTCCAAACTGCCGATCACACCGCCCATCTGCATGCTGTTCTTCTGCCGGGAGGAATAGCGAGTCCAATCCCACCAGCGCAGATCTACCTTAAGGGGTTGTGGAATGGTCCTCTCGCTCTGGAGATCCGGCCAATGGATGATGCCACCATTATCACTATAGTACTCACCAACCTCGGCAATCCGGCGGGCCAGGGCATTAAAAAAGTTCTCGACCCGGAAGGTTCTGGGGGTAATCAATTGCCCGCGCCGCTTGATACGCAGTGGTGTCAACAAGGTTATTTTCTCAACATCCAGCGTTACCGTCTGCGGCAGCCCTGGGTTCACGGGGCGCTGGCGCAACTCTCCTTCTGCGTAGACCGTCACCCAGGATTCGCTGCCTGCGATACTGGCTTCGACACGTTCTACCTCGAATCGGGACTGGTTCCGTCCGATACCGCGTTTCCCGGCAATATTGAACGCATGTATCAGGTAAGGAAGGTGCTGATTCGCACGACCGACGAGACGGACTTCCAATTTCAATGTGTCGCCGGCCTCGAACCCCCGCTGTTCCTGCAGCCCAATATGCAGAATATAGGGCGGTGGAATATGATCGGAACGCTGCTTAGCGCGCTCGGTACTGGCCAGCGACTCAAACAGAAAGGCGTATGCACAACTCGTTGCCAGCAGGCAGTCGCTGCACGCCATGTCCCGCATCATGCAGACAGTCTTTCGTAATCCGTAACCGAGGAGGCCCCGCCATGTCGAACCGCTATAGGCTGGCAGTCGAACCGAATCGAGAAAGATGAATTGAAATCGATAACGAATGATCGAAGGAAACGCAGACAGGATGTTATATATACTAGACATTTTATTGTTATGCAGAAATCCCTTTACATTATCTCCTGATGAATTGCGTGGGTAGTTATACCCTGTCGACAACTCTATAATCTGTTACGGAAATATTGCCACTTACCGATTATCGATCTTGTCCA
Source organism: uncultured Sedimenticola sp. (assembly GCA_964544655.1). Classification (GTDB taxonomy): domain Bacteria; phylum Pseudomonadota; class Gammaproteobacteria; order Chromatiales; family Chromatiaceae; genus HyVt-443. The sequence goes on along the minus strand of CAZJCM010000039.1, from coordinate 11,489 downwards.
CGTATAGAACGATCTCAGTTCACTCTGGCTTGAATCCGGCACACATGCACACTGTGCCATTTTCACCACAATACTGTATAAGCCCATATAAGAAAGTCGTCAACACCTTTCCGGCAGTGACTCCCTTTGGAACCGGTATCCATAATGCCAGGCAGGTCACACTGATACCATTTGGCGTTAACGGTCCTTCTCCAGCCGCTTTAACACCATCTCTCCACGTCGGATCCAGTTGATTGCAATACCTTGCGCGTTCCGGCCTTCATCTGCCAGGGCCTTTGCATAGGAATCCAGCTGCGGCAGGTAGTGGAGAAATGCCTGCAAAGGGTCTTCGATCAGGTCCGATTTGTGGTCGATCACCCATACACCGTCTCCAGTTTCAACGATCAGGTCCGCTGACCCCGACACCACCGATCCTTTTTCGCCGGATGCAGCACCCTTCAGCCTAAAGTTGAGTCTCCGGTTTCCCAGCAACAATCCATTGTTCCATGATGAATTGTTGTTGGGATAGTCAATCCCGCTCCAGGCGGGATGAGACACTTCCGCCATCCCTGGCGGTAGACCAGATCACATACGAACGCATGGGCGCGGGCGATTTGATGAACTGACGCAAGTGCAGCAACGCCAGGCGAAAGCGCTGTTTTCAGGCCACCGCATGGCGGAGTATCGCTACAAACTCGACCGGTATGGTGGTGCTCTTTATCGCAGGCCCGAAGTTCAATTCCCGGACCCTTGCCAATCCCTGGCTCCTTGCAGATGACGGCAGTAAAACAAATACCCCTTACGGAATGGGCGAAGCGCCACTTTGATCCGCCACCGTCGATCCGGACTTTGCGAAGATGGGCGAAAAAGGGTCGCATACACCCACTGCCGGCCCTCCTTGGGCGGGAATATCGCGCCATGGAGGATGCGGTTTACGTGCCGCCACCGCGCCGAATGTCCCTCCCGCCGATCACCGTGTTAAGCTCAAAGGATTCAGTCGTCAATGAAATCCTCGCCAGTGGGCAGACCAAGAACCGCAGGCAGGCGTGACCTGCCCAACAACCTCGTGCCGCGTCCGCGCAAAAGCAAGGATGGGCGCGTTGTGGTTTATTGGTACTGGCGTGATCCCCGTGATGGACAGGAAAAGCCGCTGAAGTGTCCAGATGACCGGCCCACGGCCATCAGGAGAGCAACGGAGTTGAATGCCCTGGTCGCCCAGGAGATGGCTGACCGGGTGATCAGCGATCTTTCAACCGCTCCCGCATCTTCACTCCCCCGTGGTGTTTCCAGGGCCGTCATGCGGAGTTCCCCCTTCGATGTCTTTGCGGTCCATTACCTGTCGCAAGCCAAAAAGCGCGGACTGGCCGAAAACACCTTGCGCACACGCAAAAGCCTGGTCAATGCGGCAATTCGCCATTTTTCGAATCGCCCGATGCATGAGATCGGCGTGCCCGACGTGGTGCAGTTACTCAAAGTCTACACAGACCAGAATAAGAATCGTCTTGCGCAATCGTTGCGTTCTGTCCTCATCGATATCTGGAAAGAGGCCTATCAGGCGGGCCTGCTGCCAACGGATCTGCCAAATCCTGCAGATATTGCCAGGCGCCCCACAGCGAAAGTACGGCGGGCCAAATTGACGCTGGAGAGTTTCAACGCCATCCTTGAGTCGGCAAAGACATTGGGGCTCAAGCGTGGCGCCTGGGTGCCGAACAGATTGCTGTTGGCCCTGGTCACCGGTCAGCGGCGTGAGGATCTGCTCATCGCGCAGTTTCGCCGCGGCAGGGACTGGAACGGCGCATGGGAGCGCTATCAAGAGGAAAGGGACAGATCCGGCCAGCGCGATAAAGGAAAGCCAGCGCAACACCCCTACCCCTACGTGGAAACTGGATTCTTTTGGGTGATCCAGCAGAAAAACGGTGCGCTGGTAAAAATCCCGCTCGACCTGCGCCTGGATGCCCTCGGCATGAGCGTGGGCGACGTGATCGAGGGCTGCCGGTCGAAAGTGGCAAGCCGCTATTTACTCCACCACACAAAACCGTTTGGCAATGCACCTCGCGGGAACAGGATCAGCATAGAACGACTCAGCCACGCCTTTGCCGATGCCCGTGATAGAACCGGCCTGAAATGGCCAGGCAAGACACCACCCACCTTCCACGAAATCCGCTCTTTGTCAGAGCGCCTCTACAAGGCACAAGGCGTCGATACCCTGGCTCTCCTGGGTCATCGTCATGCCCGTATGATCGAGGTCTATGCCGACCCACGACAGGCAGAATGGACAACTGTTGCACGGTGATTTTCCGCGAAAATCAGGGTGGGGTTTTGGAAAAATATTGGAAACAGAGTGTAACCTATTGATTTATATAACTCTACGCTTCTTGCCCATACAAACAAAAAGAATCTTTATTTTTGCCATATCATCCAACCAGATTAATCAGATCAGGAGTCTTCAGGATCCGGTAGTGCAAGAGACGTTCATCATTCATGCAGGACGGGTTACCACATCAGATCGTCAGGAATCTGAAAATCTGCATAAGGATCCGCAGCGTCTTGCACCTGCTTCTTTTCATCCTCGATCGTTATCACCGCCGACGCATCCCGCTGGCGTATCTTTTCGCCAATGGCGGAAGGAACCAATTCATATTTGCCGTCCAGGCGTACGATCCAAAGCTGTCCATTGCTGATTCGCTGCCGCGTCCCTGCAGAGATGAAGATGCGTTTTACCTTTTTCCCGTCGGTGAAGTGATAGGCCTCCCCATCGGCTTCCGCAGGCAACCGATGCTGCTGAATCAGCTGCCTCACCTGGGCCGCAATGGCCTTCTGTTCAGCAGCAGCCTGGCGCTTGCGATTCAGTTCCCGGTCTCGCTCCGCATCCACCCCATGCGCAGTAGCCCCGCCTCCTCGATGGGTCTTTTTCTGCTTCTGTTTCTGACGGCGTTCGTTGCGTAATGCCTTCTGGGCCTTCTTCGCCCGCTTCTCGTCCACCAGCCCCATACGCAGCAACTGATCCTGCAGTGAATCAGCCATTTCTCACACCATCCAAAGGCAGTTCAGAAAAAACATATGCATGACTTATAAGTGTCCGATCAGGCGCCGCAAAAAACATGGGAATTAGATTGCCAGAACTGAGGGCCGGCTGGCAATGTCTCACGGATTCAGGTCTCATTCAGCCAGGTACTGCGCCATGCGCTGCAAATCTGCCGCCGTATCCACACCGTGCCCCGGCACCACCGTTGCCACGCTTACATGTATCCGCTTTCCATGCCACAGAACCCGTAACTGCTCCAGAGACTCCGCCCGCTCCAATGGAGATGGCGGCCAGCCCACATATTCCTGAAGAAAATTGGCCCGATAGGCGTACAAGCCGATGTGACGAAAGAAATCGATGCCCTCCGGCAACCGTTCCGCCTGCTGCAGAAATTCATCCCGGTGCCAGGGTATCGGAGCGCGGCTGAAATAGAGGGCGAATCCTGCCGCATCCGTCAGCACCTTCACCACATGTGGATCGAACAGCTCTGACCGCAGGGTTATGCCGGATGCGAGGGTGGTTACACTGGCATCTGGGTGCTGCGCCATATCCATCGCCACCTGGTCGAGCAGGACCGCGGGCATGGACGGCTCATCACCCTGTAGGTTGACCACGATGGTATCCGCGTCCCAGTCCATCAATCTCACCACCTCAGCGATGCGTTCCGTGCCGCTGTTGTGGCTGCTGGCAGTAAGGCAGACCTCGGCACCAAACCCGGTTGCCACATCGGCGATGCGTTGATCGTCGGTGGCGATGACAACCTCATCGGCCCCGCTTTCCAGTGCACGTTCATGAACATGCTGGATCATCGGTTTGCCGGCAAGCTCCAGCAGCGGTTTACCCGGCAGCCGGCTGGAGGCGTATCGAGCTGGAATGACCACCTTGAAATTCATCGGTCTGACCTGGCCACTCAGGCCGGCACCTCTTCATCAGCAGCCAGTTCCCGCGCCTCTTCCACCAGCATCACGGGGATGTCGTCACGGATCGGATAGGCCAGGCGGTCTACCGGACAGACCAGCTCCCCTGCTTTCTTCTGATAAATCAGTTTTCCCTTGCACGCCGGGCAAACAAGGATATCCAACAGTTTTTTATCCATCTTTCAAGTTCCGCAACAAGTGGTTGAGATGCTGTTCAAAACCCGCTTCCATTTTGGCATTTACTGCCAGATACCACAAACCATCACCGGCAAACGGCGCACATTTGACCGCATCTTTTTCCGTCATCAACACCGGCAGTCGGTCAGAAAAATCCAGATCCTTTTCGGTGAACAGGTGATGGTCGGGAAAGGGGTGCTCGATCACCTCGATACCCAGCCCGCGCAGGCTGTCGAAAAATCGTTCCGGGCGGCCTATGCCGGCTACGGCATGCACCCGCTTTCCGGCAAAATGTTGCACGGGCATGGCGTGTTGCGGATCTTTCAGGCTGATGCAACGATCAGGCACCAGGACCATCGGGTGCTCTTCTGCCTGGGCAGCACCGTTGACAACCACCAGATCCACCTGCCGCAGCCGGGAGACCGGTTCCCGCAATGGTCCCGCCGGCAGGCAGTAGCGGTTGCCGAAACGCCGCACGCCATCCACCACTGCGATCTCCAGATCCCGGGCCAGCGGATAGTGCTGGAGGCCATCATCGGCAACCAGAATGTCGCAATCGTGGTGCATCAGCAGCAGCCGCCCGGCGGCCGGACGGTCTGGGGCGGCAACCACCGGACAACCGGCACGACGCGCCAGCAGCACAGGCTCGTCGCCCACCAGCGCCGGATCACTGTCTGCCACCACCTGCTGGGGCCAGGTGCGGGCACTGCCGCCATAGCCACGCGTGATGATACCGGGCCGATAGCCCAATGTGCGAAGATGCCGGATCAGCCAGATGACTAGCGGGGTCTTGCCGGTACCGCCGACGCTGATGTTTCCCACCACGATGACCGGGACCGGAATTCGCTGCACACCGAGCAGCCCGAAACGATAAGCGCTGCGCCGCAGCCAGCTGACCAGGCAGAACAGCCCGCTGAGCGGCAGCAGCAACAGGCTGCACAGGCCACGCCGTTCCCAGCAGGCGGTAATGAGATGCATCGGTTTCGCCTTCCGTCACTCCCCGTCTACCGGCTGACGCGCGGCGAAGGTCATCTGCACCAGACCCAGTTGGCTCGCGGCATCCATCACCTGGATCACCGACTGATGGGTCGCCTTCGCATCCGCATTGATGATCACGGGCAGATCGGTACGGCCGCCGCTGGCCTTGGTGATGGCACGCTTCAGCGCCTCGATGCTGGTATTGATCACCTCCTGCTGATTGACGTAGTAACGCCCATCGGCATCCACCGTGATCCGCAACTGCTTCTCGTCCGCCGGTTGTTCATCCTGGGTGCTGGCCTGGGGCAGTTCGACCTTTATCCTGGCATCCTTGTCGAACGTGGTGGAGACCATGAAAAAGATCAGCAACAGAAACACCACGTCTATCAGCGGTGTCAGATCCAGCTGTGGCGGTTGTTTCTTTGTCGGCCGCAGGTTCATTCCCTACTCCACCGACTCCCGGGCCCGCTCTCCCTGCATCACCTCGACAATCTTCATCGCCTCTTCTTCCATACGCATCACCAGCATCTCCACCCGGCCGCTGAGATAACGGTGGAACATGAGACTGGGAATGGCGACGGAAAGACCGGCAGCGGTGGTGATCAGCGCCTCCGAGATACCGCCGGCCAATACCGTAGGATTACCGACACCAGCCGTGGTTATGGCGGTGAAGACCTTGATCATGCCGATCACGGTGCCCAGCAGGCCCAGGAGAGGCGAGATCGAGGCGATGGTGCCCAGGCTGTTGAGATAGCGCTCCAATTCATGCACCACCTGGCGGCCAGTCTCCTCTATCGCCTCCTTCATCACTTCCCGCGAGTAATGACGGTTGATGATGCCGGCGGCCAGGATGCGCCCCAGCGGGGAACCGTCGGCCAGGGTGTTGATTTGCAGATCCTTTAGCTGCTTCTTGCGATGCAGGTTCCATACCTGATCCACCAGACCGTCCGGAACCACCCGTCGGCTGCGCAACATCCACAGCCGCTCGATGATGATCGCCAGTGCCGCCACGGAGCAGGCGATGATCGGCAGCATCAACCAGCCGCCGGCTTTTACCAGTTCGAACACCTTGATTCATTCCTCAAGTCGGGATGGAAGGCCGGCCATCGGTGCCGGTTCGTATGGACGCTATCATACTGTATCGTGCCCCTGCGCTGAAGCGACACTAGGGTCATTGGCTCATCGGCCGTTGGTTCCAGATCCGCCCATGCGTGACCCGATACAGCTTTGGGCCACTGACGCCCCGTTTCGGATCGACATCGAATTGGATCGTGCCACTGTCTGCGGTAGAGATCACCCGGGCGCCGGCGGCCTGCCAACGGGCCACGATTTCAGGGCGGGGAAAACGGTAGCGGTTACGATAACCGGCAGCGGCCAGGGCGAATGCCGGACGTGTCGCCTGCACCAGCGCCGGGGTCGACGAGGTCATGCTGCCATGATGTGGGATCACCAGCAGATCTGCCCGCAGCCGTTCCCCGGCCTGCTGCAGCAGTGCCTGCTCAGCCCTGCGCTCCACATCCCCGGATATCAGCAGGCTGTAGCTCCCGGCCTCGACCCGCAACACACAGGATGCGTCGTTGCCGCGCCACCGCTGCGGATCCCGGGGATGCAGCACCTCGAACAACACTCCGTCCCACTGCCATCTTTGACCCTGTCGGCATTGTTTGACACCACTTTGCCCACTTCCTGCCCTATGCTCCGACGGAGTGTGGATCCGGTTCGGTTCACCACTGAGCAGATCGAGCTCCGGCATCACCGCTTGCAGACTAGCAAGCCCACCTTGGTGGTCATCGTCCCCATTACTGACGATGATACGGTCAGGTCTAGCCACCCCTGACTGATGCAGGAACGGCAACAGCACCGCAGTGCCGGCATCATAACGACGGGAATAACGCGGGCCAGTGTCGTACAGCAACGTATGTCTGGTGGTTCTTATCACCGCTGCGAGGCCCTGTCCCACATCCAACAGGTAGAAAGAAAAACCGCCTGCCGGAACGAATTGGTGGGGCTGCAACAGTGCCAGTGGCAGCAACATCAGAAACCCCAACCAGCGCCCGGGAAGCACCTGGGGCGCCAGCAACAGCAGTACACCGAGCACCGCTCCAGGCCAGACATACCAGGGCAAGCCGGGAGGAACGGTAATTTCATGGCCGATGCCCGCTGCCAGATTGAGACCATTCCAGCTCAACTCGAGCAACCATCCAACCGCCTGCAGCAGATATGTTCCCAGGGCTGGCCACAGCAACAGTAGAAATGTCCCTGACAGGGCCAGGGGGATGATCAAAAAAGTGAAGAACGGGATGGCCAGAAGATTGACCAGGGGTGCAATCAACGGTGCTTCCCCCCGCCAGGCCAGCAGCACGGGCGCCAGGCCGAGGGCAATCAGCCACTGCATTCGCAGCCAGGAACGAAGTGGGCGGCGGGCGGCGTCCTGTGCACTGAGGCCAAGCAGTATGATGCCGACGGCGAGAAAGGAGAGCCAGAAGCCCGGGGCGAGGAGAGATGGCGGATCGGCGAGTACAACCAGCAGCAAGGCCAGCATGAAGCCATGACCCGGCGCAACCGGCCGCTGCAACAGCAGCGCCCCCATAAAGACACATAACATGATGAGGGCACGTTGGGTGGGAATGGAAAAACCGGCCAGGCCGGCATACAGCGTGGCAGCGGTCAGCGCCGCGAAAGCGGCGGCACGCTGTGCCGGAAAGAGCAGCGTCAACCGGTAGGAAAGCCGCCAGAGCCGGTTGAGCAGAAAAAAAGCGAGCCCTGCGAGGATGCCCACATGCAGACCGGAAATGGCAACCAGGTGATTGGTGCCGGTATCCCCCAGGACCTCCCAGACCGCCGGATCGAGGCCACTGCGATCACCGATCACCAACGCCTTGAGCAGGGCTGCGGCACGCGGCGACGGTATCGACTGGGTGAGCAGGGTACCGATACGCCAGCGCATGCGGGACAGGCTGAAGGCTGCGCCCTGGTCGAGGCGATGGTTTAGCGGGTTCTTGCGCACATATCCGCGGGCGTGGATACCATGGCGGAAGGCCCATCCTTCATAATCGAATCCGCCAGGATTCATGAAACCGTGAGGGCGTTTCAGCCTCACCACAAGCTGCCAGCGGTCACCGGGCAGCAGGTCAGGTACGGCGTCGCCAAACCAGCTCAAGCGAATGCGTCCCGGAGCAGCAACTTCATCACCATCATGGCGCATGCGATCGACCATGAAGTCGAAGCCGATACGCTGCTCCCCAACGGTGGGCAGCCCTTCGATACGGCCTTCAACCAGCAGATCCTCCCCTTCTAGATCCGTTGGCAACTGCTGTGCCAGCCAGCATCCGGCCCACAACTGGCCCCAAAGGAAGCCGATGACGAGAGCCAGTGGAAGACGCAGGAACGGAATGCGCCAATACAGCAACAGGCAAGGCAGCAGTAGCGGCAACAGCAGCGGCGACGGCAGCGTATGCAGCTGCAGGAGCAGCAGCACGCCTGCGACGAAAGCGAAGATCGAGAAAGACATGACCCGTCCCTGGGTAACATGAAAAGGTTTATGTTTGCGTAATCATTCAGCGCCATATCAGGTTGACTGCCAAGTCACTGATATTGGCAATCCTCGAAAGCGCTGAATCGTTACATGTTAGCAGCTGATGCTACCGGATCAACGCCTCCTGCGGCTTCTACCGATCAAGAAAGCTATGGTCAAAGCCCCGTCCACATGCTTCAATACAGGGCTACTTCCACTCTTCTGCAGATAAATCCGATACTGAGTCCAGCAGTGCCCAAGCATCTGATCAAACGCTTCACCCCAAACCACGAAGCCATTCGCAATCACAAACATTTGCGGATTTTCGGCAGACTGCTACACGATCCCAACCTCTGGCACATGAACCGCCGCTCGGTATCCGGCGCCTTCGCCGTGGGGCTGTTCTGGGCCTTCATTCCGATGCCTTTCCAGATGATCGCCGCCGCAGCCACCGCGATACCGTTTCGGGTCAATCTCCCGATCTCCGTCGCCTTGGTCTGGATCACCAATCCGCTGACCATGCCACCCATGTTCTATTGCACCTATCTGGTGGGAACCCGGCTGCTCGGCACGCCAGTGGAACACGAAGACTTCAACTGGACCATGGAGGGATTGATGGAAGGCATGGCCCACATCTGGCAACCGCTCTATTTCGGCAGCCTGGTATGCGCCATCATCGCCGCCATCGTCGGTTATTTCACCATCCGCGGACTATGGCGCCTGCATATCGTCAAGCACCTCAAGCGACGGCGGGAAAAACGCGGGCGTTGAGCCCCCCCTGCAAGGGTTAGGCAAGCCCGACCTAGCCCGGTGAGAGGATGCCATCGGTCAGCTGCAGCACCCGATCCATGCGCCGGGCGAGCGCGATATCATGGGTCACCACCAGAAAACTGATGCCTATGTCCCGATTCAGTGCCAGCATCAGATCATATACCTGATCTGCGGTACGTTGATCCAGATTACCCGTTGGCTCATCGGCCAGCACGCACTGGGGCCTGTTGACCAGGGCCCGGGCCACCGCGGCACGCTGCCGCTCACCGCCGGACATCTCCCCAGGCTTGTGTGCCACACGGTCACCCAGCCCGACCTGCTGCAGGATCTCCTCCGCCCGCTGCTGGGCGTCGGCCACGCTGCCACCACCTATCAGCAACGGCATGGCCACATTCTCCAGGGCGGTGAACTCGGGCAGCAGATGGTGGAACTGGTAGACGAAGCCCAGACTCCGGTTGCGCAGGCGCCCGCGCGCCTTCTCTCCCAGGCGGCTGAGTTCCTGGCCGTCCAGCCACACCTGGCCCTGGGTGATCCTGTCCAGACCACCAAGACAGTGCAGCAACGTGCTCTTGCCGGAGCCGGAACTGCCGACGATGGCCACCCGCTCCCCTCGTTGCAGCGACAGGGTGACCCCCTTTAGCACCTCCACCTGCAGCCCACCATCGTTGAAGGTGCGCACCAGATCCTGGCACGCCAGCACTGGTTGCTCATTCATAACGCAGGGCCTCCGCAGGTTGGGTGCGGGAGGCCTGCCAAGCCGGGTAGAGGGTGGCCAGCAGTGTCAACAGGAAGGCGCTCAGGCCGATGGTGCCCACATCCTCCCAATGCAGATCGGATGGCAGAGCGCTGATATAGTAGATATTGGGATCGAGAAAGCTGACACCGAACTGCCGTTCGATCCAGCCAACGATCTGTTCCAGGTTGAGCGCCAGTGCAATACCGCCGGCGACGCCGAGCAAGGTCCCTATCAGGCCGATAGTGGCGCCCTGGACGATGAATATCCCCATGATCTCACCCGGCGACATGCCCAGGGTGCGCAGAATGGCGATATCGCTCTGCTTGTCGGTCACCACCATCACCAGGGTGGAGACGATATTGAAAGCGGCCACTGCCACGATCAGAAACAGAATCAACCCCATCATGCGCTTTTCCGTGCGCAGAGCGCTGAAAAAGTTGCGATGTTTGTATGTCCAGTCACTGAGCCGGTAATACCCCGGCATCTGCCCCGCCAGTTCACGCGTGACCCGAGGGGCCAGATAGAGATCGTCCAGCTTCAGGCGCACGCCGGTCACCCCATCTCCCAGACGCAGCAACTTGGCCGCATCCCGCAGATTGATCAGCGCCATCCCCCGGTCGTACTCTCCCATCCCCACTTCAAAGATGCCGCGCACCGTGAACCGTTTCAGGCGCGGCATGGCGCCAGCCGGCGTGACCCGGATCTGGGGGGTAACCACCGTCACCTTGTCCCCCACGCCGACGCCCAGGATCTGTGCCAGTTCACGGCCCAGGACGATGGCGAAGGTGCCCGGCTGCAGCACATCCAGGCTGCCAACCCGCATCTTCTCCCCCACATCGGAGACCGCGTTCTCATACTCTGGCATGATCCCGCGCAACAGGACGCCGCTCACCCGGTTACCGTTGGTCAGCATCGCCTGGGCCTCGACGAAGGGAGCCTCACCGATGACATGGGGATGCTCACGGGAGAGACGCATCGCCTCCTGCCAGTTTTTCAGATTACCGTCATAAGCGGAAACGGTGGCATGAGAGGTCATTCCGAGGATGCGTTCTCTCACCTCCTTCTGAAAACCGTTCATCACCGACAGTACGGCGATCAGCGCCACCACTCCAAGCATGATACCCAAAGTGGAAGTGAAGGAGATGAAAGAGATGAAATGATTGCGCCGCTTGGCCCGGGTATAGCGCAGTCCGATGAAGAGTTCGAGGGGTTTGAACATAGGGGGGATTAAACCATATTCCGGCGCGAAAAACCTGATCTGAAAGGCGCTACATGGCTCCGGCACAAAATGATATATTCTCAGTTCTTGCAGCCTGAAGATTATATATATTTTCACCGCTGTCCCATAAACGCCCTCTCCCTCAGGGAGAGGGTTGGGGTGAGGGGATCAGA
>CAZJCM010000038.1:21048-30597 GCA_964544655.1 uncultured Sedimenticola sp. | reverse complement strand
ACGGCAGCTACAGTTTCGACCCCGCCGACAGTGCCTATGAGCACCTCAATGTGGGTGATTCGACGGTCCTCACCATCCCGGTCACGGTAACCGACGACCAGGGTGGCACCGACACGGCGCAGATCCGCATCACCGTCAACGGCACCAACGACGCGCCGGTGGCCGGTGCCAGTGTTTCCACCACCGTTGCTGAAGATGCAGACATCATCAATGGGCAACTCACCGCAACGGATATCGATGACAATGCCACAGCGACCTTCACGATATCCGAGGGAAGCAGCGCACCGGCCGGTTTTGTGCTCAACGAAGACGGCAGTTACAGCTTTGATCCGGGTGACGACGCCTATCAGCATTTGGCCGTTGGTGATACGGCCACCCTGACTATTCCGGTCACCGTCACTGACGACCAGGGTGCGACGGACAGCATGCAGATCCAGCTGACGGTGACCGGCACGGATGATGTGCCGGTGGTCCAGTCGGACATCAGCGCCCTCAATGAACTTGCCGACGATACAGAGAGCAGCAATCTGGTTACCGGTAACGCCCTGAGCAATGACATAGATGTCGATGATGGCAGCAGTCTGTTGGTGAATGGCGTCAGCGCGGGCTCGAACAGCACCCCGCAGATCGCCGAGGAGAGCGGTGAGATTACCATCGAAGGCAACTACGGTACGCTGACCATCAGGCCGGACGGCGAGTACAGCTATGAGCTTCATGACGAAAACGCCACCATCCAGTCTCTCAACGAGGGCGATGTCGCCTTCGACACCTTCACCGTCAACGTGCATGAAACAGAGTCGGATGAAGATCGAACCAGCGAACTGAAGATCCGGATCGAGGGCACCAACGACACGCCCACGGCTTCTGCCGATGTTGGTGCTGGTGATGAGAACGAGGTCCTGACCCTCGACGTACTGGCCAACGACACCGATCTGGACAGCAGCGTATTCAGCCTCGACAGCGTGCAGATCGTGGATGTTGACGGCAACCCCGTGGATGTTGGCCAGGGCAGTGTCGGCATCGTCGACAACAAACTGGTGTTCAACCCGGGTGCGGACTTCGACGACCTGCCTGAAGGCGTGCAGGAAACGGTCTATGTCAAGTACGTGATGAGCGATGACAAGGGTGCGGAGAGCGAATCCCTTGCCACCATCACCGTGACCGGTACCAACGATGAATCGGTGATCATGAACGATAGCGGTTCGATTACCGAACTGGCAGATGACACTACGACCAGCAACCGCATTACCGGCGACATCACCAATCAGGCGGATTACGATCTGGATGCGGGCAGCACCTTTACTGTCACCGCAGTTAATGGAGATGCCCTGTCTACCGGGGAATCCTCCAGCCCTTATGCCACCGCGGAAGGGCTTGCACCCACTACCGATAGCCGTGACGGCTGGATAAATGATGATGTGATCCAGCGTCAGGAGGGTCAGGGCACCACCTATGCCCGTGCCGGGGATGATGTCGTCTATGGTGTTGAAGGGCGTGACTATATCAGGGGGCAGGACGGCGACGACATCGCCTATGGATACGATGGCAATGACGTCTTGGTGGGTGATGGCGGCGACGATACCCTCTACGGGGGTGATGGTGATGACCAGCTCTGGGGTGGGCATACCTGGGGCGACCAGAGTGATGATGGCAATGACGTTCTGGTCGGCGGTGCGGGCAATGATCTACTGCGCTTTGACGGTAACGGCGGTGATATAGCGGTACTTACACGTGATGGCTTTGGCTCGACGGATGAGTTCGTCTATTTCGACCCGGCAGATGACAAGATCGATCTCAGTGAGATCATTGAAGGGATTGATCTGGCGGGTGCCGTCGACACTCAGCAGCAGGCGGAACTTCTCGGCAACTATATTGAATTGAGTGGTGGCGACTGGCGCGGCCCCATCGTTACATTCAATATTGATGGGCAGTCACAGAGCATAAGGTTTTCACCATCGGATGGAGCAGCTGCGCAACAGATATACAGCATCCTGAATGATGATGGAATTGCCGACAAGGGAACTGCCTTCGCCCATGCCATGTTGGAAAGCGGCGCTTTTATACTGACCGCACAAGGTGATGAAGGGACTGCGGGCACTACGGTTATTGATGGACAGTACGGCACCCTGACCATCAACCCGGACGGCAGTTATGAATACGAATTGGATGATGCCAACGAGGCGGTTCAGGCCCTGAATGAGGGTGATAGCCTTACCGAAACCTTCGATCTGACGGTTCAGGTGGACAATGCCGCTGGCGGGACCAGTGACCAATACTCCAATAAGCTGATTATCACCATCGATGGCACCAACGACATGCCGGTCACCTCGGCGGATGTTGCCGCCACGCTGGAGAATCAGAGCATCTCCATCGATGTGCTGGCCAATGATACGGATGTGGACAGTAACGACCTCAGCATCGACAGCGTGCAGATCGTGGATGTTGACGGTAACCCCGTGGATGCTGGCCAGGGCAGCGTCAGCATCGTCGATAACAAGCTGGTATTCAACCCTGGAGAGGACTTTGACGACCTGCCGGAAGGCGTGCAGGAGACGGTCCGGGTCAAGTATGTGATGAGCGATGGCAAAGGGGCGGAGAGCGAGTCCCTGGCCACCATCACCGTCACTGGTACCAACGACGAATCGGTGATCATGAATGACGCCAATTCGATCACCGAGCTGGCCAACGATACCGAGTCGGTCAACAAGGTCACCGGCGATATCACCAGCCAGGCGGACTACGACCTGGATTCAGGATCGCTATTTACCGTGGTGGCAAGTGGTAATACCGACGTGGATGGGGAGACGATCGTACAGGGGCAGTACGGCACCTTGACCATCAATCCCGATGGGACCTACGAATACGAACTGGATGACGCCAACACTGAGGTTCAGGCGTTGAACGACGGCGAAACGCTGCAGGAGTCGTTCGACCTGACGGTTCAGGTAGACAATGCTGCAGGCGGCACCAGCGACCGGTATGCCAATGCTTTGCAGATCACCATCAACGGCCTCAACGAGGCGCCCGACGCCATCGTCCTTTCCGATAACGATGTGGACGAAAATTCCGCCGGCGGAACGGTGGTGGCTAGACTGAGCGCAGAGGATGTGGACGCTGGTGAAAGCTTCACCTATGCCATCGTCGATGACGAGTCCGGTTTTTTCCAGGTCGTGGGTGACGAGCTGCGGGTGAAGCCGGGTGCCAACTTGGATCATGAGGTGGCGGATCATCACGACGTCACCCTGAGAGTTACTGATTCTGATGGCAACACCCACGAACAGACCTTCAGAATCGAAGTCAACGACCTCAACGAGCCGCAGACCGCACTCAATATTTCCACTACCCATGTCACGGAAAACTCTCCGGAAGGGTCGGTGGTGGCCACACTCTCTTCTGTGGACGAGGATGCGGGTGAGACCTTTACCTATGCCCTTGCATCGGATCCGTCCGGCAACTTTGAAATCGTTGGCAACGAAATCCGTGTCAAGGAGGGGGCTGACATCGATTTCGAATCGGCCATCGAACACAAGATCACGGTTGTGTCCACCGACTCCGGCGGCCATACCTACAGCCGTGGGATTACGCTAAAGGTCGATAACATCAACGAGGAGCCTACGGACATTCTCCTTGGCGGCGGAACCATAGCGGAGAATATTCCCGGAGGTTCAATTGTCGGCACACTCACCACCGTTGATGATGACACGGGAGAGAGCTTCAGTTATGAGCTGGTTGACGATCCATCGGGCAACTATGAGCTGGTTGGAAATCAGATCAGGGTCAAGGAGGGCGCTGATATCGATTATGAGGAAGGGTCGGTCAACGATCTGGAGATCAGAGTTACCGATTCCGGCGGACTGAGCTACAGCGAAACCATCAGCATCAACCTGATCGATGTCAACGAGAATCCCACCGAAATCCTGCTTACCGGCGGATCGGTAGAGGAGAACAGCGCTGCTGGCACCAAGGTTGCAACCTTGAAGGGCGTCGATGAAGACCAGGGCGAGACCCTAAGCTACCGACTGATCGACGACCCTTCCGGCGCCTTCGAGATCGTTGGCAACGAACTGCGGGTACGCTCCGGAGAACAGCTCAATTTTGAGGCCCAGGAGAGCCATCAGGTCACCGTCGAGGTGATGGATTCCGCCTGGAATACCCATAAAGAGACCTTCACCATCACTGTGGAGGATGTGCAGGAGAACCCGGTCGACCTGCTTTTATCCTCCACCAGTGTGGACGAGGGGGCGGCAGCAGGTACTGTCGTTGCCAACCTGAGTGCGGTGGATGAAGATCATGGTGAGAGCTTTACCTATGAATTGATCACCGATCCTTCTGGATTCTTCGAAGTATCGGGCAACCAGATTCTGGTCAAAGAGGGGGCCGACCTTAACCATGAATACAACAAGGCCCATACCCTCACTCTGAGCGTTACCGATTCTGCCGGCAACAGCCACACCGAGACGGTGAGCCTCAACGTCAATGACGTCAATGAGGCGCCGCTGGACATCGTGGTGGCCGGCGGCAGCGTCAGTGGAGACGCCGACGGTGGCACGGTAGTAGCCAGGCTAAGCACCGTCGATCAGGATATGGGTGAGCAGTTTGCCTATACCATCACCAACGACCCATCCGGCAGATACGAGATTGTCGGTAATGAAGTGCGGCTCAAACAGGGTGCCTCCGCCGGCGACGATACGGATCTTGTGGTGCGGGTCACCGACAAGGCGGGCAACAGCTACGAAGAGACGATTTCCATCGATGTAACCGCGGATCAGCATGTGGCTTCGCCCGCCTTCGAGGCAGACGGTGAAGCGAAACTGGAGACAGTCGAGAACAGCACCATCGCAGGGACTGTCAACACCACCCTGGATGCCGATGGTAGCAGTGTCAGTTACGAGATCGTCGGCGGGGCCGATGCTGAACTCTTTACCGTCGATAGCAAAGGTGCACTGCATTTCAAGGTGGCGCCAGACTATGAGCACCCCGGTGACGCGGATGGTGACAATAACTATGACGTCGTGGTTGCGGCCAGTGCTAGTGACCGGTCCGAGACCCTGGAGGTCAGTGTCCAGGTCAATGACATCGATGAAACCCATAGTTACAGCAATGTGATCGAGCAGGGCGACGGTCTGGATAATCGCTGGGACAGGGATATCCAGGGTTCTGGAGATAATGACCGAATCACGAGCGGTGACCATGGCGGCAACATCTACAGCCATGGAGGGGATGACCAAGTCACGACAGGTGATGCCGACGGCAGTCAATGGACGCGTATCGATACGGGATCCGGGGACGATATTCTGAAGGTGGGCGATGGTTGGGAGCGGCTACAGACAGGTGATGGCAGCGACAGCGTAATCGCCGGAAATGCGGATGAAAACCAATCATCGTCCATCTATACGCAGAATGATGATGATCAGCTGGTAGCCGGTCAAGGCTGGAATCGAATTGATAGTGGAACCGGCGATGATCTGATCAATATTGGTGACGCCGACCGTTCCGGTGGTACCACGATAAGCACATCTGACGGTAAGGATCAGGTCTATGCCGGAGATGGCTGGGATCAGGTATATACCGGCAATCACGACGATCGTATAAGAATCGGCAACGCCGATGATCGCTCCTACAGCAAGATCGATGCGGGTTCCGGGGACGATGATGTGATTGCCGGAGAGCACTGGAGCTATGTGACGACCGGTGATGGAAATGACCGGATAACGATCGGCGATGCGGATTCCGGACAGTTCAGCGAACTCCATAGTGGTAATGGTGCAGATGAGATTGAGGCCGGAGACGGTTGGGACAGGATCAACACCGGAAGTGGAGACGACCTCCTGAAGGCGGGTGACGGTAGTCGTGAGATCTATACCGGCGATGGTTCCGATACGATCGAGGCGGGTGAGGCCGGGGCTGGTTACACCAAGATCGATAGCGGCAACGGAAACGACCAGATTACGGTCGGTAGCGGATGGGACCGGATCAACACCGGCAGCGGTGACGACAACCTGACAGCAGGGGATGGCAGTAAAGAGATTTATACCGGCGATGGCAGTGACCGGGTACAGGTTGGGGATGCAAATGGTGATGCCTACACGGTAATCGACACGGGTAATCAGGATGATCGAATAACGGCCGGCAACGAATGGGACAAGATCAATACCGGAGCGGGGGACGATGACCTGACTGCCGGTGATGGCAGCAATGGAATCTATACTGGAGATGGCAGTGACCGGGTGCAGGTTGGCAATGCAGGTGATGGCTACGCAAAGATCGATGTGGGTAACCAGAATGATGAGGTCACTGCCGGTAATGAGTGGGATTTCGTCAATTTGGGCAGTGGTGACGATCGTCTCGATATAGGTGATGCGGACCATAGCAGCCATGCGCAGATCTATGGCGGCTCTGGTAACGACACCATCACCATCGGCGACGACTGGGACCGGGTCGATGGCGGTGGTGGTGAAGATACCCTGCGCTTGCGCGAAGGCATGGACCTGGATGTCGGCCAGGCCGATATCCGTCAGTTCGAGACTATCGATCTGACCACGAATGGCGACCATGAGTTGAGCGGATTTTCTGTCCGCGAGGTCCAGGACCATGTCACGGATGGCAGCAACCGGTTGGTTGTCAGGGGGGATGGGGGAGACAGGCTGAATCTTGAGAATGGACGGAATTCCCATGAAGAGTGGCGCCATGAGGGTACCGAGGAGATCGATGGGTCTGTCTACAACAAGTTCGAGGGCGGCAATGTCACGCTCTATGTATCGCGGGAAGTGGTGGTCGATCTCGATGGTAGTGAGATCGGCGGAGTGGTTTCCGGCAACCAAGCCTCGGAATCCGAAGATGACAACACGGCGGATGAGGAATCGGTCGTGGTTACCTCGATGTTTACCGATGGCGATGACGCGCCGGTATTCCTGACAGAGGCGGATGACGAATATGGAGAAGGCGATAAAATCTACTCGGCACTTGATGGCAACGATGTTGTCGTGGGTGGTGATGCTGACGATGTCATAGATGGCGGTGAGGGTAACGACTATATCAACGCCCAGAGTGGCAATGATCATCTCATTGGTGGTGATGGTCAGGATTGGTTTGTCGGGGGATCAGGCGCCGATATTCACGAAGGAGGGGAAGATAGCGATACCGTCGACTACAGAAATTCCGGCGAAGCAGTGGATGTCAACCTGGCCACTGGATTGGGAAGTGGAGGGGATGCGCAAGGCGATACATACCAGAGTATAGAGAATGCCCAAGGCTCCGCTTATGGTGATGTCATTACGGGGAATGATGCCGCGAATATCATTGGCGGAAACGCGGGTGATGATTTTATTGTCGCTGGCAAGGGGGATGATTATGTAAATGCCGGGTCCGGTAACGACACGATTGTATTCAGTGGCAACAGGAGTGACTATGACATAACTGTCGGCGATGATGGGCGGATCGTTGTTCAGGACACCATGGATGGGAGAGACGGCCGGGATATCGTGATAGATGGAGAGAATCTTCGTTTTGCCGACGGCAGTTACGACGTGGCCTCGGGGGAGTTCACTCCAAACGATACAAGCACGGGTTCCACGGACAACACCGACGCAACGGCCCCAGAGAGCAATGGTCCCTTCGCCAATCCGCCCACCGACATCGGCCTGGAATCCGGCGCCGATCAGCCTGTGGTGGCGGAGAACAGCGGCGAGGGTGCCGTGGTTGCCCGGTTCACTGCCAGCGATGAGAGCGAAAGCGACTCATTTACCTTCGAACTGACCGACGACCCGGATGGCATGTTCCGTGTCGTTGGCAATGAACTGCAGGTGCGCGGCGGGGCCCGCCTTGACCACGAGGCCAAGGCGGAACACGCCGTGACTGTGCGGGTAACCGACTCCGACGGCAACACCTACAGTGAATCCTTCACCGTCAATGTTCAGGATGTCGCTGAGTCACCGATGAGCATCAGCCTCTCTGGCGGTATCGATGAGACCGATGGTGGCGGGGTGCTGGTGGGTACGCTGAGTACCACGGACCAGGATAGTGGGGAGAGCTTCAGTTACGAGCTGGCTGATGATCCGTCCGGTAAGTTCGAATTGGTCGGTGACAAGATATACACCAAAGCAGGTGCCAGTTTCGACTATGAGAGCGCGGATCATCATGACCTTACGATCAAGGTGACCGACAAGGATGGTCTCAGCCGTACTCAGAACGTTCGTGTCAGTGTGGCGGATATCAACGAAACGCCGCAGGATCTGCTGCTGCATAGCGACAGGGTGCAGGAGAACGCCTCCCCTGGCAGTGTCATCACTCGACTGCTTGGCGTGGATCAGGATGCGGGAGAGAGTTTCAGCTACTCGATCATCGACGATCCTTCGGCAAGTTTTGCCTTGGTGGATGGTAATCAGCTGGTAGTAAAAGCTGATGCCGATCTCGATTTCGAGGCTTCACCTACGCGTGAACTGACCATACGGGTGACCGATTCCGCGGGTAATCACTACGATGAGACGGTCACCATCAATGTCGCCGATGTCAACGAGAATCCCACAGACCTGATTGTCGGCGGCGGCAGTATCGATGAAAACAGTGCAGAAGGAACCCTGGCTGCCACTTTCAGTGCTGCCGATCCTGACAGTGGCGAGCGCTTCAGCTATGCACTGGTGGATGATCCTTCAGGCAAGTTTACTCTGGTGGGCAACGAGTTGCGCCTGCGTGGTGGTCGTGCGGTGGATCATGAGAGTGCCGACAGCCATCAGGTGAGCGTGCGGGTCACCGATTCCGCTGGCAACAGTTACACTGAAACTCTTAACATCGATGTCAACGATATCAACGAGCGGCCTTATGATATTCGCATCGACGGCGCCCAGGTGGTGGAAAACGCCGCCGGTGGTACCGTCGCGGCCACCTTCTCCACCGCCGATGTGGACGATGGTGAGACATTCACTTACACACTGCTCGATGACCCATCCGGGCATTTTGAGATCGTCGGTGATGAGCTGCGCGTAAAGGCGGATGCGGATATCGACTACGAGTCCGACACCTCGCATAGGGTGACGGTCCGCGTCACCGATGCTGGTGGCCTCAGCCATACGGAAAGTTTCACCATCGATGTCTCCAATATCAACGAGGCGCCCACTGATATCGCCTTCAGCGGCATGGAAGTTAATGAGAATGCCAATGCAGGCACCCTGGTGGCCAACCTCTCCGCTACTGACGAGGATGCAGGTGAGAGCTTCAGCTATGCCATCACCAGCGACCCGTCCGGTAACTTCGAGATCGTCGGTGACGAGCTGCGGGTGAAGGAGGGTGCGCAGCTGGATCATGAGGCGGCCGGGCAGCATGAGGTCAAGATTCAGGTCACCGATTCCGGCGGCAATCAATACGAAGAGACCGTCACGATCAATGTGGCGGATATCAACGAAGGCCCGACGGACATCGTGCTCAGCGCCTCCAGCGTGGAAGAAAATGCGGCGGAAGGCACCCTGGTGGCCAACCTCTCCGCTACTGACGAGGATGCGGGTGAGAGCTTCAGCTATGCCATCACCAGCGACCCGTCCGGTAACTTCGAGATCG
>CAZJCM010000038.1:0-20948 GCA_964544655.1 uncultured Sedimenticola sp. | reverse complement strand
GCGGCAATCAATACGAAGAGACCGTCACGATCAATGTGGCGGATATCAACGAAGGTCCGAGCGATATCGTCTTCAGCGGTGTGGCGGTGGATGAAAATGCCGCCGCTGAAACGCTGGTTTCCAGACTCTCGGCAGTTGATGAGGATGCTGGTGAAACCCTTGTATTCTCTATCGCCGACGATCCCTCCGGTTACTTTGAAGTCGTAGGTAACGAACTGCGGGTCAGAGAGGGCGCTGACCTGGACTATGAAACGGATGACATGCATGAAGTGACGGTGCGTGTCACAGATTCGGGTGGCAACAGCTACACTGAAACCCTTTCTGTCAATGTGGCGGATGTTAATGAAGCGCCTGTCGCACTGGATGATGGCGATGCCTCCTTTGCCACCGATGAAGATACGGCGATTGTCATCCCGATTTCCAGGTTGCTGGCGAATGATACGGATGTGGATGGCGATGCTCTGACCATTACCGAAATCGAAGGACAAGATGTCAGTAACGGCTCAAGTGCGTCGATCATGGATGATGACGGCAATATCCTGGGTACGGCAACAGTGGCCGACGGCAATGTTGCCTTTACACCGGGTGAACATCTCCAGCAGATGGATGATGGCGAATCGCGGGATGTCAGCTTCACCTACACGGTCAGCGACGGCAAGGGTGGAACCGACACGGCCGATGTCACCGTCCAGGTCACGGGCAGCGATGACGCCAATGTGATCGAGGGTGGCGATCTGGCCGACACCATTATCGGTATGGACGGAGCGGATGATATTGCGGCCCTGGCGGGCAATGACGTTGTTTTTGCCCGTGGCGGTGATGACATCATCGATGGTGGCGCCGGCAACGATACCCTGGTCGGCGAGGGCGGCGACGACAGCATCAGCGGTGGCAGTGGCGACGACTACATCAAGGGCGGTGCCGGGGCCGACGTCATCGACGGCGGTGAGGGTACGGATGCGATTTCCTACGACGACTCCGCTTCAGGAGTGAAGATCGACTTGTCCTCGGGTGAAGTATCCGGTGGCGATGCCGAGGGCGACCGGATCAGTAACGTGGAAAATGTGGTTGCTTCGCAGCATGCGGACGAGATCACAGGGGATGATGGCGCCAATGTCATCTTTGCCAGGGATGGAGACGATACGATTGACGGTGGCGCGGGCAACGATGTGATTGCCGGAGAAGCCGGGGACGATACGATATTCGCTGGCGCGGGCGATGATTATATCAAGGGTGGAGCCGGTGCGGATGTCATTGATGGTGGCACTGGAACAGACACCATTTCATTCGATGATTCCGCTTCAGGAGTGAAGATCGACTTGTCCTCGGGTGAAGTATCCGGTGGCGATGCCGAGGGCGACCGGATCAGTAACGTGGAAAATGTGGTTGCTTCGCAGCATGCGGACGAGATCACAGGGGATGATGGCGCCAATGTCATCTTTGCCAGGGATGGAGACGATGCTGTTGATGGCGGCGCGGGCAACGACGTGATCGCTGGCGAAGGCGGCAACGACGTTCTGACCGGTAATGAGGGCGACGACCGACTGCTTGGTGGTTCTGGCGACGATATTCTGGAAGGCGGTGCCGGCAACGACTATGCGGTTGGTGGAGATGGTAATGACGCCTATCTCTTCGACCCTTTCGAGGGCAACGACTACTTCGATGGTGGTGAAGGCTGGACCGACGTGATTCAGCTCGATGCTACCGCCGATGCGGGTGCTGATCCCGATAACCCCTGGACGATTACGGTCGATGGTAATGATGTGGAGTATGATCTTGCCGCCAGTGCGCTCGATCTAAACCCTGATACCTCGGGCATTATCACCCTTGATGATGGTAGTGAACTCATTTTTGATGGGGTGGAGCGAATCGAGTGGTAAGATCCCGTTTGATTTACGGCCTGTCAGCCGTTACACTAGCGCGCTGATTTTCAGGCAGTATTCAGGAGTGGGATATGCGTCAGCCGTTGGTCGCAGGTAACTGGAAAATGAATGGCTCCCGGGCGAGTGTGGAGGAGCTTCTCAATGGCATCAAGAATGGAATCGATGCGGTCAAGGTGGCTGAAGTTGCTGTCTGCCCCCCATACATCTATATTCCTGAGGTGCAGGCACAGTTGCAGGGTACGGCTGTTTCCTGGGGCGGGCAGGATCTCTCGACTGAGGCATCTGGTGCCTATACCGGTGAGATATCGGCCTCCATGTTGCTGGATTTCGGCTGTAAGTACGTGATCGTCGGTCACTCTGAACGCCGCTCCTACCACGGTGAGAGCGATGAGTTGGTGGCGCGCAAGTTCGCTGTCGCCCGGGCCGCGGGTCTGGTGCCCATTCTCTGTGTTGGTGAATCTCTGGAGGAGAGAGAGCAAGGGGTCACCGAAGAGGTGGTGGCGCGCCAGCTGGATGCGGTGATCGATCTGGAAGGGGTGGCTGCGCTGGCTGATGGTGTGGTTGCCTATGAGCCGGTCTGGGCCATCGGTACCGGCATGACCGCCTCTCCCGAGCAGGCGCAGGAGGTACACGCCTTCATTCGGGGTCGCGTGGCGGCCAAGGATAGTACTGTGGCCGAAGGTTTGCGTATTCTCTATGGCGGCAGCATGAAGCCTGGGAATGCGGCGGAGTTGCTGGCCAAGCAGGACATCGATGGTGGTCTGATCGGTGGCGCATCCTTGACTGCCGATGATTTTCTGGGTATCTGCACAGCCGCCAACTGAATTTGGTCTCAACCGATAGCCGGCCTGCTTGAGGGCGGATAGCTAGCGGACAATCTGGGTTATTTTTTGTAATGCATACAATTTTGATCGTTGTTCACCTGTTTCTTTCCCTGGGCCTGATAGGCCTGGTGCTGATGCAGCATGGTAAGGGTGCAGACGCGGGGGCGGCATTTGGTTCCGGGGCGTCAGGGACAGTGTTCGGTGCCAGTGGCGCGGCCAATTTTCTCAGTCGCGCCACAGCGGTGATAGCAACCCTGTTTTTCGTTACCAGTCTGACTTTGGCTTGGTATGCCATGCAGGTGACCGATAAGCCGGGTCTGATGCAGACGGCGCCGGA
Source organism: uncultured Sedimenticola sp. (assembly GCA_964544655.1). Classification (GTDB taxonomy): domain Bacteria; phylum Pseudomonadota; class Gammaproteobacteria; order Chromatiales; family Chromatiaceae; genus HyVt-443. The sequence continues at coordinate 17,904 of CAZJCM010000038.1, read as the reverse complement.
ACAGGCGGCCCCGGCAGCACCGGCCCCAGCAGGCGAGATTCCGCTGATTCCTGGTCAGGCGAAGACGGCCGTGCCGGAAACCGCCTCTGAACTGCCCGTAGTTCCTGCGCCGGTAAAGGCGGATGCTGTGCCAAAAATTGCGGAATAGAGGTGGCCTAATCAGGTATACTCAACAGCTTCAAAAGCCGATGTGGTGGAATTGGTAGACACGCTATCTTGAGGGGGTAGTGGCGTAAGCCGTGCCGGTTCAAATCCGGCCATCGGCACCATATTGAAAAAGGCATCGCTGCATATTGCGGCGCTGCCTTTTTTCATGTCAGAAACTTGTAACCTATTGATATAAAAAGAATTTGATCGATTTTTCAGGCTTGACAGCCAGGTGCTCACTGCACTAGACTCTCGTCCAACGTGTGGATCCCGGATGGCAACATGCCCATCCTGGAGCAAGGGGGGAGGCCCATGCTGCAAAACTATTTGCCCATTCTGGTTTTCGTAGGCGTCGGCCTGGCTGTAGGGGTGGTCATGATCGGGCTCGGTTTCGTTCTTGGAACCCGCCGCCCGGACAGCGAAAAACTATCTCCTTATGAATGCGGCTTCGAGGCCTTCGAAGACGCCCGCATGAAATTCGATGTCAGGTTCTACCTGGTCGCCATCCTCTTCATTATCTTCGATCTCGAGATCGCCTTTCTCTTTCCGTGGGCCGTGGTTTTGGACAAGATTGGCGGTGTTGGCCTGGTCGCCATGACCCTGTTCCTGGGTATCCTGGTGATCGGTTTCATTTACGAATGGAAAAAAGGGGCGCTGGAATGGGAGTAGAGGGCATCCTCGAAAAGGGCGTCGTCACCACGACCGCCGACAAGCTCATCAACTGGGCGCGTACCGGCTCACTCTGGCCCATGACCTTCGGTCTGGCATGCTGTGCGGTGGAGATGATGCATGCCGCGGCAGCACGCTATGACATGGACCGTTTCGGCATCATTTTCCGCCCCAGTCCCCGCCAGTCCGATGTGATGATCGTTGCCGGCACCCTGGTCAACAAGATGGCACCGGCCCTGCGCAAGGTGTATGACCAGATGGCGGAGCCGCGTTGGGTGATCTCCATGGGATCGTGCGCCAACGGCGGCGGCTATTACCACTATTCGTATTCCGTCGTGCGCGGCTGCGATCGCGTCGTGCCGGTGGATATCTACGTGCCTGGCTGTCCGCCCACGGCCGAGGCGCTGCTCTATGGCGTCCTGCAGCTGCAGGACAAGATCCGCCGCACCAGCACCATTGCACGGTAGGTTGCTAATTTCATGAACGACAGCGTCAAGATGACATACAGCGAGCGTGCCGGAAAACTGGTGCAGAATCTGCGGGAGCGATTTGCTGACGCTGGCTGTGAAGTGATTCATGCCCTGGGAGAGGTGACGATGACGCTCCCACGTGAGCGGCTGATCGAAATCGCCACCCTGTTGCGGGATGAAGAGGTATTTCGTTTCGAGCAGGTGATCGATGTTTGTGGTGTCGACTACGCCGACTATGGCAAAACGGAATGGGCCACCGGCACTGCCACCGCATGTGGTTATGGGCGCGGTGTAGAACGGTCGGCGCAACCGGCCGATGTCGACAGTGAGCGCTTTGCTGCCGTCTATCATCTGCTTTCCGTCTCTCTCAACCAACGCCTGAGGCTGCGCGTCTTTCTGGACTCGGAGCAACCCATAGTTCCTTCTGTGGTGGCTATCTGGAATGGTGCAAACTGGTTCGAGCGGGAGGCCTTCGATCTCTACGGCATTCTGTTCGAGGGGCACCCCGATCTGCGCCGTATCCTCACCGATTATGGTTTTGTCGGCCATCCGTTCCGCAAGGACTTTCCACTGGAGGGCAACGTGGAGATGCGCTACGACCTGGAAAAACAGCGGGTGGTCTACGAGCCGGTCAGCATAGAGCCCCGCACCCTGGTGCCCAGGGTGATTCGTGAAGACAACCGCTACCTGGGTGAACAACAAGATCAGCAGGACGCCGGCGATGCCTGAAATCCGTAACTACACACTGAATTTCGGTCCCCAGCATCCTGCCGCCCACGGTGTGCTGCGGCTGGTACTGGAGATGGATGGTGAGGTGATCGAACGTGCCGATCCGCACATCGGTCTTCTGCATAGAGCAACGGAAAAGCTTGCCGAATCAAAGCCATACAACCAGTCCATACCTTACATGGACCGGCTCGACTACGTTTCCATGATGTGCAATGAACATGGTTATGTGATGGCCATCGAGAAGCTGCTTGGCGTGGAGGTGCCGGAGCGGGCGAAATACATCCGCACCATGTTCGACGAGATCACCCGTATTCTCAATCATCTGATGTGGCTGGGCACCCACGCCCTCGATGTAGGGGCGATGACCGTCTTTCTCTACGCCTTCCGCGAGCGCGAGGACCTGATGGACTGCTACGAAGCGGTTTCCGGTGCCCGTATGCATGCAGCCTACTATCGTGTTGGCGGGGTCTATCGGGACCTGCCCGACGAAATGCCCAGGTATGAGAACAACCAATTCCGCAGTGATGCCGATATCGCCCGCAAGAATGAGGCGCGCCAGGGCTCGCTGCTCGATTTCATCGAAGACTTCACCAATCGCTTTCCCGGGTTGGTGGATGAATACGAGACGCTGCTCACCGATAACCGTATCTGGAAACAGCGCACTGTGGGCATCGGTGCCGTATCGTCCGAGCGTGCGCTGCAGATGGGCTTCACCGGTCCCATGCTGCGAGGTTCGGGGGTCGAATGGGACCTGCGCAAGAAGCAGCCTTATGCCGCCTATGACAAGGTGGATTTCGATATCCCGGTAGGGGTCAACGGCGATTGCTATGACCGTTACCTGGTACGGGTCGAGGAGATGCGCCAGTCCAACCGCATCATTCAACAGTGTGTCAAGTGGCTGCGCGACAACCCGGGACCGGTGATCGTCGATGATCACAAGATCGCTGTACCTTCACGCTCGGAGATGAAGGGCGACATGGAGAGCCTGATCCACCACTTCAAACTGTTCACCGAGGGTTATTGCCCGCCCCCCGGCGAGGCCTATGCGGCGGTCGAGGCACCAAAAGGAGAATTCGGTTGTTACATCATCTCCGATGGTGCCAACAAGCCCTATCGGCTGAAGATTCGCGCCCCCGGCTTCGCTCATATGGCGGCAATGGACGAGATGGTAAAGGGGCACATGCTGGCCGATGTGGTTGCCGTGATCGGCACCATGGATGTCGTTTTCGGGGAGATTGACCGCTGATGGGCTTCAAGAATAAACCGATGACCACCATCAAGCCGTTTCAGGCCAAGGAGACCCTGTTCAGCCAGGAGGTGCGGGCGGAGATCGATAAATGGGTGGCCAAATATCCGGGGGAGTGGAAGCAGTCGGCGGTGATGGCGGCCCTGCGTATCGTTCAGGATGACAATGGCGGCTTTCTCACCGAGGAGTTGATGGACAAGGTGGCCGCCTATCTGGATATGGCGCCCATCGCCGTCTACGAGGTGGCGACCTTCTACTCCATGTATGAACTGAAGCCGGTGGGCCGGCACAAGATCTGTGTCTGCACCAACGTCTCCTGCATGATCAACGGCTCGGACCGCATCGTCGAGCATATGGAGAAGAAGCTGGGCATCAAGCTGGGTCAGACCAGTGCGGACGGCAGATTCACGTTGAAGGAGGTGGAGTGCCTGGGAGCCTGCGGCGGTGCACCCATGTTTCAGATCGGTAACAAATACTACGAAAACCTCACCCCCGAACTCATCGATTCGATCCTGGACGGACTGGAGTAGACAGCATGGCGAACGAAGTCTGTTTCCGAAACATGGATCTGGAGCGGCCCTGGCTGCTCGAACAGTATCGCAGTCGTGGTGGGTATGAGGTACTGGCGAAGATTCTGCAAGAGAAGACCCCACCGGAGCAGATCATCGAGGAGGTCAAGGCCTCCGGACTGCGCGGACGTGGCGGCGCCGGCTTTCCAACCGGATTGAAGTGGAGTTTCATCTCCCGTAACGCCCCTGGGCAGAAATATGTGGTCTGCAACTCGGACGAAGGGGAGCCCGGCACCTTCAAGGATCGGGACATCCTGCGTTACAACCCCCATCAGTTGATCGAGGGCATGGTCATCGCCGGATATGCCATCGGTGCGACCCAGGGTTTCAACTACATCCGTGGTGAGTTCTGGGAGCCCTACGAGCGTTTCGAGGCGGCCCTGGAAGAGGCCAGAGCGGCAGGATTCCTGGGCAAGGATCTGTTCGGTTCCGGCTTTGATTTCGAACTCTATTCCCACCTGGGCGGTGGCGCTTACGTCTGCGGTGAGGAGACCGCGCTGCTGGAGTCGATCGAGGGCAAGAAGGGACAGCCGCGCTACAAGCCGCCGTTCCCCGCCCACTTCGGTCTCTATGGCCGGCCCACCATCATCAACAATACCGAGTCTCTGGCTTCCATCCCGGTGATCCTGGAGAAGGGCGCTGAGTGGTTCAAGAATCTGGGCGTGGAGAACAGCGGTGGCGCCAAGCTTTTCTCCATTTCCGGCAATGTCAATAATCCGGGGGTGTTCGAGATCCCCATGGGTACGCCTTTCTCCACTTTGCTGGAGATGGCCGGCGGTATGAAGGACGGCCGCAAGCTGAAGGCGGTGATCCCCGGCGGCTCCTCTTCGCCGGTGATTCCCGGGGAGCAGATGATGGAGCTGACCATGGACTACGATGCCATCGCCAAGGCGGGATCCATGCTCGGTTCCGGTGCGGTGATCGTGCTCGATGACAGCAACTGCATGGTCCGGATCCTGGAGCGCATGTCCTACTTCTATCACGAAGAGTCCTGTGGTCAGTGTACACCGTGCCGTGAGGGCACCGGCTGGCTCTATCGGGTGGTGCAGCGGATCGAGAATGGGCAGGGGCGGCCGGAAGACCTGGAACTGCTGGACGATATGACCGGCAAGATCGCCGGGCGCACGATCTGTGCTCTGGGCGACGCGGCAGCGATGCCGGTGCAGGGGATGCTGCGGCATTTCCGGGAAGAGTTCGAATATCACATCGAGCACAAGAAGTGCATGGTAGCGGGCGCCTGAGGCGGCCTGACGTGCCCGGATACGCGCAGTGAGCGCGGACAATGAATACTGGTTTTAGAGAATAACATCCATGTCTGATGACCAGATGGTAACAATCGAAGTCGATGGTCGGGAGTTGCAGGCGAAGGCCGGCAGTCTGCTCATCGAAGTGGCCGATGCGGCGGGCATCAGCATCCCCCGTTTCTGTTACCACAAGAAACTCTCGGTGGCGGCCAACTGCCGTATGTGCCTGGTGGAAGTGGAAAAGGTGCCCAAGCCACTGCCGGCTTGCGCCACGCCGGTCAATGAAGGGATGAAGGTCCATACCCGTTCTCCGCTGGCCCTGGCGGCGCAGAAGGGGACCATGGAGTTTCTGCTCATCAACCATCCATTGGACTGTCCGATCTGTGATCAGGGCGGGGAGTGCGAGCTGCAGGATGTCTCCCTGGGCTATGGCAGCGACGTCTCCCGGTTCGTGGAAGGCAAACGGGTCGTCCCGGCAAAGGATATCGGTCCGCTGATCGCCACCAATTTCACCCGCTGTATCCACTGTACCCGCTGTGTCCGCTTTGGCGCCGAGATTGCCGGTATCCGTGAGCTGGGTGCCACGGGCCGCGGTGAACACATGGAGATCGGGACCTACATAGAGAAGAGTGTTGACTCGGAGCTGTCCGGTAACGTCATCGATGTCTGCCCGGTGGGTTCCCTCACCTCGAAGCCGTTTCAATATCGCGCGCGGGCCTGGGAACTGACCCAGTCTGACGCTGTTTCCCCTCATGATGCCGTGGGCTCCAACCTGCACATTCATGTGCGCCGCAATCAGGTGATGCGGGTGCATCCGAAGGAAAACGAATCGATCAACGAGTGCTGGATCTCTGACCGTGACCGCTTCAGCTATCAGGGATTGTACAGTGAGGACCGCCTGACCCGGCCATTGCTGAAAAAGAATGGGGAATGGCAGGAAGTGGACTGGGAGCAGGCCCTGGAGGCTGCCGCGAACGGGCTCAAGGCGGCGCGCAGTACCAGCGGTAACCGGCTGGGCGCCCTGCTGTCGCCGGCCTCCACCCTGGAGGAGCTGTATCTGGCCCAGAAGCTGATGCGCGGCCTCGGCAGCGACAATATCGACTCCCGTCTGCGCCAGGGGGATTTTCGCGGTACTGAGCCAACCTTGCCCTGGTTGGGTGGCCCCATCGCCGAGCTGGAACGGCTGGATGCAGTCCTGCTGATCGGCACCAATGTGCGCAAGGAACAACCCATCATCGGTCATCGCCTGCGCAAGGCGGTGCTGGAAGGGGCCAGTGTCTGCTACATCAATCCGCTGGAGCTGGATCTCAACTATCCGGCGCAGCAGCTGATCAACAGCCCGGCCGGGATGGTCGATGAGCTGGCGGCGGTGGCCAAGGCCGCAGGTGCCAGCGGCAGCCTGATCGACGATGCGAAAGTGAACGATGCCCACCGGCAGACCGCTGCGCAGTTGAAAGAGGCCGACAAGGCGAACGTGCTGCTGGGCAGCATGGCCGCAGCCCATCCCGATTACTCTTTGTTGCGTTTCCTGGCGTCTGCCATTGCCGATGCCACGGGTGCGACCCTTGGTTTTCTTCCCGAAGCGGCCAACAGCGTCGGCGCACGGCTGGTCGGAGCAGTGCCGAAGGATGGCGACGATGCCGTTGCCATGCTGCGCAACCCGTGCAAGGGCTACCTGTTGCTGGGGGTGGAGCCGGGCAATGATTTCTGGAATCCGGCGCTGGCGGCCAGCGCCTTTGAACGGGCCGAGTTCGTGGTTGCCCTGAGCGCCTGGCGCAGCCCCTCGCTGGAGCAGGCGGCCGATCTGCTGTTGCCCGTGGCCGCCTTCAGCGAGACCTCGGGCACCTACGTCAACGCTGCCGGTGACTGGCAATCCTTCTCTGGCGCGGTTCGCCCGCAAGGCGAAGCGCGGCCGGCATGGAAGGTGTTGCGGGTATTGGCCAATCTGCTTGACGTCGAGGGCTTCGATCAGGTCAGCTCCGACCAGGTGCTGGCCGAAGCAAGGGCGGCCGCGGCGGACATGAAGGCCGATAATAGCGGCAGCGCGGCTGACGATATGACGATTCATTCGGCGGTCAGCGGTCTGATGAGGATCGGTGACGTGCCTATCTATGCGGTGGATCCCCTGGTCCGCCGGGCGGAGGCGCTGCAGCAGACACGTGATGCCATCGTGGCCGCGATACGTCTCAACGCAGCGACCGCGCAGCAGCAGGGTCTGGCCGAAGAGGCCCAGGCGGTGCTGGTGCAGGATGGCAATCGGGTGCCATTGCCGCTGGTGATCGACGAGGCGGTGCCGGACGGGTGCGTCCGGGTGCCGGCGGGTGTCACCGGGAGCGAGGCCCTGGGCGGACAGTTTGGTGAAGTGACCCTGGAGAAGGCATAGACCAATGGATGCACTGATTAATCTCTGGGAATGGCTCGGCGAAAACCTGATCATTGTCCAGATCCTGATCAAGATCGTGGTGATCGTGGCGCCGCTGATGCTCTGCGTTGCCTACTTCACCTACGCCGAACGCAAGCTCATCGGCTACATGCAGGTCCGCATCGGCCCCAACCGGGTCGGACCCAAGGGCTGGCTGCAGCCCATTGCCGACGCTGTCAAGCTGATGTTCAAGGAAATCGTGATCCCGAGCGGCGCCAACAAGGCCCTGTTCCTGATCGCGCCCATGCTTACCCTGGGTCCTGCGCTGGCGGCCTGGGCGGTGTTTCCTTTTGGTGACGGCCTGGTGGTGTCGGACATCAATGCCGGCCTGCTCTACCTGATCGCCCTGACCTCGGTGGGCGTCTACGGGGTGATCATCGCCGGTTGGGCGTCCAACTCCAAATACGCCTTTCTCGGCGCCATGCGTTCGGCCGCCCAGATCGTCTCCTATGAAATCGCCATGGGCTTCGCCCTGGTCGGTGTGCTGGTGGCGGCGGGAAGTCTGAATCTGGGGGATATCGTACGTGCCCAGGAAGGGGAGGGCGGCCTGTTCAACTGGTTTTGGCTGCCCCTGCTGCCCCTGTTCCTGATCTATTTCATCTCCGGCGTGGCCGAGACCAACCGCGCCCCGTTCGACGTGGCCGAGGGTGAGTCGGAGATCGTGGCCGGTTTTCATGTTGAGTACTCGGGGATGCCGTTTGCGGTCTTCTTCCTCGGCGAATACGCCAACATGATCCTGATCTCGGCCCTGACCGCACTGCTGTTTCTCGGCGGCTGGTTGTCGCCGTTCCATGGCTGGCCCGTGCTGGGTCCCCTGTTCGACTGGGTGCCGGGCTTCGTCTGGTTGTTCGCCAAGACGGCGTTCGTCGGCTTCTTCTTTCTCTGGCTGCGCGCCACCTTTCCCCGTTACCGTTATGATCAGATCATGCGCCTGGGCTGGAAGGTGTTCATTCCCATCACCATCGTCTGGATCCTGGTGGTGGCGGTAGCCGTGGTCTACGAGATGCCCTGGTGGTTCGATTGAGGCGGAATGACGGATGAAAGCACTGACAGACTATATCAAGAGCCTGTTCCTGCTGGAGCTCATGAAGGGCCTCGGCGTTACCGGCCGGTATATGTTCCGCAAGAAATTCACGGTTCAATACCCGGAGGAGAAGGCTCCGGTCTCTCCCCGTTTTCGTGGCCTGCACGCCCAGCGCCGCTATGAGAATGGCGAAGAGCGCTGCATCGCCTGCAAGCTGTGTGAGGCCACCTGCCCGGCGCTTGCCATCACCATTGAGGCGGAACCCCGGGCGGACGGCTCCCGTCGCACCACCCGCTATGACATCGACCTGTTCAAGTGCATCTTCTGCGGCTACTGTCAGGAGTCCTGTCCGGTGGATGCCATCGTCGAGACCCGGCTCTACGAGTACCACTTCGAGAACCGGGAGGATGCCATCATGACCAAGGAGAAATTGCTGGCCATGGGCGACAGATACGAGCAGCAGCTGGCCGCCGATATTGCGGCCCAGGCCCGCTACCGCTAACCCTATCAGGAACGACCGATGACATTCGAAAGGTTCGTCTTTTACATCTTCGCGGCCATCCTGGTATTCGCCGCCACGATGGTGATCACCCGCCGCAATCCGGTGCACTCGGCCCTGTTTCTGGTGCTCGCCTTTTTTACCAGCGCCGGGATCTGGCTGTTGGCAGAGGCCGAGTTCCTCGCCATCGTCCTGGTGCTGGTCTACGTGGGCGCGGTGATGGTGCTGTTCCTGTTCGTGGTGATGATGCTGGATATCGACGTCGCGACCATGCGCGCCGGCTTCGTCAGGAACATGCCGTTGGCGCTGCTGGTGGCGGCAGCCATGGCGCTGGAGATCTTCCTGGTGATCGGCTCCGGCGATTTTTCCGTCGAGCAGATGGCCGGACCGGTGGCCCATGGGGCAGATTACAACAACACGGCCGAACTGGGTTCGGTGCTCTACACCACCTATATGTACCCGTTCGAACTGGCCGCAGTGATCCTGCTGGTGGCGATCATCGCCGCTATAGGCCTCACCCTGCGTAAGCGGCCGGAGACGAAGTACCAGGATCCTGGCAAGCAGGTGAAAATCAAGAAGGGCCCCGACCGTATCCGGGTGGTCAAGATGGAGGCGGAGAAATGATTACGCTCACCGAATTCCTCATGCTCGGCGCGGTACTCTTCTCTCTCAGCGTGGCCGGGATATTCCTCAACCGGAAGAACGTGATCATCCTGCTGATGTGCGTGGAGCTGATGCTACTGGCGGTCAATATGAACTTTATCGCCTTCTCCCACTTTCACGGTGATACGGTGGGGCAGGTATTCGTTTTCTTCATCCTCACCGTGGCGGCGGCCGAGGCCGCCATCGGCCTGGCCATCCTGGTGGTCCTGTTCCGTAACCGGCGCAGCATCAACGTGGAAGACCTGGATGCCCTGAAGGGCTAGCAGACGCGAAACTATGCCAATGGAAAAGATCTATCTGACACTCGTCCTGGCCCCCCTCTTCGGTGCCGTCGTGGCCGGTTTCTTTGGCGGCCGAATCGGCCGGGCGGGGGCCCATTGGGTGGCCACGGCAGGGGTTGGTATCTCCACCCTGTTGTCGCTCTACGTCCTCAGCCAGTTCATCACCGGCCGGACCGAGGTGTACAACGCCACGGTCTACACCTGGATGGTCAGCGACGGTCTGCGCATGGAGGTGGGCTTCCTGGTGGATCAGCTCACCGCGGTGATGATCAGCGTGGTTACCTTCGTCTCCTTCTGTGTCCATATCTACACCATCGGCTACATGGCCCACGACGAGGAAAACTGGCCAGACAACAGCCTGGCCGGGCGCAACAGCTACCAGCGTTTCTTCAGCTATATCTCCCTGTTCACCTTCTCCATGCTGATGCTGGTGATGGCCAACAACTTCATGCAACTGTTCTTCGGCTGGGAGGCGGTGGGTCTGGTCTCCTACCTGCTGATCGGCTTCTGGTCAGTGCGTCCCACCGCCGTCTTCGCCAACCTGAAGGCGTTCCTGGTCAACCGGGTGGGGGATTTCGGTTTCATTCTCGGCATTGCCGCGGTAGCCATGTATGCCGGCAGCCTGGACTATGCCGAGGTGTTCGCACGGGCGCCCGGTCTGGCTGATGCCCAGATCCAGATTTGGGGCGACAGCAGCTGGTCCCTGATGTCGGTGATCGGCATCCTGTTGTTCATCGGCGCCATGGGCAAGTCCGCCCAAGTGCCGCTGCATGTCTGGCTGCCCGACTCCATGGAGGGCCCGACGCCCATCTCCGCCCTGATCCACGCCGCCACCATGGTCACCGCCGGTATCTTCATGGTGGCCCGCATGTCGCCCATCTATGAGCTGTCGGAGACGGCGCTGAGCTTCGTGCTGGTGATTGGCGCCACCACCGCCTTCTTCATGGGGCTGATCGGTATCGTGCAGAACGACATCAAGCGGGTGGTGGCCTATTCCACTCTGTCGCAGCTGGGCTACATGATGGTCGCCCTGGGTGCCTCTGCCTATGCCGCCGGCATCTTTCACCTGATGACCCACGCCTTCTTCAAGGCGCTGCTGTTCCTCGCCGCCGGCTCGGTGATCATCGGCATGCATCACGATCAGGACATCCGCAACATGGGTGGCATCCGCAAGTACATGCCCTGGACCTATTGGACCTCCCTCATCGGTTCCCTGGCCCTGATCGGCTTCCCCGGTTTTTCCGGTTTCTTCTCCAAGGACGCCATCATCGAGGCGGTGCACCACTCGGAAGTGGCCGGTGCCGGTTACGCCTACCTGATGGTAGTGGCCGGTGTCTTCGTTACCGCCCTCTACAGCTTCCGCATGTTCTTCCTGGTGTTTCATGGCGAGGGGCCCCGTGACAGCCATGCCAAGGCCCACCTCAAGGAGTCGCCACGGGTTGTGACCCTGCCACTGGTGCTGCTGGCCATTCCTTCCATCGGTATCGGCTATCTGACCATTGGCGACATGCTGTTCGGTGACTGGTTCAATGGTGTGCTCTTCGTGGCGCCGGAACACGCCGTTCTGGCCACCATCGGCGAGGATTTTCACGGCGCCTGGGGCTTTATGGTGCATGGCATCTCCGGACTGCCGTTCTTCCTCGCCATGGCAGGCCTGTTCACCGCCTGGTTCATCTACATGAAGAAACCCTCCATCGCCCACGATATCAAGACCCGCTTCGACCTGGTCTATCTGGTGCTGGACAAGAAGTACTGGTTCGATGAGCTGTATCAGTTCCTGTTTGCCGGCGGCAGCCGTGGCATCGGTAAACTGTTCTGGAACCTGGGTGACCGCTTCGTCATCGATGGGGTCATCATCAACGGTTCCGCCCGTACCGTGGGCCGGATCGCGGATTATGTCCGCACCATCCAGACCGGTTACCTGTTCCACTACGCCATTGCCATGATCCTGGGTCTGCTCGTGTTGCTGACCTGGTTCGTGATCGTTTAAGAAGGTAGGACGCTACGCATGTTCGCAGACTTGCCCATTCTCAGCTTCACCATCTGGCTGCCCATCATCGGTGGTCTGCTGGTGCTCGCCAGCGGTAACCAGGCCGCCAATGCCACCCGCTGGACGGCTCTCATCGTTGCGCTCCTGACCTTTTTCATGAGCCTGCCACTCTGGTTTGGCTTTGATCCAGGCACTGCGGATATGCAGTTCGTGGAGCGGGCCAGCTGGATACCCAGCTTCAACATCGAGTACCACCTGGGGGTGGATGGTATCTCCATGCCCCTGATCATCCTCACTACCTTCATCACCGTGTTCGTGATTATCGCCGGCTGGGAGGTGATTCAGTACAAGCCCGCCAGTTACATGGCCGCCTTCCTGATCATGGAGGGGGTGATGATCGGCGTCTTCTCCGCCCTCGACGCCATGCTGTTCTATGTCTACTGGGAGGCGATGCTGATCCCGATGTTCCTGATCATCGGTATCTGGGGTGGCCCCAACCGGGTCTATGCAACCATCAAGTTCTTTCTCTACACCTTCTTCGGCTCGGTGTTCATGCTGGTCGCCCTGATCTACATGTATTTCCAGTCCGGCAGCTTCGAGATTCTCGGTTTTCATGGACTGAAACTGGATCTGACCGAGCAGATCCTGATCTTCATCGCCTTCCTGCTCGCCTTCGCGGTGAAGGTGCCCATGTGGCCGGTCCACACCTGGTTGCCTGATGCGCATGTCGAGGCGCCTACCGGTGGCTCCGTCATCCTGGCCGCCATCATGCTGAAGATTGGCGGCTACGGTTTCCTGCGCTTCAGCCTGCCCATCACGCCCGATGCCAGCCATGAGCTGGACTGGCTGATCATCACCATGTCCCTGATCGCGGTGGTCTACATCGGCTTCGTCGCCCTGGTGCAGCAGGACATGAAGAAGCTGATCGCCTATTCGTCGATTGCTCATATGGGTTTCGTCACCCTGGGCTTCTTCATCGTGTTCATGATCGCGGCCAACCCGGAGGTGAGCAGTGGCGCCTCCCTCGGTATGGAAGGCGGTATGGTGCAGATGGTCTCCCATGGTTTCATCTCGGCCGCCATGTTCCTCTGCGTCGGCGTCCTCTATGATCGCATGCACAGTCGCCAGATCGCCGACTACGGTGGGGTGGTCCATACCATGCCCATTTTCGCCGGCTTCATGGTCTTTTTCGCCATGGCCAATGCCGGGTTGCCAGGCACTTCCGGCTTCGTCGGTGAGTTCATGGTGATCCTGGCCAGCTTCAGGGCCGACTTCTGGTTCGCCTTCCTTGCCGCCACCACCTTGATCATTGGTGCCGGTTATACCCTGTGGATGGTGAAGCGGGTGATCTTTGGCGCTGTGGTCAACGACAAGGTTGCGGCCCTGCAGGATATCAGCAAGCGCGAGTTCCTGATTCTCGGCTCGTTGGCCCTGGCGGTGCTGATCCTCGGTCTCTGGCCCGCCCCGTTGGTGGAGGTGATGGATGCATCCATCACCAACCTGCTGCAGCACATCGCGGCGTCCAAACTTTGATCCGGATAGAAATACGGAATTGGTAAGCATCCATGCAATTTGAACTCTCCAGCCTGGTACCGGTCCTGCCTGAGCTCTTTCTCCTGACCATGACCTGTGTGGTCCTGGTGACGGACCTCTTCCTCGAGCAGGAGCAGCGGATCATCAGTTACGGTATGGCCCAGATCAGTCTGTTGCTGACCATCGGCGTGGTGTTTATGACCGCTGCTACTGAACCGGTAGTCGCTTTCGATGGCAGCGTGGTGCGCGATGCCATGGGTGACGTATTGAAGGCCTCGATCCTGGTCGTCAGCGCCACTGCCTTCCTCTATGCCAAGGACTACCTGGATCAGCGTGGCTTGTTCAAGGGCGAGTTCTATGTGCTTGGCATGTTCGCAGTGCTGGGCATGTTGGTGATGGTCTCTGCAAACAGCTTCCTGACCGTCTATTTAGGTCTGGAATTGCTCGCGCTCTCCATGTATGCACTGGTCGCTTTCGATCGTGATGCGGTGGCGGGTTCTGAGGCGGCAATGAAGTATTTCGTTCTGGGTGCGCTGGCATCCGGCATGCTGCTGTATGGCATCTCCATGATCTATGGCGCCACCGGCTCCATCGAATTCCCGGCCGTGAGTCAGGCGCTGTCCCAGGGCAGTGGCAACGACATGGTGCTGGTGTTCGGACTGGTGTTCCTGGTCATTGGACTGGCCTTCAAGTTTGGCGCCGTACCCTTCCATATGTGGGTGCCTGACGTCTATCATGGCGCCCCAACCGCAGTTACTTTGTTTATCGGCAGCGCCCCGAAGATTGCCGCCTTCGCCCTGGCCATGCGCATGCTGGTCGATGGCATGGGGCATCTGCATGCCGACTGGCAGGGGATGCTGGTGATCCTGGCAGTGCTCTCCATGGCGCTGGGCAACGTCGTTGCCATCGCCCAGGCCAATATCAAGCGCATGCTTGCCTATTCCACCATCTCCCATGTCGGCTTCATTCTGCTCGGCATCCTGGCCGGGACCAAGGCGGGTTATACGGCGGCCATGTTCTACAGCATCGTCTACGCCCTGATGTCCCTGGGTGGATTCGGCGTGGTCATTCTGCTTAGTCGCAAGGGCTTTGAGGCGGAGCGGCTGGAGGACTACAAGGGCCTGCATGAGCGCAGCCCCTGGTTTGCCGCCATGATGCTGCTGCTGATGTTCTCCATGGCCGGCGTCCCACCCACGGTAGGTTTCTTCGCCAAGCTGTTCGTGCTGGAGGCGGTGATCAGCATCGACATGACCTGGCTGGCACTGGTTGGGGTCTTCTTCTCCATCATTGGCGCCTATTACTACCTGCGTATCGTCAAGCTGATGTACTTCGATAAGCCGGAGACCGAAGAGCCGCTGCAGGCCGGCATCGATACCCGGATCGCCCTCAGTGTAAATGGCCTGTTGATGATTCTGTTGGGCATGTTCCCTGCGGCGTTGATGTCGATCTGCGCTGCCGCTATCGCAGGATGAATTTTTCTTTGAATAGGGGGTTGCCAAGACCCCGGTGCATCTGTATTATTCGCTCCCACAGATGCGGGGTGGAGCAGTCTGGCAGCTCGTCGGGCTCATAACCCGAAGGTCGTAGGTTCAAATCCTGCCCCCGCTACCAAATCAAAAAACTCAATCACTTGTTCGGTGGTTGAGTTTTTTTATGGCCGTCTTTCCGCAAGAGAAGGAACGAATCAAT
This sequence comes from uncultured Sedimenticola sp., assembly GCA_964544655.1. GTDB lineage: Bacteria > Pseudomonadota > Gammaproteobacteria > Chromatiales > Chromatiaceae > HyVt-443. The sequence goes on along the minus strand of CAZJCM010000038.1, from coordinate 2,729 downwards.
CATGGATATAGAACAGGCATTACGTGGCCGTAGTGAATCGAAGTGTGAATTGTGTGGTGCCCCGGAAGATCTTGGGGTCTATGAGATACCACCGGATTCGAATGGTGATGCTGATCAGTGTGTGCTGATTTGTCCGACTTGCCGTGAACAGATAGAGACGCCGGAAAAAACGGATGCCAATCACTGGCGCTGCCTCAATGACAGCATGTGGAGTCAGGTGCCCGCGGTACAGGTGATGGCCTGGCGCATGCTGACGCGCCTGAGTGATCAGGGCTGGCCCCTGGAGCTGCTCGATATGCTCTATCTGGATGATGAGACCCTGGCTTGGGCCCAGGCGGCGGGTGAAGGGGGTAGTGGCGAGGATGTGATCAAACATCTCGATTGCAACGGCACACAGCTGGCTACGGGCGATACGGTGACCCTGACCAAAGACCTGAACGTGAAGGGGGCCGGCTTCACGGCCAAGCGTGGCACGGCAGTACGGGGCATCTCACTGGTCGCCGACAACCCAGAGCAGATCGAGGGTCGCGTCAATGGTCAGCAGATCGTCATCTTGACGAAGTTCGTGAAGAAATCGAACTGACCTCTGTTGTTGATCATGGCGCCTTGGAATGCCGTTGCCTTTATTGGTGATTTTCGTCGACAGGGAACGGGGCGGGAGGTTAGCATTGCCCAGGCAATTTGATTAGAAAAAGAAAACATAAAGAGGAGATTCCCTATGAAGATTGAGACCATTGCCGTGCATGGTGGCTTTGAGCCCGATCCAACCACCAAGGCCGTCGCAGTACCCATCTATCAGACCACTTCTTATGCATTCGACGATACCCAGCATGGGGCAGATCTGTTCGATCTGAAAGTGGCGGGTAATATCTACACCCGGATGATGAATCCGACCACCGATGTATTGGAGAAACGGGTCGCCGCGATGGAGGGTGGCGTCGGCGCTCTTGCTCTCGCCTCAGGCATGGCGGCGATAACCAATGCGATCTTCACCATCAGCGAGGCAGGGGACAATATCGTCACCACCTCCACCCTCTATGGCGGCACCTACAATCTGTTCGCCCATACGCTGCCCCAGTTGGGCATCGAGGCGCGGTTTGCCGCGCCTGGTGATATCGAGGCACTGGCCGCGCTGATCGATGATCGCACCAAAGCGGTGTTCTGTGAGTCCATCGGCAACCCGGCGGGCAACGTAGCCGACATCGCTGCCCTGGCCGATATGGCCCACGCCCATGGCGTGCCATTGATTGTCGACAATACCGTGCCTACGCCCTACCTCTGTCGTCCCTTTGAACATGGTGCGGATATCGTGGTCCATGCCCTGACCAAATATATGGGCGGCCACGGTACCACCATTGGCGGGATTCTGGTGGACTCCGGAAAATTCCCCTGGGCCGAGCACAAGGAGCGGTTCAGACGGCTGAATGAGCCCGATGTCTCCTACCACGGGGTGGTCTACACCGAGGCCCTGGGCGAGGCCGCCTATATCGGGCGTGCCCGGGTGGTGCCGCTGCGCAATATGGGCGCGGCTATTTCGCCTTTCAACAGCTTTCTGGTGCTGCAGGGTATCGAGACCCTGCCGGTGCGCATGGACCGCCACTGTGACAATGCCATGGCGGTGGCCGAATACCTGTCGGGCCACGACCAGGTGGACTGGGTGCGCTATGCCGGATTGGCGGATCATCCGGACCATGCCTTGGTGCAGAAGTATATGGGGGGCAGGGCATCTAGCATTCTCTCCTTTGGTATCAAGGGGGGGAAAGAGGCCGGGGCGCGTTTTATCGATGCCTTGCAACTGGCGGTCCGCCTGGTCAATATCGGCGATGCAAAGACCCTGGCCTGCCACCCGGCTACCACCACTCATCGTCAGCTCGCGCCAGAGGAAGCAGCCAAGGCCGGCGTGACTGAAGATATGGTTCGCCTCTCCATTGGCATCGAGCACATCGACGACATCATAGAGGATCTGGAACAGGCGTTGGCTGCAGCAAAGGGGTAGGCATGTTGTGACTGCCCGTGGCCGTCATGGGTGTCCAGGCCACAGCGTATGCTGAATGTTGGTGGCAGCTGGAGGGTTGTGGTGAACCTGGTTTGACCGGGCTCGATCTCCCAGGGATTGATACCGGTCTATTTTCCCGGGGAAACCCGATAGTCAGTGGTTGCCGGCAATATGGGGAGATGCGGTGGCGGCCAGGGAGTGATGAGCACTCTCCAGTGCCTGTTCCAGCCTTTCCCGGTAATCGTCAGGGTCGTTGAAGCCGACCAGCGGTGAGACCAGCGGGGTTCCCCGGTGGTCCACCAGCAATATGGTTGGTGTGGCGAAGACCTGGTATCGCTGTACGAATATCCGGCTGCGGATCCGCTCACCGTCAAAATCGGTGACCTTGCCGCCTTGATCGATGTTGAACTCCCGGACCAGTGCCTGCTTTTCAAGCTCACCCTGTTGCAACATGGGGTTGATCAGTTCCGTTTTCAGCTGCTCACAGTAGCTGCAGTCATCGGCGCTGAACAGAATCATGATGGGTCTGTCATTGCGGTGGGCCTTTGCTGCTGCCTGCTCCCAGTTCGTGCCAGTGGGAATTCTAAGGTCCGGGTCCGAAAATCCAGCCACAGGCAGGCATAACAGCAGCAGTGCGCTCAGGCAATTGATGAAATATTTCACGACGGAAACCCTCTAAAGACTACTTCGGTGTTTTCGGCCGGCGCAATCAGGACTTTAAATCATTAATAAC
>CAZJCM010000037.1:0-30761 GCA_964544655.1 uncultured Sedimenticola sp. | reverse complement strand
TCAATCTTCCCCGGCTGCCGCCGCTTCCAACCCAAGCGAGCCGCGCATTCTACGCGCTATTTACGCCCCGTCAAGAGTTTTTTCGGGTTTCTTTTTCAGTAGGCAAAAATGCCTCCAACTGGCGCTGCCCGAGCAACATCCGTACTATCCCGATGATGAGTTATAAGTCACTGACATCACTCGCACATACCGCCTTGCGGGAATCGATCCGCCCCGGCGACACGGTAATCGACGCCACCCTGGGAAACGGGCACGACGCGCTGTTTCTCGCCAGGCTCGTACAGCCAGATGGTCACCTGTTTGGCTTCGATATCCAAGCTCCTGCGGTCATGGCAACCCAGCAACGCCTGAAACAAGCAGGACTGGACCACATCTGCACCCTGTTCACATGCAGCCACGCTCTCATGCGCGCACGGATCCCGGCACATCTTCACGGCCAAATAAGCGCCATCACCTTCAACCTGGGTTACCTGCCCGGCAGTGACAAAGCCATCACCACCACCACACGCAGCACCCTTGAAGGCCTGGACCATGCCGTTGGCTTGTTGAGCTCCTACGGCACCCTCACCGTCATTGCCTATCCCGGTCACCCAGGCGGGGCAGAGGAGGCCTGGCCGTGCGAGAATGGACCAGCACACTCCGTAGCCGCGGCCTCTCATTCGAGACCCATGAGACCACTTCCAGCACGGGACCGGTACTGTTGATGATAAGGCCCATCACAACCCTTTGTTAGACCGCATTTTCCATCACCGCTCGTTGGTGACGAGGTATGGGGTGGCCACGAAAAAGGGGTGACCCGAAGGCCACCCCTGAATGCCACATCAACTGTGGGTCTGGATCAGACGACGTTACGTGGAGCGAAGGACATGGTGCGGAACTCCTTCTTGTACTCCGACTCACCGATCTTCTTGATCCGGGCTACGCCCATCTTGTAGTTGTAATTGCCACTGATCTGATCGGGCACCCGACCCTGCAGGGCATTACTCGGCTGGTTGGTGTTGATGAAGTAGGAGTACATGGTCCCCTTCTTCACGTGAGGCGTGACGATGGCCACTGCGGTCACCGCTGCCTTGTTCAACTCGATCCAGCCATTCTTCAACAGATCGGAGAAATTGAAATCCGATCCGTGTACGCCCTTGATGGTCTGCCGGAAGGCCGGCACACGATCAGAGTAGAGCAGCACCCGGTCGCCGGACTCGATACCGCGAGCAGCGGCGTCATCCGGATGGATCTCGGTGAAGTTCTCCGGCCAACGCTGGGAGATGTAGGCTCTGCGGTCCACATCATCGAAACCCGACTGCCAGATCTCGTTGATACGGCCATTGGTGTGCCACAACTCGTCTCCTCTCGGCTTCATCCACTCCCAATAGTCTGAGAACAGGCTCCAGGGATGCTTCTGAATATTGACCTTGCCGGTCTGTGAGTTGAAGTGGGTGCCCTTCTTGTTGATCATGTTGGCGCCCTTGGTACGACCCGCCTTCTCGATCTGCTCGGCGGTCACCTGGGTATCGTGCAGACGCACGGTGCCCGTCAACTCGCCGGTATCGTAGTTGTAGAAGGTCGGACCCTGGATACCGGTGGTGCCCAGCTCGCCCAACTTCTGATGCAAGGTCTTGCCCTCCTTGTGGGCCGCGATCTTGATCATATGATAGGCCTTGCGGTTGCCGCGGCTGAAGCGGGACGACTCCTCACACACCTGGTTGGAGTCCTTCCAGTCGAAGCCGTCGAAGCCCAGACGCTGACCCAGCTGGGAAATGATCCACCAGTCCGGCTTGGCATCGCCCGGTGCGTCATAGAACTTGGAGTAGAGGCGCAGACGACGTTCGCCGTTGGCCCGTACGAAGTTCTCCTCACCCCAGGTGGCAGCCGGGAACACCACGTCGGCATACTTGGAACCGATGGGATCACGCAGGTAGATATCGTGGTTGATCACCACCGTGCCGCCATTGTCCATGCGACGCTTGAGGGCTGCGATGATCTCGGCCTTATCGAACGAACGCACCTGATCCGGATGATTGCTCACCAGTTCCTCGAACTTGGCGTTCAGGCCCTGGGAACCGCACATGGACTGGATCCAGGTGGTGCCGATCACATGGGCCAGGCGGGTATAACCGGAGTAGAAGTAGCGATCGCAGTCCATCGCCTGACGACGACGGCCGGGACGCTTCTGAGGCGACTTGTTGCGGGCATATTTGCCACCGCCGGTACCACCACGCTGATGCCCACCGAACCGGCCCACCATCTGACCAGGACGCCCACCGGCGCCACAGATGGTGGCAACGGAGGAGATGGCATTGGTGTTACCGGTATTGTTGGACCAGTAGAAACCCTTCTCGATACCGAAGGATGCCTTGGGACGACTGCCGTCGGCCTTGGGCTTGGCCAGCCACTCGGCCGCCTTGTAGATATCCTCGACCGGGATATTGGCGATCTGTGCGGCCACTTTCGGGTCATACTCCTTCTGGGCGAAGTTCCACTTCTTATAGTCCTCGAAGCCCTTGGTCTGGAACTTACCCCAGGTGGTACGCCACTGCCAAGGCGTGTTGCGGGTACCCTGACCGAAGCCGGAGCTGGACTCCCACTTGTTGTTGACCCACTTCTTGACCCACTCTTTGTCTTCCCAGCCATTCTCCAGGATGACCCGGGCGATAGCGCCCAGCACCGGCACGTCGGTGCCCGGATCGATCTGCAGATGCAAGGCGTTACCCTTGCTCTTGGCATAGGCCAGGCCGGCGGTCTCACGTATGTTCAGCCAGATGGTCTTCTGACCTTGATCGATGGCCGGCTTGATGAACTGGGTGAAGATCATGGTCTTGGTTTCGTACGGGTCGGTACCGCAGATCATCAGCACCTCGGCATCACCCCAGTCTTTGTAGGAGGGGCCGAAGTTGTCGAAACCCGCGTCCCGGAAACCAGGGGTGGAGGTCACGTTGGCCGGCGTATCGTGGAAGGTGAAGTTGGCCGTATTGATATGACGGTTGGCGAACTTCGTGTTGGCGTAGGTGTTCTCCACGAACTGGTAGGAGTAGGTCTTCATCGCATAGGCGTTGGACCCGAACTTGTCCACCGTGTAACCGATCAGCTCTGCTGCAACGTCCAGGGCCATATCCCAGGTCACCGGCTGCAGGGTGCCGTTGATACGGATCATGGGCGACATCAGACGATCATTGGTGGGCTTGTTGGGGTTGTAGCACTTCTGGGCGATACAGCCACCACGGATGGATGAGTCACCCCCGATATTCACCGCCTTGGCGTCCTTGTCGGGGATGATCACAACATTATGGGGACGCCCTTTATGCATCACCACATTATGCTGGGTGGGAGCCACCCAGGCCTGCAGCGGGCCGGAGGGAAAGTCGACCCCAAAGGCGTTCTCAGAGGCCTTCATGCCTCCATTGGGCATGCCTACCGGCCAGCGGTAGACCTTGTAACCGCAGGCGACGATGCAGTAGTCACAGGCGGTGGTGAGGACATCCGCATTCTTCGGAGGAAGCGGAGTCTTGTCCTCAGGTAGATAGTATTTGGTTGACATTGTATGCCTCCTCCTAGGATTCCATCAGATTTTCGCTACGGCCAAACAGCAGGCCCATCATACCGACGGCATAGATATCGTCACCGTCCAGCTCCAGCAGCACCTGAGGAATACTCTGGTAGGCCTGACCGGAAACGATGATGCCATGACGGGTCAGGTCATAAGTGGAGAGATGCAATGGGCACTGACCCAGCACACGGTGCTCTCCAATGGCCTGGTATTTGCCGTTCAGGAAACCACCCTGATGGGTGCAGAGATAACTAAAGGCGACCACGTCCCGCTGCGGTCCGATACCGCCGCCGGCCTTGGCCCCTGCCATCTTCACCACGAAGCACTGGGAGTTCTGGCCATCATCCGGATAGTTGAAATCAAGCGGCTGGTTGTCTTTCAACTGGCTCAACTTGCCCACCAGCTTACGTGGATAACCCACCACCCGGGCCTTGGCCTGGGCCTGGCCCGGAAACAGGCTGATTGAGATGGTGCTGGCAGCAGCTGCCGCGGTTCCTGAATACATCAGAAACTCGCGGCGATTGAGCATGCACTTGCCGTGCGCAGCCGCCGTCTCGTCTTTCTTCTTCAGTTCAGTCATTACTTTGCCTCCTGTGCGGCTTCAAGCTCGGCCTTGGTGAACAGCGGCGCATATGGCGGCTGTGCAGGCTTCTCCATCAGGATCTCTTCGCCGGACATGGACTCCAGGAAGGCGATCAGATCGGCCTTCTCATCATCGGTCAGGCCAAGGGGCTTGATCAGCGGACTCTTGTTCTCAGGAAAAAGGGTGGTGCGGCCATCTTCATCGAAGCCACCGCGGTCATAGAAATCCACCACCTCTTCCAGGGTGTAGAAGACACCATTGTGCATATAAGGCGCGGTGTACTTCAGATAACGCAGGGGTGCTGTGCGGAACTTGCCCTTGTCACCCGGATTCTTACTGCGATAGTAGAAGCCCCAGTCGGACTTGGCAGTACGATAACCCTCTTCAGTCTGCCCCTTGGCATACTGCTCGAAACGGAAGGTGATCTGAGCCAGTCCATCCTCTTCCCAGCGGGTATTCGGCGGAACACCGATGTTGTAGAACTGCTGATCAGAGGTGATGGCGCCATTATGGCACTGGATGCAGCCGGCCTTACCCTCGAACAGAGCCTTACCACGGATCTGTTCTTCGGTCAGAGCGGTCTTGTCACCCTGCAGATATTTGTCCAGCGGGGTATCGCGCTGCACCAGGGTACGCTCAAAGGCGGAGATGGCACGCCACACATCGAATATCAGCGGGTAATCCGTACCAAATACCTTCTTGAACCGGGCACGATACTCAGGAATCAGCGCCAGGCGCGCCTGCATGATGTCATCCTCGCCGTTGCCGGCAACACCACCCTTGGCAGCCGAGCGGGCCTGGGACTCATTGGAGGAAGCGGAACCAGCCCAGAACTGACGCGGGAAGTAGGCGCTGTTGACTACGGTCTGGCTGTTACGCCAATGAACCGTACCCGGATAGCCGCGGGAGAAGTCCTCGGCCCAGGCCCAGCCCTGCTCCGGCTCATGACAGGTGGAGCAACCGGTGGAGGCGTCACCGCCAACCCGCGGATCGAAGAACAGGAGCTTACCGAGTTCGACCTTCTCCGGGCTCTGCAGATTGTCTGGCGGAATCGGCGGTGGGCCGAGTGGTGCCAGCGGCGGCGGCCCCGACATCTTCATGGCCGATCCGGCCATCGCCTTGTCGCCGGACGGCATGGCGCCAGCCTGATCCTTGGTGGTCTGGGCGTTACATCCGGCGACCAGCAGTGTCGCAACGGCAGCCGCCACCATCTTAGGTGCAAATTTCATCTTTTTCATGGCTGTCTCCTCGACAATCAGTTGCGGACCTGCCGCCAGTTCTCGATGGCCGGATACTCAGACGGATAGGCCTCTTTCCACACATACTGGCCACTGGTCAATGGCTTGCCGGAAAGGGACTCCAGGAAGGCCACCAGGTCTTTCTTCTCCTGTTTGCTCAGGTGCAGAGGCTTCAGCAGCTTGCTCTTGTTGCTATCTTTGCCGCCACCCTTGTTATAAAAGTCGACGACGCCGGCCAGAGTCTTGATCATGCCGTTGTGCATATAGGGCGCACTGTATTTCAGCTCGCGCAGACTGGGGGTCACGAACTTGCCCATATCCTCTTTCTTCAGCGTAACGTTGAAGTAACCAGGATCACGCTTCAGGTTCATATAGTCAGGAATGCCCTGGAACATGGCAAAGGCGAGGAAGGCCTGATGGTTCATCGGATCCAGGAACACATCGAAGTTCTCCGGAACACCGGTATTATGGGCCTTCAGATCGGTCAGCAACGGGCCGTTGTGGCACTGGATGCAACCGGCCTTGCCCTTGAACAGCTTCATACCACGCTTGGCGGAGGCCGACATCTTGCCGCTATCGAAAGGCGCGCCCCTGGAGGTCAATGTCTTCAGATATTCGGGGATCGCCTTACGCACCGAGCCATTGGAAGGCTCACCGTAACCGGCATCCTTGAACATCTTCACGTACACCGGATCCTGCTTCATGCGTTCCTGCATGATCCGCATGTCCATGTTCATGATGTAGTCTTCCGTGAGCATCTCACGGGTCATGTCATTCAGATTGGTGCCGATGCGGCCATCCCAGTTCCAGACATTCTTGTGCGCGGTGTTGATCAGGGACGGCGCATTGCGAAAGTGGCCATTACCGGGATAGCCCGGTGAAAGTGCCGTCTTGCTGCCGTAAGCCTTGTCTGGCACGTGGCAATCTGCGCAGGAAATACCCGCATCTCCAGAAAGCCGCTTGTCGAAGAAAAGACGCTTACCCAACTCGGCCTTGGCCTTGTTGATCTTAAGCTGTGGCAACGGACCGATGTCCGGATACTTGCCCGCTTGAGCGCCGAAAGCCACTCCCAACCCCATTGCTGCGGCTAGGAGGGTACGCCCGGTCGTGACTCGTACACCCATTGGATTACCTCCAGGTCAATTTTTTGCTTTATCGGTATTCCGACAATGTGAAATCAGACGCCGTGCTTTTTTGGACTCCCGACGCGCTGAATCGACCTAAGGTCTGCATTTTTCACGCCAAGTTTGAGGCTGAGGACCTTTTTCCTTTTCCAACCGGGGATTAGGAAATTGCTATTGATACAGATCAATAGTAATTGTGGGGTATTTTGAATATTTCGTTCCATGACACCCTGAGCGGGAACGAAATTGTTCAGGAATTGCAGGGATATTCAGAACGGAAATAGAGCGGTCGGCAACCGGCGGACAGACGCAGGCAGAGACACCACCCAAATCTACCGGACGGCAAGGATAATGGTGGCAATCAACCCGTTACAGCAGATATAAAAAAACCGCAACCCCCGTTTACGGGGCGTTGCGGTTTGCTGCGGTTTCGCGAGGCAGGTCAGGAATCAGGAGCAGCCGCCGCCTTGCGCGGAGCCGCAGGTACCGCAGCCGCTACCGACAGGCTGCAGGTTATTGAATACGAAGGTTGCAGCGCCGTCACCACGGTCAACGAAATCGATCTCGACCCCACGCAGATACTGCATGGTGTCGTCGTCGACAATGACGTCGAAGCCATCACATGCGAGGACCGAGTCATTGCCATTGACCTGATCGGTAAAGGTCATACCGAAATTGATACCGCTACAGCCACCCGGGGTCGCGTAGACCCGGACCCCTTTGATCTCTTCCTCGACCTGCTGAATCAGCTCGGCCATCTTGCCCTGAGCAGGAGATGTGAGGCTGAGATCACTCTCGGTCAGGGCCTTGGCAGTTGCTTCGCTCATGCGACAATACTCCAAACAATTGAAATTAGGCCACATACTATATCAATTCAAGCGGCCATTAACCATTCGAAGAAACAGGTTTTTATATCGTAGCGATCAATCCCGCTCAGCGGCCTCAGCCTTACAGCTGATTCCTGCTGCGCAGGACGTAGAGGTGGCGCTCTGCATCCACCAGATGCTGTCCCCAGTGCATCTGATAGCCGCTGCGCCAGTCATCCACCGCCCGCTCCGGCTCCTGTTCGAGCAGCCTCAGACCGTGTTTGAGTTCACAATAGATATCCGTCAGATCGTCGGCCAGGCTGCCGCTCATGTATTGTCCATCCTGGGCGACATCGAACTCCATCCAGTAGCTGTCCCGGTTACCCAGCAGCGCCCGCAACTCAGCAAACAGTTCGAAGCGGGCATCCAGGTCAGGCATCATCGAGTGATCAGGGCAATGCTCATCCGTTCCCAACGCCGCCACCGCCGCATGTAGCCGCGGCAGGATATTTGCCAACTCTGCCAACCAACCCTCATCATTGACATCCACCCGCTCGATCAGATTACAGTAACTCGCTGCCACATCGGCCATCTCAGATAAATGCGGACTCATTCCACCTCCTTACTACAGGCGCCTGCCCGGCCCTGACCACTGCCATGCACAGCTGGATACACATCCCGGTTTCCCCGTCATCTCCTCCTCGAACGGGGAGACCCAACAGGCTCCCGGCGACCTTGCATCATAAAAATATATTTTCAAGTGTAGACGAATTTGCCAATAGGATAGAATTGCATTCTTCAAACGCCACATCGGTGAAGCAAAGTGTCCTACCCCCCAGCAGCCACCATTCTCACTCTTGCCGGCCATGATCCCAGTGGTGGCGCCGGCATTCAAGCCGACATCGAAGCGATTACGGCCAATGGCTGCGCCGCCGCCAGCGTGATCACCTGTCTCACGGTCCAGGACACCCGCGATGTGCAGGAGTTGATTCCGCTGGACCCGGGCCTGGTGGAGCGGCAGGCACGCACCCTGCTGGCGGATATCAGGGTGCAGGCGATCAAGATAGGCCTGATCGGAGATGCCGCCATCGCCCGCTCACTGGCCAGGGTGCTGGCCGACCACCCGGAGATCCCGGTCGTTCTGGACCCGGTACTGGCCGCGGGCGGCGGCAGTGAAATGGCCGGGACCCAGCTGCTGGAAGCGATTCGCAGCGAACTGCTGCCATACACCACCCTGCTGACCCCCAACTCGATGGAGGCAAGACGCCTGGGCGGCAGCGAGATGCTGGAGGCCTGTGCCGCCACCCTGCTCGAACAGGGCTGCGGCGCAGTCCTCATCACCGGCACCCATGAGGCATCACCGGATGTGGTCAACCATCTCTACCGCCCGGGACGGGAGACCCTGGCCAGCAGCTGGCCAAGACTCCCGGGCAGCTACCACGGCTCCGGCTGCACCCTGGCCGCAGCCATCGCTGCCGGACTGGGGCAGGAGCAGCCATTGGAGGCAGCGGTGACCAGGGCGCTGGAATATACCTGGAACTGCCTTTCCCGCGGCTACTCCCCAGGGCATGGCCAGCGACTCCCCGACCGAATGTTCACATGTCGTCAGCAAGGAGAGTCCACATGACCCGGCCGTATGCACTCCATGGCCTGTACGCCATCACCGATGGCCGGTCATCCGGCTGGGAACTGGTCCGGCAGGTCGATCAGGCCCTGGAAGGCGGTGCCCGCGTCATCCAGTACCGGGACAAGAGCGGAGACACTGGAAAACGCATCAATGAGGCCGGCGCCCTGACCCGGTTGTGCCAGGAGCGGCAGGCCCTGCTGATCATCAACGACGACATCACCCTGGCCGAGGCCGTTGGCGCAGACGGGGTGCATCTGGGTCAGGACGACGGCACAGTGAGCGCAGCACGGCAGATTCTGGGCGCTGGGGCCATCATCGGTGTCTCCTGCTACAACCGGTTCGAACTGGCCCTGGAGGCACAACGACAAGGAGCGGATTATGTGGCATTCGGGCGCTTCTTCCCCTCCACCAGCAAACCCCAGGCGGTACCGGCCGACACCACGCTGTTACAGCGGGCCGGGGACGAATTGACCATCCCCACGGTTGCCATCGGCGGCATAACGCCGGAGAATGGCGGCCGATTGATCCTGGCCGGCGCCGACATGCTGGCCGTGATCCACGGCGTGTTCGGCCAGCCCGACATTCGCGCCGCCAGCGCACGCATCAGCCAACTGTTCGACATCGATTAGACGAGGTTTTTTACCATGAGCGGATCACACCAGCGCTTCCTCCAGGCCCAGCAACACATCCCCGGCGGGGTCAATTCACCGGTGCGCGCATTCAAGGGAGTCGGTGGCGACCCGCTGTTCATCGATCATGCCCAAGGGCCGTTCATCTTCGACCCGGATGGCAAGCGTTATATCGACTACGTCGGCTCCTGGGGACCGATGATCCTGGGCCACGCCCATCCACAGGTGATCGAGGCGGTAGCACAGGTGATCGGCAAGGGCCTCTCTTTCGGCGCGCCCACCGAACTGGAGACGCGGATGGCAGACAAGGTATGCGAGCTGGTCCCCTCCATCGAACTGGTACGCATGGTGAGCTCCGGCACCGAAGCGACCATGAGCGCCATCCGCCTGGCCCGGGGCTATACCGGCCGTGACAAGATCGTGAAGTTCGAGGGCTGTTATCACGGCCACTCCGATTCCCTGCTGGTGAAGGCCGGCTCCGGCGCCCTCACCCTGGGAGAACCCAGCTCTCCCGGTGTTCCGGCCAGTCTGGCGGAACACACCATCACCCTGGACTACAACGACCTGAGCCAGGTGGAACGCACCTTCGCCGATATCGGCGACCAGATCGCCTGCATCATCGTCGAACCGGTGGCCGGCAACATGAACTGCATCCCCCCGCTGCCCGGTTTCCTCGAAGGACTGCGGGCGGTATGCGACCAACACGGCACAGTGCTGATCTTTGATGAGGTGATGACCGGTTTTCGCGTCGGCCTGGGCGGCGCCCAGGGACGCTACGGCATCACCCCCGACCTCACCACCCTGGGCAAGGTGATCGGCGGCGGCATGCCGGTAGGTGCATTCGGCGGCAAGCGGGAGATCATGCAGCAGATCGCCCCCCTGGGTCCGGTCTATCAGGCCGGCACCCTGTCCGGTAACCCGGTGGCAATGACAGCCGGCCTGGTTACCCTTGAACTGATCTCCCAGCCCGGTTTCTTCGACCAGCTCAGCGAGCGGACCGAGCGCCTGGTGAATGGTATCCGCGCCCAGGCGGAAGCCGCCGGAGTCCCGCTTGCCAGCAACCAGGTTGGCGCCATGTTCGGCCTCTTCTTCACCGATGCGGCACAGGTGACCAACTTCGCCCAGTCCACTGCCTGCGACCAGGAGCAATTCAAACGCTTCTTCCATGCCATGCTCGATCGTGGCGTCTACCTGGCGCCTTCCGCCTTCGAGGCGGGCTTCGTCTCGGCGGCCCATGGCGATGAGGAACTGGAGGCGACGATCACTGCGGCGGGAGAGGCATTTAGGGGATTGTAAGAGCCCCCGACCCTGATTCCTCATGGAATCCTACTTCCACTCCCTGCTCGGCTGGGTCGCCCTGCACCCCCACCAGTCGGGCGCCATCATATTCCTGGTAGCGATGACCGAGTCCCTGGCCATCGTCGGCCTGATCGTTCCCGGGGTGGCCATGATGTTCGGCATCGGCGCCCTGATCGCCGCCGGCTCCATCTCTTTCTTGACCGCCATGGCATGGGCGGTGGCCGGGGCAGTGGCCGGCGACAGCCTCAGCTTCTGGCTCGGTCTGCACTACCGCCAGCGACTGACCAACGTCTGGCCCTTCAGCCGCCATCCAGACAGCCTGCAGCAGGGCATCTCCTTTTTCGAAAAATATGGCGGCAAGAGCGTCGCCTTCGGCCGTTTCTTCGGGCCGATGCGGGCCGTGATTCCCCTGGTGGCCGGAATGATGGGGATGAGTCCATTGCGCTTCTTCCTCGCCAACCTGCTCTCGGCCCTGGCCTGGGCGCCCGCCTATCTGCTACCCGGGATGGTCTTTGGCGCCTCCCTGGAGCTCGCCTCCGAGGTTGCCTTCAGGCTTGTGCTGCTGCTCCTGCTGCTGGCCTTGCTGCTATGGCTGATAACCTGGCTGGTACATCGTCTGTTTCTCATCATCCATCCTCACAGCAGCGCCCTGGTACAGCTCATCTACCGTTGGGGCAAACAGCATCCAGGCGGCCGGGAGATCAGTGCAGCCCTGACCGACCCAGACCACCCTGAGGCCCGCGGCCTTTCGATTCTGGCCATTCTGTTGCTGCTTGGGGCCGCCCTGTTCACCTTGATTCTGGGCTGGATACTGAAAAGCGGCGGGACCCATCAAGGGCTCGATTACACGGTGCTGCAAGGGCTGCAGGCCCTGCGCACCCCCTGGGCCGATCAGCTGATGCTGCTGTTCACCAGCCTCGCCGACAGCAGCGTGATGATCAGCCTGTTCACCGCCGTGCTGCTGCTGTTGCTGTGGCGCGGCCACCGCAGGGCAGCCCGCTATTGGACCACGGCAGCAGGTTTCTGCCTGATCGCCACACCACTGCTGAAATACAGCCTGCACATCCCACGGCCGGAGGTGGTACCCGGCGCGGCAGACAGCTTCGCCTTTCCCAGCGGCCATACCCTGTGGGCGATGGTGCTGTACGGCTTTCTCGCCATCATGGTGGCCCGCGGCACTTCACTGCGCTGGCGCTGGCTGCCCTACAGCCTGGCCGGCCTGCTAATCTCCGCCGTCGCCCTGTCGCGGCTCTATCTGGGCATGCACTGGCTCTCCGACGTGCTCGGCAGCATCACCCTGGGGCTGAGCTGGATCTCCATTCTCGGCATCGCCTACCATCGCCACACCACAGCAGAAGAGCATGCTTGGCGGCTGGCAACCACGGCGGCCCTGGCCGTGATCCTGGCCAGCGGCTTGCAGTGGTGGCTGCTGCAAGAGCAGAAAGCGGCCCGGTACAGCCCACAGCAACAGATAAGGGAAATGCCGGCAACACACTGGTGGCAGAACGGCTGGTCGGAACTGCCACACAGCCGGCTGGACGTGAGGGACCGGCGCCGCCAGCCCCTGCGCTTGCAGTATGCCGGCGATCTTGATTACTTTCGCCGACAGATGATCCGGCAGGGCTGGCAGCCGGCCCCCTTGCTGAGTTGGAGCAACCTGCTGCAGCTACTCTCCCCCAGCCTGCCATTACAGCAACTGCCGGTGCTGCCCCAGATCCATGCCGGCCGGGAAAATGCCCTGGTACTGAGCAAAGACACGACGGATGGCGAACGCCGGGTGATCCGCCTTTGGCCAAGTGCTGTGCAGCTGATGCCGGGGCATATACCGGTCTGGGTCGGAACCCTCAACAAACAGTACAAGCGGATACTGTTCGAACTGTTCACATTTGCCGCCACCAGTGAAAAAGAGGACGGGCGGTTGCTGCAACAACTGGAGGAGAACGCCCCGCCCGGTCTGCTGCTGCGACGGGTGGACAATGGTGAACGTCTGCTGTTGCGGCAGCAGTAAACTTGCCAGCAGCCACCCAGCCAGAGCCATCAACAGCCCCGGCTGAGGAGCTATTGCAGCATGTTCAGCTGTCGCAACAGCCGGGTCAGGCGCAGCAACGGATCATCCATCTGCAGAAAATTCTGTTTTTGCGCCAACGAGAGCGGCAACAGCTCCAACAGTCGGCAGCTGACCCAGCCGGCATCGTCGAAACGCTCCTGGTCGATATCGGCCCTGCCCGCCCTCTGCAGCAGTTCCCGCAACAACAGCACCAAGGGCCCATATTCGGCTCGTAACGGCAGATGGGGACATGGCGGCAACAGACCGACCCGTGCCAGAATCAGCTGGTCATCGGACACCTGCTGCGACAACACCTGGAAACGCCTGCCACCGACGCAGCTGATTTCCAGCAGGCCATCCATCTGCCGGTCCCAATCGGAAATGTGGGCCAGGGTGCCGAAATCGTGGCATTCGGCCGCCTCTCCGGTCTCTCCCCCCTGACTGATCAGCACCACGCCGAACGGCTGCTCCCGCTTCATACAGTCGCTGACCATGTCCAGGTAACGGGATTCGAAGATACGCAGACTCAGACGGCCTTCCGGAAACAGTACCTCATGCAGCGGGAACAGGGGCAGATCGAGCTGTTCGACGATCTCACTCACTGCCATTCTCCCCGCCCCAGCGGCTGAGGAGCTCATGTTCGATCCGGAGATGATCCAGCACCCTTGCAACCATGAAGTCGATCATCTCTTCCACCCGCCGGGGGCGCTGATAGAAGCCGGGGCTGGCTGGCATGATGACCACCCCAAGCCGCGCCAGTTTCAACATATTCTCCAGATGGATCGCCGACAAAGGGG
Organism: uncultured Sedimenticola sp.; assembly: GCA_964544655.1. Taxonomy (GTDB): domain Bacteria; phylum Pseudomonadota; class Gammaproteobacteria; order Chromatiales; family Chromatiaceae; genus HyVt-443. The sequence goes on along the minus strand of CAZJCM010000037.1, from coordinate 17,070 downwards.
TCTCGCGCAGCATCAGGATCAGCTGTCGCCGCTCTTTCAGGGCCACGTCGGCGGCCCGCTCGATCAGGTTGTCACTGGCCCCGGCGGCAATGGCGGAAAGGGTGCCGGTGCTGCACGGACAGACCACCATCGCCGCAGGTGCATTCGAGCCGCTGGCCACCGGGGCCATCCACTGCTGGCGACCGAATAGTTGCAACTGATCCGCTGCAGCACCGTAACGCTTGGCCAGCAGGTCGGCGGTGCCATCCAGGGCATCGGGCAACTGCAGGCCGGTTTCCAGAGGAATCACCACCCGGGCCGCATCCGACAACATCAGCCATACCCGCCGCTCTGCCTGCAGCAGGCACTGCAGCAGCCGCAGGCCATAGGCTGCACCGGAGGCGCCGGTGATGGCCAGGGCAATCGGCCCCTTCATTGCACCACCGCCCGCGCCCACAAGGCATCGAGCAGACGCTGATGTATACCTTCGAATCCACCGTTGCTCATCACCAACACATGGTCCCCTCGCTGCGCCCCGCTCACCACTTCAGTGACGATCTCATCCACCCCGCTCATCACCCTGACCCGCTCCTGCATACCGCCGAACAAGGATCCGGCATCCCAGTCCAGATCTTCCGGCGCATAGACCAGCACCCGGTCCGCCGCCATCAGGGCATCAGGCAGGCGTGCCGCATGCACCCCCATGCGCATAGTGTTGGAGCGGGGCTCCAGGATGGCGATGATGCGCCCATCCTTCACCTGGGCACGCAGCCCCTCGAGGGTGGTCTGGATGGCCGTTGGGTGATGAGCAAAATCGTCGTACACCCGAACGCCGGCCACTTCCCCCTTCAACTCCATGCGACGCTTGACGCTCTGAAAACGCCCCAAGGCCTCGATCGCCACCCGTGGCGGCACCCCGGCATGGCGCGCAGCAGCAACGGCGGCCAGGGCGTTGGCAATGTTGTGCCGTCCGATCTGGGTCCACTTCACCCGCCCAAGGGGGGTACCATTGCCCACCAGCTGAAAAGCACTGCCGTCCGCCGCCACCTCTTCTGCATGCCAGCCGGCTTCCATTTCCGGGTCGAAGGACTCCACCGGAGTCCAGCAGCCCATATCCAGCACCTCTCCCACATTCTCGTCATACAGCGGAGCGACGATCCTGCCATTGGAAGGCACAGTCCGCACCAGATGATGAAACTGGCGCTGGATCTGCTCCAGATCATCGAAGATATCCGCGTGGTCGAACTCGATATTGTTGATCACCAGCGTGCGTGGTCGATAGTGGATGAACTTGGAGCGCTTGTCGAAGAAGGCGGTGTCGTACTCATCCGCCTCCACCACGAAGAAAGGGCTATCGCCAAGACGGGCCGAGAGGCCGAAATTCTCCGGCACCCCGCCAATGAGAAAGCCGGGACTCATCCCCGCATCTTCCAGGATCCAGGCCAGCAGACTGGCGGTACTGGTCTTGCCATGAGTGCCGGCCACCGCCAGCACCCAGCGCTCCTGCAGCACCTGCTCCGCCAGCCATTGGGGGCCGGAGGTATAGGGCAGGCCTGAATTCAACACATGCTCTACCGCCGGGTTGCCCCGGGACAAGGCGTTACCGATCACCACCCGATCCGGCGCCGGCTCCAGATGTTCCGGCCGATATCCCTCCTGCAGCCGGATGCCGGCCTGTTCCAACTGGGTGCTCATGGGCGGGTAGACGTTGGCGTCGGAGCCACTCACCTGATGCCCCAGGCTGCGGGCCAGCAAAGCGATGCCGCCCATGAAGGTGCCACAGATGCCAAGGATATGGATATGCATTTCAACAGCCTGTCGGACTTAGATTGATCTACTGCCCTGGTAGGAGAGCGGCTCAAATTCTCCCGATTTTTCGTTGCGTAGAGTCACTATGCGCCTCAAAATCGTGAAAATTTCATCTGGCTCTCCCACCATGCTCGCTACGATCACCCAAGTCCAACAGGCTGTCAACTCAATGTAAACAGGGTCTGGACCAGCCAGTTGATCAATAGAAAATAGCCCAGAGCGATGAGGATTCCCAGGCTCAGCCGCATCTCGAAGGCGTGGCGCAGAATATGCCCGATCACCAGCAACACCCAAAAGGTCAGGAGCAGGAACAACAATCCTGCCACCCCTCCACCCGATGAGGCTGCATCACCTCCCCGCATCAACAGCTGCAGCGGCATGGTCACCAGATTGATGAAGACACCACTGCCGAGCAGGGCGGTGGCGGTCTGCAAAAAACGGGGGCCGCGGCCGGCAGCCACCAGCCCGGCCCGCAACAGACCCAGCATCAGCCCGAGATCCAGCAACTGTGCCAACAGGGCGCCGCCCAGGGAACCAAAGCTGTCGATGATCACAACCGTTCCACTGAGCAGCCCCAGCAGGGCGGTCACCAGCATGAGAAAAACGGAAGACGGCAGATCCTGCGGCGCCGCCCGCAGCAGGCAGATATCGACGAACAGATTGAGCAGTTTGCTCACAGCAAAACCCATGATGGAAAACCAAATTAGTGCCATCATACCCTCGCCCGGGCAGATACAGGAACCGGCAGCAGGCCACTGATGGTATCCTGCACGCCTGACCATCCACCAGCAGCCGTGATATGCAGGAACTACACATCCACACCACCGATCAACTCGATGCCCTGTGCCGGCAGATAGGGCACAGCCCCTGGCTGGCCCTGGACACCGAGTTCATGCGGGAGAAGACCTATCATCCGCGCCTCTGCCTGCTTCAGTTGAGCAATGGCGAACTGACTGCCAGCATCGATCCGCTGGCGCTGGAGGATCGACTGGAACCACTGCTCGAGATCCTGTTCGATCCGGCCATCGTGAAGGTGTTCCATGCCGGGCGCCAGGATCTGGAGATATTCCAGCTGCTCTGGCAGCGCCTGCCAAGCCCCCTGTTCGATACCCAATCGGCCGCCGCCCTGCTCGGCCTGGGCGATCAGATCGGGTACGGCAACCTGGTGGAAAAAGTACTGGGCAAGACCCTGGAAAAGGGCCACACCCGCACCGACTGGTGCCGCCGCCCTCTACAACCGGAACAGCTGCGTTACGCCCTGGACGACGTGATCTATCTGGGGCAGCTCTATCTCGAACTGTCACAAAGGCTGCAGGCCCAGGGCCGCGGTGACTGGCTGCAGGAGGAGTTCGAGCAACTGGCCGATCCCGCCACTTACATCATTGACCCGGAGCAGGCATGGAAGCGGGTAAAGGGGCACCAGCGATTGAAAGGCAAACAGCTGGCCGTATTGCAGGCACTGGCGGCCTGGCGGGAGAAGGAGGCGCTACGCGCCGACCGCCCGCGACGCTGGATCATCAAGGATGAGCCGCTGCTCGACCTGGCCCGCCGGCAACCCAGGAATATGGACCAGTTGCAACAGATCCGCGGACTCGAAGGCGGTCTGTTGAAACGCCATGGTGCGACCTTGCTGACACTGATCGATCAGGCGGCGAAGTTGCCACCGGAGCGCTGGCCGGCAGCACAGCAACAACCGATCCGTCTGAGCGCCAACCAGGAAGCGATGGTGGACCTGCTGATGTGCAGCCTGCGACTGCTGGCTGACGAGCAAGGAATAACACCGGCGGCACTGGCCAGCCGTAAGGCACTGGAACGGCTGGTCACCGGAGAGCGGGAGATCGACCTGCTGCGGGGCTGGCGGCGGAAGTTGGCAGGGGACAGGCTGCTGCAGGTGCTACAGGGTGAATGGGCGCCCCGCATCCAACAGGGACGGCTGACGCTGCAACAGGTGTGATCCCGGCACAACTATTCAGCATGTATCGAGATCGTCCCTGATACCTGGTGTCTCTTCCGGAAAACGCTATAAATACGTCCCTGTACGCTTGACGGCGGCATCCCTGCCGCCAACGCTTCCTACAGAAACACCAGGCATCAGGGGCTTGCAGGCCAATCCGTAATGGCGCTGAACAGTTACATCCCGGTCAGGTCCGCCGCCCGCGCCACCACAACAGCGCCAGGAGCAAACCCGCCAATCCGATCACCAAACCATTGCCAAAGCGGACATAGGGCGTGCTGCCCCCCATCGGCACCAGCGAACCACTTAGCACATGGCGCTGAAATGCCGGCGAAACCTCCTGCAGGCTGCCGTCTGGGGCGATGATCGCCGAAATACCGGTATTGGTGGCACGCAACAGATAACGACCACTCTCCAGGGCGCGCATACGGGCGATCTCCAGATGCTGCGGCAACGCCAGGGAGTCACCAAACCAGGCATCGTTGCTGGCATTGACTAGGAACGCCGCCTCCGGCAGGGCCTGTATCACCTCGTTGCCAAACGCATCCTCATAGCAGATGGAGATACCCGCCGGATAACCCGACAGATTGAGCAATGGCTTCTGCGCCATACCCGGAGCAAAATTCGACATCGGGATCCGCAGCCAGTCGATCAATGGCTGCAACAGCCACTGCATAGGCATGAATTCACCGAAGGGGACCAGGTGCCTTTTATAGTAGGCACCACGCTCTTCACCCAAAGAGAGCATGGCGTTGTAGTAGCGCCGTTGCTGCGGGTCCCAGTCGGCAATACCCAGCAGCAGGGTGCTGTGGTGCCTCTCCGACTCTTTAGACAAAGGGGCCAGAAAGCGCCTCTCCACTTGTCGGGCAAAGGCCGGAACGGCGGTCTCCGGCCAGATGATCAAATCGCGGTCCCAGTGCGAGCGGGTCAAACGCTGATACAGATCCAGTGTGGGCTGCAGATTCTCACGCTTCCACTTCTCCGACTGGGGAATATTGCCCTGAACGATACTCACCCGTAGAGGGGCACCTATCGGCCGCCCCCATTCCACTGCGGTGAGCAGTGCCCCCCCGCCCCAGAGGGCCAGCAGGCCCAAGGCGGCAATCAGGCGCCACCCCGGCTGAAAAAAGAGCAGCAGACAGGCCGCGCTGAGCACCACCGCCAGACTGACACCATATACCCCGACAATGGGCGCCCATCCGGCCAGGACCGAATCGATCTGGGAATAGCCCAGACTGAGCCAGGGGAAACCGCCAAACAACCAGCCACGCAGCCACTCACTGAGCAGCCAAAGCAGGGCGAACATCATCAGCCCCCTGGCACCGGCCCCCGATTCATGGACCAAACGGCGCCCCAACCAACCGGCCAGGCCATAGAACAGGGCCAACAGGGCAACGAAGATGACGGTGATCAGCACTGCCAGTGATGTTCCCACATTGCCAAACTGATCGATGCTGATATGCAGCCAGAAGACTCCCGTACCCAACAGGCCGAGACCAAACAGCCAGCCCTCCAGCAGGGCCAGGCGTGGCGTGGCGACAGACCAGAGCAACAGCAGCAGGGCCGGGCCAACGATGGCCAGCGGATACAGTCCGTAAGGTGAAAAGGCAAACAGTGTGCCACAACCGGCCAGCAGGGCCAGTAACGGCGGCCATAGCGGGGGCAGCCGGGAAACCAAACCCGCCAGGCCCGCTTCAGGCCCCGGCTGCATTATCCTCGGGAATGAGGCGGATACTCAGCAGGTGGATACGCCGACTATCGGCGCGTAATACCTTGAAGCGAAAGCGATCGATATCCACCGTTTCCCCACGCTTGGGCAGGTGTCCCAGGGCATTGGTGACCAGGCCGGCGATGGTGTCGAATTCATCATCGGGAAACTGGCTGCCGAAGTATTCATTGAAGTCCTCGATGGTGGTGTGGGCCTTGATGGTGAATTCCCGCTCGCTGCGCTTGAGGATAGTGTCAGCCTCATCGAAATCATGCTCATCCTCGATCTCACCAACGATCTGTTCCAGGACATCCTCGATGGTCACCAACCCGTCGGCAGCCCCGTACTCATCCACCACGATGGCCATGTGATTGCGGCTGGCCCGGAACTCCTTCAACAGCACATCGAGCCGTTTACTGCCCGGTACGAAAACCGCCGCCCGCAGCAGATCGCGAATGTCAAAGCGGCGGTGGGTATTGCCACCGCAATAGGCCAACAGATCCTTGGCCAGCAGGATGCCGACCACCTCGCCCCGGTCGTCACCGATCACCGGGAAACGGGAGTGGGCGGACTCGATCACCAGCGGCAGAAACTTGTCCAACGGATCATCACGATTGATCACCACCATATGGGCGCGCGGAATCATGATATCCCGCACCCGCAACTCGGAGACCTGCAACACCCCTTCGATCATGGACAGGGCATCCCCGTCCAGCAGCGCCCTGCGTCTGGCCTTGCGCAGCAGATGAATCAGCTGCTCCCGGTTCTCCAGCTTCTCTTGTCCGAGCAGTCGCTGCACCCTTTTCAGCCAGCGCCGCAGCAACGGACCAGTTTCTGAATCGTCGTCGTTCATTCCTTCTCATCATTCAGGTAGGGATCAGGAAACCCCAGGTCACTGAGGATATCCACTTCCATGCGCTCCATGGCCTCGGCCTCTGCCGGTACCTGATGGTCATAGCCCAGCAGATGCAGCACGCCATGCACCACCATATGCGCCCAATGGGCGGTGGCGGCCTTACTCTGGGACTGCGCCTCCCGCAGCACCACCGGGACACAGATCACCAGATCACCCAGCAGATCACTGGCAACCACAGGTGGCGCCTGGAAAGGGAACGACAGCACGTTGGTCGGCCGATCCTTTCCCCGATAGCTCCGGTTCAGCTCCCGGCTCTCCGCCTCGTCCACCAGGCGAATGGTCAGTTCGGCGTGGCCGCGGCGACCGGCCAATACCGCCTCTGCCCAATGCTGCAGTTCGTCATCCGTGGGCTGACCGGCCTGGGAAGAGACCCGTTGCAGATCCAGTTCGACGCTCACGTCTCTCCCTGGCTGTGGGAAAAGGCGTCGTAGGCACCGACGATGCGCTGCACCAAGGGGTGGCGCACCACATCCCGGGCATTGAAAAAGGTGAAACTGATACCCTGGACCCGCGCCAGTACCTCGGCCGCCTGCCGCAGGCCGGAGGTCTGCCCCCGGGGCAGGTCCACCTGAGTGACATCGCCGGTGATCACGGCAGTGGAACCGAAGCCGATACGGGTAAGGAACATCTTCATCTGCTCCGGCGTGGTGTTCTGCGCCTCATCGAGGATGATGAAGGACTCGTTCAGGGTGCGCCCGCGCATATAGGCCAGGGGCGCCACCTCGATCACGTTGCGTTCGATCAGCTTGGCCACCCGCTCGAAGCCCAGCATCTCGTACAGCGCGTCATAGAGCGGCCGCAGATAGGGATCGATCTTCTGCGCCAGGTCACCGGGCAGGAAGCCAAGCCGCTCCCCCGCCTCCACTGCCGGGCGCACCAGCAGGATGCGCCGCACCTGATCACGCTCCATGGCGTCGACCGCGCAGGCCACGGCCAGATAGGTCTTGCCGGTGCCGGCCGGACCGATGCCGAAGTTGATGTCGTGGCTCACCACCTTGTGCAGATATTCCCGCTGATTCTGCCCGCGCGGGCGGATCAGCCCGCGGCGGGTCTTGATCACCACCTCCGGCACCTCAGGATCGGCTTCCGCCCGCAGCATCGACTCGATCCCTGACTCCTGCAGGAACAGATGCACCTGCTCCGGCGTCAGCACCTGTGCCCTGGTCTCGTCATACAGCCCTTCCAGCACCTCACTGCCGGCACGAATGGAGTCGCTCTCACCGAGCAGCCTGAAGTGGTTGCCCCGGTTGTTGATCTCGATACCCAGCCGGCGCTCGATCTGGCGCAGATGCTCATCCAGCTGGCCACACAGGTTGGCCAGCCGCTGGTTGTCCTGTGGCAGCAGGGTAAGGTCGAGGGATTCGGGCAGATCGGACACGTTCAGTCTGGATGTACGGTAATTACGGTCACTCAGGCGCTCTGCGCCATTGCATCGTCAACCAGTGTACCACGAAGGGAGTTGGGCAGGGCCTCGGTGATGCGCAGATCCACGAAGCGGCCGATCAGCTCGTCCGGCCCATCGAAATTGACCACCCGGTTGTTCTCGGTCCGGCCAGCCAGTTGCGCCGGATCCTTGCGCGCCGGGCGCTCGACCAGCACCCGCTGCACGCTGCCGACCATACGCCGGCTGATCTGCTGCGCCATCTCGTTGATCCGCCGCTGCAGCCGCTCCAGCCGGGCCTGCTTGACCTCGAGCGGCAGGTCATCGGCCAACTCCGCCGCCGGGGTGCCGGGACGGGCGCTGTAGATGAAGCTGAAGGAGTGATCGAAGCCGATCTGTTCGATCAGCGCCATGGTATGTTCGAAGTCCTCATCGGTCTCGCCGGGAAAACCGACGATGAAGTCGGATGAGAGACTGAGGTCCGGCCGGATCTCGCGCAGGCGGCGGATGCGCTGCTTGTAGTCGAACGCGGTATGCCCCCGTTTCATCAAGCCGAGAATGCGGTCCGAGCCGCTCTGCACCGGTAGATGCAGATGGCTGACCAGCTCCGGCACCTCGCCATAGACCTCGATCAGGCTGTCCGAGAATTCCATTGGATGGGATGTGGTAAAGCGGATGCGATCGATGCCTTCGATGGCGGCCACGTACTGGATCAGCAGCGCCAGGTCCGCGCAGCCGCCGTCATGCATCTGTCCACGATAGGCATTGACGTTCTGCCCCAGCAGATTCACCTCGCGCACACCCTGGCGGGCCAGGCTGGCCACCTCATCGATCACATCGTCGAAAGGGCGGCTGATCTCTTCACCCCGGGTGTAGGGAACCACGCAGTAGGTGCAGTATTTGGAGCACCCCTCCATCACCGAGACGTAGGCACTGGGCCCCTCGGAGCGGGGTTCGGGCAGACGGTCGAATTTTTCGATCTCAGGAAAGGAGACGTCCATCACCGGTTGCCGGGAGGCACGGCTCTGATCCAGCATGGCAGGCAGGCGGTGCAGGGTCTGAGGGCCAAATACCAAGTCCACGAAGGGCGCCCGCTCGCGAATGGCCTCGCCCTCCTGGCTCGCCACACAGCCACCGACACCGATCACCAGCCCCGGCCGGCGCTGCTTCCAGGGACGCCAACGCCCCAGCTGGGAAAAGACCTTCTCCTGAGCCTTCTCACGTATCGAGCAGGTATTGAGGAGCAGCACGTCCGCCTCCTCCGGCCGCTCGGTCAACTCCAGGCCATGAGATTCCCGCAGCACGTCCGCCATCTTGGTGGAATCGTACTCGTTCATTTGGCACCCGAAGGTTTTGATATAGAGTTTGCCGGCCATAATAAAATGCGCTAATCAGGGGCGCGACAGAGTAACGCCAATATCATATTTTTTCCAGTACTGATATAAGGTTGCCTTTAGTCTTACCCCTTGATGCCACTAACAGGGGTAGGCGTACTCTGGGGCACACTCACTGTGCGCCATTCTGACACTCGATTCACCCGTTCTGCAAAATCTGATCGTCATCCTGCTGATGGGCATCACAGTAACAGGCGTCCCGATACTGTCCGCCTATCTGCCGGCGCTTTATGCCTACACGGCCTCACGGGGCTTGGCACTGGTTGCTGCCCTGGCACTGAAAGGCTCATCCACCTTCCACTGGTTCGCAGGCGGCATCATCGTCTTCAGCCTGCTTGCGCTGCTGGCAGCGAGGCGCAGTAACCAAAACATCTGGAAGATGCTCGAACTACAGTATCAGAACCAGGACCTGATCGCACAGCTGAGCGATGAGATCGCACAACGAAAATCGGCTCAAAAAACCGGAACAGCGTGGCGAGGAGTTGGAAAAACTGGTCGCCAGTCGCACCCGCCTGCTGCTACCGGCTGACATCAGACAGATTTCCAGCCGCTTTTCTTTTCATGATCACATGTGAAACCGGGCGATCAGGTTTCTTTTGCATATCCTCCCTTCTATTCTGTACTCTTGCCACCATGCAACATCACCCACGCAAACGCTTCGGCCAAAACTTCCTGCATGACCAGGGTGTCATCCAGCGTATCGTCTCTGCAATCGCCCCCCACGCCGACCAAACGATTATCGAGATCGGTCCCGGCCGCGGCGCCATCACACGAAAGCTGCTGCAAACGGCAGGACGACTGCAGGTAGTGGAACTGGATCGGGACCTGATCCCCATCCTGGCAGAGAGTTGCAGCGGCCTGGGGGAGTTGCAAATCCATTCCGCCGATGCCCTGAAGTTCGACTTTTGTCGATTGGCCCCACCCGGCGGGCGACTGCGCGTGGTCGGCAACCTGCCCTATAACATCTCCACCCCCCTGCTGTTCCACCTGCTGCAACAGTCTCACTGCATCGAGGATATGCATTTCATGCTGCAGAAAGAGGTGGTGGAGCGTATGGCCGCCGCACCTGGCAGCAAGGCATACGGCCGTCTGAGCGTGATGCTGCAGGTATTCTGTCAGGTGGAGCCCCTGTTCGACATCGGCCCCGGCGCCTTCCGCCCCCCACCAAAGGTCGATTCCAGTTTCGTTCGGCTCACACCACATCAGGACCCTCCTTTCACCATCCAGGACATAGCGTGGTTCAGGGAAATCGTCACCCGCGCCTTCTCCCATCGGCGCAAGACCCTGCGTAACGGGCTGCGGGAAGTGATGAATGCCGAGCAGATAACCGCAGCGGGCATCGACCCCGGTATACGGGCAGAACGATTAGCCATCGAAGATTTCGTCCAACTGGCCAACAGCACTTGCAATTTCAAGCCTCCGACCTGATATATCACTTCCCGAGCACGGCTATGCCTCAGCAACGAATCTGAGCAGGAATCCATGAACGACGACATCAGCAATGAAGACAACGACATCGACCTGATCACCGACCAACAGTTGGCCAGGCCGGGCGAAGTGATGCCCGGCGTCATCCATTTGCTCCCCGTCACCACCCGCCCCTTCTTTCCCGGACAGGGCGTGCCATTATTGATGGATACCAAACACTGGGCGCCGACCATGCGTGCAGTGAGTGAATCCGGTAACAATCTGCTGGGCATCGTGCTGGCCGATGCCAAGAGCGCGGAAACCGCCAGGGCCAGCGATTTCCACCGCATCGGCGTGGTCTGCCGGGTACACCGGATCCAGGAGGTGGGCGACCACCTTCAGGTTCTGGTGGAGTGCCTGCAGCGCATACGCATCGAAAAAATCCTCGACCAAACGGCCCCATTTACCGCCCAGGTCCATTATTTCGGCCAGCCCGGCCGCTCCGGCGACGATGAGATCAAGGCCTATGCCATGGCCATCATCAACACCATCAAGGAGCTGTTGCCACTCAATCCCTTGTACGGCGAAGAGCTGAAGATGTTCCTCGACCGCATGGGACCGGATGACCCCTCCCACCTGGCCGACTTTGCCGCCAGCCTGACTACCGCCAACAAGGAACAGCTGCAGGAGGTCCTGGAAACGGTAGAACTGCTGCCGCGCATGGAACGGGTACTGGTGCTGCTGAACAATGAACTGGATCTGGCCCGCGCCCAGCATGACATCCGTAAGTCGGTGGAAGAGCGCATAGAGGCACAGCAGCGGGAGTTCTTCCTGCGCGAGCAATTGAAGGTGATCCAGAAGGAGCTGGGCATCGAAAAAGACGACCGTACCGCAGAACTGGACAGATTCCGCGAACGTCTGGAGAAGCTGACGCTTCCCGAACAGGCACAAACACGCCTGGACGAGGAGTTGAAGAAGCTGGCCATTCTGGAGACCGGCTCCCCCGAATACGCCCTCACCCGAAACTATATCGACTGGATCACCCTGCTGCCCTGGGGTATTCACTCCCGCGACAGACTGGACCTGACCCAGGCCCGCAAAGCGCTGGACCAGGATCACTACGGGCTGGACGACGTCAAGAAGCGGATCCTCGAATTTCTCGCCGTCGGTATCATGCGGGGTGAGGTCACCGGCTCCATCATCCTGCTGGTGGGACCGCCCGGCGTCGGCAAGACCTCCATCGGCAAATCCGTCGCCCGCGCCCTCGACCGCAACTTCTTTCGCTTCTCGGTGGGCGGCATGCGCGACGAGGCGGAGATCAAGGGCCATCGCCGCACCTACATCGGCGCCATGCCGGGCAAATTCATTCAGGCGATGAAGGAGGTCGGCAGCGCCAACCCGGTGATCATGCTGGACGAAATCGACAAGATCGGCAGCTCGTTTCAGGGCGACCCCGCCTCCGCCCTGCTGGAGGCGCTGGATCCGGAGCAGAACAGCGATTTTCAGGATCACTACCTGGATCTGCGCTTCGATCTGTCGAAGGTGCTGTTCATTTGCACCGCCAATCAGCTGGACACCATACCGGCTCCATTGCTCGACCGGATGGAGGTGATCAGCCTGCCGGGCTACATCGCCCAGGAGAAACAGCAGATCGCCCGCCGCTTCCTGCTGCCCCGCCAGTTGAAGGACGCCGGCTTGAAGCGTAACGACGTCAAGATGAGCGCAGCCACCCTGCGCGCCATCATCGAAGGCTATGCCAGAGACGCCGGGGTACGGCGGCTGGAAAAACAGATCAGCAAGATCATTCGCAAGCTGGTGGTGAAGATACTGGATGGCGCCACCACCCCGATCACCATAGGACCGGACGACTTATCGGAGTATCTGGGAAACCCGGTATTTCGTGATGAGCGCGAGCTGGGCGGCCCGGGCGTCGTCACCGGTCTGGCCTGGACCGCCATGGGCGGAGCCACCCTGAGCATCGAAGCGGTGAGAACCCACAGTTTCACCCGCGGCTTCAAACTTACTGGCCAGCTCGGGGATGTCATGAGGGAATCTGCCGAGATCGCCTATGGCTACATCATCAGCCATGCAGAATTATTCGGCGCCGACCCGGCGTTCTTCGAGAAATCCTTCATTCACCTCCACGTCCCAGCCGGCGCAACGCCGAAGGATGGTCCCAGTGCCGGCATCACCATTGCCGCTGCCCTGCTCTCACTGGCACGCAACCAACCGGTGAGGCATATCGCCATGACCGGGGAACTCACTTTGACCGGCCACGTCTTCCCTGTCGGCGGCATCCGGGAAAAGATGATCGCGGCACGACGTGCCGGCATCAAGGAACTGATACTGCCAGAGGAGAACCGCGGCGAATATGAAGAGGTACCGGCCCACATCAGAAAAGGCATTCGCATCCATTTCGCCAACACCTTCGAGGAAGTGGTGCCACTACTGTTCTCGAAGCGCGGAAAAACGACATGATTTTTAGTACTTGACCTTTTAAGCAAATACTAATAGACTTTAACACCATCGGAAGGTGTTCACGCAGTATCACCCCTTCAGATGCCAGTTGCATGATGAATGACTTGTTCAAGGAGATACGCTATGAAAACGATCGTTAAAGCTGCTGCTGTCGCTGCCATGCTCGCTGCTTCTGCTTCTGCTTCCGCCTGGTGGGGCGGTCCTTGGGGTGGCGGCCCTGGTTATGGCGGTTGGGGTGATGACTGGCTGGGCGACGGCTGGGGTGACATGTTCGGTGACTTCAATATGAGCTTCAGCGGCCGTGGTTCCGGTTATGGCCGTGGCTATGGCTATGGTCGCGGTTACGGCTATGGTTATCCGTACTATGGTTACTATGGTCCTTATGGCTATCCTTACGGCGTGGCCCCCTATGGCTATCCGTATGCCGCACCGGTTGCTCCGGCTGCCCCCCAGGCACCAGCCACCGAGTCCAAGTAAGATCCTATGATCTTCTGCGGATAGCATAGGCGTTGTGAGCGCCGGAAGATGCGGGCTTTCGAGCCCGCATTTTTTATTCCCCCCTCTCCACCCAGCTGTATTACAATCCGCGCATCATGCTGAAAGTCCATTCAGAACCCCCAAAGCCCAAGCTCGACTACCAGGGAGCGGCCCTGTTCGCGCTGGGATTCAGGCCCTTCTTCACCCTTGCCGGCACCGGAGGCATCGCCCTGTTGCTGCTCTGGCTGGGCATCTGGAGCGGAGGGATACCCGCCTCCGGCTACTACGACCCAATCACTTGGCACAGCCATGAGATGCTGTTCGGCTACGCTGCCGCGGTGATCTCAGGCTTTCTCCTCACCTCGGTGCGAAACTGGACCGGCATCAACACCCCCCAAGGGCGCCCGCTGATCTATCTTGGACTGCTCTGGCTGGCCGGACGCCTGGCTCCACTGCTGGCAGGCACGATCCCCCACGCAGTGATTGCAGTGCTGGATCTGGCCTTCCTGCCTGCCGTGGCATTGGCGATCCAACCTGCATTATGGCAGGGCCGGCAGAAGATCAACCGCATCTTCGTGCCGATCCTGCTGATCATGGGGGTCGCCAATCTGCTGGTTCACCTGCAAGCACTCGGCCTGACCTCGACCGCCGGCAAGGGCATCGACATGATGCTCTATATGGTGATCTTCCTGATCGTCATAATCGCCGGCCGGGTCATGCCCTTCTTCACGCAGGCGGTACTGCCCGGCTACCAGGCATATCGCTGGGCCTGGGTCGAGGCCAGTGTGTCAGTAGGCCTCGGCCTGTTCATCCTGCTCCAACTGTTCTTTCCCGACCCCATGCTCAGCGCCATGCTGGCCTTTGTCGTAGCCCTGAGCCAGGCGGTGCGGCTAGGTGGATGGTATGACCACAGGATCTGGCAGCTACCCATCCTGTGGGTACTCTACAGCGGCTATCTTTGGCTCACCGCCGGCTTCATGCTGATCGTCATCGCCTCACTGGGGGTGATACCCGCAAACGTGGCCAAGCACGCGTTGACCATCGGCGGCATCGGGGTTCTCACCCTGGGCATGATGGCGCGCGTCTCCCTGGGCCACACCGGCCGACCCATCGCACCGCCCCGGATCATCACCCTGGCGTTCATCATCCTCAATCTTGCTGCCGCAGTGCGGGTATTCGGACCGATCTTTGCCGCCGGCAGCTACAACCTGTGGATCCACCTTTCGGGCGGGCTCTGGATCATCGCATTTCTGATCTTCTGCGCCGTCTATCTGCCCATGCTGGGCCGGCCCAGGGTCGACGGCAAGCCGGGCTGAGCCCGCTCGAACAACTGCCAGCCCAGCCGATACACTTGATCATGCTTGACAGCCAGCAGGTAGGGACGGGCCAGGTGGCCCGGTGCGCCGACCGGCAACAACCGGCCCAAATGCCCTTCCGCATAGGCCAGTAACTGTTTTGGCGGCCCGGCTGACTGATCCCCGTTCCACAACAGCAACACCTTGCCTCCATTCCATATCTGCCGTAACGGAAAATCCACCGGCGGCGCAGTGACGAACACGCCGGTCAGCCAAGGCCGCAGGTTGCCGGCGATGAAGGTATCCTGGGCAATCACCAGCCCAGGTAACGCCACCGCCTCCTGGATAGCGTCGACCAGCGCCCGGGCGGGAAAGTGCGGTTTGGTGAAGTCGCCAATGGAGGGCTTGAGCCAGGCCCGGGCCGTCAGCCCCAGGGGTACCAGCAGCAATACCAGCAGCAGCAGACGCTGAAACCGCCGCAAATTGGCCCCTTTCCAGGCCGTCTCTGACAACAGGGCCATGCCCAGCAAGGGGAGATAGAACAGCAGGGGCAGCAACCAGCGGCTACGAAAAACAGTCCCGCCACTGAACAGCAGAAACAGTCCCAGCAGACCGAGGGAGACCCACAGCATCCACATCAGCAGCCGCACGCCCGGCGGCCGGGGCATCCGTTGATCCAGCGGTTGACGAGACCGCCAGGGGCGAAAGGCCCAGGCCAAGGCCAACAGAAACAGGGCGGAAAATTCGACCAGCGAGGTCCCAAGGGAGCGCAACCCGCGCCACAGATCCTGCCAATAACCACCACCCTGCGCCGCCTGTAATTTATAGCTGGTTGCGGTCGCCACCCCCAGATGATCACTCATCCACCAGAGAAACGGGGCGACGATCAATGCGGCCAGCAGAATGGTGGACAAGAATGCCGGCCGCCACAACAGCCTGGGCGCCTGCAGGGCAAGGGCCAGCAACAGTGCCAGGGCAAACAGGGCAAAATTCCATTTGGCCAGTATGCCCATGCCCAGCAGCCCGCCCAGCAGCAGGTATTGCCCCACACCCCGCCGTCCATCGAGCAGGGCCAGGGCGGACCACAGGGTAGCAGCAGCCAGGGTGACCACCAGCACCGAGTGTGTCAGATCACGCTGAGATTCCCACACCAGCTCCGGCAGGAGCAGCAGGGCAAGGGCGGCAAAAGCGGCACGGTACGGCTCCAGACCCAAGTGGCGTGCGATAAAGAAACTGCACAGGTAGGTTCCGCTCAGCAGCACCTCTTTCAACAGGGCAAGGGCAGGCAGGCCCCCCCCAAACAGACGAAAAAAGATGATCTGCAACCAAGTATAGAGCGGCGGGTCGGCGCTGTACCCCAACTGCAGACGCTGGCCGAGAACCATCTGCTCCGCCTCATCCATTTCCAGCCCGCCAGGACCGGTTACCCGCAACAGCCAGTGCAACAGAAAATACCCGGCCAACAGCAGCAGCAGACCAGCGGGAGGGGGATAGCGGCGGAACAAGCGGTCGATCATGGAAGATCCGGCAAACGTTTACGGGAGAGCCACCAGCGGAGCAGCAGGCCCAGCCCGACCAGCAGCACCAGTCCCACCAGGATATGCTTTATCATCTGAGCCACCTCCCCCTGCACCAGCCCGGCACCGATCAGGGCTACGGGAATCGCCTCGGGCAGAAAGCCCAGCAGGCTGCCGAGCAGAAAATCCCGCTGTCTCACTGCAGTCAACCCCAGCAACAGATTGATGAAAAAGCTGCTTAGGGGCAACTGCCGGATCAGCAGCACCGGCACCATCCCATGATGAGAGAACAGGTGGCCGTATGCGGCCAGCCTGGGCCAGCGCTGGAGACCGGCCTCCTGCCCACTCCAGCGGGCCAGGGAAAAGGTTGCATAGGCACCCAGCAAGGCACCGGCAACACTGGCCAGCAGGCCGATCACCACACCAAACAGGGCGGCGGCCACACCGGTCATCAACAGTCGGGGCACGCCAATTCCGGTCAACAGAGCGGTGGCGAAAGCAAATGCAAACGGACCCAGCCAGCCAAGGCGGGCGCTGAATGTCCCCAGTCGTTCCACCCAATGGGGCAGATCTTCATAGGGGAGCAGGTAAAGCAGGTAGCCTCCGATGCCAAGCAGCAGCCCCAGGCCCAACAGACCCAACCAGCTGTGCTGCCCGGCCCCGCGCCCACCCGACGGTGGACGCCTCGCTCGGGCTTCGCCCACGGGCACTTTGCGCGACGTCCACACGGGACCATCTGCGCACAGAAAGGCAGA
>CAZJCM010000036.1:0-31634 GCA_964544655.1 uncultured Sedimenticola sp. | reverse complement strand
AAATAACCCGCTGTTTTATAACAGGGTTTTGGATAGGGTGACAAATATGGGCTAAGTGAGAAAGAGGCAAAGCGGCTGGGTATCGCCTTTCGCCTTGACGGGACCAGGACCCGCGTCAACACCGCATCCGGTTCCACTCCGGCTTATTCGATCAAGCTGGACCGGGTGCGGGTTGGAGAGATCGAGTTGGAAAATGTCCCCGCTGTGGTGTTGGAAGGGGATCTCCCCCGCCAGGTCCTGCTCGGTATGAGCTTTCTCCGGCGGGTGGATATGGAGAAGAAAGGCGGCTTACTGTTGTTGCACAGCAAGTTCTAACGCGCCAATTTGTCCCACTCGATCAGGGCATAGGCCGAATGGTTGTGGATGGACTCGAAATTCTCCGATTCCACCACGTAGGCGCTGAAACGGTCATCCCGGTTCAGGCGCACGGCCACGTCCCGCACCATATCCTCGACGAACTTGGGATTGTCGTAGGCGCGTTCGGTGACGTGTTTCTCGTCCGGCCGCTTGAGCAGGCCGAACAGCTCGCAGGATGCCTCCTGCTCAACCAGTTCGATGATCTCTTCGATCCAGACGAAACCATTGGTGCGCACCTGTACCGTGACATGGGAGCGCTGGTTGTGGGCGCCGCGGTCGGATATCTTCTTCGAGCAGGGGCAGAGACTGGTTACCGGCACCACCACTTTGATGTACATGGTCGGGGTGCCGTCGTGGATCTCGCCGATCAGGGTGACATCATAGTCCATCAGGCTCTGTACCCCGGAAACCGGGGCCTGTTTACTGATGAAATAGGGGAAATTCATCTCGATGTGACCGGATCTGGCCTCCAGCTTCTGGGCCATTTCGGACAGCATGTCCTTGAATGATTCGACGCTGATCTCTTTGTCGTGGCTGTTCAGGATCTCCACGAAGCGGGACATGTGGGTGCCCTTGAAGTTGTGGGGCAGATTTACGTACATGTTGAAGTTGGCGATCGTATGCTGATCGCCATCGCTACGATCCTTTACCCGGACCGGATGTCGGATGTCTTTGATCCCCACCTTGTTGATGGCGATATGTCGGGTGTCTTCGCTGCTCTGTACGTCAGCGATTTCACAACGGTTATCCACGCAATCTGTCAATGTCTGTTCCTCGGGTCACGCCAATGGCGATATTACGACTGTTTCTGACAGGCTAAGGGAGGGTGGAGTGCGGGACAACGGGCAGTTTGTCCGGTTTTTCTGCGTTTCCCAGTGAGCGGCCAGAGAACAGCCGATTATGCCGTTGTCGCAGACTGGCTGCAAGCCCGCGCAGACAGTTCCCGCAGCAGCAGAAGGAGTTGGCGCTGGTGGCGATCCCTGCCACCTTGCCTCATGTGCCCCCGCAAGGAAGCGGCGCCATGCGCGCCGATGCCGGGCTTCTCCGGCCCTCCCTGCCTGAATTCAATGGGAGCGCTCGACGATATAGTCGGCCAGCTGGCGCAGGGGATCGGCCGCCTGATCAAAGGTGCTGAGGCTGTCGATGGCGTCCTGACACAGGCGCCGGGCCATGCGTCGTGACTCTTCCAGGCCAAGCAGCGCCGGGTAGGTGGCCTTGTTGCTGGCCTGGTCTTTGCCGCCGGTCTTGCCCAGGGTTGCAGTGTCTCCCTCCACGTCCAGGATGTCGTCCTGGACCTGAAACGCCAGCCCGATGCACTTCGCATAGTGCTCCAGCCCGCGGACCTCGTCTTGGCTCGCATCGACGGCCGGCAGTGTGCCGAGGCGTACGCTGGCGTGAATCAGGGCGCCGGTCTTGTGGATGTGCATGTTCTCCAGCTGCGCCAGGTCCAGTTCCCTGCCCGATGCCGCCAGATCGAGGGCCTGGCCGCCAGCCATGCCCCGTGAGCCGCTGGCGACGGCCAGGTCATTGATCATCTGCAGGCGGATCCCGGCACTGACCTGCAGGCCGCTGGCGCCCGCCAGAAGCTTGAAGGCCAGGGTTTGCAGGGCATCGCCGGCCAGGATGGCAGTGGCTTCGTCGAAGGCGACATGACAGGTCTTGCGGCCACGCCGGAGATCGTCGTCGTCCATGGCAGGGAGGTCGTCATGGACCAGAGAGTAGGCGTGGATCAGCTCTACCGCGCAGGCCGGAATATCGAGCAGTTCAGGCGCTACCCCAAGAGCCCGGCCGGCACCGTAGACCAGCATTGGCCGCACCCGTTTGCCCTCGCCCAGGGCGGCATAACGCATCGCCTGATGCAACTGCTCCGGTATCACGCCGGGATGTGGCAGGCAGTGTTCCAGGGTGGCGTTGACCCGCTCCCGGCAGCTTTCGAGGTAATCCTTCAGTAGTGTGTCAGCGGTCACTGTCAAACGGCTCCAGGTCGGAATCGACGCTGTTTCCCGACAGGATCTGGACCTTTTGTTCGGCCTCTTTCAGCGCCTCCTGGCAGGTCCTGGTCAGCTCCACCCCCCGTTCAAAGGTCTTCAAGGAGGCTTCCAGTGGGAGGTCGCCCTGCTCGAGGGTCTCGACCAGGCCCTCCAGTTCACTCAATGCCTGTTCAAAAGGTGGCGTCGTCTGCTTTTTCTTGACCATGGATGGATTGAAGATCAAATGTTGTGGATAGCCTGCAAAACTACCGCAGCCAGTCCATGGCGGTCAATGGAAAGCTGATCTCGCCAGGGATCGGGGTGGCGTGTAAACTCCGGGGTCTGGCAGAATTCTCTCCCGTAAATCTGGCTTTGGATGATATCTGATACCGATGAGCAACAGCAGTTACGACGCCTCTGACATCGAAGTCCTCAGTGGTCTGGAACCCGTGCGCAAGCGCCCCGGCATGTACACCGATACCAGCCGCCCCAACCACTTGGCCCAGGAGGTGATCGACAACAGTGTGGATGAGGCGATTGCCGGTCATGCCAGCTATATCGACGTCACCCTGTTCAAGGACGGATCCCTGCAGGTGCGGGACGACGGGCGTGGCATGCCGGTCGATATCCATCCCAAGCAGGGGTTGCCCGGGGTCGAGGTGATCCTGACCAAACTGCACGCTGGCGGCAAGTTTTCCGGTAAGAACTACCGCTTTTCCGGCGGCCTGCATGGGGTGGGGGTGTCGGTGGTGAATGCCCTGTCTCAACACCTTGAGGTGTGGGTGCGACGCGGTGGCCAGGAGTACAATATGGCCTTCTCGGATGGCCACAAGGCCTCCGATCTGGAGCCGGTGGGCAAGGTGGGGCGGAACAATACCGGTACTACCGTCCGTTTCTGGCCCAACCCGAAGTATTTCGACTCGAACAAGTTTTCCGTGCGCCAGCTGTTGCACGTGCTGCGCGCCAAGGCGGTGCTCTGCCCCGGCCTGGAGGTGCGCTTCCACGACGAGATCAACGGTGACGAGTACCGCTGGCAGTATCAGGATGGATTGCGGGATTACCTGCTGGACGCATTGGATGAGCTTCCCCGGGTACCCGAAGATCCTTTCGTCGGTGCCATGGTGGGTGAGAGCGAAGCGGCGGACTGGGCCGTAGTCTGGTTGCCCGAAGGGGGCGAGGGGGTGACCGAAAGCTATGTCAACCTGATCCCCACCGCTCAGGGTGGCACCCACGTCAATGGTCTGCGCAGTGGCTTGACCGATGCGGTGCGTGAGTTCTGTGAGTTTCGCAATCTGTTGCCACGGGGGGTGAAGCTGGCGCCCGATGACGTTTGGGGGCGCTGCAGCTATGTTCTGTCGGTGAAGCTCGCTGACCCCCAGTTTTCCGGCCAGACCAAGGAGCGGCTCTCTTCCCGTGAGTGTGCCGCTTTTGTCTCCGGCGTGGTGAAGGACTCCTTCAGCCTGTGGTTGAACCAGCACACGGATGAGGGTGAACGCATCGCCGAGCTGGCCATCAATGCCGCCCAGACCCGGCTGCGGGCCGGGCGCAAGGTGCAGCGCAAGAAGGTGACTCAGGGGCCGGCGCTGCCGGGGAAGCTGGCCGATTGCAGCGGTGTGGATCCCCAGCGCTCGGAGCTGTTTCTGGTGGAGGGCGACTCCGCCGGCGGCTCCGCCAAACAGGCCCGAGACCGGGAGTTCCAGGCCATCATGCCCCTGCGCGGCAAGATCCTGAATACCTGGGAGGTGGAGTCGGCCGAGGTGCTGGCCTCCCAGGAGGTGCATGACATATCGGTGGCCATCGGTGTGGACCCGGGTTCTGAGGACCTCTCCCGGCTGCGCTTTGGCAAGATCTGCATCCTGGCGGATGCGGACTCTGATGGTGCCCACATCGCCACCCTGCTGTGTGCCCTGTTCCTGCGCCATTTTCGCACCCTGGTGCAGGAGGGGCATGTCTATGTGGCGATGCCGCCCCTGTACCGTATCGACGTAGGCAAGCAGGTGTTCTATGCCCTCGATGATGCGGAGAAGCAGGGTATACTCGACCGGATCAGCGCAGAGAAGATCAAGGGAAAGGTCAGCGTCCAGCGTTTCAAGGGGTTGGGTGAGATGAATCCGGCCCAGTTGCGTGAAACCACGATTCACCCGGATACGCGCCGGCTGGTTCAGCTCACGATCGACTCGGCGGACGATACGGATAGTTTGATGGATATGTTGTTGGCGAAGAAACGGGCGGCAGATCGCAAGGCCTGGCTGCAGGAGAAGGGGGATCTGGCGGAGATATGAATATGATGCACAGGATATCGGGGTTGGCGCTTCGGGCCGGTGGTTTGCTGCTGCTTGGTTATGCCGCGGCCGCGCCTGCCGGATCTTGGACCTTTGATGATCCCAATTACAATACGGGGCACTTTGTCGAAGGGCCGGCATGGCGGGAACAGCAGGTAAAGAGCTTTCCGCCCTATCCGGAGATGGATAAGTTGCTGGAGATACGCTTCGATCATCCGGGGGCCAGATTTCGCTATTTCATCGATCCAAAATCGATCACCCTGAACGAGAAGGACAGAGTCACCCGCTACACCCTGGTTTTGCGCTCCAAATCCGGGGCCAACAATGTGATGTTCGAGGCCATGCGTTGCGATACCGGGGCCTACAAGACCCTGGCCTATGGCACCAGCAAGGGAAAGTTTCGTCCGCTGAGCAGGCCCAAATGGCAGGATATAGATGGCCGCCGCACCAACTGGTTTCGCCGTGAGATGATGAAGAGCTTCATTTGTGACATGGACAAAGGCCTCAATCCGCGATCGCCGGAGGAGGTGGTGAATGCGATCCGCTATTTTCGCACCGGTGGTGCTGGCCCGCGCTGACATCCTCTCTGTCGGCCGCCATTCGCCGTTGTTGCGAATTGTCATTTTCCCATGGCGACCGGGTATGGTTTGATCAACCTGTCGTTGGCCGGTGATCTTCCCGTTTTCCCCGCGGTTATGGAGGCAGGGACTTTCATTCCAGGCCGATGACTCCACCGGACCGATTGAGGATCAGGCCATGTGCATCGCAATCCCCCCTCCTATGGGTGCCCGTCGGCGCCGGGTCAATCCCTATTGGCAGGCGTTGTCGGCCAACCCGTTGCGGTTGCTTGCGTTCGCGGCGGTCATCGAACTGCTGCTGTTGATACTGGCGCTCCTGCTTCATCGGCAGGGGGCTGAGTTACGGTTTTCGTTGCCTCCCGATAAGCTGGCGGCCGTCGTTCTGCTGCTTATCGTGCTGCCCAGCTTTTTCTCCGGTGTGCTGATGCAGTTCTATCCCCGCTGGCTGCGGGGTGAGGCGCCACGCTATGTCCGCTACGGCAGCGTCTTCTTTCTCTCCACCGCCGGCAGCCTGCTCTTTCTGACCGGAATGCTGTTTGCTGGTGCACTGATCTGGCTTGGTCTGGCGATGCTGTTTTTTGCCTGGCTGGTGGGCGTGCGCACCCTCTGGCATATCTACAGCTGGGCACCCAATCCTGAGCGGGGCCGCGAGCGGATAATCAACGCTTCACTCCTGGTTGGTTCCGGCGGAGGGATGGCGGCCGGTGCAGGCCTGCTCTACGAACTGCCTTGGTTGTTGCAGTGGGGACTGCTGGTGGTGTTGTCTGCCCAGGTGCTGCTGTCGTTGGTGCTCCTGCTACACCTGTGGGGGCGTGGCGGTCGTCTGTAGGAACAGCACATGCCGGTGTATCGTTTCCGGTGTATTGTTTGGGTAACTATTCAGCTGCAATTGAGATCGTCGCTGACAGTGGGTGTTTTTTCCGGGAACCGCTGTGAATACCTCCCTGTACGCTCGGTGGCGGCATCCATGCCGCCGACGTTTCCTCCAGAAACACCCACTGTCAGCGACTTGTGCTGGATTCTCATGGCAGTTGGATAGTTACTTGTTTGGTTCTGATTCGGGCTGATGGCTGGAGGCAACCCATGCTCCAACAAAAAACCGCCGCCCCAACCTGATGGGACGGCGGTTTTTCAGTGCTGAACCGGCCGTTACAGCTTGGCTTCCGACCAGGTGATCAGCTTCGGCGCCTTCAGTTCACCCGGGAGCTTCTTCATCTTCTTTACCATCCCGGGCCAGATCAGATTGTAGTAGAGCTCGGCCCTCACCGAATCCACCCCCTGGGCGGGAATCTGGTAATCCAGCATCCGTTTTTCGAACGGTTTCAGGCGGCTGTTCCGGCCCACACCCACGGCAACGGGGGGGGAGGCGGGTTTGCCATCGGCGTCGACCATGGTGTAGACGATATAGGCCTTGGGGTCTTCCTTCATCGGATGCTTCTGAAAGTTCTGCCACAACACCTTTCCGTCCTTGTCCAGCGCGGATACCTTGATCACCATGTTACGGAAGGGGGCACCGGTGGGCAGATCGTGAGGTTGCTGATTCTTCAGTGTTACCTTGACCTGCAGTTTGTCCGCCTGCTTCTCTGCCTGCACATTGAACATGACCGAGCGTTTGAGCATGCCCATGTCATGGCCGCCGCCCATGCTGTGACTGGCGATGCCGTTCACCGCTGGCATGTGGCAGGATTGACAGGTTACCTTGCTGCCGGCCTTCATGAACTCGTCACCGGTCTGGCACAGGGTCGCGCCCTTGGGGTTGTTGCGCTTGTCATGACAGCCCATGCAGGCGGCATTGGTGCGCAGCAGTGAGTTCTGCACCAGAGGCAGATCAAGATCGGCGGCCTCCTTGGCGGTGATGTAGGGCTTGCCGCTGTTGTCTCGGCCCAGGTGGGGGTTCAGTTCTCCCTCATCATCGATGGCTGCACGCAGTTTGTCTGCCGCAGCGCCCTGTTCGTGCAGTGTGCCGTTGGGCCCCTGCATGGTGTCGCTGAACTGGTAAGCCGATGCGCCGAGGCGGAGCTTGCCATTGGGCCCCTTGATACCCTTGTATTTCTCCATGCTGTGACAGACCACGCAGGTGACGCCTTCGGCATAGGCCGGCATGGCATCCAGCTTGGTTTTGCCGTCGCGGGCGGCGTTGGGTGCATGGCACTTGAGGCAGACCGGGTAGGTCTTCATCTTTTTGTGCACTACACCTTCCATGGTGGGATCGCCGATCAGCTTGCGATACAGGGCACCATGAATGGGATCTTTCAGCGCCGTACTCTGCGCGTGCATGGATCCTTTCCATTGTTTGTATATCTGTTTGTGACAATCTTTGCAGTCAGTTGCACTGACGTGGTGCAGCGGGGTCTCTTTACCATCCACCACTGCGGCCTGCAGCATCGGACTGAAGAGCATTATGTAGAGCAGCGCACCGCCAAGCAGGTGGCGAAGAGATCTGTACATAGGGTTGACTCCTGGTGAAATGTTGTCCCGGGCCTATGGGCGCGGATTGATATTATTTGTTGTGCTCGTTGCTCCAGTGAGCAACGAGCGGATCATGATAATAATGTATCTTTCTTCTGCAATTGATAATTTTCAATGCGGTAATGACTGGCATGAATTACGGGGGGCTCTGATTGAGTCTGAACGCAAAACAGGGGGTCATGACTTGATCAGAGACTCCTCAAGGCAAAAATGGATAGAATGCCCTCTATAATTCTGAGATTTTCGGTATGACGATGGATCAAGAACGCCGCTTTGGCGGCATCGCCCGGCTCTATGGTGAGGCATCGCTGGGGCTTTTCTCCCGCGCCAGCGTCTGCGTCGTGGGCGTGGGAGGGGTTGGCTCGTGGGCAGCCGAGGCCCTTGCCCGCAGCGGTATCGGCAACATAACCCTGATAGACCTGGATCATGTGGCCGAATCCAACATGAACCGGCAGATCCAGGCGTTGGAGCAGACTCTGGGGCAGGCCAAGGTGGTGGCGCTGGCGGAGCGGATCGGAGAGATCAATCCGGCCTGCAGGGTGGAGCCGGTGGAGGCGTTCATCGACGACACCAATCTGTCCGATCTGCTTCCGGGGCGGCACGACTATGTGCTCGACTGCATCGATGCCTACCGCACCAAGGGGGCACTGATCGCCCATTGCCGGCGCGGACGTCAGCGTCTGGTCACTGTCGGTGGAGCTGGGGGACAGGTCGATCCGCTGCAGATCCGCCTGGCCGACCTCAGCCGTGCGGTGCACGATCCCCTCCTGGCCAAGACGCGGAAACTGCTGCGGCGGGAGTACGGCTTTCCACGCAATCCCAAACGGCGTTTCGACGTGCCCTGCGTCTTCTCCATGGAACAGCAGCGCTATCCGTCCGGCGATGGATCAGTGTGCCGTCAGAAACCGGACGTCTCGCTGCAGGGGCTCAACTGCGGTGGCTATGGTGCCGTGATGACCGTCACCGCCACCTTCGGTCTGGTTGCCGTTTCTCACGTGTTGCAGCGGCTGTCTCAATCCTCGACCTGAAAGTGTTCATACTCGGCGATCACCTGGGCGCCGAACAGCAGGATCATACCAGCGATCTCCAGGCTGAGCAGGGCGACGATGGCGGTGGCCAATGAGCCGTAGACCACGTTGACCAGGGAGAGGGTGGAGAAGTACCAGACCAGGACATGCCGGGTCAGCTCCCACAGCATGGCCGCGGTGATGCCGCCGACCAGGGCGTGGCGCAGAGACAGCTTTACGTTGGGCAGCACCAGGTAGAACGATGACAGAATCAGGATCTGCCCGGTGAGGCCGAGCAGATAGAGGGCGGTGCCGGAGATGCTGGACAGGGACCAATGCGCTCCCAGCAGGATCAGCTCCCGGTCGCCGAGGGTATCCAGGGCCCCGGAGACCAGGGTCATCAGCAGAAAACCGATACCCAGGACCAGGATGTAGAGATAGGGCAGAATCGCCGAGATCAGAAAATGGCGTCGACGTACCGACAGGCGGTGAAAGAAGATGAACGACATGGCATTTTCCAGCACGGTGAAGGCCATGGAGCTGAAAAACAGGAGGGCGCCGATCAGCACCCAGCTGATCAGTTTTCGGTGGGCAAGAAATTCGGCGATCTGATCGACAATGATTTCGGCATGGGCCGGGACGATCACGGCGATGTTCTGGCGCAGGGTCTCCAGCAGCAGGCCCTCATCCACCACATGGGAGAGGGCCAGCAGAATCAGACTGATCAGGGGGATGATGGAGAGCAGGGCATAATAGGCCACGGCTCCGGAAAGCAATATTCCCTGGTTGGCCTTGAATGCCTTGATCACCTGCCAAAGAAAGAGAAAAGGATGGCGCATGATCTTCTGATAGGCATGTGTGGCTTCCATTGGGTATCGCGCCTCGTGATGGATTCGAATAGTGATTATTCAGTTTTAATCACGCAGAGACAATAAATTATCGGGCGATCCCGATGAACGCCGGTTGACTCGGTCTCGTGAAGGCGCTTAGCATACACGCGTATCCAGGGGAATCCGGTGAGAGACCGGAACTGTCGCGCAACGGTATCGGGGCCAGCCCCGGAGTCCGACCTCCTGGATATGAAGGCAGCAACCGATCGCTGCCGTTACTGTCCCTGAGGCTTCGCGTAACAAGCCGGGGATCGGAGCGGATCCCTGTTCCGGTTTCTGTCGTTGTGCCATTGCGGCTCTCCAGGGCGTTCTGTCCAGTCACCAGGTCTTCAGACCTAAGGAGCCAACCATGTCCGTCACCACCCATAATCCAGTATCTGTTTCACACAGTGCGACTGAAAGTCGTACTGCCCCGGCGTTGATTGCCATCGCCTTGGGCCTGGGGCTGATCTATGCCGTCGGCCTGTTCGGATCCACCACCGTGCACAATACTGCACACGATGTGCGCCACGCCATGGCCTTTCCCTGTCATTGAGGGGGGATCATGGTCAGGACGCTGATTTTCATTGCTGCCATCACCGGCCTGATTGCCGGTATTTTCACCTTTGTTGCCCAGGAGGTGAGTCAGGTCCCTCTCATCCTGGAGGCGGAGACCTATGAGAACGGCGGTAGCAGTGAACCTGCAGCCGCTGCGGAAACGGTTGTCCATGCGGAGGGGTGGGCCCCGGAAGACGGCCTGATGCGTAAGTTCTTCACCCTGATGGCCGATATCCTCGCCGGCATCGGGTTCGCCCTGGTGTTGACCGGTGCCTACACGCTGTGGGGCCGGGCTTCCAGCTGGCGCACCGGGCTGTTCTGGGGCCTGGCCGGGTATGTCACTTTCATTCTGGCACCCGCCCTGGGGCTGGAGCCGGAGCTGCCCGGCGCCAACGCAGCAGCGCTGTTCGACCGTCAGGTCTGGTGGATGGGTACGGTGCTGGCCACCGGTGTCGGATTGGCCCTCATCTTCCTGCAGCAGCAGCTGGTGATTGCCATAGCCGGGACACTGCTGATCGCACTGCCGCATATCCTGGGGGCGCCCCAGCCCGAGGTCCACGGCGGTCTGGCCCCCGACGCGCTGGCTGATCAGTATGTGGTCGCCACGCTGGTCACCGGTTTTTTCTTCTGGATATTCCTGGGTACCGTATCCGGATATCTGTATCAGCGCTTCTCACACGCCACCTGAACCGGCGCCGGCTTACTCTTCCAGAATACTCCTGCCCGGGGGCACAGGGCATTCAACGAGCGTTTGGCTGCTTTGCCTTTGCCTCTCATCTGGCCCATAATTCGAAGCATCTGGTGCGGTTCGGTGTCAGTCTCTCGTCTCATTTTGTGTCGATAAAGGTAAGGCGCCGACCTGCGCTTCCCGAAGGAGTCTCTCTATGTCCTGGTTTGGTGTTCTGGCGCTGGTTGTGATTGCGTTGTTCGTCTTGTTCCAGCTGAGTATCTATATTCAGTCCAAGCGGATGGTGGGCAAGGATGCGCCGGTGTTGGACGGTATGACAGCCGAAGAGGGCGGTGGATCCCAGCTGATCTATTTCCATAGCCCGAATTGCGGTCCTTGCCGCAGCATGAGTCCGCAGGTGGCGGCGCTGGCGGAGAAGTACCCCAATGTGCGCAGTATCGACATCAGTCAGGATATGGCGACAGCCCTCAAATACAATGTGCGGGCGACACCGACCACGGTTCTGGTGCGGGATGGCAAAGTGACCAAAGTGCTGCTTGGCGCCCAGTCGGGCGCCAAGCTGGAAAGGTTGTTGCAGGGCGAATAGACTCCGCCCCAGGGATTCAGTCGGGCAGGCCGCACATGCCACCCGGGCAGCAACCGCCGGTTGCACATGCCGGTGCCGGCTCATTGCGGCTGCTGCTGTTGATGATGTTGCCGCCGGTGGCCAGTCGCTTCACCGATGATTCCGGCGGGGTCTCTCCAGGCTCGATCCCTGCCCGTTCGCAGAGCTCTCCCCAGGTATCGATCTGTTCGCTCATCTTATGGCTGACCTCGACCCTGCGGCCATTGGCTTCACACAGATAATCATAGGTTGGCATCTGGTCGTTTCCTCTCTCTACTGCTGAATGAAGGTAACTATTCAGCAGCAATTGAAATCGTCGCTGACAGTGGGTGTTTCTTCCGGAGAACGCTGTGAATACATCCCTGTACGCTCGACGGCGGCATTCATGCCGCCGACGTTTACACCCACTGTCAGCGACTTGTGCTGGGTTCTCCCGGCAGCTGAATAGTTACGGATGAAGCAAATTATTGGGGATCATCGGGCCGTCTTCAAGGGGCGCGTCTGCCGGCTATTCGTATTCTGACGGCACCATGCACATGAACACCAGGGGCTGGTCGCCGGTGTTGCGGTATTGATGGGTCTCGTTGGGTTTTACCAGCACGAAATCCCCCTGCCGGATGGGCCGCGGCTGATCTCCTTCCAGCACTTCGCCGCTTCCTTCCAGGATGTAGTTGAGGTGCTCGCTTTCGTGGTTGTGGTGCGGGGTATGCCCGCCGGGCTCCAGGGTGAACACCCGGATCGAGAAGTGGGGTGCGCCGTCGGCCTTGCCGATGGGCACTTGCTTGATGGCGCCGACCACGCCCTCCATATTAATGGGCTGGGTTTCACAGGCTTCGAGACGGGTGATCTTCATAATTATTAACCTCGTTATTCGATGGAGAACACAAAGAACCACATACGAAATCTGAAATGAGCGCCTTTATCAAAGGCTGCTGATTTTCTCCCGTTGCTCTTCCAGTTTGCTCAGGGCCGACTGCTGCTCGGCCAGCTTCTCCCGCTCCTTGTCCACCACTGCAGCCGGGGCCTTCTCCACGAAACTGGCGTTGGCCAGCTTCTTGCCGATACGCGCCACGTTGTCGCGTATCTTTCCGATCTCTTTCTCCAGCCGTTCCAGCTCCGCGTCCTTGTCGATCAGGCCGGCCATTGGGATCAGCAGTTGCATCTCGCCCACCAGGGCGGTGGCCGACTCCGGTGCCTCTTCACCATGGTCGAGCAGGGTTACCGACTCCAGTCGGGCGAGGAAATCCAGGTAGGGACGGTCCTGCTCCAGCCACTGGCGGTCCTGATCGGAGGCGTTGGCCAGCAGCACCGGCAGGGGCTTGCCCGGGGCGATGTTCATCTCGCCCTTGATACGGCGCACGCCGAGGATGAACTGTTGCACCCATGCCATCTCGGCCACCGCCGTGTCGTCGATCCTCGACGCATCGGGCTGAGGGAAGGGCTGCAGCATGATGGTCTCACCCTCGATGCCGGCCAGGGGGGCAACGCTCTGCCAGATCTCCTCGGTGATGAAGGGCATGATCGGGTGGGCCAGCCGCAGCAGGGCCTCCAGCACCCGTACCAGGGTGTGGCGGGTGCCCCGCTTGGCAGCCTCGCCGGCGGCCTCATCGTTGAGCACCGGCTTGCACAGCTCCAGATACCAGTCGCAGTACTCGTTCCAGGTGAACTCGTAGATTGCCTTGGCCGCCTGGTCGAAGCGGTAACCCTCGATGGCGTCGATCACCGCCTGCTCGGTGCTCTGCAACTGGGAGATGATCCAGCGGTCGGCTACGCTCAGTTCCATGTCGCCGCCGTTGGCGCCGCAGTCCTGACCTTCGGTGTTCATCAGCACGTAGCGGGCCGCGTTCCACAGTTTGTTGCAGAAGTTGCGGTAGCCCTCGATGCGCCCCAGGTCGAACTTGATGTCGCGACCGGTGGTGGCCAGGGCGGCGAAGGTGAAGCGCAGGGCGTCGGTGCCGAAGGAGGGGATGCCGTTGGGAAAGTCCTGGCGGGTCTGCCGCTCGATTTTCTTCGCCAGCTGAGGCTGCATCATGCCGCTGGTACGCTTCTCCACCAGGGGCTCCAACTCGATACCGTCGATCAGGTCGATGGGGTCCAGCACGTTGCCCTTTGACTTGGACATCTTGTCGCCGTGGGAGTCCCGCACCAGGCCGTGGATGTAGATCTCCTTGAACGGGACGTCGTCCATGAACTTCAGCCCCATCATGATCATCCGCGCCACCCAGAAGAAGATGATGTCGAAGCCGGTAACCAGCACGCTGGTGGGGTAGAAGGTGGCCAGCCGTTCGGTCTGCTCCGGCCAGCCCAGGGTGGAGAAGGGCCACAGGGCGGAGCTGAACCAGGTGTCCAGCACATCCTCGTCCTGATGCAGCGGGTAGTCGGCGGGCAGTTCGTGTTGCTCGCGTACCTCCTGCTCGGAGCGGCCCACATAGACATTGCCCTCCTCGTCGTACCAGGCGGGGATGCGGTGGCCCCACCAGATCTGACGGCTGATACACCAGTCCTCGATGTTGCGCATCCACTCGAAATAGGTGTTCTTCCAGTTGTCCGGCACGAAACGGATGCTGCCGTTCTCCACCGCCTCCACCGCCGGTTTCGCCAGGGGGGCGACCTTGACGTACCACTGGTCGGTGAGGAACGGCTCGATAACGGCGCCGGAGCGGTCGCCGCGGGGCACCATCAGCTTGTGGTCCTCGATCTTCTCCAGCAGGCCGGCGGCCTCCAGGTCGGCGACCATGCGCTTGCGCGCCTCGTAGCGGTCCAGCCCGATATAGGCGGCAGGGATCAGCTGACCCTCTTCCGGCGCGTTATCGCGGATTGCCGCGTCCACCGTGAAGATGTTGATCAGCCCGCCATGGGGCTGTTCGCTGATTGCCACCTCGTCCCGGTGGCGCTGCCAGACGCCATAGTCGTTGAAATCGTGGGCCGGGGTGATTTTGACGCAGCCGGTGCCGAATTCAGGGTCCACGTGCTCTTCGTCGGCGATGATCGGGATCTTGCGGCCGGTCAGTGGCAGTTCCAGCAGTTCGCCGATCAGGTGGCGGTAGCGCTCGTCCTCCGGGTTGACTGCTACCGCGCAGTCGCCCAGCAGGGTCTCTGGCCGGGTGGTGGCCACCACCAGGTGGCCCTGGCCGTTGGAGAGAGGGTAGCGCATGTGCCACATGTGGCCGCTCTCCTCCTCGGACAGCACTTCCAGGTCGGAGACCGCGGTATGCAGCACCGGATCCCAGTTGACCAGGCGCTTGCCGCGGTAGATCAGCCCCTCTTCGTAGAGCCGGATGAACACCTCTTTGACCGCATCGGAGAGCCCTTCGTCCATGGTGAAGCGCTCGTGTTCCCAGTCCAGGGAGGCACCCATGCGCCGCAGCTGACGGGTGATGGTGTTGCCGGATTGCTCCTTCCACTCCCACACCTTCTCGATGAATCGCTCACGGCCCAGGTCGTGGCGGGTCTTGCCCTCCCGCTCCAGCAGCCGCTCCACCACCATCTGGGTGGCGATGCCGGCGTGATCGGAGCCGGCCTGCCACAGGGTGTTGTCACCCTTCATCCGGTGATAGCGGGTCAGGGCATCCATGATGGTGTCCTGGAAGGCGTGCCCCATGTGCAGGCTGCCGGTCACGTTGGGCGGTGGGATCATGATGCAATAGGGGGTATTGCCTCCCTGGGGTGAGAAGTAGCCGCTCTCCTCCCAGGTTTGGTACCAGCGCTGCTCCAGATTATGGGGGTCGTAAGTTTTTTCCATCGTTTGAGGTGATCTTGAGGTAGAATTAATAAGTTATATTCGGCTTCAGGGGTCGGGGTCACGCTATCACTGATACTGATTGGAAAACATGGTATCTCCGTAGCGTGGCTCCGACCTATTAGTTTAGGCCAAGGAATTAGCCATTATACCGAAACCGGGGGCGAACGCGCCGCCGATTTCCGGCACTTCAGGCACCCCCATTTAATTGGCTTCAGGGGGCAGGAACCATATACGGAGTCACACTGCCATCAGTTAAATGTTGGAAGACATCGTATATCGGCAGCGTGACTCCGACCCCTTGGTTCAATCCATTAAGAGTATTCGACAAGGAGCAGCAGACAGCTATGTCCCAGGATTCAGTATCCAGCAAGAAGTGGGTCTTCAATTTTCAGGAAGGCGATGGCAAGAACAAACAGCTGCTGGGGGGGAAGGGGGCCAACCTCTGTGAGATGACCCAGATCGGTCTCAATGTGCCACCCGGTTTCGTGATCAGTACCGAGGCCTGTCTGGCCTATCTGGCAAATGACGGTAACGAGTTGCCCGCCGGCGTCATGGCCCAGGTCAGGGAGCAGATGGCAAAGGTGGAACAGGCTGCCGGCAAGCGCTTTGGCGACCGCTATGATCCCCTTCTGGTGTCGGTGCGCAGTGGCTCCGCCATGTCCATGCCGGGGATGATGGACACCATTCTCAATTTGGGACTGAACTACGAGACGCTGCAGGGTGAGATCGAGCAGACCGGCGACCCCCGTTTTGGTTACGATGCCTACCGCCGCTTCATTCAGCTGTTCGGCAAGGTGGCCCTGGGGGTTCCGGACGAGCTGTTCGATGAGCAGTTCCAGGCGGTCAAGCAGCAGGCCCATGTGTCAGAGGACGTCGGGCTTTCCGCCGATGACCTGGAAGAGATCAGCGACCGTTTTCTCAGGGTGGTGGAGGATCATACCGGCCGTCCCTTCCCGGAAGATCCTTACCAGCAGTTGGAGATCGCCATCAAGGCGGTGTTCGGCTCCTGGATGGGCAAGCGGGCGGTGGACTATCGCCGGGAGTTCAATATCACCCCGGAGATGGCCAACGGTACGGCTGTGAACGTCTGCACCATGGTGTTCGGCAACCGCGGCAACGATTCCGGCACCGGCGTCGCCTTTACCCGCAACCCGGGTACTGGCGAGAACAAGCTCTATGGGGAGTACCTGGTCAACGCCCAGGGCGAGGATGTGGTGGCCGGTATCCGTACCCCCAAGCCCATCGACCGGCTGGCCGAGGAGATGCCGGAGATGGCACGGCAGCTGGAAGCACTGCGGCAGAAACTGGAACAGCACTACCACGAAGTGCAGGACTTCGAGTTTACCATCGAGCGCGGCACCCTCTACTGCCTGCAGACCCGCAACGGCAAGATGAATGCCGTAGCCATGGTGCGCACCTCGGTGGAGATGGAAAAGGAAGGTCTGATCGACAAGGCCCGGGCCCTGCTGCGTATCGACCCCGCCATGCTGGAACAGATGCTCTATCCGCGCCTCGATCCCAACTTTCGGGCCCAGCCCCTGGCCCAGGGCCTGCCCGCCTCTCCGGGCGCGGCCTGCGGCCATGCCGTGTTCGATGCGGATCGGGCCGAAGAGCTGGGTAAGAAGGGGGGGCAGAAGGTGATCCTGCTGCGCGAGGAGACCAAGCCGGAGGATATTCACGGCTTCTTCGCCGCCGAGGGTATCCTCACCAGCCGTGGTGGCAAGACCTCCCACGCTGCGGTGGTGGCCCGGGGCATGGGTAAGCCCTGCGTCGCCGGCGCCGAAGGCATCGCCGTGGATGTGATGCGGCGTGAGGCCTATGTGGGCGAGTCGGTGATCAAGGAGGGGGATCTGATCACCATCGACGGCAGCAGCGGCAATGTCTACCTGGGGGAGATCCCCACCGTCGAACCGGAATTCACCAGCGAGCTGACCACCCTGCTGACCTGGGCCGACGAGGTGGCCCATTTGAAGGTGATGGCCAACGCGGACACGGCACCGGATGCCACCCGGGCGATCAGATATGGCGCCAAGGGCATCGGCCTGTGCCGTACCGAGCGCATGTTCAATGCGGTGGAGCGGTTGCCGGTGGTGATCGAGATGATCGTGGCGGAGACGGAAGGTCAGCGCCAGGTGGCCCTGGACAAGCTGCTGCCGATGCAGCGGGCGGACTTCAAGGCCCTGTTCGAGGCGATGGCACCCTATCCGGTCACCATTCGCCTGCTGGACCCACCGATCCATGAGTTCCTGCCGGCGGAGCAGCAGCTGCAGGACGAGCTGGACAAGTTGCGCCACCTGCGACAATCGGCCCGCGGCATGGAGGTGCTGGCCAATACCATGACCCTGCTGCATGAGACCGGCCAGGCCCAGAAAGAGGCGAATATCCTGCGTCACAATCTGGTGGAAACCCACCTGGTCGAGGAGGCGATCGCCAAGAAGGAGACCATGCTGCGCAAAGTTCGTGCCCTGTACGAGACCAACCCCATGCTCGGTCATCGCGGTGTGCGCCTTGGTATCACCTTTCCGGAGATCTACACTATGCAGATTCGGGCTGTGCTGGAGGCGGCGGCCGAGTGTGCAGCCAAGGGCATGGAGGTGCATCCCCAGATCATGGTGCCCCAGGTCTGTACCGCGGAAGAGCTGAAACACGTCAAGAAATATGTGGATCAGATCCGGGAGGAGGTGGAAGGCAACTGTGGCCACAAACTCAACTTCCGTTTCGGCACCATGATCGAGGTGGTGCGCGCCTGTATGCGCGCCGACTCCCTGGCGGAGGAGGCAGAGTTCTTCTCCTTCGGCACCAACGACCTGACCCAGGCCACCTTCTCCTTCTCCCGCGAGGATGCGGAGAACAAGTTCCTGCCCATGTACAACGAGAACGGCATCTTGCAGGACAATCCGTTCGAGGTGCTGGATGTGAAGGGCGTTGGCAAACTGATGGAATTGGCGGTGGGCTGGGGCCGGGAGAAACGTCCGGATCTGAGCGTCGGCATCTGCGGTGAGCACGGCGGCCACCCGGCATCCATCCGCTTCTGTCATGAGGCCGGGCTCGATTATGTCTCCTGTTCCGCTCCCCGGGTGCCGGTAGCCCGGCTGGCAGCGGCCCACGCGAAACTGTTGGCTGAGGGTTAAGAAGGGCAGAGGGGCGGCGATAAATTAATTGCAGCGGCTCGGAATCGGGGCGGAAAAATCTTGGCCGGCAATAGGTCCGTCCAAACCACCACCGGACCGGTCCCGTACCTCAGACATCAGACCGGCAGGGTGGACAAGGCCCAAAGGGCCGCATCCACCACAAACCATGGTGGATGCGCTTCGCTTATCGGCCCTACATCCAAAAGTGCAGTTGGATGGAAGAGAAACCAGTGCCTCTGCGTCCAAATTATGCCGACCCGGCGAAACCAAACCGGCGTAAGGTCGGTCTTGTTCCCAAAATAACCTGTTTATAAAAGGGAAAACCAATGGATCTACGCAGGATCACTTTACTGGCGTTGGTGGCGGCCGCCGTCGCCGCTTTTTTCTTTTTCGACCTCGGCAGCTATCTGACGCTGGAGAACCTCAAGGCCCGTCAGGGTGAGCTGCAGGCGTGGCAGGCGGCAAACCCATGGCTCAGCGCTCTGGTCTTCTTCAGCATCTATGTGGTGGTGACGGCACTCTCGTTGCCGGGGGCTACCATCATGACGCTGGCCATCGGTGCCATCATCGGCCTGTGGAAGGGGGTGGTCCTGGTCTCCTTCGCCTCGACGCTGGGCGCTACCCTGGCCTTTCTGCTGGCCCGCTTTCTGTTGCGGGACTGGGTGCAGAGCCGCTTTGGAGACAAGCTTAAGGCGATCAATGAGGGGGTGGAGAAGGACGGCGCCTTCTATCTGTTCGGGCTGCGGCTGGTGCCCCTGTTTCCCTTCTTCGTCATCAATCTGGCGATGGGGCTCACCAACATGCGCACCTGGACCTACGCCTGGGTCAGTCAGGTCGGCATGCTGGCCGGTACCTTCGTCTACGTCAACGCCGGCACCCAGTTGGGCAGACTCGACAGCCTGTCGGGGATCCTCTCGCCCGGGCTGATTCTCTCTTTCGTGTTGCTGGGGATCTTCCCCCTGGTAGCGAAAAAGACCCTCTCTCTGGTCAAGGCGCGCCGTGCCCTTGCCAGCTATCCCAGACCGGCGCGATTCGATCGCAACCTGATCGTCATCGGCGCCGGCTCAGGCGGTTTGGTAGCTGCGCTGATTGCGGCCGCGGTGAAGGCGAAGGTGACCCTGATAGAAAAGGACAAGATGGGGGGTGATTGTCTCAATACCGGCTGTGTGCCCTCCAAGGCGTTGATTCGCTCTGCCCGTTTTCTTGCCCAGACCCGGCGTGGTGAGGCCTATGGTTTCAAGTCAGCCAAGGTGCAATTCGATTTTGCTGATGTGATGGAACGGGTGCAGCGGGTGGTGCGCAAGGTGGAGCCCCATGACTCGGTGGAGCGCTTTACCGGCCTGGGGGTGGATGTGATTCAGGGTGAGGCGCGCATCGTCTCGCCTTACGAGGTGGAGGTGAACGGCAAGCGGCTGACTACCCGGAATATCGTCATTTCCACCGGCGCCCGTCCCTTCGTGCCGCCGATTCCCGGGCTGGACGGCATCGACTACCTCACCTCGGACAACCTGTGGGGGTTGCGTGAGTTGCCCAAACGGTTGCTGGTGCTGGGGGGCGGCCCCATTGGTTGTGAACTGGCCCAGTGCTTTGCCCGCTTTGGTGCCGAGGTGACAATGGTGGAGATGGCGCCAAGGTTGATGGTGCGTGAAGATGAGGATGTCTCCGCTCTGGTCACGGAACGCTTCATGGATGAGGGGATTCGCGTTCTGGTGGGGCATACCGCCAAGGAATTTCGTGTCACCAGTAGTGGCAAGGAACTGCTGGCCGAATCGAGTGGCGGTGTGGTGAATATCGGTTTCGATCAGGTGCTGGTGGCGGTGGGACGGGTGGCCAACACGTCAGGGTTTGGCCTGGAGGAGTTGGGTGTCCGTCTCACCGACCGGCGTACCATCAAGGCGAATGAGTTCCTGCAGACCAACTTTCCCAACATCTACGCCTGTGGTGATGTAGTCGGCCCCTACCAGTTCACCCATGCCGCCTCCCACCAGGCCTGGTACGCTTCGGTGAACGCCCTGTTCGGTGCTTTCAGGCGCTTCAAGGTTGATTACTCGGTGATCCCCTTCGCCACCTTCACCGATCCTGAGGTGGCCCGCGTCGGTCTCAATGAGCAGGAGGCGGTGGCCCAGGATATACCCTACGAGGTGACGCTGTATGGCCTGGATGACCTGGATCGGGCCATCGCCGATAGCGAGGATTACGGCTTCGTCAAGGTGCTGACGGTACCGGGCAAGGACAAGATCCTGGGCGCCACCATCGTTGGTGAACATGCGGGTGACCTGATTGCCGAGTTCGTCACCGCCATGCGGCATGGCTTGGGGTTGAACAAGATCCTGGGCACCATCCATATCTATCCCACCTGGACCGAGGCCAACAAGTTTGCCGCCGGCAACTGGAAGAAGGCCCATGCGCCCAAGAAACTGTTGCAGTGGGTGGAACGGTACCATCGCTGGCGTCGGGGGGAGTAAGCCCGGACCGCCTGGTGGATGCGCTTTGCTTATTCACCCTACACCTGCGCCTTGCACCGGGGCTGGAAAAAACGATGGCCGTGGATAAGGCCCACCGGGCCGCATCCACCATGGTAACTGCGGTATGATTACCGTTTCCCTGAGCTTTGCATGGGCAGGACAATGAAACAGAAAACCGTCTCCCTGGTGCTTGGCAGCGGCGGTGCCCGCGGCCTGGCCCATATCGGGGTGATCCAATGGCTGGAGGAGAACGGCTACCGGATCCGCTCCATCGCCGGTTCATCCATGGGGGCCCTGGTCGGTGGTATCTATGCTGCGGGTGAGCTGGATACCTATAGCCAGTGGGTGCAGGCGTTGCAGCAGATAGATGTACTCAGGCTGTTGGACTTCTCCTTTCATCGCAGCGGGCTGATCAAGGGTGAGCGGGTGATGGATACCCTGCGTGAGCTGATCGGTGACCGGGATATCGAACACCTGCCCATCTCTTTCACCGCCGTCGCCACCAGCGTAAAGGATGAAAAGGAGATCTGGCTCAATCACGGTTCTCTGTTCGATGCCATTCGCGCCTCTATCGCCATTCCGACCCTGTTCACACCGGTCAAATACCGTGGCATGACCCTGGTGGATGGCGGGTTGGTCAATCCGATTCCTATCGCCCCGACCCTGCGGGACAAGACCGATATCACCATCGCGGTCAACCTGGGCGCCAGGGCGGAACCCCACCTGACCATGTCCAAGGGCAAGGGTGAGGTGGAGGGCAATGGCTACCGCCGGCGTATCGCCCAGTTCATCGATGGTCTGCAGTTGCGGCTGGGCCGGGAAAAAAGCGATGAGATGGATATTTTCAAGGTGATCTCCAGTTCCTTTGAGACCATGCAGAACACGGTGGCCCGGTTCAAGCTGGCAGCCTATTCGCCGGATGTGGTGGTGGAGATCCCGCACAATGCCTGCACCTTCTATGAGTTCTACCGTGCTGCCGAGCTGATCGAGTTGGGCCGCGAGCGGGCGGCGCGGGCGATGGCCGAATTCGAATGATTCGGCGGCCAATGCGGCCCGGATTTGCTGTGAATGAATTGGCGTGGGTCAATGTTCGCATCCAGCTTCCTCATTAGAATATCCCGATATTTTGATGCAGCAGGGTGTTCCGTGATGAAGCAAGAAGAGAAGCAGGCCCTGGCCGAGGCGGCCTATCACAAGGCACTGAAATATGAGCTGGACTATGGTTGTTGTCCCCAGTGTGTGCTGGCCACGGTGCAGGAGACCATTGGTATCGTGACCGACGAGACCATCAAGGCGAGCCATGGTCTCTCCGGTGGTGGTGGATTGATGGCAAAGGGGGCCTGTGGCGCCCTGACCGGTGGCCTGATGGCCCTGAGTGCCAAGCGCGGGCGGGACCGGGACAAGCTGGACCGGGGCCGGGGCATCAACAACTTTCGCAAGGGGAAGTTACTGGTGGAGCGGTTCGAGGAGACCTTCGGCGGCATTACCTGCGAGCAGCTGCAACGACAGTTTACCGGACGCACCTACGATATGTGGGACGACCAGGAGTATCGCCAGTTCGACCAGGACCGGGGCAATCAGTGCGCCCATGCCACCGGCCTAGTCACCAAATGGGTGATCGAGATGCTGTAGGCGTCTGTCAGGTAAAGAGGCCGAAGGGGATTACCTCCACCAATTCTCCAGGCTCCACCGTGGCCCGTTCAGCTGGCAACATGATGAAACAGTTGCCATCGCTCATGGAACTGAGCACCCCGGAGCCCTGGCGGCCGGTGCTCTTCACCTCCCAGTTGCCGTCCTCGCCCTGCAACAACAGGCCGCGCTGAATCTCGGTGCGGCCCGGATGCTTGCGCAGCCGGCTGCGGCAGACGACCTGAAAGCGGGGCAGGGCCTGGTCTGCCTCCCCCATCATCCGGCGGATACCCGGCAGGGCAAAGTTGAGAAAAGTGATCATCACCGCCACCGGATTGCCCGGCAGACCGAAGAACGGAGTGCTGCCGATGTGGCCGAAGGTGAGGGGGCGGCCGGGCTTGATCGCCACCTTGGAGAAGTGGATGGTGCCGAGCTGACGCAGGGCGGCTACGATATAATCCGCATCACCCACCGAGACCCCCCCGGAGGTGAGTATCAGATCAGCCATGCCGGCGGCGGTCTCCAGGGCATCTTTGATGTCCGCCTCCCGGTCCGGGATCACCCCCATGTCCAGCACCTCGCAGCCCAGCTCGGTGAGCATGCCATAGAGGGTGTAGCGGTTACTGTCGTAGATCTGCCCCTCGGCCAGGGGCTCGCCAATGCTGCGGATCTCGTCGCCGCTGGAGAAGAAGGCGACCCGCACCCGGCGTTGGATGCGCACCTCTGGGACACCCAGGGAGGCGAGCAGCCCCAGCTGGGCGGCACCGATGCGCCGGCCCGCTGCCAGCACCACGCTGCCCCGGGCGATATCCTCGCCGGCCTGGCGTACGTTCTGCCCCACCTTGTGCCGGTTGTCGATACGCAGTATGTCGCCGTCCCGTTGCGCCTGTTCCTGGATCACCACACTGTCGGCCCCGTCCGGCATCTTGGCGCCGGTCATGATGCGCACGCATTCGCCTGATTGCAGCGGTGAGGGAAAGGGATGCCCGGCATAAGCGGTGCCGATCATCCGCAGCTCGCGGATGCCTTCCTCGGGCAGGTCGGCGGCGGCAAAGGCGTACCCATCCATGGCCGAGTTGCGGTGGCTCGGCACATCCAATGGCGAGATCACGTCTGCTGCCAGTACGTTGCCCAGGGCCTCGCGCAGGGATACCGAGCGCCAGCCGGTGACCGGGTTGATCCGTTGCAGGATCATGGTCAGGGCATCGTCCATGCTGACGGAGCTGTCGTAGGGATCCTGGCAGCTTTCGGCGGATGGGATGGCGTCGCTCATATCGTCTCCTCTTCGGGATGTGGAACCGGATGCAGAGGTTATCAATTTGTCTCCTCCATGTCCCACAAATCCATCCCGCGTCATCAGCATGGCCCGGAATTCGTTGTGATAATGAGCGCCCGGTCTACAGGGTCTTGGTTTCCAGTCTGCCCTGGTACAGATGCAGATGATGATCGATCTGCAGTTCTCCATGTTGGGGATCATGGCTGGTCACCAGTACCCCGATGCCGTTTTCGCGCAGCAGGTTGATCAGCTGGATGGTCTGCCTGCGGGCCGGTTTGTCCATGTTGGCCACCGGTTCGTCCAGCAGCATCAGCCGCGGGGCCAGTACCCAGGCGCGGGCGATGGCCACCCGTTGCCGTTCGCCGCCGGAGAGGGCATGGCTGGGGCGTTTTTCCAGTTGCTCAAGCGACATCGCCTGCAGTGCCTGTCGTACCCGGTCATGGATGATGTGCGGCGGCACTCCGCGCCGGCGCAGGCCATAGGCGACGTTGTCGAAGACACTGCAATCGAACAGATAGGGTTGTTGATGCAGGTAGCAGATGTCGCGCAGCAGCAGGTGCCGGCAGTGCCGCCACTCCTCCGGCGCTGCCTGGTCGAGGTGAAAGTGGCCCCGGTCTGGGCGCAGCAGCCCGGCCAGGATACGCATCAGGGTACTCTTGCCGGAACCGTTGTGGCCGGTGAGCAGCGTGGTCTCGCCGGTCTGAAAGGCGGCATCGATATCCTGCAGGATGATGTTGTTGCGGCGGCGGAAAGCCAATCCCTGCAACTGGATGCGCCAGCGCTTACCCGAACCCATCAGGAGGTCACCTCGCCACGCCCCTGGATGCCGGTAAGAGCCAGGTTCAGGATCAATGCGAGCAACAGCAGCACCAGCCCCAGGGCGATGCCCTGGGCAAAGCTGCCGCGGCTGGTCTCCAGGGCGATGGCGGTGGGGATATTGCGGGTGTGGTGCAGGATGTTGCCGCCCACCATCATGGAACTGCCCACCTCGGCGATGATGCGGCCGAAACCGGCCAGCAGCGCGGCAACCAGGCCAAAGCGACTCTCATGAACCAGGGTCAGCAGGGCGCGCACCGGCGTGGCGCCGAGGGTGAGGGCGGTCTCCCAGGCACGCCGGTCGGTGGCCTGGAAGGCGGAGTGCCCCATGGCCACCAGGATCGGGAAACTGAGCAGGATCTGGCCGATGATCATGGCGTCCTGGGTGAACAGTAGCCGCCAGTCGCCCAGGGGGCCGGCCCTGGAGAGCAGCATGTAGAGGGTCAGGCCGACCACCACCGCAGGCACCGAGAGGGCGGTATTGAACAGGGCGATCAGCAGCCGCCGTCCGGGAAAATGGGTATAGGCGAGCAGGAATGCACACACCAGCGCCAATGGCGCGGCGAACAGGATTGCCCGCAGGGAGACGCTGAACGAGATGGCGATGATGTTCCACAGCTCCGTATCACCCGTGAACAGGAGCCAAAGGGCCTGGCGGCCGGCCTCGGTAAGGGATTCCATCAGGCGGCCAACCAGGCAGTGGCGCCGAGTGGCGACAACCGGTCGGTTGCCCGGTTTATGGGTCGGATAGTCCGGTGCCGTTGCCATGTTCTGATCGATTCTTGCATTTATGAATTCTTTCCCGTAAAAAGTGCGGGGTGATACCCTTATAAAATTGCTTGAGGAGCACTGGGTTCGACCCGGCAAACGAATCTCCGCTGGATTCCGAGAGTTTGC
Source organism: uncultured Sedimenticola sp. (assembly GCA_964544655.1). Classification (GTDB taxonomy): domain Bacteria; phylum Pseudomonadota; class Gammaproteobacteria; order Chromatiales; family Chromatiaceae; genus HyVt-443. The sequence goes on along the minus strand of CAZJCM010000036.1, from coordinate 6,296 downwards.
TACAGACTCCCAGAGAGTTTGCTACAGACTCCCAGAGAGTTTGCTACAGACTCCCAGGGAGCCTCTGATTTTAAGTCCGGACGCAAGATACGGGTTCATGACTTGATCAGGGGCTCTCCAAGCTGCCGAGCCGCGGTAAGAATAACGGATGGAGCGAAAATCCGTAATAACAAATAACCAAATTGGGGCTGCAGGGTGTCGATGGCCGGTGCCGATGCAACCCCTCTCTGTTTCAGGAGATACAGCAAAATGATGAGATCACTCTCAATCGCGCCGGAGAAGTGTACCGGCTGCCGGCAATGTGAAATGGCCTGCTCCTATGAGCACGAAGGGGTATTCAACCCGGCCCGCTCCCGCATCCGGGTATTCGTGTTTGAAAGTGAGGGGCGTTTCGTCCCCTATACCTGCACTCAGTGCGCCGATGCCTGGTGCCAGAAGGCCTGCCCTACCGAGGCGATTCATGTCAATGGGACCACCGGCGCCAAAGAGGTGAACGAAGGGCTCTGTGTCGGCTGCAAGGTGTGCACCATTGCCTGCCCGTTCGGCACCGTCAACTATAACCATGTCTCCGGCAAGGTGATCAAGTGCGATCTCTGCGGTGGTGATCCTGCCTGCGTCAGCGCCTGTCCCACCAACGCCATCACCTTCGTGGATGCAGACGCCACGGGTTATGAGCGGATGCGTAACTGGGCGGAGCGTACGGACAATCAAACGGCTGCACAGGCCTGAGGGGGAACGAATCATGGGATGGCATAAGAAAATTCTGCGTGTGAATCTGACCGACGGCACCTGTACGCCCGAACCTCTCAACATGGCGTGGGCCGATGAATACCTGGGCCAGCGCGGCCTGGCCACCAAGTATCTGGTGGAGGAGATCGACCCCAAGGTGGATCCGCTCTCCCCGGACAATAAGCTGATCTTCGCCACCGGGCCGCTCACCGGCACCATGGCCTCCACCAGCGGCCGCTATTCGGTGATCACCAAAGGCGCCCTCACCGGTGCTATCGCCTGCTCCAATTCAGGTGGTTATTTCGGCGCCGAGCTGAAATTCGCCGGCTGGGACATGATCATTTTCGAGGGGCGCGCTGAACGGCCGGTCTATCTCTTCATCGACGATGATGAGGTGAAGCTGTTGCCTGCGGATGATCTCTGGGGCAAGAGCGTGTGGGAGACCGACGAGCTGCTCAAGCGACGCCACCAGGAACCACAACTGCGCATCTCGGCCATCGGCCGTGCCGGCGAGGAGGGCGTGCTCTATGCCTGCATCGTCAACGATCTGCACCGGGCCGCCGGCCGCTCTGGCGTCGGTACCGTGATGGGTTCCAAGAACCTCAAGGCGATCGCCGTGCGCGGCACCAAGGGCGTCTCGGTCAAGGACCCCAAGCGCTTCATGCAGGTGGCGGCTGAGAAGAAGCAGGTGCTGGCCGAGAATGCCGTCACCGGCCAGGGCCTGCCCACCTACGGCACCCAGGTGCTGATGAATGTGATCAACGAAGTGGGTGCGCTGCCTACGGATAACGCCAAAGAGGTCCAGTTCGCCGGCGCCAGCAAGATCTCCGGTGAGGCGATGCACGAGCCGCGGGGCAGCGAGGGCAAGCCCAACCTGGTGACCAACCAGGCCTGCTTCGGCTGCACCATCGCCTGTGGGCGTGTCGCCCGGGTGGACAAGGAGCACTACACGGTGGTCAACCGGCCCGAGTACTGGGGGGCCTCCGGTGGTCTGGAATATGAAGCGGCCTGGTCCCTGGGTGCCGATGTCGGCGTCGACGATCTGGACGCCATCACCTTCGCCAACTTCATCTGTAACGAGCAGGGGTTCGATCCGATCACCTTCGGCGCCACCCTGGCTGCGGCCATGGAGTTGTATGAGATGGGTGTGATCACCGATGAGGATACCGGCGGCGTGGCGCTCAACTTCGGCTCGGCCGAGGCCCTGACTACCATGGCCGAGCAGGTGGCCAAGGGCGAGGGGTTTGGCAAGATCCTCGGTATCGGCTCCAAGCGGCTGTGCGAGAAATACGGCCATCCCGATCTATCCATGAGCGTCAAGGGACAGGAGTTCCCCGCCTACGACCCGCGCGGTATCCAGGGTATGGGCCTGACCTACGCCACCAGCAACCGCGGCGCCTGCCACCTGCGCAGTTACACCGTGGCCTCGGAGATCCTGGGCATTCCGGAGAAGACCGACCCCCTGGCCACCGAAGGCAAGGCCGGCCTGGTGAAGGCGTTCCAGGATGCTACCGCCGCGGTGGATTCCACCGGTCTCTGCCTGTTCACCACCTTTGCCTGGTCACTGGACGATTTTCAGCCCCAGGTGGATGCCGCCTGCGAGGGTGACTGGGATCTGGACAAGCTGCTGCTGGTGGGTGAGCGGATCTGGAACATGGAGCGCCAGTTCAACCTGGCTGCGGGCTTCACCGGCAAGGACGACACCCTGCCCAAGCGCATCCTCAAAGAGGCGGCCAAGACCGGCCCCGCCGAGGGCAAGGTGAGCGGCCTGGACAAGATGCTCCCCGAGTATTACCAGCTCCGTGGCTGGGATGAGTCCGGTGTGCCGGCGGCGGAGACCCTGCAGCGTCTGGGCCTCTGAGTACAGGCCGTGAAAACAGGCGGCAGGGGGGTGCTCCTGCCGCCTGTATGGATCGTTTCAGGGATCGGGTCGTATCAGGGGGCGGGGTCCGCCACCACTGAATTTTTGTTTAGACATCATAAGCGCGTGGCGCGACTCCGTATGTGGCCCTGCCTTCCCTCTCTCGGTGGACGCCGTAAACCCATCCCTGGGACTCGACTGTGGCCGTCCAGGCCACAGATGCCACCGAAAGAGGGATGCAGGGAGCATTTTCATCGACCTCATCATTCGGCATGACACCGATCCCGTCATATATTGGAGAATCCATCTATGCGTTACCTAATCGTCGGCGCCGGCCCTGCCGGTGTTGTCGCCGCAGAGACCTTGCGCGGTCAGGATCCGGCAGGGGAGATCACTCTCATCGGTGGCGAGCCGGAGCCAGCCTACTCCCGTATGGCCATTCCCTATCTCCTGTCCGGTAACATCGAAGAGTCTGGTACCTACCTGCGGCATACACCCGATCACTTCGAACGGCAGAACATTCAGCATATCCAGGACCGGGTGACCGCCATCGACACCGTGCAACGGCAGGTTCAACTGCTGGGTGGCGCCACATTGGGTTATGACCGCATGCTTCTGGCCTGTGGTTCGGTGCCGGTCGCCCCGCCCATCGACGGCATCGATCAACCCGGCATCCACCACTGCTGGACCCTGGAAGATGCCCGCAACATCATTCGCTACGCAGAACCGGGTTCACGGGTGGTGTTGATGGGGGCCGGCTTCATCGGCTGTATCATCATGGAGGCCCTGGTGAAGCGGGGCGTGCGTCTGAGCATCGTGGAGATGGGTGATCGCATGGTGCCGCGGATGATGGACCAGACTGCCGGCAACCTGATCAAGCGGTGGTGTATCGAACAGGGGGTGGATGTCCGTACCTCCACCGGGGTGGAAGCGATCACCAGCGACCCGGAGGGCGACGCCCGTTTCATCCTGCAGTGTGGGACGGCGGGGAACATTCCGGCCGACCTGGTGGTGGTGGCCACGGGCGTTCGTCCCGGAATCGATTTCCTCGCCGGCAGTGGCATAGAAACCAGCCAGGGGGTGGTGGTGGATGACCGGCAGCGTACCTCGGTGCCGGAGATCTACGCCGCCGGCGACGTCTGTGAAGGCATCGACTGGAGCAGTGGTGAACGGGCGGTGCATGCCATTCAGCCGGTGGCGGCCGAGACCGCCCGGGTGGCGGCACTGAATATGGCGGGTGGAGATGTGATGCACCGGGGCAGCCTGGGGATGAATGTGCTGGATACCCTGGGCCTGATCTCCGCCTCCTACGGCCAGTGGATGGGCGTGCCAGGAGGGGATTCGGCGGAACAGCTGGATGAGGCCGGCTACCGCTACATCAAGCTGCAGTTCGACGATGACCGGCTGGTGGGTGCCATTACCCTGGGGCGGACGCAACATATCGGGGTGTTGCGCGGTCTGATACAGAGCAGGATACGGTTGGGTGAATGGAAACGGCGCCTGATGCAGGATCCGAATCGGATCATGGAGGCCTATCTGGCCTGCACCCAGCCGCTTTGAAGCGACAGGACAGGACCATGCGGCTGACGTTCAAACTCTACGCATCCCTCACCAGCTATCTGCCCGGTGGCGGGACCGACCATCGATTGGAACTGGAGGTGCCTGACGACACCAGCCCCCACGCTCTGCTGGAGCAGTACGGGGTGCCCCTGGCCCAGGTACATCTGGTGATGGTCAATGGGGTCTTCATCCATCCCGGTGAGCGCGACAAACCGCTGCAGGATGGCGACGAGCTGGCGGTCTGGCCGGCAGTGGCGGGTGGGTGAGCCCGGCATGGATGCCGGGCCGGATCGCCACTACAGGAATGTAGACCCCGCCGAGGTTAGATTTAGAGGTGACTCATTCATCTGCCCACGAATACAGCTGAAGCGTTACCATTCAGAGAAGGTGAACGTCTGCCATGAACGCCGCCTGCCCTGAACACTTCACCCGGGAAATGGGCATCACGCCCGCCGAGTTCGAGCGCACCCTGGGCGCCGCAGTCGCCCCTTATGCCTACCGGCGAAATAATGGTTCGTACACCATCGACCATCCGGCAGGCGCCATCGAAATCAGGCTGGGGCCGGCGGGGGAACGCCGGATCGCCGCTTTGGTCTTACCAACGATGCAGGTCGAGTTCAGTTTCCACGGACTGAGCGAAGCGGCCCGTCACGCCTTCATCACCCGCTTCGACCGCTATTTTCACCGAGGCGGCGGCTAACCCCAATGCCGTATGCATCGGTAGATTCTCACTGAGGACGCCTATGTGGCGTTTGAACCCATGCAGTGACCGATCGATGCGGGCAATCCGAAAGGCAGGGCAGTTGGGTTTTCAGGCTGCCTGTTTTTCCAGCGCCAAGTGTCATCCCAGGGCACGTAAACCTTTTCCGCTTCATTCTTTCTCACCAGATCCTGGGCAAGAACTTTTGCTACGTCCGAGTAATTGCGTCCCGCTTTATGCGCCAGCGCATATATGGAACCTGTCCGATGGATTTGAGCAGTTCCAGTCTGTCAGGGACACCTTTGCCTGGCCACCATCCTCCGCTTTCAGTTGATTATTCCAATACAACTATGGCGCGCAAGAATGGGTGTCGTTCATGCAAGAGTGTTCTTTGTTTACTTTAATTACGTCTGGTAATACCGATCAGACCAATCAGACCGGATACAAACAACCAGGCCGCTGCAGGTACGGGTACGGCGGATATATTGAACTGACCGGATATAAAAGAACCTGTCGACAGGTCATTGGGATCACCGATACTTGCCATCGCACCCAGTTCCCAACCGGGACCGAAAACAGTCGTCAGAAGGTCAGCGGTGATGGTTACAGTCTCTCCTGCCGCCAGTACACCCGAAAAAGTACCATTGAAATCATCCAGACGATATCCAAAACCATAACCATCTTCGATCGAATAATAAGTTGCATTGCTGTCGGTGGAAAAGAAATCATGATCCAGCCTACCGCCAAACAGGGCCGCCGAGACGTTTGCGCTATCACTGGAACCACCGGTGGTGGTCATCATGACATCAGTAGAAGCTACCGCCCCAAGACCGGACGTCTGATCAACCCCGTCAACCCCGTAATAGTCAATAACTTCAACCACGGGGCCAGTGACAAAAAAATCATAACTGAAACTGACGGTGCCGGACGTGTTATTGGTATAACTCGTCTCATAGAAAGCGCCTGCGGATAAATCAAACGTACAGCCACCACAGATATACATGCCTTCGGCAGATGCCGCTGCCCGGCCATACTCATCGGCTGAGGCCTGAGCCACTGCAGGACCAGGCGAACTAAAACCCCAACCCCAGGAATCAGTTGAAATTGAGCTAATAGCGCCACTGGAAACAGGTCCCTAAGTATCACTCAGCACCCTATCCGGAGAACTGTTATCCAGATAACTGATATCCAGAGAACTGGAAACCTCATATGATGCGGCTGAAACACTGGAAACAGATAATGCAGAAACAGCCGCAATACCGGCTATTAGGGTGAGATATTTTTTATCCATTATTAGTGCACTCCTATGCAATACCCACAATCTCTCATGATTGATCGGGCGCGATTTTATCACACCTGCTAGTTATGGGTGAAACCACATATTTCTATATGACGCGGATTCAACTTGTAAGTGCAACTCGACTGACGGTTAGAGGGTAAGCTGCG
>CAZJCM010000035.1:0-31917 GCA_964544655.1 uncultured Sedimenticola sp. | reverse complement strand
GACGTCGAACTGCTTGCCCACCTCTTCCAGGGTGTGGTCGGTGTTCATGTCGATGCCGAAGCGCATGCGCAGGACCTTGGCCTCGCGTGAGGTGAGGCCGGCCAGCATGTTCTGGGTCGCCTCGCGCAGCCCCTCCACGGTGGCGGAGTCGGCGGGGGAGACCACACCGGCGTCCTCGATGAAGTCGCCCAGGTGAGAATCTTCGTCATCGCCGATGGGGGTCTCCATGGAGATTGGTTCCTTGGCGATCTTCAACACCTTGCGTACCTTTTCCTCCGGCATCTCCATGCGCTCGGAGAGCTCTTCCGGAGTCGCCTCGCGGCCCATCTCCTGCAGCATCTGACGGGAGATCCGATTGAGCTTGTTGATGGTCTCGATCATGTGCACCGGGATACGGATGGTGCGCGCCTGGTCGGCGATGGAGCGGGTGATGGCCTGACGGATCCACCAGGTGGCGTAGGTGGAGAACTTGTAGCCGCGCCGGTACTCGAACTTGTCCACCGCCTTCATCAGGCCGATGTTGCCTTCCTGGATCAGGTCGAGGAACTGCAGGCCGCGATTGGTGTACTTCTTGGCGATGGAGATGACCAGCCGCAGGTTGGCCTCCACCATCTCTTTCTTGGCGCGCCGGGCCTTGGCCTCGCCGATGGACATGCGGCGATTGGTCTCCTTGATCTCGCTGATGGTCAACTGGCTGTGCTTTTCCAGTTCGAGCAGTTTCTTCTGCGCCCGCAGTACATCATCACGCACCGTTTTCAGCGCTTCGGAATAACCCTTGCCGGCGGCGATCTGATCATCCAGCCATTGCAGGTTGGTCTCGTTGTCCGGGAATGAAGTGATGAACTCTTTGCGCGGCATGCGGGCAGTACCCACGCAGAGATCCATGATGGTGCGTTCCTGGTTGCGAATGAAAGTGATCGCCTTGCGCAGGTTGTTCACCAGGGTGGTGAATACCGACGGCAGGTATTTGAATTCGAGGAACAGCGCGACCACCTTCTCCATGCTCTTTTTCGTGCGCTCATGCTCGCGCCCGTATTTGGTCAGGTTGTTCATCAGCGTCTTGTACTGCTTGCGCAGTTGCGCTGCCTTGGCTGCGGCCTCTTCCGGATCGGGACCGAGGTCGACGACCTCCACCTCTTCCGCCTCTTCGCCTTTCTCTGCCGCGGGTTTGCTGACCGGGGGTTTGGGTATTTCGTCTGGCTCGTTGGGATCGACGAAGCCATTGATCACATCGCTCAGGCGCAGTTCCTCCGCTTCCACCTGATCGAACATCTCGATCACGCGGGCGATGGTGTCCGGGTAAGTGGCGAGGGCGGCCAGCACCTGATTTTGGCCCTCTTCGATGCGTTTGGCGATCTTCAGTTCGCCCTCGCGGGTGAGCAGTTCGACGGTGCCCATTTCACGCATGTACATGCGGACCGGATCGGTGGTGCGGCCGAATTCACTGTCCACGCTGGCCAGGGCCGCGGCGGCGGCCTCTGCTGCATCCTCGTCGGCGGCGACGGCCGCATCGGTGATCACCGTATCATCCACGTCCGGTGCGGTTTCGAACACCTGGATGCCCATGTCGTTGATCATCCGGATGATGTCTTCGATCTGTTCCGGTTCGACGATACCGTCGGGCAGGTGGTCATTGACCTCGGCGTAGGTCAGGAACCCCTGCTCCTTACCTTTGGCGATCAATTGCTTGAGCTGTGATTGCTGCTGCTGTTGCTGATCCATTTCCTACCCTGGTAGACAAAAGTGGTTTTCAAAAAATGAACGCACAAATGTAGCACGTAATGGTGTGGATATCCACTGGATGGTCGTTGACCATCCACTGCTGCCGCTGCTGGAAGGCGGGAAACGCACCGGTCGATGGGGGTCAGCCCCGGTCGCGTTTCCCTTTTTCCGCCAGCAGTTGTTTGAAGCGCGCCTTCTCCGTCTCATTCAGTCCGCTATGGCGGGCCCGCTCGGTCAGATCGTCGAGTTCCTGGGCCAGGGCCTGATGCGCCAGGCTGGCCAGTGTGTCTCGGAACTCCTTTTCGAGCTCTTCCTTCGGCAGTCCCGGACACATTCCGATCAGTTTGCTCAAGTGCCTGCCTTCATCCCGTTCGCGCCAGCGTTCCAGCAGGGTGGCTGTTGTAAGGTTAGGTTCTGTCTGCAGTATTTCAAGCAGTTCTTTCAATATTGAGACACCGGGCAGTGGTAGATTCTCCCAGCCGGAGGCCAATTCGTCTCCCTGGGCAAATGCCGGGTGATTCAGCAGCAGGATGATGGCGCGCCTGACCGGTGTGATGGTGCCGGGGAAAGCTGTCGGGCGTCTTCCCCGTTTTCCCCGTCTGTCGCCGGATGCACCGCCCGGCCGGCCAGCTTTTTGTTCGATGCTGATGCCCAAAAGCTGTTCCAGCCGCTTTTCCATCATGCGGTGGAACAAACCCGCCGGCAGGCGCTGCAGCAGCGGCGTGGCCTGCTCCGCCAGCTTTACCCGCCCCTCTTGGGTGCTCATGTCCACCTCCTCGGCAAGCTTGTCGAACAGGAAGTTGGAGAGCGGGGTGGCCTCTGCGATGCGCTGCTGGAACCGCTCGGCGCCCTCCTTGCGGATCAGGCTGTCCGGGTCTTCCCCGTCGGGGAGAAACAGAAAGCGGGCCTCGCGCCCATCGCGCATCAAGGGCAGGGTGGCGGTAAGCGCCTTCCAGGCCGCATCGCGTCCGGCACGGTCGCCATCGAAGCAGAAGATGATCTCGGAAACGCTGCGGAACAGGCGCTGGACGTGCTGTTCGGTGGTGGCGGTGCCCAGGGTGGCGACGCCGTAGGGGATGCCGAATTGGGCCAGGGCCACAACGTCCATGTAGCCCTCGACCACCAGCAGCCGCTCCAGCTTGCGGACCGCCTTGCGCGCCTCGTACAGGCCGTACAGCTCCTGGCTCTTGTGGAACAGGGGGGTCTCTGGAGAGTTGAGGTATTTGGGCTTGCCGTCGCCCAGGATACGACCGCCAAAACCGATGGTCTGGCCGCGATGATCCCGGATCGGAAACATGATGCGGTTGCGGAAGCGATCGTAGCGCCGGCCATCTTCTGACTCCGCGACCATGCCGGCGGTCCAGAGTTGTTGCAGCCGTTCCGGGGTGGTGCCGAGGCTCTGCATCAGGTTGTGACTGCCGGGTGGTGCAAAGCCGATGCCGAAGCGGGCGGCGATCTCACCGCTGAGTCCCCGTTGCTTCAGGTAATCAACCGCAGTGCCGGCCTGAGGATGTCGGCGCAGCTGATTCTGGTAATAGCTGGCGGCCTGGGCCAGGATGTCGTGCAGTGGGCGTTGATCCGGACCCTGGTTTCCGCGGCCGCCCTCCCGCGGTACCTCCAGGCCCTCCCGGGCGGCCAGTTCCTCCACTGCCTCGATGAATCCCAGGTTGTCGTATTCCATCAGAAAGCTGATGGCGGTACCGTGGGCGCCGCAGCCGAAACAGTGGTAGAACTGCTTTTCCCGGCTTACCGTGAAAGAGGGGGTCTTTTCGTCATGAAAGGGGCAGCAGGCCTGGTAATCCTTGCCGGCCTTTTTCAGCGGTACGCGGCCGTTGATCAGGTCGACGATGTCGACCCGGTTCAGCAGTTCATCGATGAATTGATGGGGGATTCTGCCAGCCATGGAATGCACCCGCATGCGTCACTGTAAGAGCGGCATTCCGCCGCGAAGGATGCGGCAATCGAACCCGTTTCCCCTGTGGATGTCGATTACGCTGACCGGCAGAAAGAGTCTTGGGCCCGTTTTACGGTCTGGATACGACAAGACCCGAAGGTCTGTGGGGCCGGTCTCTTCAGGACCGCGCTGCCGGGCCTGGTTCAGCCGCCGAGCTGCTGCTTCACCAGGGCGCTGATGGCCCCCATATCGGCCCGGCCCTGGGCCTTGGGCTTGATTATGCCCATCACCTTGCCCATGTCCCGCAGTGAACTGGCACCGGTGCTGGCGATGGCGTCACTGATCAGGGCGCTGATCTCGTCGTCACTCAGGGCGGCGGGCAGGTAGGCTTGCAGGACTTCGATTTCGTACTGCTCCTGCTCCGCCAGATCGTCACGGCCGGCTTTTTCATACTGATCGAGCGAGTCCCTGCGCTGTTTGACCATCTTGTCCAGCACAGCCAGCACCTGAGCGTCATCCAGCTCGATGCGCTCGTCCACTTCGCGCTGTTTGATGGCGGCCAGCAGCAGGCGGATGACGCCGAGCCTGCGTTTGTCGCCCGCCTTCATGGCGGCCTTCATCTCGTCCTGGATGCGCTGTTTCAGCATGATCGGTTAACCTGGGCGGATCAGTACTGACGTTCCCAGCGACGGTTTTCGCGAGACAGTTTCTTCAGGTGTCTTTTGACGGCTGCTGCGGCCTTGCGCTTGCGCTCGGCGGTGGGCTTTTCGTAGAACTCGCGGCGGCGCACCTCGGCCAGGATGCCGGCCTTTTCGCAGGAGCGCTTGAAACGGCGCAGGGCAATCTCGAAGGGCTCGTTCTCTTTGACACGTACGTTGGGCATTTGCGACCTCAAAAAAAATCGTTTAAATCTTGCTTCCGAAAGCGTAAGAGCGCGAATTCTACTGGTAGTTGAGGCACATTGCAAAGATGACTGACGACTGTTCCCTTCGTGTGGCCTTCCGGAATTGGCCACAGGCGATTGCGCAGCCCCCTAAAACAGCCGTGGAGTGGCCTGGTGATTTTGCTCTACTCTCCCTGGACGGTAACCGTGATCTGCCGCCGGTGGGCCTGGGTGCGGTGTTCCCACAGGTAGATTCCCTGCCAAGTGCCGAGGGCACTGCCGCCATTGCTGACCGGAAAGGTGAGATCCATGTTGGTGAGAATGGAGCGAATGTGGGCGGCCATGTCGTCGGCGCCCTCGAGGGTATGGCGAAAACGGGGGTCGCCATCGCTGACCAGGTGTGCCATGAAAACCTCCAGATCGCTACGCACCGTGGGATCGGCGTTTTCACACAGGATCAGGGATGCGGAGGTGTGGTGGGTGAATACATGACAGAGTCCGGTATGGATGCCCGATTCGCCTATGACCTGTTCCACCTTTTCGGTGATCTCGTAACTGCCCCGGCCCCGGGTGTCGATCTGGAAACGCTGCTGGCAGATCATGCGCCGCCCTCCGTCACATCTCCGATATGGCGCCGTACCGACGCGATTTTACCCTGGAGCCGCCCGTCCCGGTGTTTGCGGATATCCAGCTTGAGGGAGGAATAGACCCGGTTGCAACCCGCTTCCTCCAGTACTCGGTAGGCCCTTTGCACCAGCGCCAGGGCCTGCTCCAGGGTTTCGGTCTCGATGATGGTTCCCATCGGGGTCAGCTGATAAGGGGTGCCGCTGTCCCGGATCATGGCGATCACCGGGCTGACATAGGCGCTGACGCTCTCTCCCTTGTCGGTGGGAAACATGCTGAATTCGAGCAGTACGGACATGGCTCACTCTCCATTGTTTCTCAGGGCTCTCTCTCTGGCCCTGGAGGTATTCTGATAGTGCTGAACATTGTAGCTGCCGCTGTCAGATTTTTTTACACTTTTCAGTCGTCTGTTGAATCGTGTTGTCATAACATTTTCTTATGCATGAAAAAAAATATTCTGGCGCAGAAGGTGCATGTTATTCAGGTTAATCGGTCGTTGTGCCGTTCTGGCCGTGAAGTAGATGTCCCGTTTCATTTGCGTTTAAAGAACCTCTGAGTCAGGCCATGAACTCGTATCTTGCGTCCAGGACTTGACTCAGGGGCCCCTTAAGGAGGTTCAGAGCATGGTATCCAGAATCCTCGTCGGCACCTTGTTTATCCTCGCTTTGGGTCATGCTGGTCAGAGCCTGGCGTTTACCCCGGCCGTGGGGACCAGTGTCTACTCCGGCATCTGGCATAACGACACCTTTGACAGCGAAGGCCCTGTCCTTTTTTCTCTCACTGTCGATGACGCAATGGGGGTCTCACTGATCGCCGATCTGGGCGGCTGGGTGTTTGGCCTGGCCGATCCTGATCCGGTCGAGCTGACCGGCACTGTCGGGCCTGGTGGTATCACGGTGGCGGTCGTGGGCGATCCATTTTTTGGCGATGTATCCTTCTCGGTGGATGCGTCCGGCGTGGTCGCCGGCAGTTTGGCGGCGGTCCCCGATGCGTTCATAGACAGTGCCACATTCAGCGGGTTGGCGACGGATGAGGCCGTTGGCCTGACATACGAAATATTCGCCGACGGTGATTCTGTCACCCCTTTTGCTATCGGTTTCGTTACGGCTACCGTAGTGCCATTGCCACCCGCACTGTTGCTGATGCTTTCCGGTATCACCGGTCTGCTTGCATTTACCCGGCGCACCAGCGGAAGAGCGTGACCTGACTCCATCGCCCTTCCCCTGGGTCGAGCGCTGACCGGTTCATTCTCCAGCGCCCTTCTGGCATGCTTGCATCTGAATTTGTTGCACAGGTGGTGGCATTGGGCGAAGTGACGATGGAGGCGGGATTCGACAGGACAGCCGTCACCACCCTCAAGGGGGTGGGGGCGAAGAATGCCGAACGGCTGGCGAAAATCGGCGTCCACACCGTGCAGGATGTTCTGTTCCATCTTCCCCTGCGCTATCAGGATCGTACCCGCATCACCCCTATCGGCAGCCTGCGCCATGGTGATCAGGCGGTGGTGGAGGGGGTGGTGGAGCTGGCGGATATCCGTTATGGCCGGCGCCGTTCCCTGCTGGTACGGCTGGCCGACGGCAGCGGTGCCCTGATGCTGCGTTTTTTCCACTTCTCCGCGGCCCAGAAGGCGGGGCTGACCCGGGGGGTGCGGCTGCGCTGTTTTGGCGAGGCGCGGAACGGACCGTCCTGCCTGGAGATGGTCCATCCCGAGTACCAGCGGCTGGAAGTGGGTGAGGAGCTGCCCATGGATGAGTGCCTGACTCCAGTCTATTCTACCACCGAGGGCATGCATCAGCTCACATGGCGGGGGATGACGGGGAAGGCACTTGCGCTGCTCGATGAGCAGCCGCAGCGGCTGCCGGAGTGGTTGCCCGAAGCGTTATTGAGCAAATACCGCCTGCCGGAGCTGGCTGCGGCCGTGCGCTATCTGCATCGGCCGCCACCGGATGCGCCGCGGGAGGTACTGCTGGCCGGACGTCACCCGGCCCAGCATCGGCTCGCGTTCGAGGAGTTGCTGGCTCATCAGCTCAGTCTGCGTGAACTGCGCCAGCGTCAGCGGCGCAATCCAGCGCCGCCGCTGGTTCCCAGCGGTAAGCTGACTCGAGGATTGTTGCAGGCGCTGCCGTTCCAGCTCACCACTGCCCAGCAGCGGGTGGCGGATGAGATTAGCCGTGACCTGGCCGCAGACAGGCCAATGCTGCGCCTGGTGCAGGGAGATGTGGGCTCGGGCAAGACGGTGGTTGCAGCGCTGGCCGCCTTGCAGGCGGTGGAGGCCAGGCATCAGGTGGCATTGATGGCCCCCACGGAACTGCTGGCGGAACAGCACCTGCGCAGTTTTCGTCACTGGCTGGAACCGCTGGGCCTTGAACTGGGTTGGCTCACCGGGCGGCACAAGGGCAAGGCGCGTGCCCGGGTATTGACCTCCCTTGCCGAGGGTGCGGTGAAGGTGGTGATCGGCACCCATGCCCTGTTTCAGGAGGATGTGGTGTTTTCTGCCTTGGGGCTGGTGATCATCGATGAGCAGCACCGCTTTGGCGTGCATCAACGCATGGCTCTGCGGGAGAAGGGGCGCGACAGCGGCCGTGTGCCCCATCAGCTGATCATGACCGCCACGCCCATTCCCCGCACCCTGGCCATGTCGGCCTATGCCGACCTGGATCTATCGGTGATCGATGAGCTGCCGCCCGGGCGAACCCCGGTGACCACCGTGGCCATCCCCGACAGCCGCCGTGACGAGGTGGTGGAGCGGGTGCGCGCCGCCTGCGCTGCCGGCCGCCAGGCCTATTGGGTCTGCACCCTGATCGAGGAGTCCGAGGCGTTACAGTGCCAGGCTGCGGAAGAGACGGCGCAACTGTTGGATGAGGCACTGACCGATCTGCGGGTGGGACTGGTGCATGGCCGGCTCAAACCGGCACAGAAAGAGCAGGTGATGCAGCGTTTTCAGGCCGGAGAGCTGGACCTGCTGGTGGCCACCACGGTGATCGAGGTGGGGGTGGATGTGCCCAATGCGAGCCTGATGATCATCGAGAACCCGGAGCGCTTGGGGCTGGCCCAGTTGCATCAGCTGCGTGGCCGGGTGGGGCGCGGAGCGGTGGAGAGCCACTGCGTACTGATGTATCACCCCCCCCTGTCGGGCCTGGCCCAGGAGCGCCTGGGGGTGCTGCGGGAGAGCAGCGACGGTTTCTATATCGCCCAGCGGGACCTGGAACTGCGCGGGCCGGGAGAGGTGCTGGGCACCCGGCAGACCGGTGAGGTGCAGTTTCGTATCGCCGATCTGATGCGTGATCAGTCGCTGTTGGCCCCGGCGCAGCAGGCGGCGGAGTGGCTGTTGCAGCATCATCCCGAATCTGTGGCGCCGCTGATGCGGCGCTGGATCGGCCGCAAGGCGCGCTACATCGATGCCTGATCGAACATGAACGGGGCTCTTGAATCCAGGAGGGACCATTCCGCTCGACCCCAGGTATGACGATTTTCCTGTCAGATCTCCCGGCTTTCCACCGGTGCAGCCCCAGGGGCTGGTTTGCGGGTGGCATCGTCATATATCTGTTTCGTCTTTTCCTTCACCGTGTCGTAAAGCTCCCTGGTTGTCTCTGTTGCCTCTCCGGTCGCCTGCTTGGCGGCTTCCCAGGCATCCCGGGATGAGTCGAGCAGATCGCTGCCCTGCTCTTTCGCCGATTGGTAGAGCCGTTTCGACTGTTCGCTCACCGTGGCGCCATATTTTTTCGTCTGCTGCCAGATCTCTCCGCCGGTCTCCCTGGCCTGCTCCAGCAGACCGTCGTGCGCTGCGGGTTTGGTTGTGTCGTTGGCTACCGGCATCGTTTCCGGTTGTGCCGTGGTGACCGGGGCAGGGATGGGCTTGTCCAATGAGGATGTGGCGTCACCCTCGCAGGCGCCGAGGGTGAGGAGAGCAAGGAGCGGGAGCGTTGCGATGATCGATGGTGCCGGTTTCATACGATGGTTTCCTGGTGTGAATCTACAATAGGGGCCATATAAGGAGTCGCGCCATCCTCAAACCGTATCAACAAAAATGGTAACCATTCGGCTGCAATTGAGATCGTCGCTGGATTCCCGTGGCAGCTGAATAGTTACAAAAATGTTGTCTGGCATGACTCTGGCCGCTGCCGTACAGCTTATCCTGAAATCATCCTGAATACTGTGCGTTACCTTCCCCGGACGATCTTTGCGATAATGCACATTTTCAGCTACAGGGTCAGCCGTTGAATCCCATCGATCCCATACTTGCCCGCATGGAGCCCCGCTGGATGGCACGGCGCCGACTGCGCAATACCCGGGTGCCGGAGATGATCCGGCCCTGGCTGCATGATCGCGGTTCACTGACGGCGCGGCTGAAAATGGCCTGCACCAGTGGTGATTTTCGGGTCCAAGTGCTGGCGCAGGGCTGGGGACGGCCGCTATACAGTGAGCGCGCCCTGCTCGGTATGCGGCGTGGGGAGATCGCCCTGGTGCGTGAGGTGGCGCTGCTGTGTGGTGGTGAGCGCTGGGTGTTCGCCCGCACCCTGATACCGGCCAGCACTCTGCGCGGACCGGCCCGGAGACTGGTCCACCTGGGCGAGCGTCCGCTGGGCGAAGTGCTGTTCTCCGATCCGCACATGCAGCGCGGGGAGACCGAGGTTGCCCGCCTGTTGCCGCGTCACCCCCTGTTCGCATCTGCCGTGGGTGGATTGGCGCGGCCACCGGAGAAAATCTGGGGGCGGCGAACCCTGTACTATCTTTCCCGTCGCCCGCTGCTGGTGAATGAGATATTTCTACCGGCAATTCCGGAGAGTCCACGATGACGAGACCCAGATTGACCCCGGTATCGGTGCCGGTGCCACTGAGTGAGCGCCTGGCCAGTTATGCCATCCTGGTACGCCTCAATCGTCCAATCGGTATCCTGTTGCTGTTGTGGCCGGCGCTCTGGGCGTTGTGGATCGCCGGCGCTGGAGAGCCGCGCTGGCCTGTGGTGTTGATCTTCATCCTCGGTGTGGCGCTGATGCGTTCTGCCGGCTGTGCCATCAATGACTATGCTGACCGGCACATCGACGGCCAGGTGGCGCGCACCCGGATGCGCCCGCTGGCGGTTGGTGTCATTACGCCAAAGGAGGCGTTGGGGGTATTCGCCGTGCTCAGCCTGGTCGCCTTCGGGCTGGTGCTGTTGCTCGACCGCAACACGATTCTGATGTCTTTTGTCGCCGTTTCACTGGCCGCCCTCTATCCCTTCATGAAACGCTATACCCATCTGCCACAGGTGGTTCTCGGCATGGCCTTCGGCTGGGCCGTGCCGATGGCCTTCATGGCGCTCACCGGCCGTGTCCCGGCAGTGGGCTGGCTGCTGTTCATCGCCACTGTGGTGTGGGCGCTGATCTATGATACGGAATATGCAATGGTGGACCGGGACGACGATATTCGTATCGGTGTGAAATCCACGGCGATCCTGTTTGGCGAATACGACCGCTTGATGATCGGCCTGTTTCAGCTGCTGATGCTGGGATTGCTGCTGCTGGTGGGGGTCAAGGCAGCGCTGGGTGGTTTCTATTATGCGGGGGTGGCAGCGGGTGCCGGTTTCTTCGCCTATCAACAATATCTGATCAGAGGCCGTGAGCCGGAAAGATGCTTTCAGGCATTTCTCAACAACAACTATTTCGGCATGCTGTTGTTCATCAGCCTGGTGGCGGATTATCTGTTCGCCGGCCGATGAGCATCTACCCCGGTGCCGATGGCGGGCTGGTGAGTCCCCGAGGCGTGGCCGGTGAGTGAGGCGCCCACAACGGTGCCGGGCAAGGAGGGCCTCGGAAGGCTGCGCATGTGGAAGGTGCGTAATATCGCCCTCCTCATGACCGCCCTGTTCCTGATCGTCATTGCGCTCTCCACCGCCTTTGCCCTGAAAGATATCGAATGGCGTTTCCGGGTGAAGACCGGTGAGGCGCTGAAGACGGTCCTGCAGACCACCCAGGAGACCTTCGTTATCTGGATTCGCGAAAATCTGCGTAGTGCCAGGCGACTGGCGGAGGATCCGTCATTCCTGGTGATGACCCGTTCCCAGCTGCAGCTGCCGACAACACGGGAGGCGTTGTCGGCCAGCCCGGTGCTGTTGTCACTGCAGACCTTCTTCAGCAATTTCAATGATCGCCTCGGTGTTGAGGGCTTCTTTTTGATCGATACCGGGCAACGAATCGTGGCGGCCCACGACAACCAGTTGCTGGGGCAGCGTCATCCGATTGCCGAGTCACACCCGGAGTTGCTGCAGCGGGCATTCAACGGGGAGACCCTGTTCGTGCCGCCGCTGCGCGTCGGTCAGCAGATCCTGGCCTTCTTTCTCGCGCCGGTACGTGATGAGACCGGGCAGATAATCGCCCTGCTCGCATTGGGCGCCGATCCGATGAACGAGTCGATCCGGATCATTTTCAAGGGTCGGGTCGGTCGTTCCGGTGAGACTTATGCTTATGCCTTCGATCGTCAGGGTCGGATGATCAGCGAGAGTCGTTTCGATGAAGAGCTGCGCCGCATCGGCCTGCTGGCGCCGGGAGAGCACTCCCTGCTGAGGATGCGGATCGCCGATCCAGGCCGGAACCTGCTGCAGCACCCACTCGTATCCGGCGAGCGGCAGGCGGATTGGCCGCTCACGTTGATGGCGCGCAATGCGATCCGGGGGGAGAGCGGAGAACACATCGGCGGTTACCGGGATTATCGTGGGGTGCGGGTACTGGGTGCCTGGACCTGGAATAAGGCGTTGCAGCTGGGTCTGGCCGCGGAGGTCGATGAGGCGGATGCCTTGGCTTCCTTCCGCGAGACCCGGGATATGGTGCTGACCGTGTTGAGCGCCACCGTGCTGCTGTCGCTGGCGCTGATCTGGCTCATATTGTGGCTCAGCCAGCGGGCCAATCAGGCCCTGACCCAGGCGCGGGATGAACTGGAGCTGCGGGTACAGGAGCGTACCTCGGAACTCAGGGCGAGTGAGAACCGGCTGTGGGATCTGTATGAAAATGCCCCGGTTCCCTATTTTTCTCTGGATCCGTCAGATGGCTCCATCCGCAAACACAACAAGGCCTTTGCCACCCTGCTGGGGTATCAGCGCAAGGAGTTTGCCGAGATCCATCTGCACGATATCTGTGTCGACCCCAAGGAGGGTGGCGCCCATCCTGCTCAGTTGTTCCTGCTGGCGGCGCAGACCGGGGAGCAGATCCGCGACTGGGAGATCCCGCTGCAGCGCAAGGACGGCGAACGGCTGTGGGGCAGCGTGTCGGTCTCCCATCTGGCGGGTGAAGAGGGGGTGGCGGGGGAGCTACGGGTTTCGGTGGTCGACGTCACCGCGCGCAAGGCGGCGGATGAGGCGATACGCCGTGCGCGGGATCTGGCGGATGAGGCGAATCGGGCCAAGAGTGACTTCCTGGCCAATATGAGCCATGAGATCCGTACCCCGATGAACGCCATCATCGGCATGTCACACCTGGCACTGGGCACTGATCTCACACTCAAGCAGCGCAACTATATCCGCAAGGTCTACAGTGCCGCCCAGGCGCTGCTTGGGATCATCAACGATATCCTCGATTTCTCCAAGATCGAGGCCGGCAAACTGGAGATGGAGCAGATCCCCTTCCGCCTGGAGGATGTGCTGGATAATCTGTCCGGCCTGATCGGTTTGAAGGTGCAGGAGAAGGGGGTGGAACTGCTCTTCTCCATCGATCCGCAACTGCCAACGTGGCTGGTGGGCGACCCGCTGCGGCTGGGACAGGTGCTGGTCAACCTGGCCAACAATGCGGCCAAGTTCACCGACCATGGTGAGATCGTGGTGGCGGTGCAGCAGCTGCAACAGGTGGGGCGGCGGGTGCAGCTGGCCTTTGAAGTTCGGGATACCGGCATCGGTATCGATGAGGAGCAGCAGACACGGCTGTTCAAGGCATTTTCGCAGGCCGACAGCTCCACCACCCGACAGTATGGGGGCACCGGCCTGGGTCTTGCCATCTGTAAACGTCTGACCCGGATGATGGGTGGGGATATCTCGGTGAAGAGCCAGCCGGGGCAGGGCAGCCGTTTTCGTTTCACCGCCTGGTTCGGATTGCAGGAGGAGGCACCGGAGGTGCGCCGTCTGCCTGGTGCGGAGCTGGCCGGCATGCGGGTATTGGTGGTCGATGACAACACCACTGCCCTGGAGATCATGCAGGTGCTGCTCGAATCCCTGGGCTTCGATGTGGTCAGTGAGGCCGGCGGAGAGGCAGCGTTGAAGCAGTTGCGGCAGGCGGCGGAAGAGGGACGGCCATATGCTCTGCTGCTGATCGATTCGCAAATGCCGGGGCTGAGCGGTGTGGAGACGGTGCAGCGGATCCGGCACGATGCGCGGATTCCGGAGAAGCCGCGTATCATCATGGTTACTGCCTTTGGCCGGGAGGAGGTGATGCAGCAGGCGGAGCAGGCCGGGCTGGATGGTTTTCTGAACAAGCCGGTCACCGCTTCCATGTTGCTGGATGCCATCGTCGACGCCTTTGGTCAGGGGGGCGGTGGTGAGACCCATCTGCACCTCGATACGGCACAGGACGGCTTTGCCCATGCCTTGGCAGGGGCCAACCTGCTATTGGTCGAGGACAATGATATCAACCGTGAACTGGCCCTGGAGCTGCTGCAGAATGCGGGTGCGCAGGTTGCCTTGGCCAGTAACGGTGTCGAGGCGCTGGAGCGCCTGCAGGCGGAGCATTTCGATGGGGTGTTGATGGATATCCAGATGCCGGTCATGGATGGCTATGAAGCGACCCGGAAGATCCGGGAGAATGAGGCTTGGCGTGATCTGCCGGTGATCGCCATGACTGCCAACGCCATGTCGGGCGACCGGGAGAAGTGCCTGGCCGCCGGTATGAGCGATTACATCTCCAAGCCGATCAATATCCGGGAGATGTTCAATGTACTGATGCGCTGGATTCACCCTGTGCAACCGATGCGGACGACTGCGGTACCCTCGTCACCGCAGCAGGATGCGGCCAGGATAGCGCAGCTGGCCGGTATCGATACGCGCATTGGTCTGGAGAATGTGCAGGGAAATCAACGGCTCTATCAACGTCTGCTGACCAGATTCAGGGAAGGGCAGCAGGGGTTCGTGACTGAGTTTCGTGCCGCTTGGCGGGCCGGCGAGCGAACGAAGGCCGGGCGGCTGGCCCATACCCTGAAAGGCGTTGCGGGTACCTTGGGCGCCCAGGCGCTGCAGGCCGCTGCTGCCGAACTGGAACAGGCTTGCCGTGAGCAGCCCGATCAGTTTCCGGAAGATCCTCTGCAGCGGCTGGAGGCGCAGTTGCTACCGGTGCTGACCGGGCTGGAGGCGCTGCCGATGGCAGATGCCAGCCCGAGCGCGGAGGTCTCTTCCCGGCTGGACCCGGGGCAGCTGCGCCTCCAGTTGCTGCAGCTGCAGCGGCTGCTGCGGGAGGATGATAC
Source organism: uncultured Sedimenticola sp. (assembly GCA_964544655.1). Classification (GTDB taxonomy): domain Bacteria; phylum Pseudomonadota; class Gammaproteobacteria; order Chromatiales; family Chromatiaceae; genus HyVt-443. The sequence goes on along the minus strand of CAZJCM010000035.1, from coordinate 17,377 downwards.
CGGTGCGGTGGAGGTGATTACCCAGATCACCGGGCAGCTCGATCCGGCAGCCAGACCCGCCAGTTTGCAGCGCCTGGCCAGGGCGGTGAGCGTGTATGATTTCGAGGCTGCCCTGCAGAGCCTGCAGGAACTGGCCGCTACACTGGCGGTTTCTTTGTCCGAAGAGGAAGAGGACGGTGACAGTGATGGGGTATGACGGCGCGCGCGGAGCGATGGATAGCGAAGAGAAACAGGTGGTGTTGGTGGTAGATGACATCCCGGAGAACATCGATGTGCTGAGTGGCGTGTTGCGGCCCGATTATCGGGTCAAGGCGGCGCTGAACGGGGAGCGGGCGATCAAGGTGGCGCTGACTGAGCCGCACCCGGATATCATTCTGCTGGACATCATGATGCCGGGTATCGATGGCTACGAGGTTTGCCGCCGGCTGAAGGCGGATCCGCGCACCGAATCCATTCCCATCATCTTCGTCACCGCCCGGGCCGAAGTGAAGGATGAAGCGCAGGGGCTCGCCTTGGGTGCAGTGGATTACATCACCAAGCCGGTCAGCCCGCCTATCGTCAAGGCCCGGGTGCGCACCCAGCTGGCGCTGTACGATCAGAACCGGCAGCTGGAGCGCAAGGTGCGGGAGCGCACCGAGGCCCTGTTGGAGACGCGGCTGGAGATCATTCGCCGGCTCGGTCGGGCGGCCGAGTTCAAGGATAACGAGACCGGGCTGCACGTAATCCGCATGAGCCATTATTCCCGCCTTCTGTCGGAGGCGATGGGCATGGATGGGGGCTGGACCGAGCGCCTGTTCAATGCCTCCCCCATGCATGACATCGGCAAGATCGGCATCCCCGACCGGATATTGCTGAAACCCGGCCGCCTGGATGCTGCCGAGTGGGAGATCATGTGCCGCCATCCGCTATATGGGGCGGAGATCATCGGCCAGCATGAATCGGAACTGATGCGGATGTCGCGGGAGATCGCCCTCAATCACCACGAGAAGTGGGATGGCTCGGGATATCCCAACGGGTTAAGGGGGGAGGCGATTCCCCTGTCTGCCCGTATCGTTGCCATTGCCGACGTGTTCGATGCATTGACCACGGCCCGGCCATACAAGCCGGTATGGACGACGGAACGGGCGGTCGCCCATATCGAGGCGCAGAGCGGGCGGCACTTCGAGCCGGAACTGGTCAAGCTGTTCCATGATGTATTACCCAAATTCCTGGATATTCGCCGGCAGTATGAAGAGGATAAGGCGGTGGCGGAGCGGATGGCCCATGCCGTGGCATTCCACTGCGCGGCCCCCCCCCGGGGCGAGTGATGCGCGGTGGACAAGGCCTCCAGGGCTGCATCCACCATCCCCTCAAGGTCCGGGGTGCGGATCGGTTCAGAGCGAGGCCGCGGACCGTGCCGCCTGGTCGTACAGGCCGGACAGGGAACGCAGCACCTTGGCCGCATCTCCCAGTTCCTGGTTGTCGATGCCCAGCATGCCCATGGAGTCGACCAGGCATTCATCCCGTACCGCCTTGTAGCGCATGCACAGTTTCTCCCCTTTGCGGGTAGTGGAGAAAAAGTTCTCCTTGCCCTGCTTGTTGTTCTCCAACAGGTGCAGTTTGACCAGCTTGCGCAGGGAGTAGGTGGCGGTATGGGTGTCCTCGATGTTGAGATTGAAGCAGATGTCCGCCAGCTTCTTCGGCCTGTTGCGGTGGTTGACGTTATGCAGGATCAGGATATCGGTAGGGTTCAGGTCCGGCATCCCGGCGGCAGTCATGCAGCGCTCCATCCAGCGCTGGAAGGCGTTGTTGGCGATGATCAGGCCGTACTCCAACTCGCTCAGTTCGGCGCTCTTCTCCGAAACCAGGTGAGCGGAGGAGACGATGGGGCGTTTGGGGTTCTCTGGCATGGCGGTCACTCGCAAATGGTTTATACCATAAAGATTATACGTATTGTCCGGCAAGGCAAGTGGCGCGTCGGCGCGTTAACCCCGGCCACACGCAAGACGCCATCTCGGCGCGATCATCGCGTTCCTGGGTCGCCCTCATCAGGTTCACCATAGCCGCCGCCCCCCGGCGTCTGGATCACGAACAGATCGCCGGGTTGCATCTCCACCTGGCCTTGTGCATGCAACTCGGTGCGGCGGCCATCGGCGTGTTCCACCCAGTTCCGGCCCGGCTTGCCCGGTTCGCCACCGGCCAGGCCGTAGGGCGGCACCTGCCGCCGTCCGGCCAGGATGTTGGCGGTCATCGGGGCCAGGAACCGGACCCGCCGTTCCACCCCGTTGCCGCCACGATGGCGGCCGCGGCCACCGGAGCCGCGGCGAATGGAGAAGGCCTCCAGGCGCACCGGGAAGCGCCACTCCAATACCTCCGGATCGGTTAGCCGGGAGTTGGTCATGTGGGTGTGGACCGCATCGGTACCATCCCGCTGCGGAGTGGCGCCGGCCCCTCCACAGAGGGTCTCGTAGTATTGGTATTGGCCATCACCCCAGGTGAAGTTGTTCATGGTGCCCTGGGAGGCGGCAGCGGCCTGGAGGGCGCCGAGCAGGCAGTCGACGATGACCTGGGAGGTCTCCACATTGCCGGCCACTACTGCTGCCGGATAGTGCGGGTTGATCATCGAGCCCTCCGGAATGATGATATCCAACGGCTTCAGACAGCCCTCGTTGAGCGGGATGTCATCGGCCACCAGGCAGCGGAATACATAGAGCACCGCTGCTTTGCACACCGCTGCCGGGGCATTGTAATTGCCCGGGTGCTGGGGGCTGGTGCCGCTGAAGTCGATGCGTGCCCGGCGGGCCTCACGATCCAGGGTGATGGCCACACACACCTTGCGACCATCGTCCATCTCATATTCGAAGCTGCCCTCGTCCAGCACGTCCAGCACTCGCCGCACCGACTCCTCGGCGTTGTCCTGCACGTGTTGCATATAGGCGTGCACCACCGACAGGCCAAAGTGCTCCACCATCCGCAGCAGCTCCTGCATGCCCTTCTCACAGGCCGCCAGCTGGGCCTGGAAGTCGGCGATGTTGGTGTCGATGTTGCGTGCCGGCCAAGGACCGCTGGCCAGCAGCTGGCGGATCTCCGGTTCGCAGAAGCGCCCCTGGTCTACCAGCTTGACGTCGTCGATCAGGATGCCCTCTTGTTCCACGCTGGTGGAGTCCGGCGGCATGGAGCCGGGAGTGGTTCCACCGATGTCGGCATGGTGGCCGCGGGCGGCAACGTAGAAGATGACCCTGTTCCCCGTCTGGTCGAACACCGGCTTGATCACGGTGACGTCAGGCAGGTGGGTGCCGCCGTTGTATGGCGCATTGAGGATATAGGCGTCGCCCCGCCGCATGCGGCCGGCGCGTTCCCTGATCACCGTCTTGATGCTCTCACTCATGGAGCCCAGGTGCACCGGCATGTGCGGGGCGTTGGCGATCAGGTCGCCATGCTGGTCGAACAGGGCGCAGGAGAAGTCGAGTCGCTCCTTGATGTTGACCGAGGCGGCGGTGTTCTCCAGCACCACCCCCATCTGCTCGGCGATGGACATGAACAGGTTGTTGAAGATCTCCAGCATGACCGGGTCTACCTGAGTGCCGATGGCGACCCGCTCCGGCAGGGGCAGGTAGCGCTCCAGCAGCATGTTGCCGCTGTCATCGAGGATGGCGCGCCAACCCGGTTCGATGACGATGGTGGAGGTCTTCTCCACGATCACCGCCGGTCCGTTCACCGGCTTGCCGGTGGCCATCCGCTCGCGCTGGTAGAACGGGGTGGAATGGTGGGCACCGGCCATCATGGTGCGGTAGTGGCCGATGGGATCGGCAGGGTTCTCCTGGCTGGTTGCACTGCCGCTCAACGCCGGCTCCTCGCCATGGCCGATCACCTCCAGCTGGACTGCCTCTACCAGCAGGGGTTTGTCCGGGGTGATGAAGCCGAATCGCTGGCGATGTTGCCCCTCGAACGCCTGGACGATCTGCTCCAGGCTGCCCTGATCCACCACCAGGGCGGTGTCCGAGCCATGGTAACGCAGCCGCAGCCGGCGCCGGCTGCTGATCTGATCCCTGGTGACGCCCTGGGCCGCCATTTCCATCTCGCCCTTCTGCTGCAGTTTGCCCAGGGTTGCCTCCAGCTGTGGTATGAGGGCGGCATTCAGCACCGCCTCGATGCTCTGCTCCTTCATGATCCGCAGGTCTGCCAGCCCCATGCCGAAGGCTGAGAGCACTCCGGCGTGTGGGTGCAGGAACACCTTCTTCATGCCCAGGGCGTCCGCCACCAGGCAGGCGTGCTGGCCGCCGGCGCCGCCGAAGCAGCAAAGGCTGTAACTGGAGATGTCGTAACCGCGCTGCACCGAGATCTTCTTGATCGCGTTGGCCATGCTCTCCACGGCGATGGCGAGGAAACCGGAGGCTACCTGTTCCGGGCTGCGCCGGTCACCGGTGGCCAGATGGATCTCTTCGGCCAGTTGCTGAAACTTCTGTTCCACCACGGCCCGGTCCAGGGGCTGGTCGGCAGCGGGGCCGAACACCTTGGGAAAGTGCTCTGGCTGCAGCTTGCCCAGCATCAGATTGCAGTCGGTGACGGTGAGGGGGCCACCATTGCGATAGCAGGCAGGACCTGGATTGGCGCCGGCAGATTCCGGGCCGACACGAAAGCGGGCGCCGTCGAACTGCAGGATGGAGCCACCCCCGGCGGCTACGGTGTGAATCAGCATCATCGGGGCGCGGATGCGTACACCCGCCACCTGGGTCTCGAAGGCGCGTTCATATTCGCCGGCATAATGACTGACGTCAGTGGAGGTGCCTCCCATATCGAAACCGATCAGGCGCTGGTGTCCGGCGGCAGCCGCGGTGCGCACCATTCCCACTACGCCACCTGCGGGGCCGGAGAGGATGGCATCCTTGCCCTGAAAGCGATGGGCATCGGTGAGGCCGCCATTGGACTGCATGAACATCAGCCGGCCGCCGTTCTCTTCCAGCCCCTGCAGCTGGCCGGAGACCTGGGCCACATACCGGCGCAGGATAGGAGAGAGATAGGCATCCACCACGGTGGTGTCGCCTCGGCTGACCAGCTTCATCAGCGGGCTCGCCTCGCTGCTGAGGGAGATCTGGCTGAAACCGATGTCCCGGGCGATCTCTGCCACTGCCCGTTCGTCCTCTGGGTGACGGTAACCGTGCATCAACAGGACCGCCAGGGAGCGTAAGCCCCGGTCATAGGCCGCCTGCAATCCGTCGCGGACCTGTTGCTCATCCAGCGGACGGATGCGCTCGCCCCTGGGCCCGATGCGCTGGTCGATCTCCAGTACCTCGCTGTACAGCATCTCCGGCAACTCGATATCCAGGGCGAACAGGTTGGGCCGGGTCTGATAGCCGATGCGCAGGGCATCGCCAAAACCGCGGGTGATGGCCAGCAGGGTGGGTTCGCCCCGACGTTCCAGCAGGGCGTTGGTGGCCACCGTGGTGCCCATTTTCACCGCTGCGATGCGGTCTGCGGGCAGCGCCTCGCCCGGCGCTACTCCGAGCAGCCGGCGGATGCCCTCGATGGCGGCGTCCTGATACTGGTCCGGGTTCTCGGATAACAGCTTGTGGGTCAGTACCCGGCCGTCCGGGCGGCGGGCTACCACATCGGTGAAGGTGCCACCCCGGTCGATCCAGAATTGCCATTTTCCTGTGCTGGAATCGTTCATTGCGCTGCCCGTCCACCGCCCCGTTGTGGCGCCAAAGAAGAGTCGTGAATGAATGCGCATGAACGCAAATGAGCAATTGCCTGGGGAGGCATCGGTGAATTTGAATGGTGATGTTCGGACACAGAGACTCGTGTTGATAGCGAGTGGAGTCGACCTCCACCGTGAATTTGGTCAGATTTATCGCGTCTGTTTGCGTTCATTTGCGGCCTGATTCAATGCTCGATTAAAAGAGTGCGATTGTTCAGTTCTGGGTCATCTGCGCCGGCAGCCAGGTGGCGATGCCGGGGAAGGCGGTGACCAGGATCACCGCCAGCAGCAGCAACAGAAAGAAGGGCAGGGCATAGCTGGCGATGCGCAGGATGTTCTTGCCGGTGAGCCCCTGGAGTACGAACAGGTTGAACCCCACCGGCGGGGTGATCTGGGCCATCTCCACCACCAGCACTAGATAGATGCCGAACCAGAGCAGGTCGATGCCCGCCTGTTGCACCATGGGCAGCACCACAGAGGTGGTCAGCACGACCACCGAGATACCGTCGAGAAAACAGCCCATGAGGATGAAGAACAGGGTCAGCATGGCGATCAGGCCCAGCGGCGACAACCCCATGTGGGCGATGTATTCAGCCAGGGTGCGGGGGATGCCGGTAAAGCCCATGGCGATGGTGAGAAAGGCGGCTCCGGCCAGGATGAAGGCGATCATGCAGGAGGTGCGGGTGGCCTCCAGCAGGCTGCCCATGAAGGTCTTCCGATCCAGGTTGCCGTCCAGCCAGGAGAGGATCAGGGCGCCCACCACACCGAATACGGCCGCCTCGGTGGCGGTGGCCAGGCCGCCATAGATCGAGCCCAGCACGAACAGGATCAGTCCCACCACCGGCAGCAGGCGCAGGGAGGCGCGCAGCTTCTGGCCAAACGGCACCTGTGGCTCCGGTGGCGGCATACGCTCCTGGTTGAGCAGAGACCAGGTGATGGTGTAGCCCATGAACAGGATCACCAGCAGCAGCCCGGGCAGGGCGCCGGCGATGAACAGCCGGGCGATGGAGAGTTCCGCCGAGACGCCATAGACGATGAGGATGATGGAGGGCGGGATCAGCAGGCCCAGGGTGCCGGAGCCGGCCAGGGTGCCCAGAACCATGCGCTCGTCGTAGCCGCGCCGGGTCAGTTCCGGGGCGGTCATGCGGCCGATGGTGGCGGCGGTGGCCGCCGACGAGCCGGAGACTGCGGCGAAAATACCGCAGCCGAGGATGTTGACGTGCAGCAGGCGTCCGGGCAGATGGTTGAGCCAGGGGGTCAGCCCCTCGAACAGGTCCTCGGAGAGGCGGGTGCGAAACAGGATCTCGCCCATCCAGATGAACAGGGGGAGGGCGGTGAGCGTCCAGCTGGAGGAGGCACCCCAGGTGGTGGTCGCCATGATCATGCCGATGTTGCCGGTGTCGTTCAGCCAGAGCCCGACGAAGGCCACCATGAACAGGGTCATGGCGACCCAGAAGCCGGCCGCCAGCAGGCCGAACAGGGTCAGGGTGAGCAGTAGTATCAGGGGGAGCTGTTCCACTGGAGTCAGTCGTCCTTTGTCAATCCCTGCACCGGCCCCGACTCGTCGAAGGTGAGGTAGCTCGGTGAGCCACCGCGCAGCAGCAGAAGCAGTTCGTCCGCCAAGGCGATGGTGAGAATCAGCAAGCCCACGGCCATGGGCAGCTGGGGCAGCCACAGGGGCACTGGAATATAACCCTGGCTCAACTCCTCGAACTGCCAGGATTCGAATGTCAGCAGGCCGCAGTACCAGGTGGCGTAGCCGGAGAGCAGCAGTGCCAGCAGTAATACCAGGCCTTCGATCAGGTTGCGCAGCGGGCCGCTCAGTCGGCCGATCACCAGGGTGACTCGGATGTGGCCGCCACTGCGCAAGGTATAGGCCAGGGCCAGAAAACTGGCGGCGGCCAGCAGATAGCCGGAAAAATCTTCAGTGGAAGGGATCACCACGCCGAACCAGCGGCCCACGATCTGGGTCAGGATCAGCAGCGCCATCAGGGCGATACAGATCCCGGCGGCGATGCCCGACCAGTGATAGAGAAGATCGAAAAATCTGCGCATGAAGAGACTTGGTGATGAATGAACAGTGCAGTCAGCGATGCTGGTCTTGTGGGAGCGGCCTCCCGGCCGCGATTGCCTGAACAGCTCATCGCGGCCGGGAGGCCGCTCCCACATCCATAGGTTGTCCGTGCAGCCGACTCGTTACTGCAGGGCCTTCAGGATTGCCTGTCCGGCATCGCCGGCCTCCTTGGCCCACTCTTCACCCATGGTCTTGCCGATCGCCTGCAGTTCGGTACGGAACTGGGCGGTGGGTGCGGATACCTCCATCCCTTTCAGGCGCAGGACCTCCGTTTTGTCATTGGTCTCCTTGCGGGCCATCTCCCAGCCACGGGCCTCGGCCTTGGCCGCGGCATCCAATACCGCCTGCTGGGCCTCCTTGGGCAGTCGCTTGAAGGCGCGGGCGTTGACGATCACCATGTTCTTGGGGATCCAGGCCTGGGTGTCGGTGTAGTAGTGAACGAAGTCCCAGGCCTGGCTGCTGACACCGGTGGAGGGCGAGGTGACCATCGCATCGATGATGCCGGTGCTGAAGGCCTGGGGGATCTCAGGTGTCTGCACAGTGGTGGGGGAGGCCCCCAACAGCACCGCCAAACGTGACGTGGTCGGGCTGTAGGCGCGCATCTTCATCCCTTTGAAATCCTTGACCGAGGTAACCGGCTTCTTGGTGTAGAAGCCCTGGGGTGGCCAGGGCACTGCGTACAGCAGCTTCAGACCATCCTTCGCCAGGCTCTATCTCCACATAGGGGCGGCTGGCATCCCACAGCTTCTTGGCGCTGTCGAAGTCGCTGGCAAGGAAGGGGATGTTGTCGGCCTTGAATACCGGATTCTGATTGCCCAGCAGGCCCATGAACATCTCGCCAATCGGCACCTGCCCGGTGCGCACAGCACGGTGGATCTCCGGATGCTTGAACAGAGAGGCACCAGAGTGGACCTGGATCTTCAACGCGCCCTGAGTGGCCTGTTCCACATCGCTGGCGAACTGCTTTACGTTTCTGGTGTGGTGCACTCCGTCACCGTAAGGGGTCGGCATGTCCCACTTGGTGGCGGCCAGGGTGGTGCTGGCCAGACCGACCGAGCAGAGTGCGGCCAACAGCAGGCGGCCGGGAAGTCCTTTGGTAATCATGATGATCCTCCTCGTGTTGTATGTGGGTAATTTATCGATAAATTACCTGTAAAACTCTAGAAGCCGTGTTTTGATCTGTCAAGGAAGGGTGGAATTACCTGGTTTCATATCAGGGATCGCAGATGCCATGTCAGGGAGCAACAGGTCCACTCCTGACCTGACCGAGGAAGAGTGAGCAAAATGTTCTCTGACACGGTTTTCTCCGGTCTTCCGCCAACAAATTTCTTGGCGTGGACCTCGGGAGAGGTTATATTCATCCATTGGTTTGAATATAGTCCCGGCAACCGCCATCTGGCAGTCTGGGTTTAAGGTTTAATGACTCTCTCCGATTCAGGGGAGTTTTTTCTTGGAGTGAAATGACAAATGGCTCGCGTCACAGTTGAAGATTGCCTGGAGCATGTTGATAACCGCTTTGATCTTGTTCTTCTTGCCGCCAAGCGTGCGCGTCAGTTGGCCAATGGTGTGGAGCCGCTGATTCCTTGGGAGAATGACAAGGCCACTGTCGTTGCATTGCGGGAGATCGCAGAGGGCCTGGTGGATGATGCGGTCATCAACCCGCCTCCGATGGAGCCGGAAATTGTCATCGATGAAGCAAACCTGGCTATGGGCGACAGCGCCGGTCAGGAGCAGCGTCCTGCTGTTTGATATTTGCCCCGAACCCCATGTCCGACCTCAGTGAGGTACTGAGGTCGTGTCACCGTATGAGTTTAGGAGTTAAGGAACGTCTGATCAATTCATGGAACAGCGTCTCGCGATCGGGAAAATCAAGCCTGTGTCTGCCTGCCTGAGCGTTGTCAGCAGCACTGGCTGCCCTGCCTGTCGGAAGGCTTGAGCCGGTGGTCCCTTCTACCACCTCCAATGGCACCAAGCCGCGTTACCTGATCAGTGATTTCTGTATCTTTCTGGAATCCTATCTGAGCCCTGATCAAATCCAGGAAGTCTACCGCGCCTATCTGTTCAGTGCTGAGGCCCATGAGGGGCAGAAGCGCATGACCGGAGAGCCCTACATCTACCATCCTCTGGCGGTTGCCCGGATCCTGGCCGATATCCGGATGGACTATAAATGCCTGATGGCCGCTATCCTGCATGACGTGATCGAAGACACTGCTATCGGCAAAGAGCAGGTGGCCGAGGTGTTCGATGAAGAGATCGCCGAGTTGGTGGATGGGGTCAGCAAGCTGACCCAGATCGATTTTCGCTCCCGTGCCGAGGCCCAGGCTGCCAGCCTGCGCAAGATGCTGCTGGCCATGACCCGGGATATCCGGGTGATCATGATCAAGCTGGCGGACCGACTGCACAACATGCGTACCCTGGGTGTGATGCGCCCCAAGAAGCGCCGCCGCATTGCCCGTGAAACCCTCGATATCTATGCTCCTATCGCCAACCGTCTGGGCATCAACAGTATGCGGATCGAGCTCGAGGAGCTGGGCTTCGCCGCCTATTGGCCGATGCGCTACCGTGCGCTGGATGAGGCGGTCAAGCGTGCCCGTGGGCATCGTAAAGAGGTGCTGGGCAATATCGAGACCTCTATCCGCCAGCGTCTGGAGGAGGAGGGGTTCAGCGGTGAAGTGAAGGGGCGCGAAAAGCATCTCTATAGCATCTATAAGAAGATGCGGGACAAGAAGCTCTCTTTTTCCGAAGTGGCGGATGTCTATGCCTTTCGCATCGTGGTGGACCGGATCGATGCCTGTTACCGGGTGCTGGGGGTGGTGCACAATCTTTATAAACCGGTGCCTGGCCGTTTCAAGGACTACATTGCGATTCCCAAGGCCAATGGTTACCAGTCGCTGCATACCCTGCTGTTTGGTCCCCACGGGATTCCCATCGAGATCCAGATTCGCACCGAGGAGATGAACCAGCTTGCAGAATCGGGTATTGCCGCGCACTGGCTGTATAAGGCAGGGGACGATGACCGCAATCTGGCTGAGGCCGGTGCATCGGACTGGCTGAAGAACCTGTTGGAGTTTCAGCAGGGGGCGGGAGATTCCATCGAGTTTCTTGAGCACGTAAAGGTCGATCTGTTCCCTGATGAGGTGTATGTCTTCACGCCGCGAGGCAAGATCATGGTGTTGCCCAAAGGGGCGACGGTGATCGATTTTGCCTACGCCGTGCATACCGATGTGGGGAATAATTGCGTCGCCGCACGCATCGACCGGCGGATGGTGCCGCTGCGCAGCCGGCTCTACAGTGGGCAGACGGTGGAGGTGATCACCTCGGATACCGCCAAACCGAGCCCGGCCTGGCTCAACTTCGTCGTCACCGGGAAGGCTCGGGCAAATATCCGCAACTATCTGAAGAACCTGCAGGGCCAGGAGGCGGTGGATCTGGGACGGCGGATGTTGGAAAAAGCGTTGGCCAGCCATCAGCTGTCACTAGCTGATATTCCCAAGAAGCGTTTTAGCCAGTTGCTGGATGAGTTGAAATTGCAGCGGAAAAAGGATCTGTTTCAGGAGATCGGCCTGGGTAATCGGATGCCATTGCTGGTTGCGCGTAAACTGGTTGGCGAAGATGGCGATTCCTCGGCTGATAACATGGCCGATAAAAAACCGGCCCGGCCGCTGGCCATCAAGGGGACCGAGGGGATGGTGGTGAAGCTGGCCAAGTGCTGCCGCCCGATACCAGGCGATCACATACTCGCCACTTTCAGCCCCGGCAAAGGCATCGTGGTGCATCGTCAGGAGTGCCCGAATATCAATGGTGCGCGCAAGTATGAGGACCGCTGGCTCGAAGTGGAGTGGGAGAGCGAGCCACACGGTGATTTCAGTACTGAAATCAAGATAGAAGTGGGAAATAAGCGGGGCGTGCTGGCTACGGTGGCTGCAGCCATCTCGGAAATGGGATCCAATATCGAGAATGTGGGTATGGAAGAGCGTGATGGTCTTACTTCGACGCTCGATTTCGTGATCGTGGTGAACAATCGCAAGCACTTGGCGCAGATCATGCGCCGCCTGCGCGCCCTGCCTCCGGTGATGCGGATCTATCGGTTGCTTGGCTGACGGCGTGGTTGATGCTTTTTGCCGAGGGGTCGAGCGGAATGAACCCTGCTCCCTCTCTCCCGTGGAAAAGCACAGGTTTGGTGGCAGCATCTTGATATGTATTCATTACCAGAAACGGCATGACAGGAGTGACATGAGATGACGCGAGAGATCGTCCGCACCGATAAGGCCCCGCAGGCCATTGGCACCTATTCGCAAGCAGTCAAGGTGGGAACCACCGTCTACCTTTCGGGTCAGATCCCGCTGTTGCCCGAGACTATGGAGATGATTCAGGGGGATATGGAGGCGCAGATCCGCCGGGTGTTCGATAACCTGCAGGCGGTGGCCCAGGCTGCTGGCGGTGATCTGCAGGATGTGGTGAAGCTGAATGTGTTCCTCACCGATCTGGGGCATTTCCCCCTGGTCAATCAGGTGATGGCGGAATATTTCACCGAGCCCTATCCGGCCCGTGCCGCCATCGGCGTGGCGGCGCTGCCCAAGGATGCCGGGGTGGAGATGGACGCGGTGATGGTGCTGTAACCAGGCGAGGCTGGTCCCTCCTGTTTTCCAGGGAGGTGGCGGTGGATGCGGCCCGCAGGGCTGCATCCACCAATCGATATATACCTGTCGTCAGCCCTGTATTCCGGGTTGCAGGCTGGAGGGGGACGCCTTGTCGCCGAGCCGCTCCCGTTGGTGCCGCAACATGTGGCGTTCCAGCAGCCGGTATCCCTGGATGAAGATGAAGGTCAGCAGCAGATAGATGCAGCCGGCAGCGAAGAAGATCTCTATCGGCATGTAGGTGCGGGCGATGATGGTGCGGGCCATGCCGGTCAGGTCGAGCAGGGTGATGGTGCTGGCCAAGGCGCTGCCCTTGAGCATCAGGATGATCTCGTTGCTGTAGGCCGGCAAGGCGATACGGTAGGCCAGCGGCAGGGTGATACGGCTGAGAATGGTGCCCCGGCTCATGCCGATCGCCTGGGCCGCTTCGATCTCACCACGGGGTACCGCCTGGATGGCGCCACGCAGGATCTCGGTAGTATAGGCGCCGGTATTCAATGTGAATACCAGCAAGGCGCACCAATAGGCTTCGCGCAGGAAGGGCCAGAGAAAGCTCTCCCGTACCGCCTCGAACTGGGCCAATCCATAATAGAACAGAAACAGCTGCACCAGCAGCGGTGTACCGCGGAAAAAGAACGTATAGGCCAGGGGCAGGACGCGGATCAGCGGATTGCGTGATACCCGCATCAGTGCCAGCGGGATGGAGATGATTCCACCTACCAGCAGGGATAGCCCGACCAGTTCCAGGGTCAGCACAGTACCCTCGAGCAGTTGCGGCAGATTGTCGGTGATGACTTCCCAGTTCCAGCTCATTCCACCCTCCGGGACATGCCGCGTCCGGCCCAGCGCTCGGCATGATGTTGTCCCAGCATGACGATGATGGTGATGGTCAGATAGATCAGGGCGGCCACGAAATAGAAGGTGAAAGGCTCCTTGGTATTGGAAATCGCGATCTGGCTCTTGCGGATGATCTCTTCCAGCCCGACCACCGAGATCAGTGAGGTGTCTTTGAGCAGCACCTGGAACAGGTTGCCCAGGCCCGGCAGGGCGACCCGCCAGGCCTGGGGCAGGGTAATGCGGAAGAAGACCTGGGAACGGCTCATACCGCAGGCCATGGCGGCCTCGATCTGCCCCTTTGGAATCGCCTGGATGGCGCCGCGAAACACTTCGGTGGCATAGGCGCCAAAGGCAATGCCGAGAGCGGTGATGCCCGCGGCCAGCGGGCTCAGCTCCAGGTAGCCATCGTAGCCGAACCAGCCGGCGACACGGGTCAGCAGGGTAGCGCTGCCGAAGTAGATGATCAGTACCACCAGCAACTCAGGCAGGCCGCGGATGATGGTGGTGTACGTGGTGCCAATGGCATAGGCGATGGCCGAGCGGGACAGTTTCAGACTGGCGCCGATCAGCCCAAGGACGAGGCCCAGCAGCAGGCCTCCCCAAGCCACCTTCAGGGTCATCCATAATCCCAGTAGCAGCTGGTCACCGAAGCCTTGCAGGTCAAACATGGTCATTTCCGCCCTAAGGGGCAGGAGTCAAATTTGATGGCTGTTGCAGGAATAATATCCTGTCACTTCGATCAAATTCGACTCCGACCCCTGTAGCGCTTTGGTAAGTGGGAGCTATTCCCTGGTCGGGTTCAGTAAATGGAGAAGGGGAAGTACTTGGCGTTGATCTTGTCGTAAGTGCCGTCAGCCCGGATCTCTTTCAGCGCCTTGTTGAAACGCTGGCGCAGCTTGTCATTGCCCTTGCGGATGGCAATGCCGATCTGATCACCGATGTCGATGGCGTCGCCGACGAACTGGAAGCCCTGCCCCTGCTTCGATTTCAGCCAGTCATAGCCGGGCAGACGGTCGGTTACCAGCACGTCGATGCGGCCGGAGGCCAGGTCGAGATAGGCGTTTTCCTGGGTGTCGTACAGTTTGACCTTGGCACCCTCGATCTTCTGCGCATGGTCGGCAGCAATGGTGGCGCGCTGGGCGCCCACGCTCAACCCGCTGAGGTTTTTCGGGTCGACCTTGCTGCCCTTCTTGGCGATCAAGGCGAGGCTGTTGGAGTAATAACGGTCAGTGAAATCGACCGCTTTCTTACGCTCATCGGTGATCGACATCGAAGCGATGATGGCATCGTATTTGCCGGCCAGCAGGCCGGGGATGATGCCGTCCCAATCCTGGGTGACGAAGCTGCATTCGGCGCCCATTTTGTCGCACAATGCCTTGGCGATATCGATGTCGAAGCCGGCAACCTGGCCATCCTTGGTGATCATGTTGAAGGGAGGATAGGCACCTTCGGTGCCGATGCGGATCTTGTCGGCAAGCGCACTGCCGGAAATCAGCATCAGCGCCATTATGCCCAATATCACTCGTTTCATCTGTCAGTTCTCCTGTTGGTTTTTTCAGACGTTATACAGCAGCCGTCGCGTGGCCGATGAACTGGCGCATGCGCTCGGATCGTGGGTTGTTGAATACCTCTTTGGCCGGGCCAAACTCTTCGACTTCCCCCTGGTGCAGGAACATTAGATGGGATGAGACGTCTCGGGCGAAGCTCATCTCATGAGTCACCACCAGCATGGTGCGACCCTCTTCGGCCAGATCCCGCATCACCTGCAGCACTTCTCCGATCAGCTCTGGATCCAGTGCCGAGGTGGGTTCGTCGAACAGCATCACCTCCGGATCCATGGCCAGCGCGCGGGCGATGGCTGCTCGCTGCTGCTGCCCGCCGGAGATGTGGCTGGGGTAGTAGTCGCGCCGTTCATACAGGCCCACTTTGTGCAGCAGGGCATCGGCCTGCTCGATGGCTTCGGCCTTGGAACGGCCCAGCACATGGATCGGTGCTTCTATGACGTTTTCCAGGATGGTCTTATGGGACCAGAGATTGAAATTCTGGAATACCATGGCCAGCTTGGCCCGCACTCTTTGCAATTGTTTGCGGTCGGCGGCCTCACGATGGCCGTTGCGCCGCTGTTTCATCCTGATCAGCTCGCCATGCAGGCTGACCTTGCCGGCATCGGGGATTTCAAGCAGGTTGATGCAGCGCAGAAATGTGCTCTTGCCCGATCCGCTGCTGCCGATGATCGAGATCACGTCGCCGGTATGGGCGGTGAGATCGATGCCCTTCAGGACCTCGTGGCTGCCGAAGCGCTTGTGCATATCCTCTACCTGCAGGGCAGGGACTTGTTCGCTCACGTCGTTCTTTCCTGGAGGCTGTGGGCCGGGTTGAAGATGGCTAACTTTAGCACTTGGTGGCAATGGATCAAAGGGGGCTGGATGGTTTCTGGTGTCGCTTCCGCTATCTTTGGGAATCAACTGCTTTGCCGCTGCCTGACAGGTAATTTAAGAAATTTCTAAGATACTGTTCATGCTTTATTTTTATGCGCCACGGCGTTAGAGTTGTCGCTCCACGCGATTCCGGCCAACCGTCGTTAAAATAATTTCATATGACTGGCCGGTGCTGGGCGAGGGTTGCCCAGGTCGCAGATACTTGAATTCATTTTGTCCGAAGGAGGAAGAATAATGGCTCATATTGTTGTTCTTGGAGCGGGTACGGGTGGTATGCCCTGTGCTTATGAGCTGCGTGAGATGCTCGGTAAAGAGCATGAAGTGACCATGATCAATGAACGGGCTGAGTTCCAGTTTACGCCGTCCAACCCGTGGGTGGCAGTAGGCTGGCGTGACCGTTCCAGCGTGACCTTCGACATTCGCCCGCACCTGGAGCGCAAGGGGGTCAACTTCATTGACAAGCGCTGCGACAAGATCGATGCCGAGAACAACAAGCTGACCCTGGATGGTGGCGATGTGGTCGAGTATGACTACCTGGTGATTGCCACCGGCCCGCGCCTGGCGTTCGAAGAGGTCGAGGGTGCCGGCCCGGAAGGCGGTCATACCCAGTCTATCTGCACCGTCGATCACGCCCTTACCGCCTATGATGCCTACAAAGAGCTGCTCGAAGATCCGGGGCATGTGATCATCGGCGCCATGCCGTTTGCCAGCTGCTTCGGACCGGCCTACGAGTTCACCTTCATCATGGATGCCGACCTGCGCAAGCGTAAGATGCGCGACAAGATCCCGATGACCTATGTCACCTCCGAGCCATACATCGGCCACCTGGGCCTGGGTGGTGTGGGCGACTCCAAGGGTTTCCTGGAATCCGATCTGCGCTCCCATCACGTCAACTGGATCACCAATGCGAAGGTGACCAAGGTGGAAGCGGGCAAGATGTTCATCGAGCAGTACGATGATGCCGGCCACATGATCAAGGAGCATGAACTGGAGTTCAAATACTCCATGATGCTGCCCGCCTTCAAGGGGGTGGATGCAGTGGCCAATGTGGAGGGGCTGTGCAACCCGCGCGGTTTCGTCTTCGTCGACGCCCACCAGCGTAACCCGACCTATCCCAATATCTATTCGGCCGGTGTCTGTATCGCCATTCCACCGGTGGAGGCCACGGCCGTTCCCACCGGTGCGCCGAAGACCGGTTATATGATCGAATCCATGGTGACTGCCATCGTGCACAATATTGCCGATGAGCTGGCCGGACGTGAGCTTTCCACCAACGCCACCTGGAACGCCATCTGCCTGGCCGATATGGGGGATACGGGTGCAGCCTTCGTCGCCCTGCCGCAGATCCCGCCGCGCAATGTGGCCTGGTTCAAGAAGGGTAAATGGGTGCATATGGCGAAGATCGCCTTCGAGAAGTATTTCATCCGCAAGATGAAGAAGGGCACTTCCGAGCCGATCTACGAAAAGTACATTCTGAAGATGCTGGGTATCGGCAAGTTGAAGTAACAGCGGCCATCGCCCTAGTCCACGAAACCCGGCAGTTTGCCGGGTTTTGTGTTTTTGGGCGCCTGAAAGTGGCGCAATCGGTTATCATTTGCCATCGCTGCTGTCCCATAAACACCCTCTCTCTCAGGGAGAGGGTTGGGGTGAGGGGATCAAAAAAGCTAATGCTTTGATTTTTCACCCCCTCATCCCGACCTTCTCCCGGTGGGAG
>CAZJCM010000034.1:0-33252 GCA_964544655.1 uncultured Sedimenticola sp. | reverse complement strand
CACGGGATCTAACTTCCTGTGCTTCCCTGTAGGCTGACTTCGCCATCTGTGCGCTGGTTTTGGGAGCCATTTACAGAGAGAGTATCCGCATTGACGATGATGTCAAAGTTGTCGTCCTGGATGTGCGCGGCGGGCAAGTGAGGATCGGTATCGAGGCGCCGAAGGAGGTAGCGGTGCATCGTGAAGAGATATACAGAAAGATAACCGCCTCGAATGAGGGATAGAGAAGAATTCTCTTTTTGACTATATCCTGGTAGGTGCCTGTGTGGACGGCGCTGACCATGGACGATAAGTGCAGAAAACTAAAAACCGGCCAGGGCCGGTTTTTTCGTTGCTCTATTCTACAGCGTTAACTACGGATACACGCCTGGTGCGTACCATAGCCGCTGAGAAGTCCGGTAGTGGTAGGCGCGGGCGGACTCGAACCGCCGACCCCTGCGATGTGAACACAGTGCTCTAACCAACTGAGCTACGCGCCTGAAATTCTCTGTAGCAGCTGAGCGATCTTGGCATCGCTCTCCAGGAGATGCGAGATTCTAGTGGTTCGTGGGGATCAGGTCAATTGTTTCTGCGTGGTCATCCGGCCTCTGGTAGAATGCGCCTCATTTCAACTCCCTGGAAACAGACGAGAGCCATGACCATACGTACTAGATTCGCCCCCAGTCCCACCGGTTATCTGCATGTGGGAGGTGCCAGAACGGCACTGTTCTCCTGGTTGTTCGCCCGCAAGCATGGCGGTAGTTTTGTGTTGCGCATAGAGGATACCGACCTGGAACGTTCCACCGCCGAGTCGGTGAATGCGATCCTGGAGGGCATGACCTGGCTGGGCCTGGAGTACGATGAGGGCCCCTTTTATCAGACCCACCGGTTCGACCGCTACCACCAGGTGATCGACGGGCTGTTGGAACAGGGTTTGGCCTACCGCTGTAACTGTTCCCGGGAGCGTCTGGACGCACTGCGTGAAGAGGCGATGCAGCAAAAGCGGAAGCCACGTTATGACGGCCATTGCCGGAATCGCCAGGTGAGCCCGGATGAGCCGCACGTGGTTCGTTTTCGCAACCCGGAAACCGGTACTGTCGTGGTGGACGACATGATAAGGGGCAAGGTGGCGTTCAGTAATGAAGAGCTGGACGACCTCATCATCCGCCGTACCGATGGTTCCCCTACCTATAACCTCACCGTGGTGGTGGACGACAGCGACATGGAGATCAGCCACGTCATCCGTGGTGATGACCACCTCAACAACACGCCACGGCAGATCAACATCCTGCGTGCCCTGGGGAAACAGCCTCCGCGCTACGCCCATGTTCCGATGATCCTGGGGGACGATGGTTCGCGCCTGTCCAAACGTCATGGAGCAGTGGGGGTGATGCAGTACATGGAAGACGGCTTTCTGCCGGAAGCCCTGCTCAATTACCTGGTACGCCTGGGCTGGTCTCACGGCGATCAGGAGTTGTTTTCGCTGGATGAGATGATTCAACTGTTCGATATCGAGGATGTGAACAAAGCGCCTTCCGCCTTCAATACGGAAAAGCTTTTATGGATCAATCAGCAATACATCAAACAAGCGGATCCGCTGCGTATCGCCCACCTGCTGAGTCCCCATCTCGGCCGTCTGGGTATCGACCCGACTGAGGGGGCCGACCTGGTCGAGGTGGTTAAGGCGCAGCAGGAGCGGGCACGCACCCTGGTCGAGATGGCGGAGATCAGCGCCTTCATCTACCAGAACTTCGAGGAGATCGATCCTGCGGCGGCAAAGAAACACCTGCGTCCGGTGGCGCGTGAGCCCTTGGAGCGTGTGCGGTCAGCATTGGCGCAGCAGGAGGACTGGAGCCCCGAGGCCCTGCACGAACTGGTGGAGCGGGTGGCCCAGGAGCTGGACCTGAAAATGGGCAAGGTGGCGCAGCCACTGCGCGTTGCAGTGGTTGGCAGGGCGGCATCACCAGGAATCGACGTCACCCTGCACCTGGTGGGAAAGAAACGCTGTCTGCGGCGTATCGACCAGGCCCTTGAGTTCATCCGCCAACGGGAACAGGCTACATCCTGAGCTGTTTCGTAGTTCATCGTGGATCGCCGTATCCGTGAAACAGCATATGCAGTCTACGTGAGACTATCGACCATCTGGACCAACAAATCGAGTCAGGACCTATGAGCAATCCGGACAGCCAGACCCCGAGTAACTTTATCCGTCAGATCATCGATGAAGACCTGAAGGCCGGCCGCCATGGTGGCCGGGTCCATACCCGCTTTCCCCCCGAACCGAACGGCTACCTGCATATCGGTCATGCCAAATCCATCTGCCTCAATTTTGGTATCGCCAGGGACTATCCCGGTGGACTCTGCAACCTGCGTTTCGACGATACCAATCCGCACAAGGAGAATGCAGAGTATGTGGCCGCGATCAAGCGGGATGTGCGCTGGCTGGGCTTCGACTGGGGTGACCGGTTGTTCTATGCCTCCGACTATTTCGAGGAGCTGTATCGTTATGCGGTGGAGCTGATCGAGACGGGCAAGGCCTATGTCTGCGATCTTGGCCCGGACGAGGTACGGGCCTATCGTGGCACACTCACCGAGCCGGGGCGGGAGAGCCCCTGGCGTAATCGTTCGGTGGAGGAGAACCTGGATCTGTTCGCCCGTATGCGCGCCGGTGAATTCGAGGATGGCAGCCGGGTGCTGCGGGCCAAGATAGATATGGCCTCGCCCAATATGAATATGCGCGATCCTACGCTCTACCGTATCCGCCATGGCGTGATTCATCACCAGACCGGGGAGGCCTGGTGCATCTATCCCATGTATGACTTTACCCATCCCATCTCGGATGCCCTGGAAGGGATCACCCATTCTCTCTGTACGCTGGAGTTCGAGGATCATCGCCCGCTCTATGACTGGGTGCTGGACAACATCAGCGTCGATTGCCATCCCCAGCAGATCGAGTTCTCCCGCCTCAATCTGCAGTACACCGTGGTGAGCAAGCGCAAGTTGACCCAACTGGTCGATGAAGGGCATGTGGCCGGCTGGGACGATCCGCGGATGCCTACCCTGGCCGGATTGCGCCGGCGGGGTTACACCCCCCGGTCGATCAGGGAGTTCATCGACCGTATCGGGGTCACCAAGGCCGACAACTCGGTGGAGATGGGCATGCTGGAGGCCTGTATCCGTGAGGATCTGGACCGCCATGCGCCACGGAGAATGGCGGTACTGGACCCGCTTAAGATCGTGCTGGAAAACTATCCAGAGGATGGCGAGGAGACCCTGCAGGCGCCGAATCATCCCAAAGATGAAACCATGGGCAGTCGTGAGCTGAAGTTCACCCGGGAGCTCTATATCGACCGGGCCGACTTCAGGGAGGAGGCACCGCGCAAATACAAACGCCTGATCAGCGGTGGTGAGGTTAGGCTGCGCAACGCCTATGTGATCAAGTGCGAGCAGGTAATCAAGGATGCCGATGGAACGATCGTCGAGCTGCGTTGCAGTTATGATCCGGCGACCCTGGGCGCCAACCCGGAAGGGCGCAAGGTGCGCGGTGTGATCCACTGGGTATCGGCCGTCCATGGGGTGGCGGCGGAGGTCCGCCTGTATGATCGACTGTTCGCCCACCCCGCACCCGACGCGGACAAAGAGGTCGACTCCTTTCTCGACCACCTGAATCCCGATTCATTGCGGGTGCTGCAGAATGCCGTGGTGGAGCCCGCCTTGGCCGGGGCTGCACCGGGTGACCGGTTCCAGTTCGAGCGGGAGGGGTACTATTGCCTCGACAGCGGCGTGGTGGAGGGTGAGAAACCCGTATTCAACCGCATTGTCACCCTGCGCGACTCCTGGGCGAAGATCGAGCAGCAGCGGTGACGGCCGAATAATATCCAGGGGAGCGCTGGCGGGAGGCAGGGAAAACGCGCCGGGGACGCCGTGAACCCATCCATGGGGGCTTCACGGCGGCATCCCTGCCGCCGAGACCTCGGCGCATTGCTCTTCCAGCCTCCCGCTATCCGATCTGTTTCTTGGCGGGGTTAACGGCCCGCTCTATCCTTGCCGGCATGCCGCCGTCAGGCCTCGCCAAGCCCCAGTCTCTCGCGCTGATAACTGCCATCCTGCACCCGCCGGCACCATGCCAGGTTGTCCAGGTACCAGTGCACGGTCTTTTTCATGCCGGTCTCGAAGGTCTCCTCCGGCACCCAGCCCAGCTCCTGCTGAATCTTGTCGGCATCGATGGCGTAACGCTTGTCGTGTCCCGGGCGGTCCTTCACATGGGTGATCAATTGCTCGTAGCGGCTGATGCCCTCGTGGGGTGAAGGGATGAGCTCATCCAGCGTAGCGCAGATGGTCTTCACCACTTCCAGATTTGTCTTCTCATTGTGGCCGCCGATGTTATAGGTCTGGCCGGGGGTACCTTCCCTCAGCACCGTCCAGAGCGCACGCACGTGGTCGTCGACATAGAGCCAGTCCCGGACCTGATCGCCCTTGCCATAGATGGGCAGCGGCTTGCCGTCCAGGGCATTCAGTATCACCAACGGGATCAGTTTTTCCGGGAACTGATAAGGGCCGTAGTTGTTCGAGCAGTTGGTGATCAGTGTGGGCAGGCCATAGGTCTCGTGCCACGCCCGCACCAGGTGATCGGAAGAGGCCTTGCTGGCGGAGTAGGGGGAGTTGGGCCGGTAGGGATCCTCTTCGTGAAAGAATCCTGTGGGACCCAGGCTGCCGTAGACCTCGTCGGTGGAGATGTGGTGGAAACGAAACTCAGCCCTCCCCGTATCGTCGAGCTCGTTCCAATACTGGCGGGCCGCCTCGAGCAGATTGTAGACGCCTACGATGTTGGTCTGAATGAACGCTGCAGGGCCGTCGATGGAGCGATCGACATGGGACTCCGCGGCAAGATGGAGGATGGCGTCGGGACGATACTGCTGGAACAGGCGTCCGACTGCCTGCTCATCGCGTATGTCGACCTGCTCGAAGCTGTAGTTTGGGCTGTCGGATACCGATTCCAGGGATTCCAGGTTGCCGGCATAGGTCAGGGCATCCACATTGACGACCCTGGTGTCGGTGTTGCCGATCAAATAGCGTATCAATGCCGAGCCGATAAAGCCTGCACCGCCTGTGACGAGAATGCTTCGTGGTTCTTGTTTCATCGATGATAGTTCCATTATTCAGATTGCCCCGTTGGTCTGGCAACGGTAGCGGGTCATGAACCTTTAGGGCGCCACTAAGCAGAAACCGGGCATTCTGCACACATGATACGAGTTCATGAGTTGCTCAGAGGCCCCTTAG
The DNA here is from genome assembly GCA_964544655.1 of uncultured Sedimenticola sp. Taxonomy (GTDB): domain Bacteria; phylum Pseudomonadota; class Gammaproteobacteria; order Chromatiales; family Chromatiaceae; genus HyVt-443. The sequence goes on along the minus strand of CAZJCM010000034.1, from coordinate 27,993 downwards.
AGGTATAACAGCAGCACTCCTCCCAAAAGCAGCCGATAGACGACGAAGGGGAGCATGCCCATCCGTTCGATCAACTTGAGGAAGAAAAAGATGCAGAGATAAGCGCTGATGAAGGAGAGGGTGGCGCCAATCAGCAGGTCTCCCCATTGCACCTCGGTGTTGGACTGAATCAGTTCCAATATCACCAGTGCCCCCGACATCAGTATGGTGGGGATCGCCAGCAGAAAGGAGAAGCGGGCGGCGGCCTGGCGGGTCAGGCCCAGCATCAGGGCAGCGGTCATGGTAATGCCGGAGCGGGAAGTGCCTGGAATGATGGCGAGGGCCTGGAACAGGCCGATGATCAAGGCGTCCTTCCAGGCGATGCTGTATTCGTCCCGGTTGCGTCGTCCCTTCAGATCGTACCAATAGAGCAGCAGGCCGAAAAAGATGGTGGCCAGGGCGATCACCAGGGTCGAGCGCAGGTCGGTGCCGACCAGGCCCTTGAAGGCGCCCCCGATGATGACGATGGGAACGGTGGCTATGATGATCATCCAGGCCAGATTGGCGTCCCTGGTTGGCCGGCCGTTGGGTCCAAATGAGCGCAACAGGTCGGTCAGCATGCGGGTGATATCGGCGCGGAAATAGATGATCACCGCCAGCAGCGAGCCGAGGTGCAGGGAGATATCGAAATCCAACCCTTGATCCTGGTATCCAAACAGGTGGGGGGCCAGGATCAGGTGAGCGGAGCTGGAGATGGGCAGAAACTCCGTGAACCCCTGGATCAGGGAGAGGATCAGTATCTGCAGAAATTCCATGGCGTGCCTTTGATATTGTTATGCGGTGCCGAGGTCTCTCCTCAACAACCTTGTCCCTGGACCTGAAGCGGTGGGTTCACCAAGGCCGATGGCGTAAGCTGTTGCGCACCGCACCCTCTCTATCCACGGATCCAGGTCGAATGAAGGCGGCCATTGTCCTCGATTTTTCTGTCATTTGAAACCCCCCGTATAGTCGATATCGATCCATTCATGATGATGAGAAGCGGAAGCAGTGCCATCTCCCGGCAGCTGGCAGCGGCTGTGGAGAGGCAACCGCTGCCACCCAACCCGCCAAGGGCTCGAAGTCGAAATAGGACAACGCCTGCTCTGCCGGGCTGAAGACGCCTTTGCCAAGGGCCTTGGCACAGGCCTCCATGCGGCACCAGTGGCTGATGAACCGGTGCTGAAAGATGCTCTCCGGCAACTGCTCCAGCTGTTGCAGAAGGGCCTGATCGAACACCCTGCGGGCGATGGCGCGGGCATTTTTTCGCCTCTTGTCCGGTTCCAGATCGATACCCACCGGCGCGCTATGAGAGATGGCAAGCAGGGCCAGGCCGTCTGCGTGGGTGAGGTTGAACTGTAACTCGCTGGCTGGGGAGGCCAGTGCCGGTTTGCCCAGCGGGCCGTAGTCAAACAGCAGCCTGTCGCCGGAACAGTCAAGGTAGCGGGCGAGAATCGCGCGCATGGCGCCCCGGGCCTGGATGAAATGGTGTCGATCGGTGTCCCGCTGCATGCGTGCCGCCCGCTGCATTTCGTCGGCAGTGAGCAGTTGCTGCCGGCCATCCATCGGTGACGTCAGATCGATCAGCCATAGGTGCAGGGTTGCGGGATCGGTGAACGAGAGCGTTGCAGGTGGGTTGGCCCAGTGGTCGATGACATGCATCGGGGAATTCTAATGGAATCCGCCATGGGTATGAAATGCCGTTTGCTTTTCATCCGTGGTGGTCCTCGCTCCATGGCATTTTTTCAGGGCGAAGGATCATACCTGCATACAACAGGATGCCATCCCTCCTGGCTGAAGCGGGGCCGCTTCAGGGCCTGGCCGGTTATCTCTCCTGTGTAGAGAATGACTCCGTCTCATAACGGTAGGCACGCAGCGTTTCCGACCAGTAATTCTCCGGCAGACCGGCCTTCCGCTTCAAATGGCGCAGAAATACGTGGGGGTCCGGCAGGGACTCCCACACCGAAGGAAGGAAGGTGCCCCGGTAGGAGCCATCTTCGAGGATCAGGCCGTCGATACCGGGCCGCAACTGCCGGATCAGGTCCGCCTCTGAGTTGAACGTCATCGCCACTGCCGGCGTCAGAATGGAGATGTGGATCTCCAACTCCTGCTGCTCCGCCGGACTCAGTGGCGGGAAGCGAGGGTCCCTGAAGGCGGCGGCAAAGGCGTTATCTGCAACGTTCTGCACCAGTGGCTGGGTCGCCTCCAGATGACCGAGACAGCCGCGCAGGTTGCCGTTACGGTTGAGTGTGACGAAGCTGGCCCGCCGGGCGCGCAATTTTTCCGGATAGTCGGCCGGATCGACCGTTAGTGGACGCCCCTGCTGGAGGCCGTGTTCGATAGAGGCCGCGGCCAGTTGTAGCAGCTGTGACCGCTCTTCATCGCTGTATTCACGAGAATGCATATGCACCATATCCTACGACTTGGTTGCGGGGACCTGCGGTGTCGCCGGAGTTGCGCAGATCCAGCACCGTGGGCTGGAGTTGGTGTCGCCGGGCAGCCAGCAGCAGCCCGCTGATCGGTGTCCTGCCGCAGGCGTGGTGGTGATTCAATGCCGCCGGTTCCATCGCCGCTATGGCCGCCGTCGCCTCCCGGTCCATTTCCCGGGCACTGTCATAGTCCAGGTAGTGACTCAAATCGGAGCTGATGACGATCAGGGTCTCGTCTCCGCCCCACAACCGCTCCAGTACCTGCTCCACCTCGTCTGGCCGGGCGTCGCTCACCAGCAGCGGGATGATACGGAAATCGTTCAGCGTCTCCTGCAGGAAGGGCAGCTGGACCTCGATACTGTGCTCATTGTCGAAAGCTGCATCCATCAGGTGGACCTGGGGCAGATCGGAGATCAGTGCTATCGCCTCCTGATCCACCTGAATGTCCCCCAGGGGAGTGCGAAAGTAATCTGCGCTGCTGCGGGCGAGGCCGTGAAAGACCATGCGGTGGGCCGGGGCCAGGATCACCGCCCGATGGATTTCGTCTCCATGGCCGGTGAGTTGGGCATAGGCGTTGCCAGCCACTGGCCCGGAGTAGACATAGCCGGCGTGGGGAGCGATCAGCGCCTTCGGTTTGCCGACCTGCCCAGGGGTGGCATCGGCAAGATAGTGCCGCACCTCGGTGTGAAGTCGTTCTGGTTCAGCGGGGTAAAACAGCCCCGCTACGGCGGGTGGGCGGATGTTCGGCATCGCTGGTCTCCCTGTTGATCTGACGAATTCATTTCTTGCTTTTGCAACATGCGGCTTTGTTGTCAGAATATCAAGCCAACAGTGCCTTTGGGTGGTGGCATGTGTGGTCCCTCTTCGTCATAATTCCGAACTTTTGGGAGCATCTGATTCATGTGGTTCAAAAATCTACAGCTGTATCGTCTGAATGGCCCTTTCGATCTCTCCCCAGAACAGTTGCATGAGCAGCTGCTGACCCGGCAGAGCAGGGCATGCGGTGCGCTGGAGAGCGCCACTCTGGGCTGGGATCGTCCGCTGGGGCGTGAAGGGAGTCTGCTTACCCATGCGGCGGGCAACTGCATCATGCTTTGCGCCAGGCGTGAGGAAAAGGTACTGCCGGCTGCAGTGGTGCGGGAGCAGCTGGGGGAGAAGATAGCCCAGTTGGAGGAGGCGGAAGGACGTAAGATCCGCCGGCGGGAGAAGGAGGAGTTGAAAGACGGCATCATGCTCGAGCTGTTGCCTCAGGCATTCAGCAAGTCCACCCGGGTGTTTGCCTATATCGACCAGCGGAACGGCTGGCTGGTGGTGGATGCCGTGTCGGCCAAACGGGCAGAGGAGTTGATCGGTTTGCTACGGGAGACCCTGGGCAGTTTCCCGGTCACACCATTGGAGGTGGTGCAGTCACCGGCAGCGGTGATGACCGGCTGGCTGGAGGGACAGCCACTGCCGGTGGAGTTTCAACTGGGGGATGAATGTGAATTGCGGGATCCGATGGAGGATGGGGGAATCGTCCGTTGCCGCCGGCAGGATCTGACCGGGGATGAAATCAAGGCCCATCTGAAAGCGGGGAAGCAACTGGTCCGGGTAGCCCTGGAATGGCATGAACGATTGGCCCTCGTGCTGGCTGAGGATCTCAGCATCCGACGCTTGAAGTTCCTCGATGTGATCCAGGAGGAGGCGGCCGAGGCCGAGGCGGAAGATGCGGTGACCCGCTTCGACGTCGATTTTGCCCTGATGTCCCTGGAGCTGGGCCGATTCATCCCGCGCCTGCTGGAGTTGTTCGGCGGAATGGCCGCAGAGCAGGGATAGCCCCCTGGGCTACTGCCGGTTCGGGGTCATCCCGACGGCAGACCGGGTCAGACCCGGTAGTAGGAGCGATACCACTCGACGAAACGCCGCACCCCTTCCTCAACTGAAGTGTCGGGCTGGTAACCGGTGTCGCGTACCAGGTCCGCCACGTCGGCATAGGTGTCCGGGACATCGCCGGGCTGCAGGGGCAGCAGGTTTTTCTCCGCTTCCATCCCCAGGCACTGTTCCAGCACCTCGATATAATGCATCAGCTCCACCGGCTGGTTGTTGCCGATGTTGTAGAGGCGATAGGGCGCCCGGCTGCTGGCGGCGTCCGGTTCATTTCCATCCCATTCCGGATTTGCTGTGGCAGTCCGGTCCAGCACCCGTATCACCCCCTCCACGATGTCATCGATAAAGGTGAAATCGCGGCGGTGCCGGCCATAGTTGAAGACGTCGATCGGTTCACCTGCCAGGATGCTGCGGGTGAACTTGAACAGAGCCATATCCGGCCGGCCCCAAGGGCCATATACGGTGAAGAAGCGGAGGCCGGTGGTGGGTAGGTTGAACAGGTGGCTGTAGGTATGGGCCATCAGCTCATTGGCCTTTTTGCTCGCAGCATAGAGGCTTACAGGATGGTCCACATTGTCGTGTACAGAGAATGGCATGCGGGTGTTGGCGCCATACACCGAGCTGCTGGAGGCATAGACCAGGTGCTCCACGTCGTTTTGGCGGCACCCCTCCAGGACGTTGCCGAAGCCGACCAGATTGGTATCCACATATGCGGCCGGGTTGTCGATGGAGTAACGCACGCCGGCCTGGGCCGCCAGGTTGACCACCCGGTCTGGCTGGTGGCGCCGGAAGGCTTCAGCCATCGCCTGCCGGTCTTCCAGGTGAATCCGCAGGTCGGTATAGGCCGGATGAGACAGGGTGCGTGCCAGCCGGGCCTTTTTCAGTTCGACATCGTAATAGTCGTTCAGGCAATCGATGCCGATCACCTGGTCACCGCGTTGCAGTAACCGTAACGCAAGAGCCGAGCCGATGAACCCGGCACTGCCGGTGATGAGGATCTTCATTTCATGTATCGGAAACAGTTGATCTGTAGAGACAGCCCGCGGCAAATCAGGCAACTGCGAGAGCTGCCGCGGGCTGTTTGGGTCGTCTGATCTTAAAGCCTGCCATCCGAAGCTTCGACCGGCAGGATGTGTTTGACGTCATACAACACCCCTTCCGGCTTGCACAGGGCACGCAGTTCATCCGCGCCCATGGCGACGAACTCCCGGTGCGATACGGCGAGCAGAACCGCATCGTATTGACCAGGCTCCGGTTTTTCGATTGGCTCAATGCCGTATTCGTGCTGGGCCTCCTGTGGATCCACCCAGGGGTCGTACACGTCCACCTGGGTGCCGTAGCTCTGAAACTCGGCGATGATGTCGACTACCCGGGTGTTGCGCAGATCAGGGCAGTTCTCCTTGAACGTGAGGCCCAGGACCAGTACCCGGCCGTCGGCGACCTGCAACCGCTTCTTGATCATCAGCTTCACCACCTCGCCGACGATATAGGCCCCCATACCGTCATTGATGCGGCGTCCGGCCAGGATGATCTCGGGCTGATAGCCGATGGCCTGCGCCTTGTGGGTAAGATAGTAGGGGTCGACGCCAATGCAGTGGCCCCCGACCAGGCCCGGACGGAAGGGGAGGAAATTCCATTTGCTGCCGGCCGCTTCCAGCACCTCCAGGGTGTCGATGCCGAGGCGGTTGAAGATCAGGGCCAGTTCGTTGATCAATGCGATGTTGACATCGCGCTGGGTATTTTCGATTACCTTGGCCGCTTCCGCCACCTTGATGCTGCTCGCCTTGTGAGTGCCGGCGGTGATGATCTGGCGATACAGGTCATCGACGAAATCGGCCACCTCCGGGGTGGACCCTGAGGTGACCTTCTTGATCGTGACCAGGCGATGCTCCTTGTCACCCGGGTTGATTCGTTCAGGGCTGTAGCCGATGAAGAAGTCCTGGTTGAAGGCGAGGCCCGAGACCTCCTCCATGATCGGCACGCAGACCTCTTCGGTGGCGCCCGGATAAACGGTGGATTCGAAGATGGCCACGTCCCCTTTGTCGAGCAGCTTGCCCAGCATCTGACTGGCGCCGACCAGGGGTGACAGATCGGGCTGCTTGTAATCGTCGATCGGGGTGGGGACGGTCACGATATAGACATTACAGTCACGCAGACCCTCTGGATCCGCGGTAAACGTCAATTGACTGGCCGTGATCAGCTCTTCCGGCTCCACTTCAAGCGAGCTGTCTTTTCCTGACTTCAGCTCAGCGATCCGGTCGGCGTTGATGTCGAGTCCGACGGTCGGGATCTTCTTGCCGAATTCCACTGCCAGCGGCAGTCCCACGTAGCCCAGTCCCAGCACTCCAATGCGAATTTCTTTTTCCTTATTAAACATAATCGTAACTTCCCCTTGGGTTCGTAAAATCTTGTCTCTCGCAGCCAGTCAGGCAGCGAATAATACCTACAGTCAGGTTTTATTGCCATTAACCCGGCCAAGTTGACAAATGCTACATCGGCTCTGGCCGGAGCCGTGGGGGCAGCGCACCGTGAGATCCCCAGTGATGGGTTTACGGCGTCCCCGGCGCGCTCCAGCCTCGCTACCAGCTATGTCATGGCCGGCTTGACAATTCAGGGTATCGGACCTGGTCACCCCCTTAGCGTCTACGTACCCGGCTTTCTTTAAAATGCTTGAGGCGCTCAAGTTGAACGGGTATGACGCCGCTTTATGTTCCATGGCTATCCTGTATATTTTTCGTCCCCTGGGAATCGTTTTCATGGAACTTATGGTATAACCGGTTTGTTGATTTGATATAACTATTCAGCTCTTTACAAAGACCGTCACTGATATTGGCCATTTCTTCCATAAAAGCCATAAATTTACCCCTGTAGGCTTGTAGGCTGCATCTCTGCCGCCGACGTTTTCTACAGAAACCGCCAATATCAGTGGCTTAGGAACAGTGCTGAATAGTTTCGATTTGATGGGAATCGATCGAGAATACCGGGGAAAAAGCTGCAGATAGATGAGTGTATGGATGACACATGTGTTTGGTAAAACCTCCCCGCTGTTGAAGAATGCCCCCTTTGACCGAGAGCTAAGCTGCTGATGATCAGGATTTTTGGCCACTACATTTCGAAGGTCTATCTCTTTCTGGGAGTACTCGAGCTGGTATTGCTCTATGCTTGCATGTTGGGTGGGTACTACCTGCGGCTTGGCCTGATCGACAACAGTGACCTTGTGGTCGAGCCGGAACTCCATTCCTCGGCCATTCTCTACGCGCTGCTGATGTCGTCGTCGATGATCTCCATGGGGCTCTATCAGCGGGGTGTCGAGGGAGCGGCGGCTATCCTGGTCAGGCTGGGGATCAGTTTCTTTCTCGCCACCATGGCGATGAGCCTGGTGTTCTATGCCTTTCCCGATCTGTTCCTCGGACGTGGCGTATTTGCACTCGCCATGCTTCTTTCCACTGTCGGTGTGCTCACGCTGCGGCCGGCCTTCTTCAACTTCGTCGGTGTCGATTCCCGCAAGCAGCGGGTCCTGGTTCTGGGTACCGGGGTCAATGCCTCCCGCATTGCGGAACTGGAAGAGACGGAGTCCAACCAGTTGGGTTTTACCGTGGTCAAATACATCCGCCTGGAGGAGGGGAGCAACGTCATTCCCGATGACAGACAGGTTGAGTTGGCGGGCTCTCTGCTTGAGCTTGCCACCGAGCTGGAAGTGAACGAGGTCGTCATCGCGGTGGATGACCGGCGCCGGGGCCTGCCTGTTGATGACATACTCGATTGCAAGATGTCGGGTATTTTCATCCTCGATCTGCTTACCTTTTTCGAGAAAGAGACCTCGCGTATCAATATCGATCTGCTGCATCCGAGCTGGATCTATTTTTCACCGGGTTTCTATCAGGGGGTGCTGGTACAGAATGGCAAACGGTTGATGGATATCCTGGTCAGCCTGTTGATGATCCTGGGTTTTTCACCTTTTTTCATACTGGTGTCACTGGCCAGTCTGATCGAGTCTCGGGGGCGGGATCCCATCTTTTATCATCAGGTGCGGGTAGGAAAGAACGGGCGCCCGTTCAATGTCTATAAATTCCGCAGTATGCGGACCGATGCCGAAGCCGATGGTGTGGCACGCTGGGCGCAGACCAACGATACCCGGGTTACCCGCCTTGGTGCCTTCATTCGGAAGACCCGGCTGGATGAGATTCCGCAACTGTACAATGTGCTGAAAGGTGATATGAGCCTGGTTGGGCCGCGTCCCGAACGTCCGGAGTTCGTTCTGGACCTGGAAAAGAATATTCCCTATTACCGTGAGCGGCATCGGCTCAAGCCGGGGCTAACGGGCTGGGCGCAGCTGCGCTATCAATATGGGTCCACCCTGAACGATGCGAAGCAGAAGCTGCAATACGACCTCTACTATGTCAAGAATGCCAGCATCTTCCTTGATCTGATCATCTTGCTGGAGACCGTAGAGGTGGTGCTGATGGGGAAGGGCGCACGTTGAGCGGGCCGGTAAAAACCGTGTCGATGATGTATGGGCGGATTGCCTATGTCTGATTTTGGTTTTATCGCCTTTGCCACTGCAGCGGTCTTCTTTCTGGTTCTTTCCTTGCTGTTGATAACCAGTTGGCGCGGGCGGTTGCAAGGCGGCCTGATGCTGGCGGCTGCGGTTATCTCCACCATCTGGGCCTCACTGTTGGCCCTGCAGTCCGGTTTCAAGATCATTCCGGTGGGGATGATCTGGTCCATCGAGGCATTGAAGAATCTTGCCTGGTGTCTCTTTCTGATCAGCCTGCTGTCGAAGATGGCCCATGCCAGAGGCGGGGGGACTATTTTTCGTTTTCTTGTCTGGGTGATCGTGGTCGCCAATATATTGTTGGTGCTGCCAGACTGGATGACCCCGGGGTTCATTTTTCTGGATATGCGTTACGTGGCCCAGGTGGCGGTTGCCATTGCCGGCATGATGATGGTCGAGCAGTTCTATCGCAACACCTCTGCAGAGAAGCGCTGGGGTATCAAGTATCTGTGCCTCGGTCTCGGCAGCATGTTCGTGTTCGACTTCTATCTCTTCTCCGATGCCCTGCTGTTCAAACGTATCGATCCGGACCTGTGGTATGCGCGGGGTGGCATCTATGCCATTGCAGTGCCGCTGCTGGCGGTGTCGGCAGCGAGAAACCCGGATTGGTCGGTAGATGTCTTTATCTCCCGGCGCGTGGTGTTCCACACCACGACACTGCTCAGTGCCGGCATCTACATGCTGTTGATGGCCTTTGCCGGCTACTACATAAAACACTATGGTGGCGCTTGGGGCTCCGTGCTGCAGATCGTGTTCTTTTTTGCCGCCATTCTGATGTTGATGGCGCTGCTTTTTTCAGGCCAGGTCAGGGCGCGGGCAAAGGTTTTTTTCAACAAGCATTTCTTCAGCTACCGCTATGATTACCGGGAGGAGTGGCTGCGTCTGATCCGGCTGTTGTCGGGGCAGGACACCACGATACCGCTGTTTGAACGAGTGATCTGGGCGCTCGGTGAGATCGTCGAGAGTTCCGGTGGTCTGCTATGGCTCTGCTCCAGCCAGAAGCGGGGTTGTCATCTTGCCGCCTACCGCAATCAACCCGCGCCGGAGATGCATGATAACCACAATGATGGTCTGACTTCATTGGTCACTTTCCTGGATCAGCGGCAATGGATCGTGAACCTCGAGGAGTATCAAAAACGGCCGGATGTCTACGAAGAGCTGGAACTGCCGGAGTGGCTGCTTGCCGTGGATAGCGCGTGGCTGATCGTACCCCTGATCCATGATGACAAGGTCCTGGGCTTCGTCGTACTGACCCGGCCGCGGGCGAAGATTTCATTGAACTGGGAAAACCTGGATTTGCTGAAGACTGCGGGCAGGCAGGCCGCCAGTTATCTGGCACTGTATGAGGCGGCACAGGCGCTAGCCGATGCGAAGCAGTTTGAGGGATTCAACCGGGTCTCTGCCTTCGTCGTCCATGACTTGAAGAACCTCATCGCTCAACTCTCGCTGGTGGTCAGGAATGCCGAGAAGCACCGGAACAATCCTCAGTTTATCGATGATGCCATTCAGACCATCGGTAATGCCGTAAACAAGATGAATCGCCTGATGGCCCACCTGCGCAGTGCTGCGCCGGATGACAAACGAACCCCGGTCGAGTTGTGCAAGGTATTGGAGAGTGTGGTGCAGGCCAAATCGGCTCAGCAGCCGGTACCGGAACTACAACTGGATGCCGGTGATCTCTGGGTGTATGCGGATCCCGATCGAATGGAGGCGGTGCTTGGCCATGTGGTGCAGAATGCGCAGGATGCCACCGATGCCGATGGTCATGTGCGAATATGTCTGGGGCAGGAAGAGTCCCAGGCGGTGATACTGATAGAGGATAGTGGCAGCGGCATGGATGAATTGTTCATACGGGAACGACTGTTTCGTCCATTCGATTCGACCAAGGGCCTGACCGGGATGGGGATAGGTGCATACGAGTGCCGTGAATTCGTTCATTCGGTGGGTGGCGAAGTGTATGTTTTCAGCAAACTGGGGAAGGGAACCCTGTTCAAGATTATGTTGCCGTTGGCCGACATAGGTTCCTGAAACGGGAATTATTAGACGACATTGGAGTGTGAATATTTTGAGCGAACAGGAAAAGAAATTGTTGATCGTGGAGGATGATCCAGGTCTGCAAAGCCAGCTTCGCTGGAGCTTCGAAGATTATGAAGTGGAGGTGGCCGCCGACCGCAAGACGGCAATCGCTCAGTTGCGGCGTCTCGAACCGGCGGTAGTAACGCTGGATCTGGGCCTGCCACCGGATCCAGGTGGCGTCAGCGAGGGATTTGCCATACTGGAAGAGATACTTACACTGGCGCCGGATACCAAGGTCATCGTGGTCACCGGACACAATGACCGGAACAATGCCGTGCGGGCGATCGGACTCGGCGCCTACGATTTCTATGAAAAGCCGATCGATCCCGACCTGCTGAATCTGGTTGTCGAACGGGCGGCGCGATTGTATGGACTGGAACAGGAGAATCGCCGCCTCAGTAGCCAACATGATATCTCCCCTCTGGAAGGGGTCATTGGCGTCAGCCCGGAAATCATCAAGGCCTGCAAGATGGTGGAGAAACTGGCCCCGACCGACGTCTCGACGCTGATACTTGGAGAGAGTGGCACGGGTAAAGAGGTCCTGGTGAAGGCGCTGCATGCACTGAGTAACCGGGCCGAAGGTCGACTGGTTGCCATCAACTGCGCTGCGATTCCAGAAAACCTGCTCGAGAGCGAACTTTTTGGCTATGAAAACGGGGCGTTTACCGGCGCCACTAAGACCACGCCGGGAAAAATCGAACTGGCTGAGGGTGGCATCCTGTTTCTCGATGAAGTGGGGGATATGCCACTGGCCCTGCAGGCAAAACTACTGCGCTTCCTGCAGGAGCGAATGATCGAGCGGTTAGGTGGACGCAAGGAAATCGCTGTCGATGTACGGGTGGTGTGTGCTACCCATCGCGATCTGCAGGAGATGATCGCCAACAAGGAGTTTCGTGAAGACCTCTATTATCGAATCAATGAGGCGACCATCCGGGTTCCGCCACTGCGTGAGCGGAGAGGTGACAGCGTGGTGTTGGGCCGTTGGTTCCTGCAGCGCTTCGCCCAGCAACTCAATCGCCCGGTCAAGGGGTTCAATCAGCGGGCACTGGAACTCCTGGAACACTACGCCTGGCCGGGCAACGTAAGGGAACTGGAAAACCGTATCAAACGCGCCGTGATCATGGCGGACGGAACCCATGTTACCGAGCAGGACCTAGAGTTGGAAGACGTGGAGATCGAACAGGCGCCGTTCAATCTGCGGGAAGTGCGAGAGGCGGCGGAAAAGCAGGCGGTCATTCGGGCACTGAACTTTTCTGAAAACAATGTCTCCCACACTTCGGAAATGCTCGGCATCACCCGGCCGACCTTGTACAACCTGCTGAAGAAGTACAATATAACTATTTGAAGCTTGAATTATTTCAACCTGGTCAGAGGTAGTGGCCCTCTTTTCATACATTTCGGGACAGAACTAATGAAGTTAAAGACTCTTTCTGCATCAGTGGTGCTGTCGCTGGGACTCTGCTTCGACTCGATGGCTGCTGGCGGCTATCTCGATGATGCCAGGCAATTTCTCCAACAAGGCAAGGTCAATTCCGCTGTCATACAGCTGAAAAACGCCCTGCAGGAAGATCCATCCAATGCCGAGGCCAGGCTGATGCTGGCCGAGAGTTATCTCAAGTTGGGGGATGGCGCATCGGCCGAGAAAGAGTTCCGGCGCGCGGCAAAACTCCATGCGCCAAAAGCACGTTGGCAGGTGGGTCTGGGCCGTGCCCTGATGTTGCAGCAGAAGGCTAAGGTGGTCATCGATGAGATGGTTCCCGATCCTACCCAGTCCGCTGCTATCCAGGCCTCACTGATGAATCTGCGTGGTGAGGCATTCATGTTGCTGCAGAACCTGAAGGAGTCGAAGTCGGCATTCCAGCAGGCATTGAAAACCGATCCGGAAAATCTGTCAGCCCAGGTCGGACTGGCACGGATTGCGGTAGCGGAGAATGATCGGGAGAGGGCAAAAAGCATCCTGGACCAGGTGCTGCTGAAATCGCCTGACGATGTGCCGGCACTGTTGATGCGCGGTGAGCTTGCACGCCAGGCAGGCCGGTTGGAACCGGCGCTGGCAGACTTCGACCGGGTCGTTGCGTTGAATAAAACCAACCTGCAAGGCCGGCTCGTCAGGATTGCTGTAAACCTGCAGCTGCGCCGCTTCGACCAGGTGGAGAACGACCTGCAGGTCCTTAACACCATCGCCCCAAACAGCGTGATCCTGGAATATCTAACGGCGGCCAGCGCCTATCAGCAACAGAAACTGGCGCAGGCGGAAGAGCATGCGCAACGGGTGCTTGCAGCGTTGCCGGGCCATATTCCAAGCCAACTGATCTATGGCGCGACACTGTACCAACGGGGTGAACTGGCGCTGGCGGAGGAATATCTCTCCCGAGTGTATGCGACGATGCCGAAGCATCTCCCGGTGATCAAGATGCTGGCCGCAGCCCGCCTCAAGCTGAAACAGATACCGCGAGCCATTGAGGTACTGCAGCCCGCTGTCGAATCAGCGCCAAAGGATCCGCAGTTGCTTGCCATGCTGGGCAATGCATACCTGCAGAGTGGACGTTTCCAGGAGGGGGCCGAGTTGTTGAGCCGGGCAGTCGAAATCTCGCCCAAGCTTGCCTCACTGCGAGCCCAGCTGGCTTTCGGGTTGTTGGCACAAGGGAAAACGACAGGTGCCATCGATGAATTGCAGTTGGCGGTCGACCTGGATCAGGACCTGGTGCAGGCGGATGTGTTGCTGGTGTTGTCTCATTTGCGTAACAAAGAGATCGATAAGGCGTTGGCAGCGAGCAAGGCACTAGAGCAGCGCATGCCGAAGAATCCGCTCGCCTACAACTTGAGCGGGCTGGCCTATCTGGCGGCAGGGGATGAAACGAAAGCGAAAGAGTCGTTCAACAGGGCCCTGGAAGTCGATCCCGGGTTCGTCACCGCCGAGAAGAACCTGGCCAGGATCGAGTTGAAAAACCGTCGATTGGATGCAGCGGAAAAGCACTTCAGATCGGTGCTGGCGAAGGCCCCGTCCGATCTCGCCGCGTTGGTTGGTATGGCAGGGATCGCCGAGCGTAAGAATGACGCCGCTGGCGTCATCAGCTGGTTGGAGCGGGCTCAGAGCAGCAATCCACGGTCGATCAAACCGGGAATCATGCTGACCCAGGTGTATCTCCGGCGGGGGGAGGCACTGAAGGCATTACGTGCCGCCAGTGAGACCGCCGGCGAAAATCCAGACGATCCCATTGCAATGCGCAACCTGGGTGCGGCTCAACTGGCAGCGAAAGAGGTGAATAGCGCTGTACGCAGTTTGGATCAGTTGACCCGACTACAGCCGACGGCGAAGAATTTTCTCCTGTTGGCCACCGCCCAGCGGCGCGCAGGGAACATGGCTGCCGCCAGAGGCAGCCTGCAGAAGGCGTTGGAGTTGGATGCCAATTCATTTCCCGCCCTGGTTGCGCTCGGTGCCATGGAAATGCAGGAAGGGAATCTTGAGCAGGCAATGAGAGTGGCCAAGAGCATCCAGCAACATTACCCGGAAAAGGGTTCTGGTTATGAGTTGGAAGGGACGGTGCTGCTGCGGGAGAAGAAGCCCCAAAAGGCACTGGCGGCCTTTGCAAAGGCGTATGCGGCAACACCGACGGCCAAGGTCGCCGCCCAGTTGGCGCGCATGCATCTCGCCTTTGGTGAGCGGGATAAGGGGGTGGCCGTCCTTGCCGATTGGCTGCAAAAGCGCCCGGATGATCTCGCTATGCGCACTACCTATGCAGTGCTGTTGCAGGAGAGTGGTGATGAAGCCAAGGCGATCGAGCAGTATGAAGAAGTGCTGAAGCGGAATCCCGACAGCCTGCTGGCATTGAACAACCTGGCCTGGCTCTATCAGCGAAGCGGAAACGAGCGTGCACTCGAACTGGCCCGGCAGGCATACGAGCAAGCGCCTGAACGATCCGAGATTACGGATACTTATGGCTGGGCGCTGGTACGCTTCGGTGCCATCGACAAAGCGATCCCGTTACTTCAGGAGGCAATGGCCAAGGCGCCGGAAAACCCGGAAATCGCCTATCATCTCGGCCATGCTCTGATGAAGGTGGGCAAGACCGAGCAGGGCGCAAAGGTCCTGAAGCGAGTCAGAGCCAACTATCCGAATACGCCTTTTGCCAAACAGGCATTGGAGCTGCTGACCGGGACGGGTGCCGCCAAACAGTAACCGCCGCAGCCCCTGCAGCCAGGCAGCGTTCCGGCGCTGCCTGCCGCTGGGACTCACAACATGGGCTACGGCAGGCTGACCGGTGCCGGGGCCTGCCATGCCGGGTCGCGATGTTCTGCAACGACCGTGGTGTAGATGCCTCCGCGTACGTTGAAGTCTGCGGTCAGGCGCATGAAACGGGGATGGATGGCAGCCACCAGGTCATCCAGGATCTGGTTGGTGACGGCCTCATGGAATGCGCCTTCATCGCGAAACGACCAGATGTACATCTTCAGCGCCTTCAACTCCACGCATAGCTTGTCGGCTACATACTCGATGGTTATCTCGGCAAAATCAGGCTGGCCGGTCTTGGGACACAGGCAGGTGAATTCAGGCACCCGGATGCGGATCGTATAGTCCCGCTCCGGCTGTGGGTTTTCGAACGTCTCCAGGGTCTTGCTCGGCTGGCTGGGCATGCTTGTGATTCCGCTGTGTGGAAGGAAAAACGTGGGATTATACGGAGATAATCCGGTGGCAGTACAGCCCATTCAATATGTCGAGGACAGCTCCGGTTATGGTGTGTCCGAATTGGTCGTGTCCTCCCCGCGACGACGTATGGGATAAATGTGTGCGCCCGGTCAATCACATTCTTCCTCAGTAAGGAGAGGGGCTGTTGACCTCTACTGGGGACACCATAAACCCATCCATGGGACTCGACTGTAGCCATCCCTGGCCGCAGACGCCCTGATAGGGGTCAACAACCCTGCGACAAGCCTGAATCAGTATTGTCCTAATGGCTTTTCTTCGACTTCATCATGGATGGGTAATAGGCGTGATATAATTGATATTTCAAATAAATATATGTCTGATTTAATAGTAAACTTTAAGTAATTTCCTGCTTGTGCCCCGGCCTTCCTGCCGGTAACCTTAGCGCCCTATGCGACTCGAGAAGATCAAACTGGCGGGATTCAAATCCTTCGTCGATCCAACCACCGTACTGCTGCCCAGCAATCTGATTGGGATCGTCGGCCCCAATGGCTGTGGGAAATCCAATGTCATCGATGCGGTGCGTTGGGTGATGGGGGAGAGTTCCGCCAAGATGTTGCGCGGCGAATCCATGGCCGACGTGATTTTCAATGGCTCCACCTCCCGTAAACCGGTCGGTACGGCCAGTATCGAGCTGGTATTCGATAACTCGGACGGGGGGGCTGGCGGGGAGTATGCCCAATACAGCCAGATTTCGGTGAAGCGCCAGGTCAGCCGTGACGGACAGTCCAGCTATTTTATGAATGGCGTGCGCTGTCGTCGGCGGGATATCACCGATCTGTTTCTGGGTACCGGCCTGGGTCCGCGCAGTTATTCGATCATAGAACAGGGCATGATTTCACGCCTGATCGAAGCGAAGCCGGAAGACCTGCGCGCCTTTCTGGAAGAGGCCGCCGGTATATCGAAATATAAGGAGCGCCGCCGGGAGACCCAGAACAGAATCAACCGGACCCGGGAGAATCTTGACCGGCTCAATGACTTACGGGAAGAAATAGCGAAGCAGCTGCAACATCTGCAACGGCAGGCGGCGACGGCGGAGAAATACAAACAGTATAAGGAACAGGAACGGCGTCTGCAGGCCGAACTGCTGGCGTTGCGCTGGCGTACGCTGGATCAGGAGCTGCAACAGCGGGACCAGGCCATCAGTGAGCAGGAGACCGATCTGGATGCCGCCATAGCGGCCCAGCGCCGGCTGGAGGCGGAGATCGAGCATGAGCGCGAGCATCACGCCCAGGCCAACGACTGCTTCAATGAGGTACAGGGTAAGTTCTACGCCGTAGGCAGCGATATTTCCCGCCTGGAGCAGGCGATCCAGTTTGCCCGGGAAAGCCGCTCCCAGCTCGAGCATGAACTGCATCAGACGGAACAGGCGTGGCAGGAATCGTCCGATCATCGGCAGCAGGATGAAGCGCGGCTGCAGGAGCTGAACCGGATCCTGGCAGAGGAGGAGCCGCAGCTGGAGGAGATCCAGGCGATCGAAGAGACGGCCCAGGAACGGTTGGCCGATGCGGAACAGGCGATGCAGGATTGGCAGTCCGAATGGGAGACCTTCAACCGCCAGGCGGCGGAACCGGCCCAGACCGCCCAGGTGGAGCGCACCCGAATCAACCACCTGGAGCAGCAGGAGCAGAATCTGCAACGGCGTATCGAACGCTATGGCGAAGAGCTGCAGCGCCTGGACGATCCCCGCCTGCAGGAAGAGATCGAGCTGTTGGCCGGACGGGAAGTGGAGAGCCAGTCCGAGGCCGAGAGGATGCAGCAGCAACTGCAGCAGATCGCAGAGCAGATCACCATCAAGCGGGAAGAGAACAGCCTGCGTGGCAGTGCGCTGGATTCAGCCCGAGCCGAACTGCAGACAGCCCGTGGCCGGCTGGCCTCTCTGGAGGCGCTGCAGGAGGCGGCCCTGGGCAAACAGGACGGCATCAACACATGGCTGCAGGAACAGGGACTGGAGCGGGCCGCGCGACTGGCGGAACAGATCGAAGTGGATGCGGGCTGGGAACAGGCGGTGGAGGCCGTGCTGGGATTTCATCTGCAGGCCATCTGCGTGGAGCGTCTGGATGATCTGTCCCGAGCGGTAGAGGCACTGGATGAAAGCAGTGTGACGCTGCTGGAGATCGCTGGTGGCAGTGACCCGGATGAGGGCCTTGCACGCCATGTACGCGCCGATGGCGCGTTGACCAGTTTGCTGCACGGCATCCTCACGGCGGAGGATCTGCCCCAGGCCCTGCAGATGCGCGGGGAACTGGCTCCAGGTCAGTCGGTAGTGACCCGGGATGGGATCTGGCTGGGGCCCAACTGGTTGCGGGTCAGCCGGGAGCAGGGCTCCACTTCCGGTGTGTTGGCTCGAGAGCAGGAGATTCGCACCCTGAACCAGCAGATCGGTCAGTTGGAGGAACGGGTGGCACTGCTCGGTGAAGAGATGGATGCCGGCCGGGAACGCCTCGCCATTCTGGAGCAGTCCAGGGACGAAGCGCAGAGTCATTTGAATGAAAGCAACCGGGCCTTGTCCGATATCCGTTCTGCCCTGGCCGGAAAGCGCACTCGGGAAGAGCATCTGCGCAACCGCCGCGCCCATATCGAACGGGAGCAGCAGGAGCTGAACCAGCAGCTGGAACAGGGCCGGGAGGCGCTGGAGACCGCGCGCGAACGGCTGCACCAGGCACTGGAAGAGATGGAGACCCTGGCCAGCAGGCGGGAGGAGCTGGTGCGCCGTCGGGACGAGCTGCGTGAGCGGTTGGATGCCATACGTGAGCAGGCCCGGCAACAGCGTACCCAGGCCCACGAGATGGCCCTGCGCATCGAATCGATGCGCTCCTCGCGGGAGTCGTTGCAACAGAACCTGGCGCGCATGCAGAGCCAGCTGGAGATGCTGGTGCAACGGCGGGAAGAGCTGAAGCGCAATATGGAGGAGCGCCAGGCCCCCCTGCAGGCGCAGTCGGAGCAGCTGGAGGTGTTACTGCAGCAACGGGTCAGCGTAGAGCAGGAGCTGGCTGCCGCACGCAGCGAACTGGAGCAGATCGACGCCCGCCTGCGGGGGCTGGAGCAGCAGCGCGCCGGCGCCGAGCAGGAAGTGCAGAAGCGCCGCAGCAGCCTGGACCAGGCGCGGATGCAGCGGCAGGAGGTGCTGATCCGGGGCAAGACGCTGGAAGAGCAGTTGAACGAGACCGGCTTTCAGCGTGAGCAGCTGTTCATGGAACTGCCGGGGGACGCCACGGAGGCTCAATGGCAGCAGGAAGTGGAACGGATGGATAACCGCATCCGTCGCCTCGGACCGATCAACCTGGCCGCCATCGATGAATTTCAGGAGCAGTCCGAGCGCATGCAGTATCTGGACGCCCAGCATGAGGATGTGACCAAATCCCTCGAAACCCTGGAAAACGCCATTCGCAAGATCGACCGGGAGACCCGCACCCGTTTCAAGGAGACCTTCGACAAGGTGAACAACGGGCTGCAGGAGAAGTTCCCCCGCCTGTTCGGTGGCGGCCACGCCTATCTGCAGCTGACCGGTGAGGATCTGCTGGATACCGGCGTCACTGTAATGGCGCGCCCGCCAGGCAAGCGCAACTCCAGCATCCACCTGCTGTCCGGTGGTGAGAAGGCTCTCACCGCTGTGGCTTTGGTGTTCGCGATTTTCGAACTCAATCCCGCTCCTTTCTGTATGCTGGATGAGGTCGATGCGCCGTTGGATGATGCCAATGTGGGCCGCTTCTGCGAGATGGTAAAATCCATGTCTGATCGGGTACAGTTCATCTTCATCACCCATAACAAGATCACCATGGAGATCGCCAATCAGCTGTCTGGCGTGACCATGCATGAACCCGGCGTATCGCGGCTGGTGATGGTGGATGTGGATGAGGCGGCACAGATGGCTGCAATGTAGCCGACCAGAACCACATTGGTTACCGAAGGCAGGTGGCTGGGGCGACTGATCGGGGTCTCGGCGACAAGGATGTCGCCGCGAAGCCTCCAGGGACGGATTCACGGCGTCCCCGATCAGCTGCTTCAGCCGTCTGCCGAAGCCGAATAGATCATTTGGCCGGGTCTACAGTTACGATTGAACAAGGGTTCCGGTTCACGGGCTGGTGACCGGAAGCAACTCGATGGCAGGGCATATGGACGCGGATATCTTACGACTGATTCTGTTCCTGGCGGGAATCGCGGTGATTCTCGGTATCTATCTGTGGGATCGGCACAAGAAGACCAGCCAGCGGGTCCATGCGATCCGCCGGGAGATGCAGGAACAGGAGCAGGGGCGGCGGGAGCCGGCCTGGCAGGAGACGCCGATGATGGAGGCTGACGGCAGTCCCCCGGCGATGGACGATGCGGAGCTGGATCAGGCCCTGGGGCAACTGGATCAACTGGTACAGGAAGAGCGGGATGAGCGCCCTGTGGCGCCGGAGGGCGAACAGATCTCGTTCTCGTTCGACGACCATACCGCGCCAGCGGCAGAGGGTCTGCCAACCATGATCCTGCAATTGAATATACGGGTGCGCAGTGGCCAGGCCAGTGGCGATGCGATCATGGATGTGGCCCGGGAGATCCGCATGGAGCCCGGTGAGATGCAGATCTTTCATCGCTATGAGGCCGGTTCAGACCGGCGAACCCCCAGCTTCAGCATGGCCAGCCTGGTCGAACCGGGCATCTTTCCGTTCGAGAACATGAGTGATTTCTCCACCCCCGGCGTCACCCTGTTTACGCAACTGCCGGGAACCAAGAATGGCATGGAGATCTTCGACGATATGCTGGCGGCTGCCGAGCGCATCGCCGCCATGCTGGATGGTGAGATTCAGGACGAAAGCCACAGTGACCTGAGCCACCAGACCATCGAACA
Source organism: uncultured Sedimenticola sp. (assembly GCA_964544655.1). Classification (GTDB taxonomy): domain Bacteria; phylum Pseudomonadota; class Gammaproteobacteria; order Chromatiales; family Chromatiaceae; genus HyVt-443. The sequence continues at coordinate 7,513 of CAZJCM010000034.1, read as the reverse complement.
CATCCGCGAAGAGATTACCGAGCACAGCCGCCAGATCCGCCTGGCGCGCCAGCGCAAATGAGTGTTCCCGAACAAGCCAGTGAGCGGGCGGCATGGCTGCGGCAGGAACTCGACCGGCACAATTACCAGTACTACGTGCTGGACGACCCACTGATCCCCGACAGTGAATACGATCGGCTGTTGCGTGAGCTGCAGGTGCTGGAGGCCGAATATCCAGAATTGATCAGGCCCGACTCGCCAACCCAACGGGTCGGCGCGAAGCCCCTCGATGCCTTTGGCGAAGTGCGCCACAAGCTGCCGATGCTGTCGTTGGACAACGCCTTCGATGAGACGGAGATGCGGGAGTTCGAACGCCGGGTGAGAGAGCGGCTGAAGCTGCCCGCGGGTGAGGAAGTCAGGTATGCTGCTGAGCCGAAGCTGGACGGCCTGGCGGTCAATCTGCGTTACGAGCAGGGGGTTCTGGTGCAGGCCTCCACCAGGGGCGATGGCTTCACCGGGGAGGATGTGACCGCAAACGTCCGCACCATCAGGTCGATCCCCCTGAGACTGCTGGGTGAGGGGTGGCCGGCAGTGCTGGAGGTGCGTGGCGAGGTGTTCATGCCCAAGGCCGGTTTCGAGGCTCTCAACGAGCGGGCACGCCGGGCGGGGAAAAAGACCTTCGCCAATCCCCGCAATGCGGCCGCCGGCAGTCTGCGCCAGCTCGATCCCCGGATCACGGCGAAGCGCCCGCTGGCCTTCTTCTGCTACGGCTTCGGTGAAGTGACCCCCGGCCCCCTGGCAGACCGCCACACGGCCTCGGTGCTGCAGGTGCAGCCATGGGGCATTCCGATCTCTCCAGAGCTGAAGGTGGTGACCGGTATCGAGGGCTGTATCGCCTACTACCGGGAGATCGGGCAACGGCGCGAGGCGTTGCCATATGAGATCGATGGCGTGGTATTCAAGGTGGACCGGCTGGATCAGCAGGCGCACCTCGGTTTCGTCTCCCGGGCACCGCGCTGGGCCATCGCCTGGAAGTTTCCGGCCCAGGAGGCACTGACCCAGGTGGAGGCGGTGGAGTGGCAGGTGGGCCGCACCGGTGCGGTGACGCCGGTGGCGCGGCTGCAGCCGGTGGCCGTCGGCGGTGTCGTGGTCAGCAATGCCACCCTGCACAACTTCGACGAGGTGAGGCGCAAGGATGTGCGGGTAGGGGATACGGTCTACGTACGCCGGGCCGGTGATGTCATCCCTGAGATCGTGCGCGTGGTCATGGTGCGACGGCCTGCGGATGCCCGGCCGGTGCAGTTGCCGAAGCACTGCCCGGTATGCGGTTCCGAGGTGATTAAGCCCGAGGGGGAGGCGGTGGCTCGCTGCACCGGTGGTCTCTTTTGCCCGGCCCAGCGCAAGGAGGCGATTCGTCACTTCGCCTCGCGCAAGGCGATGGATATCGACGGCCTGGGCGAGAAGCTGATCGACCAGCTGGTGGAGCAGGAGCTGGTACACGACCCGGCCGATCTCTACCAGCTGACCCTGGAACAGCTGGCCGGGCTGGAACGGATGGCGGAAAAATCGGCCCGCAACCTGCTGGCGGCGCTGGATCGCAGCCGCAGCACCAGTCTGAACCGTTTTCTCTATGCCCTGGGTATTCGCGAGGTGGGTGAGGCGACAGCCGCCGCCCTGGCCCGTCACTTCGGCGATCTGGAGCCGCTGATGAAGGCCCAGGTCGAGGACTTCATTCTGGAACGGGGCGTCAAAGGGGTGGGGGAGAGCACCGCCCGGGCCATCGTCGACTATCTGGCCGGGCATCCGGATGCCACAGTGGATGGTGATCTGGCCGATTGGCTGGCGGGGCTGAAAATCCGTGGTCTCAACCGCCAGGTGGCCGGCCGGCTGGCGGCGCGCTTCAGCAGTCTGGCGGCTCTGCGCCAGGCCGGGGTGGATGACCTGCGCAGTGAGCGCCGTTCCCTGGTGGAAGGGGTCGGCCCGGTAGTGGCAGAGCACATCACTGCCTTTTTCCGCCAGGCCCACAACCGGGAGGTGATCGATCGCCTGCGTGACCAGGCTGGTATCCACTGGTCGCCGGTGCTGCGGCCGGCAGCCGGGGCGCAGCCACTGCACGGCAAGACCTTCGTGCTCACCGGTACCCTGAGCAGGCCGCGCAGCCAGGTCAAGGCGCAACTGGAGTCCCTGGGGGCGAAGGTTGCCGGCAGTGTATCGAAGAAAACGGATTATCTGGTTGCCGGCAGCGATGCCGGTTCCAAGCTGAGCAAGGCGTTGGCCCTTGGCGTCGAGGTGCTGGACGAGGCGGCGCTGGACGCCATGCTGCAGGGCCTGGATGCAGGTTGATGGGAGAGGAGAGAGCATGATTCGCTGGAAGGCCCTGTTGGCGGGGATTGGCACCATCATCGCGCTGGGGTTGCTGGCCCAGGTGGTATTCCTCTTTTTCGTCACCTGGTTGACGATCATGATGAAGACCCATCCCCTGGTCGCCGCCAACAAGGGGCTGATCGCCTTTGCCTTCGGCGTGCCGCTGTTCTTCCTGGTGATGGCGACAGGCGGTTACCTCTGCGCCTATTACGCCAATAACCGGGTTGCGTTACACAATATCCTGATCGCCCTCTTCACCATCGGCCTGTCGTTGATCACGCCGGTCATGAACGGTCGGCTGGGCTGGTCCAGCCTGCTGTTCATGCTGACTGGCATCGCCTTCACCCTGCTCGGCGGTTGGTGGTGGCAGCGGCGTCATCCGCAGGCCAGCGGATGAGGTTGCCGATGCAATGGGCTGTCCCTTGCCGTCCACTCCCAGAGGACGCCGTAAACCCATCCCTGGGGGCTCGACTGCGGCCGTCCTGGCTGCAGACGCCTCCGGGAGATGGCGGCAGGGGGCAGCCTTCTCCTTGTACCCGTCCGTATAGTTTTCACAGGGCCAACCCATGAATCAGAGTATCGAGACCCTGGCGCCAGCGCCATTGTGGCGCCAGTTCGCTGCGCTGACGCAGATTCCCCGTCCATCCCACCATGAGGCGGCAGTGCAGGAGTATGTGATCTCCGTCGGTCGGCGCCTGGGGCTGGATGTCGAGCGTGACCCGGTGGGCAATGTCATCATTCGCAAAGCCGCCACGCCGGGCATGGAGGGACGTGCCGGCGTGATCCTGCAGGGGCACCTGGATATGGTGCCCCAGGCCAATGCCGGCAGCGAGCATGACTTTACCCGCGATCCGATCAGCGCCCACATCGAAGGCGACTGGGTCACCGCTGACGCCACCACCCTGGGCGCGGACAACGGCATCGGTGTTGCCGCCATGCTCGCCGTGCTGTCCGCGGATGATCTGATTCACGGCCCGTTGGAGGCCCTGTTCACCTGTAACGAGGAAGATGGCATGGATGGGGCCTCCGGCCTGCAGCCGGGTCTGTTGCAGGGTACGATCCTGATCAATACGGATTCGGAAGAGGAGGGCGAACTCTGCATCGGCTGTGCCGGTGGTGCCAATGTGACTGGTCGTCTGTCGTATCGAATGGAGGTGGCCGGAAGCGGTCTGAAGGGGTTTCGGCTGTCGGTGACCGGCCTCAAAGGCGGCCACTCCGGTGTGGATATCCATCTTGGACGGGGTAACGCGATCAAGCTGCTGTTTCGCTTGTTGCGGGATGCGGTGGCACGGCTGGATCTGCGGCTGGTGATGCTGGATGCGGGAAACATGCGCAACGCCATCCCGCGAGAGGCCTTTGCCCGGGTTGCGGTGGCGGCAGACAAGGGTGCTGAACTGGCGGCGCTGGTCGAACAGTGGGGCGCCATCTTTAGCGAAGAGCTGGCGGTGGCCGATCCCGGTCTGCAGCTGACCCTGGAAGCGGATCCGGAACCGCTGCCCGGCCTGATCGACAAGCCCACCTCACAGCGTGTGATAGATCTGGTCTGTGCCACGCCATGTGGTGTGTTACGCATGAGCGACAGTATGCCGGGACTGGTGGAGAGTTCCAGTAACCTGGGTATCGTGCAGGCCATGGATGGCGAGGTGACGATACACAATCTGGTGCGCAGCTCGGTGGATTCGGCGACGGAGGAGATCTGTCGCAATCACCTCTCCCTGTTCCGCCTGGCGGGTGCCACTGGACGGATAGATGGTGAATATCCGGGTTGGCGCCCCAATCCGGCCTCGCCCATCCTGGAGATCACCCGCCGAGCCTATCAGGCCTGTTTCGCCCGGGAGGCCCGCATCGGCGCCATCCATGCCGGCCTGGAGTGCGGCATCCTGGCCGGAACCTATCCCGGGCTGGACATGATCTCTTTCGGGCCCACTATCCGTTTCCCCCATTCACCGGATGAGCGGGTGCATATTCCCTCGGTTGCCCGTTTCTGGACCCTGCTTACCGCTGTCCTGGCCGAGGTGCCGCCGGCGTGAGCCCACTGCCTGCACAACAACGCAACCATTCAGCACTTTTCGAGAGTGTCCCTGATACTGGGTGTTTCTTCCAGAAAACGCTATAAATACAACCATGTAGGCTATGCGGCGGTATCCATGCCGCCGATGTTTCTACCAGAAACACCCTGTATCAGGGACTTTACGGATGATTCAAGGGGTGTTGAATAGTTACAATCACAGTCACTGTTCAGCTGCATTTGTGCCGAATTCTCATGGCAGCTGAATAGTTACCAATCACATTTGATATGTGCGTAAATACGAGCAGCACGGGGTGAGGCGGATTCCCCGGCATTGGAGAGAATTGGATATGACCGAAGAGAGCAAAGAGCGGGAGATCATGATGGTGATGCGCAAGGTGCTCAGCGCCATCATCAAGGACATCACCCCGGAACCGGGGATGCGTCATCCCCTGTCGAATCAGACCATCGAGGATGTACGCATGTGCCTGGGGCTGATCACCGCCCGTGAACGGGAGCTCGCCGATGCGGCAGGCGTGGCGATGGAGCGCCCCCACTTTACCGATGAACCGCCGGTGGCGAAAGTGGTGCCCATGAGCGGATTGCGTAAGGCGAAAAAGGGATCCGATGGGGAGGCGTGAGCCGGGATGGTGGTGAACCCCGGTTCTCAATCGTCATAGCGCAGCTGCAGCCGTTGATAGGCATCCACCCGCCGGTCGCGAAGAAAGGGCCAGATGCGGCGTACCGTCTCGCTGCGCTGCCGCTCGATATCGATATACAGCGTCTGTTCTGCCTCCCCGGCCTGTCCCAGCAGTTCGCCCTGGGGACCGCAGGCGAATGAATGGCCCCAGAAACGGATGCCGCCACCAGTGGCAGCCGGGTCCGCTTCATGGCCGCACCGGTTGCAGGCGACCAGCGGGATGCCATTGGCGATGGCGTGGCCCCGCTGGACCGTCATCCAGGCGTCCAGCTGGCGTGCCCGCTCTGTTTCAGGGTCGTCCATGTCCCAGCCGATGGCGGTGGGATAGAGCAGGATCTCCGCTCCGGCCAGGGCCATCAGTCGTGCCGCTTCCGGAAACCACTGATCCCAGCAGACCAGCACACCGAGGCGTCCGACGCCGGTATCGATGGGATGAAAGCCCAGGTCGCCCGGGGTGAAGTAGAACTTCTCGTAATAGCCCGGGTCGTCCGGGATATGCATCTTGCGGTACCTTCCGGCCAGACGGCCATCCAGGTCCAGCACCACCGCTGTGTTGTGATAGAGGCCGGCGGCCCGGCGTTCGAACAGGGAGCCGACGATGACCAAGCCCAACTCGGCGGCCAGACTTCCCAGCCATTCGGTGCTGGGGCCGGGGATCGGCTCAGCCAGATCGAAACAGGCGGTCTCTTCGTTTTGGCAGAAATAGGCCCCGTTGTGCAGCTCCTGCAGCAGGATCAGGCGGGCTCCGGCAGCAGCGGCCGCGCGTATCTCCTGCTCGATGTGGTGGCGGGTCTCTTTTTTGCTCGGCCTGGAAGCATGCTGGATCAAAGCCAGGGTCAGGGTGTCTGCTGTCGTCATGGTCTCGTTCGTTGTTGAATCCCTGATTCAGGATTGTTTTTCAGCGCCCCCAGCGGCAGCTGCATGGTGATGCAGTGCAGGCTGCCGTTCTGCCGGATCAGTGGGCGACAGTCCAGGGGGACGATCTCCCGTCCGGGGAAACAGTGGGCCAGGGTCTCCATGGCCGGCTCATCCGCTGCATCGCCATAGACGGGAGCGAGCACGGCACCGTCGATGATGAGGAAGTTGGCGTAGCTGGCAGGCAGGCGTCTGCCGGTCTCATCCTGCTGTGGCCTGGCCGGAGGCAGCGGGAACAGCCGATAAGGATGGCCCTCCCGGTCGCGCAGTGACTTCAGCTCCAGGGCCATGGCCGCCAGCTCATCGGCATCCGGGTCATTCGGGTGGGCCGTTACGTAAAGGATGGTGCCCGGGTCGGCGAAGCGGGCCAGGGTGTCGATGTGGCCGTCGGTGTCATCGCCGGAGAGATGGCCGTGAGAGAGCCAGAGGAAATGTTTCAAACCCAGGTGAGTCCTTAGTGTCTCTTCCACCTGCCGTTGCGTCTTTCCCGGATTCCGCAGCCGGTCTATGATGCTGCTGCGGGTGGCCAGCAGGGTGCCGGCCCCATCCGTCTCTACGGCACCGCCTTCAAGGATGAAATCCACCGGCTGCAAGGCACAGTCGGCAAACAGCCCCTGGCGATAGAGTGTCGCCGTCACCTGGTCGTCGTGTCTGGCGCTGAACTTCCCCCCCCAGCCATTGAAGCGGAAATCCAGCAGCCGCAAGCGACCCTGGTCGATCACCGTGAGCGGGCCGTAGTCCCGGATCCAGGTGTCATCGTAACTGGATCGAATCAGGGTAAGCCGGTCAGGAGGGATCCCATCCTGCAGCAGCAGATCCTCCACCCGTCGCCGGTGGCCGTCGTCCCGGCACACCAGGACCAGATGTTGCCGCCGGGCAATCTCCCGGGCAAGGCGGCGATACAGCGCCTCCACTTCCGCCAGCCAGGGGTGCCAGTCAGTCGCCTCATCCGGCCAGGTGAGCATCACACCGGCCTGGGGCTCCCATTCGGCGGGCAGGCGCACGGCGTTCGGTGCTGTCATCGTTCAGTGGTTGATCACGCTGTCGATCACCCGGTCACCTTCGAAATAGACGGTGAACGGGGTGTACCGCCAGCGGGTGATGGGCGGATCGCCCACCGGGGGGAGCTGTTCCGGTGGGGGGCCGAACTGCAACCGGACCTGATCCATGGTCTGTCCTCTGACCGGGCGGGGCAGGGTTTCGGTGGAGGGCTGTTGCTGAATCAGATCCAGCAACAGGGTGTCGGCTGTGCTGACGCCGGGAAGCCCCAGGAAGAGGGTGAGCAGCAGGAGGTTCAGTGTCCGCATGATTCTGGTTCTCGGGAGGAGAGGGGGGAGTAAAATATATCACTGCTGTCCCACAAACTTTGTTCAGTATTCATGCAACCTGGTGTTGAACGTCGATTTTTACACTTATTGGCGCTTCCAGACATGAAAGGTCTGATATGGGCGCCCCTTCTCCCACCGGGAGAAGGTCGGGATGAGGGGGTGAAAAATCAAAGCATTAGCTTTTCTGATCCCCTCACCCCAACCCTCTCCCTGAGGGAG
>CAZJCM010000033.1:0-37283 GCA_964544655.1 uncultured Sedimenticola sp. | reverse complement strand
CTAACCCGGATATTTCACAAAAGATAAAGATAAAAGCCGTATTATTCGATATAATTCAGTTGGTTATACCAAGTTCTAACCGAGTTTTGTCTGCCACAAACCATACCCAAGCTGAATTTGGATTTCCACCCCTGAAACGTCGCCAGGTCCAGGTCGAATTCTCTGGCGGCGATATCACCTCTGGTGGCGGTGCGTTGCTGGAGGCTATCCGCCGGATCGGACTCAAAGGCATCGATTTGGCCCATGCCCAGGCCGGCACCATCAATGAGCCCAAGTTGAATACGCAGGCAACATTCAGGCTAATAAAGCAGGATGAAGCAGAGCGGCACGCCACAAGGCTCAGTCATATCAAAGACTCTTCGGCAACCACGCCTCCTCCTGTTTCATCCCTGTACGTCGGTAAAACCTGTGTCAGATCACAGCTTGGGCATTCCAGGCTGGCGATAGGTCCTTTCATGCTGCTGCTGGCATACCAGGCATCGTTTAGCCTCAGGGCAGGCGAGCAATCGATCCGCTGCTATCGGCTCGTGGCAGTCAGCACAGACACCATAGCTTCCTTCACGAATACGCTTCAGCGCCGACTCCACTTCACGCAACTCCGCCAAATGTTGATCGACCACTGCATAGTTCAAATCTACCAACAGATCTGCAACCGAGGCCTCTTCCAGGTCATGGACCTGTCCTGCAAGCTCGATATACTGCTCATCGTCCGACTTCAGCAGCGCCTGCCCGATCTCCGTCCTGAGCTGCCGCTGTCGATCGAGGAGCATCCGCGTGATTTCGGCCAACCGTTCTTTACCGAGTGTACTCTCCATCTCTGACTCCTCTCTCATCAAACTCGTGGAATAACTGTTCTTGGAAAACATCTTCGCTGCTCTCTCCAAGGTCCACTGAAAAGATGGGGAATAGCAGTGGGTTATCAAGTCAGTAGAGCTTTTTTATGACATACCTGAACGTCCCGTCCATCTCCCTGAATGACAGCAGTTCCAGCCCCGGATCCCGGCATAGCGCCCTGAACTCACGTACCGAATCGGGGTGAGTGGCGATCACTTCCAGGATATCCCCGGGGTGCAGACGTGCCAGCGCCGCCTTGGTCTTCAATACCGGAAGCGGACAGCTCAAGCCTGACAAGTCCAATACTGGTGCGACTGGCAGTGTTTCATTGGCACAATCCACGTTTTCTCCTCCAATTCTATTTGAACGTCTATAAAATTCATTTATCATCTGCGTCCTTCATCTGCCTGATACAGATTGCGGAAGCGCTTCATCACAAGCCTGATCAGCAGGCTCAAGGGAGCCGCAATTAGTGTTCATATGACAGACAGAGCGAACCGTGGGATCAGACTCCATGCACAAAGCATAGACCATCGACAGACCCTGACCAGCACCCCAAATCATCATCAATACGGAGTTCAACATACATGTCCCTAAACCTCTTGCGGCGAATACTGCTCGGCCTCGCGCTTGCATCCATCCTCACCGGCATTCACGCCGGCACACCGGACAACCCTGTCCTGCGCCTTGCCACTACCACCAGCACCGATAACTCAGGACTGCTGGCATATCTGTTACCCCGGTTCGAGAAGGAGAGCGGATACCGCGTACAGGTCATCGCCGTTGGAACCGGCAAGGCCCTGCGCATGGGGCGCGACGGCGACGTGGATGTGGTATTGGTGCATGCACCGGCGGCAGAACAGGCCTTCATCGATGCCGGTCATGGTGTCGGCCGGCGCGGAGTAATGTACAACGACTTCGTGCTGGTTGGACCTGCCACCGATCCGGCAGAGGTTGCCGGCAGCGGAAATGCCGCAGAGGCGATGCAGCGAATCGCCAAAGGCAAAGCCATGTTTATCTCCCGCGGTGACGACTCGGGCACCCATAAAAAGGAGCTGGCACTGTGGCGGTCTGCAGGTATCGACCCTGCCGGCGACTGGTACCGGGAGGCGGGTCAAGGTATGGGACGGGTACTGCAGGTGGCCGCTGAACTGGGGGCATACACCCTTACCGACCGGGGGACCTGGCTGGCTTACCGGCAACGGCTGCCACTCAAGATCCAGTTTCAGGGCGACCCACGCCTGTTCAATCCATACGGCATCATGGCGGTCAATCCAGAACGTTATCCGGATGCCAATTACCAGGGCGCCATGGCACTGATCGAATGGATCACCGCCCCCCCGGCACAGCAACTGATCGGCGACTACCGGGTCGGCGGAGAGCAGCTGTTCACTCCATCCGCATCAAGCAAACAAGGGAACGGCTGATTAATTCCGGAACAGGCGGATTGTGGAGTGAAATTGTCCGGATCAAAGCATGAATCGCAGTCAATAGCAGGACCATTGGCAAGATTCACAACCCAGAGGCGGGTGATTTCAGCCGCAAGACGCCGTTCCACTGCTGTCCCATAAACTCCCTCTCCCTCAGGCTGCCAGTTATCAATATAAACTAGCAGCCTGGCTCGATCACCGAGTCAATCAAACGCTGCTTCTCATGGCGTGACAGCCGCTTCACCGCCATCTCCCGGCGCAGGGCGTCACCGTGGGTACCGATCTGCTCCTGGTACACCAGTGCCACCGGCCGCCGCCCCCGGGTATAACGTGCTCCCTTGCCTGCATTGTGCGCCACCATTCGCGCCTCTATATCCTTGGTTACGCCAGTATACAGGGTGCCATCGGCGCAGCGCACGATATAGAGCCGCCACTCACTCATCGCCTCCACCCCCCATCTGCCGCAACAGATCGAGTAGCGCCGACGCCTTGTGGCCACTCTCCTCATATTCCAACTCAGGATCCGAGTCCTGTACGATCCCCCCACCGGCCCAAAGACGGATGCAGCCATCACCATGGACCAAAGTACGGATGGCGATATTGGTCTCCATGTTGCCATCGAAGCCGATATAACCAATGGCACCGCAGTAGACCCCTCGGCGCTGCGGCTCCAGCTGCTCGATGATCTCCATCGCCCGCACCTTGGGCGCACCGGTGATCGAGCCACCGGGAAAGCAGGCACGCAGCAGGCTGAGGGCATCCTGCCCCGGGGCCAGCCGCCCCCGCACCCGGCTGACCAGATGATGCACCCGCGCATAGCTCTCGACCATGAACAGATCGGGAACCTCTATGCTGCCAGGCACACAGACCCGGCCCAGATCATTTCGCAGCAAGTCCACGATCATCAGGTTTTCCGCCCGGTCCTTAGTGCTCGTCTCCAGCTCCCTCGCAAGCCGCCGATCCCGGACAGGATCCGCATCCCGCGGCGCAGTACCTTTGATCGGACGGGTCTCCACCAGACCGTCCTGAAGCCTGAGAAAGGACTCCGGAGACGAACTCATGACCTGACACCGAGGGGTATTCAGATAGGCACTGAAGGGGGCAGGATTCAATTGGCGCAGACGGAGATATGCATGCCAGGGTGCACCTTCAGCGGGAGCTGAGAAACGGCGGGCAAAATTGACCTGGTAACAGTCACCTTCACGGATGTAATGCTGAATTTGGGCGATCGCATCCAGATAGTCATTGCGAGACATATTTGGCCGCACCTCACCCGTCACCCGAAAGCCACCATCTGCAGCGCCATCCGGCCCGCCTCGTTTCATCGCTTCGAGATCGATACCTGCTGCCGCCACCACCAGGCGCTCATGCCACCGCTGGAGCAGATCACCGTCCCACCCTGCCAGCCAGCTGCAGCGGCGCTGATGATCCACCACCAGGGCCCAGTCGTAGATACCTACCGCCAGCTCGGGCAGCTGCTCGTCATCCCGCGCCAATTGGGGCAGGCGCTCCAGCCGGCGCCCCAGATCATAGGCGAAATAGCCTATCGCGCCACCGCTGAAAGGAATCCCCTCCAACCCCTTCCGTGGCGATCCCAGCAGTTCCCGCAAGATCGAGAATGGGTCATCCGCCGAATCCCATGCCCCAGTCGCAGTAACCACCCGGGAGACAGCGCCGCGGGTCACTAGGGTGGCAGAGGGTGCGGCGGCGATGATGTCGTACCGGCCCCGCCGGCTATGTGGACCCCCGCTATCCAGGAATACGGCCCAAGGGTCCGTTGCGATAGCACCGAACAGATGCGCGCTGGCGTCTTTGTAGGCAAAAGGCAGCAACAGGGGTTTAGTCGTCATATGTAGGATACAGCTCAGGCCCACGTGCCTGATGATATTTTGCTGCCAGTTTACATCATCCTCCCCGGGGAACGGCATTCAACCAGCTGACGCCTCACCCGGCCTATCGGGGTCTGGTAAAAATGGTTTCTCTATCGGCCGCCTGCTTCACGCAAATCAAGGAGCCGCATGGGGCAAACAATTTTGTCGCAGAAACAAAAATCGGCTATGTTGAAACTGAATCTACAGCAACCAACCACAGCACCAAGCTGGAATACGACTTGACCAGGCGCACACGCCAGCACAAACACCCAGTCCGCCCCGACCCCATGGTTCAGGAGGCATTACGGCAGTTGCTCGGCCCGCCCCCCTGGCAGCGTGAACTGTTGCTGGAGTATCTGCACCTGATCCAGGACCACCTGGGCCATATTCCTGCAACACATTTGACCGCACTGGCGCACGGGCTGCGCATCTCCCCGGCCGAGGCGTGGGAGACCGCCAGCTTCTATCACCACTTCGACCCGGTCAAGACGGGCGAAACACCACCACCCCCCCTGACCATTCGCGTCTGCGATTCCATCAGCTGTGCCATGGCCGGGGCCGAGTCCCTGCTCGCTGCTCTGACAGCACACCAGGGGGAGCAGGTCCGTGTGCAGCGGGTCTCCTGTGTCGGCCGCTGCAACCAGGCTCCGGTGGCGGTGGTGGGACAGAACCCGATCCCCCATGCCACGACAGAGAAGGTCCTGCAGGCGGTGGCGGGAGACGAATATCACCCGGCGATCCCGGAGGCCGAGGGATTGGAGGCATATCGCCAGGCGGGGGGCTACGGCCTGCTCCGCGCCATCGTCGATGGCACCGGCCCCGGCCGGGAACGGATTCTGGGCATCCTGGAACAGGCGAATCTCCGCGGCCTGGGCGGGGCCGGTTTCCCCGCTGCCCGGAAGTGGCGCATCCTGCTGCAGCAACCAAAACCGCGCCTGCTGGTGGTCAACATCGACGAGGGGGAGCCCGGCACCTTCAAGGACAGGCATTTCCTGGAGCAGGCACCCCACCAGCTGTTCGAGGGCATGTTGATCGCCGCCCGGACGGTTGAATGCGATGAGATCTATCTCTACCTGCGGGACGAATACGCCGGCCTGCACGCCCTGCTGCTGCAGGAGCTGGAGGCGTTGCAGGCCGATCCACCCTGCGCCCTGCCGCCGATCCACCTGCGGCGGGGGGCTGGTGCCTATATCTGTGGCGAGGAGTCGGCCCTGATCGAATCCCTGGAGGGGCGCCGCGGCATGCCGCGGCTGCGACCGCCCTATGTAGCGGAACAGGGGCTGTTCGGCCGCCCCACACTGGAACACAACATGGAGACCCTGTTCCACCTGCCCCCCCTGCTGCGCAGCGGTGAGGCAGCAGCAGTGCGACGACTGCGCGCCTACTCGGTGAGCGGCCGGGTATGCAGACCCGGCGTCCATCTCGCCCCTGCCGGCATCAGCGTCACCCAGCTGATCGAGGAACACTGCGGCGGCATGCTGCCGGGCCATCGGCTCCACGCCTACCTGCCGGGCGGTGCCTCCGGCGGCATCCTGCCAGCTCGCCTGGCCCATCTGGCGCTGGATTTTGACACCCTGGAGCCCTACGGCTGCTTCATCGGCTCGGCGGCGGTGATCGTACTCTCCAACCACGACAGCGTGCGTGACGTGGCACTGAACGCCATGCGCTTCTTTGCCCGGGAGTCCTGTGGCCAATGCACCCCCTGCCGGGTGGGCACCGCCCAGGCGGTGACCCTGATGGAGCAGCCACGATGGGACCGGCCGCTGCTGGAGCAGCTGGCACAAGTGATGAGCGACGCCTCCATCTGCGGCCTGGGTCAGGCCGCCCCCAATCCCCTGCGCTGTCTGCTGCGCTATTTTCCCGAGGAACTGGAAGATGAGTGAGGGATCGGCCGTCCGCTTCTATCTGGATGGCGAAGCGGTCACCGCCAGGCCGGACGAGACCCTGCTGCAAGCCGCCCTGCGCCTGGGACGGGAGCTGCCCCACCTGTGCCACCAGGAGGGGATGAGAGCAGTCGGCAACTGCCGCAGCTGCATGGTGGAGATAGAGGGCGAACGCACCCTGGCCCCGGCCTGCTGCCGCCGGCCGACCGCCGGCATGAGGGTTCACACCCAAAGCCCGCGCGCCCGCGATGCCCGGCGCATGGTCGTCGAGTTGTTGCTGTCGGAGACCGGCGGCACACCCCGGAAACGGGACGATGAGCTGGCCGGCTGGGCAGACCGGCTGGAACTGTCCGCCCCCAGGTTCGGCCGTTCGACGCCAGCCGCTGCCGACCATTCCCACCCCGCCATCAACTTCCATCCCGATGCCTGCATCCGCTGCACCCGCTGTCTCCGCGCCTGCCGGGAGCTGCAGTGCAACGACATCATCGGCCTGGCAGGGCGAGGCGCCGGCAGCCACATCATATTCGACCTGGAGACCCCGCTTGGGGCAAGCGATTGTGTCGCCTGCGGCGAGTGCGTACAGGCGTGCCCCACCGGCGCCCTGGCGCCAGCGGCCGGCGCCCTGCATCCGATCGAACGGGAGGTGGACTCTCTCTGCCCCTATTGCGGTGTCGGTTGCCAGCTCACCTACCATATCGGCGACGGACGTATCCAGCGGGTGAGCGGCCGGGACGGTCCTGCCAACAAGGGTCGCCTCTGTGTCAAAGGGCGGTTCGGCTTCGACTACGTGCACCACCCCCAGCGGCTCACCCAGCCCATGATCCGCCGGGACGACGCCCCCAAACGGGCCACCCTGGAGATGGACCCGGACGATCCCCTGCGCGACTTCCGTCCGGCCACCTGGGAGGAGGCCCTGGACCGGGCCGCCGAAGGACTGCGCCGGATCCGGGATCAGCAGGGCCCCAGAGCCCTGGCCGGGTTCGGCTCCGCCAAAGGCTCCAACGAAGAGGCCTATCTGTTCCAGAAACTGGTGCGCACGGGCTTCGGCAGCAACAACGTGGACCACTGCACCCGGCTCTGCCACGCCTCATCGGTCTCTGCCCTGCTGGAAATGATCGGCTCTGGCGCCGTCTCCAATCCAGTGGCGGACGTGGCCGAGGCGGACCTGATCCTGGTGATCGGCTCCAACACCACCGGCAACCACCCGGTAGCCGCCACCTTTCTGAAGAATGCGGCACGCAACGGCAAGACCCTGATCGTGCTCGACCCCCGCCGCACGGGTATCGCCCGCCACGCCACCCTGCATCTGCAGTTCAAGCCGGACACGGACGTGGCCCTGCTCAACGCCATCATGCACACGGTCATCGAAGAGGACCTGTACGACAAAGACTTCGTGGCCCGGCGCACCGAGGGGTTCGAGGCGCTGAAAGAGCACCTGCGCGACTTCACACCGGAGACGATGGCTTCCATCTGCGGCATCCCGGCAGATACCATCCGGGAGGTCGCCCGACGCTACGCCCGGGGACCCAACGCCATCATTTTCTGGGGCATGGGTGTGACTCAGCACGTACACGGCACCGACAACGCCCGAGCCCTCATCTCTCTGGCCCTGATCTGTGGTCAGGTGGGCCGCCCCGGCACCGGACTGCACCCACTACGGGGGCAGAACAATGTACAGGGGGCCTCCGACGCAGGGCTGATCCCGATGACGCTCCCGGACTACCAGCGGGTGGATGACCCGCAGGCCAGGGCCCGGTTCGAGCAGCTCTGGGGCTGCCACCTCGACCCGGAGCCGGGGCTCACCGTAGTGGAGATCATGCAGGCCGCCGCACGAGGTGAGATCCAGGGCATGTACATCATGGGTGAAAACCCGGCCATGTCCGATCCGGACCTGAATCACACCCGGGCGGCACTGGCCAATCTGCGACATCTGGTGGTGCAGGACATCTTCCCCACCGAGACCGCCTGGTATGCCGACGTAATCCTGCCTGCCACCGCCTTCGCGGAGAAAAGCGGCAGCTTCACCAATACCGACCGCCGGGTACAGCTCGGTCGCCAGGCCCTGGAACCGCCAGGTCAGGCACGGCAGGACTTGGCCATCATCCAGGCCCTGGCCAATCGTCTGGGGCTGGGGTGGGACTACGACGGCCCGGCGGCGGTATTCGAAGAGATGCGCCAGGCCATGCCCAGCATCGCCGGCATCAGCTGGGAGAGACTGCAGGCGGCCGGCAGTATCACCTATCCCTGCCGGGACCAGGAAGACCCTGGCCAGCCGGTGATCTTCAGCGAGCGTTTCCCCATCGGCGACGGCCGGGCACGCCTGGTACCGGCACCCTTCCGCAACGCCGACGAACTCCCTGACCCGGAGTATCCCCTGGTCCTGATTACCGGCCGTCAGCTGGAACATTGGCACACCGGCGCCCTCTCACGTCGCGCCGCCGTGCTCGACCAGCTGCAGCCTGAGCCGGTGGTAAGCCTGCATCCGGACGACTTGGCACGATTCAAGGTTCTGCCCGGTGCGCCGCTAAAAATAGTCTCGAGGCGTGGCGCGGTAACCGCCTTCACCCGGGCGGACCCGGGATTGCAACCGGGGCAGGTATTCCTTCCGTTTTGTTATCGGGAGGCGGCCGCCAACCTGCTCACCAACCCGGCCCTGGATCCAACGGCGAAGATCCCGGAATTCAAGTTCTGCGCCGTACGCCTAGGAGTCTGTGGGACTTAGGGTTAATCTACCGCACTGACGGGAGAGCGGCCGGAATCCCCCGTTTTTTCATTGCATAGAATCACTATGCGCCTCAAAATCGTGACAACTTGGCCTCACTCTCCCACCATGCTCGCTACGATCGCCTGAATCCGACAGAATCCTAGCCAACACAGACAGCTGATCTCTCATGGTCTACACTGCCACCAATACCTCAGTCAGCACCCGTCGCAATAGCAACGGCACGACACACCTGACTCCAGCGATCCGCTGTGGGTTGTCGCTGTCCATTCTGGTGACCCTGTCACTGCTGCTCGGCAGCATTTCCACTACCTTGCATGCAGCGCCAATGGATGAGCCGGTGCGCCCGCTGCCATTGCAGCACGGAGAGGATCCGGACAAGGTTGCCCTTGGCGAACGGCAGTTCCACGACCCACGCCTCTCCGCAGACAACAGCATCAGCTGCGCCAGCTGTCACAATCTGGCCAGCGGCGGCACCGATCACCGCGCAAGATCCATCGGCATTGGTGGCCGCATTGGCCCCATCAAGGCACCAACGGTCTACAACAGCCGCTTCAACCTGGCCCAGTTCTGGGATGGCCGTGCGACCACCCTGGAGCAGCAGGTGGACGGGCCGCTGAACAACCCCCTGGAGATGGGATCCAGCCTGCCACAAGTGGTGGAAAAACTGCGCAAGATCCCGGAAGTGGTACAACAGTACTCTGCCATCTACCCCGACGGCCTCACCGCGGACAACCTGCGCGATGCCATCGCCTGCTTCGAGCGTTCACTGGTAACCAGTGATGCCCCTTTCGATCGCTGGCTGCGCGGAGACAAGAATGCCATTGGCCAGGCCGAACTGGAGGGCTATCGCCTGTTCAAACGCTACGGTTGCATCAGCTGCCATCAGGGGATCAACGTGGGCGGCAACATGTACGGCTATATGGGCGCCATGGGCAACTATTTCGCCAACCGCGGCGGCGACATCAGCAAAGCAGACCTGGGACGCTACAATGTCACCGGGCGTGAAGAGGATCGCTTTCTGTTCAAGGTACCCGGCCTGCGCCTGGCTGCCATCAACCCCCCCTATTTCCACGATGGCAGTGCCTCCACTCTGACGGAAGCGGTGAAAATCATGGGCCGTTTTCAGCTCGGCCGGGAGATTCCGGCTGAAGATATCGAGCGCATCATCCGCTTCCTGCACAGTCTGGTGGGCAGACACCCCAGGTTACATCCATGAGCCCGGCACAGAAGAGAAAACGGTATCTGTTGTTTTTCTTATTCATCGCAGTCGCGGTGACTGCCATACGCCCCTCACTGCGAGGCACCGACCCTGAGAGGGAGGCACAGCACGCAAACAGCCTTATTCTGCTGAAAGAGCTGGATGCCAGCCTCGATCGTGAGGTATCGGCCATCACCTCATTCCAGTTGCTGCAATACGATCCAACGGTAAATACCATCCGCCGCTTGCGGCTGCTGGAAAAGCAGCTGAAGAATCCTGAAATAGGCTTCTACGGCGAAGAGAGCAAGGCCATCGATTCCGCCCTGGACGCCTATCTGGAAGCGGTAGGCCAGAAGCTGGATCTGATAGAGCGGATCAAATCCCAGGCGGCCGTGGTCCGCAACGGCCTTCACTACCTGCCGGTTGCAGTGACCGACCTGCTCCAGGTCGACCAGACGATATACCGGCAGAGCCTCGACCTGCTGAACCAGCTCTACCAGTACAACCTGTTCGGCAGCGACAGTCTGGAACAAGAGATCAAAGAACAGCTGAATGAACTCGAGTTACTGAACGACCTGCCGGAGCAGGAGCGGAAGATGCTGCACAACATCCTCTTCCATATTCGCGCCAACCTCACCGGACTGTCACGGCTCGGCGGATTGAAGAGCAGCTATCTCGCCCTCCCGACCGTGCAGCGCTTCGAGGCCCTGCATCACGCACACGAGGTCTACCGGGAACGACTGCAACAGCGCGCCAGCAGGGTGAACCTGGCACTGACCATGTTCAGCCTGCTGCTGCTGACCGGACTGGGGCTGGTCCTGCACAAGTGGGACCTGGCGCGGGCTACCTCGGAGCAGGCGTGGAATCGGCTGCACGATGCGGTGGAGAGCCTGTCGGAGGCATTCGCACTGTTCGACGCCGAGGGCCGCCTGGTCCTGCACAATGCCCGCTACCGCGCCTTCTATCCCTGGTTGAAGGGCCTCCTGCTCAACGATGCGACGCTGGAGTCCATCGAGCAGGCGAATCACCAACGGTTGAAACAACTCAACCTCGACGGAACCCCTCTGGATGAGGAGAGCAGGCCCGAACTCTTCCTGGAGCAGATGCATGATGGCAGATGGCATCTGGCCAGCAACAACAGAACCACTGATGGCGGCCTGGTTGCCGTCCGCACCGATATCACCGGCACCAAGCAGACCGAAGCAGAGCTGCATAAACTGAGCCGCGCACTGGAGCAAAGCCCCGCTTCCGTGGTGATCACCAATACCGAGGGCACCATCGAATATGTCAATCCAAAGTTTGAATCGGTATCGGGCTATACGGCGGCTGAGGCGATCGGACAGAACCCGCGCATTCTAAAGAGTGGCGAGGTATCTTCAAACGCCTACAGTGAAATGTGGCAAACGCTGATGGCCGGCAAGGAGTGGCGGGGCATCTTTCACAACAGACGCAAAGACGGCACCCTGTATTGGGAGTCCGCCTCCATCTCCCCATTACGCAACGAACAGGGCGAGATCACCCATTTCATCGCAGTGAAAGAGGACATCACCGCACACAAGCGGGCGGAAGACCAGCTCCGACTGCACGCCACCGTATTCGAGACCACCACGGAAGGCATCATGATCACCGATAACGAAAACCGGGTCATAAGCGTGAACCCTGCCTTTACCCACATCACCGGCTACAGCCCCGAAGAGGTGCTGGGCAAGAAGCCATCCATACTCAAATCAGGCCGTCACGGCCGAGAGTTCTACCGACAGTTCTGGGAACAGATCAAGACCCGGGGACATTGGAGCGGCGAGATATGGAATCGCCGGAAAAACGGCGAGATCTATCCGGAGTGGCTCTCCATCGCCGTAATGCGGGACGAGAATGGCGAGATCACCGAACATGTCGGGGTCTTTTCCGATATCACCAAGCGCAAGCAGGATGAGCAGAAGATCCGCTACCAGGCAAACTTCGACATGCTCACCGGCCTGCCCAATCGCACGCTGCTGCTGGATCGCCTGTCGCAGAACATCGCCGCGGCCCGGCGCGAACACTGGTCCCTCGCCCTGCTGTTCCTCGATCTGGACCATTTCAAGGCGGTGAACGACAGCTTTGGTCATGCCTTGGGGGACGAACTGCTGCAGAGCGTGGCTAAGCGCCTGCAGGCAAGCACGCGGGAATCGGACACGATATCCCGCTTCGGCGGTGATGAGTTCGTCATTCTGTTGCAGGATATCCACGAAGCGGCCGATGCGGCGCTGATGGCCACCCATCTGATCGATTCCCTGTCCGAGCCGTTCTCCCTCTCCGGCCGGCAAATCATCATTGGCGCCAGTATCGGCATCACCCTGTTTCCCGCCGATGCAAACAATCCGGACAACCTGCTGCAAAACGCCGACATGGCCATGTATCACGCCAAGGACACGGGTCGCAACCGCTATCGTTTTTTTACCTCGGCGATGCAGGAGCAGGTGCGCGAACATCTGCTCCTGGAGCAGGATCTGCGCCTCGCCCTGGAGCACGAAGAGCTGGAACTGCACTATCAGCCGATCATCGACAGCGACAGCGAGCGGCCGGTTGCCATGGAGGCCCTGCTGCGCTGGCACCACCCGGAGCACGGCCTGGTTCCACCAGCCAGCTTCATCCCCATCGCAGAGAAGAGCGGCCTGATCGGCCCGATCGGGGAATGGTTGCTGGAGACCGCCTGCCGACAGGGCGCAAAATGGCGGAAGGCCGGACACGACCTGCAGATATCGGTCAATCTCTCCAGTCGCCAACGTGAGTTGGGACTGGACGCAAGCCTGCTGTCGAAGATCCTGCAGCGCTCCGGACTGGCCGGCAACGCCCTGACCCTGGAGATCACGGAAAGCCTGTTGCTGGAAGACACAAAGGAGTCGATCGCCTGGCTCAGTGCCTTCAAGCTATTGGGGGTGCAGCTGTCGATCGACGACTTTGGTACCGGCTACTCATCTCTCAGTTACCTGAAGCGGTTCCCGGTGGACCACATCAAGATCGACCGCGCCTTCGTCAGCGATCTGCCCATGGATGCCGATGATGCATCCCTGGTGGAGGCGATCGTCGCCATGGCCCACAGCCTGGGGCACAGGACGATTGCCGAGGGCGTGGAATCAGCCGATCAGATCGCGCTGCTGAAAGAGATCGGCTGCGACCAGCTACAGGGCTTCTACTACGCCCGCCCGATGCCAGCGGCCAAATGCGACCACTGGCTGGATGAGCAGGGCAGGCACACAACAGGCATAAACGTCTGAATCCCGGCGCAAGACCCCATGACCGCCTCTTCACAGCGCGGGGAGATCAGCTCCACCCCATGTTACGTTAGGTAACACCGCGTTACCCGCAGTAACACCACTTGCCAACCATCAGGGTGGCGAGCAGCACATATCCGTTTGAATATAAAACAGAACTATCACTTGGCATATTTATCGCTTAATGAAGTTCTTGATTTCGGATGCCGTACTTCCAGCACGACAAACGAGACCATCGATCTTCCGAAATAAATTACTCGCAAAGGGTCTGCGGCAATCATCGTATGCCGGATCAATCACCGGCACGGACATTGCCATGCAAGAGTGGTTTGGTTGGAGGTGATTGTAGTGGGAGTCCTTTTCAGAGTACTCTTCCCGCTCATCCACCGCTTCTGGATTCGCAGAATCCACTTCACAAACAGATAAGGGGCTACAGCCCTGGAGAGGAGAGATACATGACAGATAAAAAATTTAGCGAACTGTCCCGCCGGGGCTTCATGAAAGTCGGCGCCGGCGCCATGGCCGCAGCCAGCATGCCCATGTTCTTCGTGAAGGACGCCTGGGCCAAGGATTTCCGCAACAACCCAGGCAACGCCGCCAGCGTGAAACTCGGTTTCAACGTCCCCCAGACCGGCGCCTATGCCGATGAGGGTGCTGACGAACTGCGCGCCTACAAGCTGGCCATCAAGCACATCAATGGCGAAGGCGACGGCGGCATGCTGAACACCATGAAGCCACTGACCCTCAAGGGCAATGGCGTACTCGGCAAAAAGATCGAATACGTGACCGGCGACACCCAGACCAAGTCTGACGCCGCCCGCGCATCGGCCAAGCGCATGATCGAAAAAGATGGCGTGCTGATGGTCACCGGCGGTTCCTCCTCCGGCGTGGCCATTGCCGTACAGGGTCTGTGTCAGGAGATGGGCATCATCTTCATGGCCGGCCTGACCCACTCCAACGACACCACCGGCAAGGACAAGCGCCGCTATGGCTTCCGCCACTTCTTCAATGCCTACATGTCCGGCCGCGCCCTGGGCCCGGTGCTGAAGAAAGAGTACGGCACCGACCGCAAGGCCTACCACCTGACCGCCGACTACACCTGGGGCTGGACCCAGGAAGAGTCGATCAAGAACACCACCGAGGAATTGGGTTGGAAGACCACCGCCACGGTGCGTACCCCGGTGGGCGCCGGCGACTTCTCCCAGTACATCACTCCGGTACTCAACTCCGGCGCCGACGTGCTGATCCTGAACCACTACGGCAAGGACATGATCAACTCCCTGACCCAGGCGATTCAGTTCGGACTGAAGGACAAGGTGGTCAACGGCAAGCAGTTCGAGATCGTGGTTCCCCTGTTCTCCCGCCTGATGGCCCAGGGCGCCGGCGATGCCATCAAGGGTATCCTCGGCACCACCAACTGGAACTGGTCACTGCAGGACGAGGGCTCCAAGGCGTTCGTCAAGTCCTTCGGTCAGGAGTACGGCTTCCCGCCCTCCATGGCAGCCCACACCTGCTACGTCCAGGCCCTGCTGTACGCCGATGCGGTCCAGCGCGCCGGCACCTTCTATCCGCCGGAAGTGATCAAGGCCCTGGAAGGCTTCAGCTTCGACGGCATGGGCAATGGTCCGACCGAGTACCGTGCGGCTGACCATCAGTGCTTCAAGGACGTGCTGGTGGTGCGCGGCAACCAGAACCCCACCTCCCAGTTCGACCTGCTCAAGGTCGAGCAGGTGGTACCGCGCAAACAGGTCGAGTACGATCCCAAGATCTTCGGTGGTGAACTCGGCCCCTACGAGGTCTGACATGACCTCAACCTGAGTCGATGAACTCAGGTCAAGCATACTGCCGGTCATCCCCCGGGATGACCGGCAGATGTCTGTCTCCACTCTACAAATTATACGGGTCATAGGCAGTAATGGACGCGATTCTCATTCAGATCCTCAATGGGCTGGACAAAGGCGGCGCCTACGCGCTTATCGCCCTTGGCCTGACCCTGGTATTCGGTACCCTGGGCGTCGTCAACTTCGCCCATGGTGCACTGTTCATGCTGGGTGCCTTCTGCGCAGTAACCACACAAAAGCTACTGACCATCTCGAAACAGGTGAAAGACACCAGCATCACCTTCTTCGATGCCTACAAGGAGCAGCCTTACCTGGAAATCTGGTGGGGTGATTTCGGCAAGGCGGTGATCGACTGGTCGGTACCCATCTCGATCCTGCTGACCATACCGGTAATGCTGCTGATCGGGCTGTTCATGGAGCGCGGTCTGATCCGCCACTTCTACAAGCGCACCCATGCCGAGCAGATCCTGGTCACCTTTGGTCTGGCCATCGTGCTGCAGGAGATCGTGCGCGGCTTCTTCGGTGCCAACCCGATTCCTACCCCGGCGCCCGACATCGTCGCCGGCAGCGCCGCCATCGGTGCCCTGTTCGGTCTGGACGACGCCCTGGTCTATCCCTGGTGGCGCCTGATCTATCTGCTGTTCTCCATCATCGTCGTTTCTGCTGTATTCGCCTTTCTCCAGTTCACCACTTTCGGCATGGTGGTGAGGGCCGGCATGCACGACCGGGAAACGGTCGGACTGCTGGGCATCAACGTCGAACGGCGTTTCACCATCGTATTCGGACTCGCTGCGATCGTCACCGGGCTGGCCGGCGCCATGTACGCGCCGATCCTCTCCCCCGACTACCACATGGGCATGGATTTCCTGGTGCTCTCATTCATCGTGGTGGTGGTGGGCGGCATGGGCTCCCTCAGAGGCGCCGTCGCCGCCGGCTTTCTGCTCGGCCTGTTGCAGTCATTTGCATCCATGAACGAAGTTAAGACCATCATTCCTGGAATCGACCAGATCATCATCTACCTGGTCGCAGTAGTGATCATCCTGGTCCGGCCGCGTGGCCTGATGGGACGTAAAGGTGTGATGGAGGATTGATATGAGCAAAGCATTGTTACGCAACGACTGGGTCGTGATGACCCTGTTCACCGCCGCAGTTCTCTCCATGCCGATCTGGCTGACACCCATCGGTGCCGGTTACCCTGATCTGCTGCAGAAATTCGCTATCTTCGGTATCTTCGCCATCGGCTACAACCTGCTGTTCGGCCTAACCGGTTATCTGTCGTTCGGCCACGCCGTATTCCTCGGCGTCGGCTCCTATACCGCGGTCTGGTCGTTCAAACTGTTGACCATGAACGTGCTGCCGGCAGTCCTGTTCGCCATCCTGATAGGCGGGCTGTTCGCCGTCATCATCGGCTACCTCAGCCTGCGCCGCTCCGGCATCTATTTCTCCATTTTGACCCTGGCATTCGCCCAGATGTCCTACAACATGGCCTACTCGGTGCTGACGCCGATCACCAATGGCGAGACCGGCCTGCAGTTGACCAAGGCGGATCCCCGGATCATCGACAACATGCTGGCCGAGGCGGGCGAGGGCCTCCCCTCCACCCATCTGTTCGGTATGGAGATGAGTGGCTACTCCGGCTTCTACTTCTGTGCCGTGCTGCTGATCATCGGCTTCTTCATCTCCCTGCGGATCTTTCGCTCCCCATTCGGCCTGAAGCTGTTGGCGATCAAATCGAACCAGAACCGCATGCGCTATACCGGCTTCAACACCAAGCCCTACCTGCTGACGGCGTTCGTCATCTCCGGCATGTATGCAGGCCTGGCCGGCGCGCTGATGGCGGTGACCGACCCGCTGGCCGGCGCTGAGCGCATGCAGTGGACCGCTTCCGGCGAGGTGGTGCTGATGACCATTCTCGGCGGTGTCGGGACCCTGATCGGTCCGCTGCTGGGAGTGGGCATCATCAAGTATTTCGAGAACATCTTCTCCGCTCTCAACAGCAACACCCTGCACCAGACCTTCGCTTTCCTTCCCGACTGGCTGGAGGATATCGTCGTCACCATCAGCAGCCACTTCGTCGGTGAAGGCTGGCACCTCACCCTCGGCGTACTGTTCATGGTCATCGTCATCTTCCTCCCCGGCGGATTGATGGAAGGCTTCCAGCGTATTGCAGCGGCTGTTCGCAATCTCGGAAAGCGTCCACAGGCTGAG
Source organism: uncultured Sedimenticola sp. (assembly GCA_964544655.1). Lineage (GTDB taxonomy): Bacteria > Pseudomonadota > Gammaproteobacteria > Chromatiales > Chromatiaceae > HyVt-443. The sequence continues at coordinate 20,039 of CAZJCM010000033.1, read as the reverse complement.
GCCGCCGAGCAGTCAGAGAAGGAGTGACCTGATGGACAACATCGTTTTAAGCATCAAGAACGTAAACAAGACCTTCGGTGGCCTGCACGCCTTGGGCGATATCAACCTGGATATCGAAGAGGGCAAAACCCACGCCATCATCGGCCCCAACGGCGCCGGCAAATCGACCCTGCTCAACGTCTGCATCGGCCGCCTCGAGCCCGACAGCGGCACCGTCGAGTTTGAAGGCAAAAACATGATCGGCATGGAACCCTACGAGATCAATCATGCCGGCATGGTGCGGGTGTTCCAGACCCCGGAGATCTTTCCAGACCTGTCGGTGCTGGAGAATGTGATGATCCCGGCGCTGGCCAAGCGTGACGGCGTGTTCAAGTTCAACGCCTTCAGCAGCATGGAATCAAACAGCGATATCGAACGGCAGGCAATTGATGTGCTGGAAGACATGGGGCTGGGACCACAGGTCCACAACCATGCCGGCAGCATGTCCCGGGGTGACAAGCGCCGCCTGGAGTTGGCCATGGGCCTGGTTCAACACCCGCGTCTGCTGTTGCTCGATGAGCCGACCGCCGGCATGGCGCGGCACGACACCAACCGCACCATCGATCTGCTGAAGCGAATCAAGGAGCGGGGCATGACCAAGATCATCATCGAGCACGACATGCACGTGGTGTTCAGCCTGGCGGACCGCATCAGCGTGCTGGCCCAGGGTCGTATCATCGCCCAGGGCACCCCTGACGAGATCCGTGGCAATCCAAAGGTACAGGAGGCCTATCTGGGCGGAGCAGAGCTATGATCAAGACCAACAGACCACATGCGGTACAGCCGGTCACCCGGACCGGTTCCGACCCGGCCTTTTTCTCCTGCTGGGACATCCACGCCTATTACGGCGAGAGCTATATCGTCCAGGGCGTCAGTTTCGACATCCGCGAGGGTGAGGTGATCGCCCTGCTTGGCCGCAACGGCGCCGGCAAGACCTCCACCCTGCGCTCCATCGCCCGGGTCGACTCACCCCAGGTGATGCATGGCGAGATCTGGCTCGATCACCAGCCGCTGCACACCATGAAGTCCCACCAGGCCGCGCAGCTGGGAGTAGCCCTGGTGCCGGAGGACCGCCGCATCATCGCCGGCATGACCGTCGAGGAGAACCTGATCCTGGCCCAGATCGCCCCCCCCATCGGCTGGAGCATCGAGCGTATCTACGAGCACTTCCCCCGCCTGGCCGAGCGCAGGAACCAGGAAGCCATTACCTTGTCCGGTGGCGAACAGCAGATGCTGGCCGTGGCCCGCGCCCTGGCCCGTGACATCAAACTGTTGCTGCTGGACGAGCCGTACGAAGGGCTGGCGCCGGTCATCGTGCATGAGATCGAGCGCATCGTCGACAACATCAAGAAGCTGGGCATCACCACCATCATCGTGGAGCAGAATGCGGTGGCTGCGCTACGCCTGGCCGACCGCGCCATCATCCTGGACATGGGGCAGGTGGTGTTCGACGGACTGGCCCAGGAGGTGCTGGACAACGCCGATCTGCGGCAGCAGTATCTGGCTATTTAATAGGAAATGGCCCCTGGCGCACTGGAACGACGAAGGTCGGTGAGGGTTGCAGCTGTTCGAGGCCATCTGCGGCATGGCTGCCGCAGTTGAGCGTACAGGGATGTATTCACAGCGTGCCTTGAGCAACTGCAACCCTCACCGGCCACTGCCACCAATTTCGAAGCTTGAGTTACTTGATCTCCCGCACCAGCCGGAAGCCCACCTTCAGGAAGTGCAGTTTTGGCGAGAGCTTGTTGCGTGAGGCGGATCGCACCACGCTGGCCACATTCGACCAGGAGCCACCGCGCACCACCCTGGGGTTCTGGTTCTCGGAATGCAGACAGGCGCTGAGCAGTTCCATGCCGCCGTACGCCTCATCATACTCCGAAGAGCACCACTCCCAGACGTTCCCGTGCATGTCATGCAGCCCCCAGGGATTGGCGGGAAACTCGCCCACCGGCGTGGTCATGCCACGCCGCACGCCCTTCTCCCCACCAGTGTAGTAAGAGGGATAGCTGCCATCGAAGTTGGCCTGCTCGGTGGTGATCGTCTCTCCCGTCCAGAATGGTGTCGTGGTACCTGCGCGGCAGGCATATTCCCACTCCGCTTCCGTCGGCAGCCGGACCTGCCAGCCGGTCTGCTTCTTCAACCACTGACAGTATTGCACCACCCGCCAGTAATCCACGTTGATCACCGGACGACTGCCACGACCCCAGCCTTCGTCATTGGGCCGGTCGAAGTCGTGTATCTCACAATAAGCATCGTACATGGCAAAGGTGACGGGGGTCTTCAACATCTCGAAGGTGTTGACCCGCACCTTGTGCTGACGCTCACAGTCGAAGCGGTCCTTCTCATCCACTGGTGACCCCATGAGAAATTCCCCGCCGTTGATCAGGACCCAATCCCCGTCGGCGATCTCCAGTGAGAGCTGCTGACTGCGAAACATCGCGCCACCCTGGGATTCGGTCTCGGCGATACGCCGCGCCAACTCCTCCTGCACCAGTGCCTTCAGCTTGGTTTCATCAGTGGCGCCGGCTTTCGACGCGGCATCACCATGATCCCGCTCTTCCGCACAATGGATACAGAGCGGCTGATCGGCAAAACGGTACTGCTCCAGAAACAGGTTATTGCAGGCCTTGCACCTGAAATGGCGGTCGCCGGGCAGTATCGCACTGCCCGATTCCTTGCAGTAAAGGGGTGACCAGCAACGGGGGATGTCGCTACCCACCGGCGTACCGCAGCGGCTGCAGTAGCTGGCATCCGGCTCATAGGATTTGCCACAGACGGCGCAACCGTTCTCCTTTTCCAGACGATCACCACATCCCGGACAGAAGAGGGCATCAGGATCCTGAATGGAGAAACCACAACTGCTGCAGTGCATGGGGACAGGCCGTCCTGTGAACAGGGTCAGTGAGTGAATCCAGAGCCGACGATAATACCTTAGCGGCCGTGATTATGGACAATTGAATACCCCCCTTTCCTGGGTGTCGAGGCGCAAAATTCATCCATTCAACCTGCCGTTGATATAGCGCAATAACAGAGGGCCGTAACTGCGTCTATAGTGAGATCAGATTGTCATCACCCTGATCTGGACGGCCTGGAACTGCATGGACAAAGGAACTGAGGATACAGGACCGGCCTGGCGGCATTTCCTGGTAGTCTATCTGGCAGTCTGGCTGCTCTGGCTGTTACTGGCTCCGCGGATCGACCGGGATGAACTGGTCGTCGGCGCCATCGCTGCACTGATCACCACCATTGCCAGCACCCCCTTCATCGGCCTGTTCTCGGCACTGCGCCTCACCCCTGCGGCACCCTGGCACCTGCTCCGTTATCTGGGCTACTTCTTTGTCGCACTGGTCGGCGCCAATCTGGATATGGCGCGCCGCGTGCTCTCACCGTCGCTGCCGATCCGCCCTGCCCTGGTGGAGATAAAGACCGGATTGTCCTCCTCTCTGGGCCGCATGCTGCTGGCCAACAGCATCACCCTGACGCCAGGGACCCTGTCCGTGGATATCGAAGACGACCGTATCCTGGTGCACTGGGTCGATTGCACCCCGGGCACCGACCTGGAAGCCGCCACACAACGAATCGCCGACGGCTTCGAACGCCACATACAGGGGTTCCTCAGATGACATTGACCCTGCTGGAGCAGATCGCGCTGCTGTTGCTGGGGGCCGCTCTTCTGCTCGGACTTCTGCGACTGTTATTGGGCCCCACCAGCCCGGACCGGATCGTCACCGCCGACACTCTGTCGGTCATCGTCACCGCCGGCCTGGTGGTGATCGCCGCGCTATTCGGCAATCCGGTCTACCTGGATGTGGCCCTGATCTATGGCCTCCTCTCCTTTGTCGGCGTCGTCGCCCTGGCACGCACCATAGAAGGGGGACAGAAATGAGACTGGCCGGCGATATCTTCCTGATTGTCGGAGCCCTGTTCTGCCTGCTCGCCGCCATCGGCCTGTTGCGCATGCCCGATACCTACAACCGCATCCAGGCGGGAACCAAGGCAGGAACCCTGGGAGCCCTGAGCCTGCTGCTCGGGATCGGCCTGCTCAACCCGGACTGGTGGGCGAAGCTGCTGGCAATCGCAGGATTCATTCTGTTTACCAGCCCGGTGGGCTCATCCACCATAGCGCGCGCCATCCATTTGGCGGGCATCGAACCCTGGAGTGCACCGCCCCGGGACCAATCAGGGGAAGAGAGATGATCTGGCTGGTAGGCGTTATCGTGATCCTGATGCTCGGCTCGGCCCTGGCGGTGCTGCTGCTGAAGAACCCCATCAGCGCCGTGGCCGCAGCCTCCGTGGTCTCGCTGGCGCTTTCGGTCCTGTTCGTCATCCTGCGGGCACCGGACGTAGCCATGACTGAAGCCGCCGTAGGTGGCGGGCTGGGCAGCCTGATCCTGGCCCTGTCCCTGCGCCGCCTTGGCCTCTGGCATGTGGAAGGAGAAAAGCACGGGCCGCAGCCCAACAAGGAGACCAAGGATGCGTAACCTGGCCTCGCTCCTGTTTGCCGGCGGACTTGCCTTTCTGTTGATGGCCATCGCCGCCCGGTTACCGTTCGGCCATCCACCGGTACTGGCGGGTGGTGAAATCCTGGCTCAGGCCCCGCAACAGGTGGGCGCCGCCAATATCGTTACCGCCGTGGTGTTGGGTTATCGCGGTCTCGACACCCTGGGCGAGATATCCATTCTGTTCGCCGCCGCTACCGGGATCGGTCTGGTCCTGGGGCGCCGCAGGAGCAATGCCCCGCGCGACCCGGATGCAGGCCCGATTCTGCGTACCGGCACGGCCCTGATGTTCCCGCTGCTGCTGCTGGTGGGGTTCCATATCATTCTGCACGGCCACCTGACGCCGGGTGGCGGCTTTCAGGGCGGCGTGATTCTGGCCGCCGCCTTTTTCCTGCCCCTGCTGGCACGACCCGGAACCCCTGTCAATCATCCGGGGCTGAGCCTGATCGAGGGGGTATCCGGTGCCATTTTCATCCTGATCGGCCTGATCGCCCTGTTTCAGGGTGGCGAGTTCCTCCAGCCCCTGTTGGGCACTGGAACCCTCGGGACCCTGCTCTCGGCCGGAACCCTGCCCATCCTCTATCTGGCCCTGGGCCTCAAGGTGGGCGCAGAGCTGGCCGGTCTGCTGTCACGGCTGGCCGACGTGAAGGCCAACTGATGATGGCCGTTAATCTTCCCTTCGTTCTCTATGCCGGCGCCATCGGCCTGTTGGTGATCGGTATCGCCGGTATCGTCCTCTCCAGAGACCTGTTCCGCATCATCCTGGCCCTGGCCATCGCCGAGGCAGGGGCCAATCTGCTGCTGATACTGGCCGGCTACCATTGGGGTGGTACCGCACCGATCCTGGGCCAGGGCAAAGCATTGGAGACCATGGTCGATCCGGTCCCCCAGGCCCTGGTGCTGACCGCCATCGTCATCGGCGTGGGCATCCAGGCACTGGCCCTGAGCCTGGCCCTGCAGGCCTACCGGGCCTATGGCACCCTGGATATGCGCCAACTGCGGGTTCGGCTGGATCGGGACATTAGGCGCCAGGCCGGTATCCGCCCAGCCGGCAGCCAGGACGCGCCAGCCGGGGAGCGACCGACCCCGCAGGTCGCACAGTCCGGCAGTCATGGCAAGGTGACCCTGTGAGCTCCATCCTCCTGATCATCGCGCTGCCTCTGCTGGCCGCCTTCCTTCTGCCGGCCATCGGCCGGGTATTCGAGCCACTGGCCCGCACCCTCGGCCCCATGGTGTTGGTCTACGCCCTGTGGATCATCCTGCAACTATGGGACGAAAGCGGCAGCCAGGCCCATGCTCTGGCCATCGGAGGCTTTCTGCCGCCCATGGGCATCACCTTCTACATCGACCGGCTGTCACTCCTGTTCACTCTGCTGATCACCGGGATGGGCCTCCTGTTGTGGCCCTGGCAGCGGGCGGCCGAGAGCCGGGAGTGCGCCCTCACCCTGCTGCTGGTGGCAGCTGCAAACGGGCTGGCCCTCTCCGGCGACCTGTTCAACATCTATGTGTTCTATGAACTGCTATCCGTGGCCTCCTTCGGCCTGGTGGCAGTCAACCGCACCGGTGCCACCTTCGTCGCCAGCCTGCGCTATCTGATCATCAGTGGCTTCGGCACCGTGCTGGCGCTGACCGGTATCGCCCTGGTCTACAGCATCACCGGCACCCTCAATCTGGCCCAGCTGTCACAGCTGGCACCCAACCTGCTGGCCAATCCCCTGGGACTCGCCGCCTTTCTCCTTATGCTGCTGGGGTTTGGCGTCAAGGGTGAGCTGTTCCCGGTCAATACCTGGGTGCCGGAGGTCTATGCCACGGCACCGAACCGGATCAGCGGTCTGCTGGCCGGGGTCATCTCAAAATTGTCGGTACTGATCATCGTGCGCCTGCTGGTGCTGCTGTTTCCCCAGAATGAGGCGCGGGAACTGCTGTTGCTGCTGGGCATCATGGGGGTGATAAGCGGCGAGCTGGCCGCCTGGCGGGCCCAGGATATGCAGCGCATGCTGGCCTATTCATCCATCGGCCAGCTGGGGGCCATCTTCATCGCCTTTTCCATCCCCGGCGAAGCGGGACTGTTCGCCGGCCTTGCCCTGATGCTGCATCATCTGCTGGTCAAACCAGCCCTGTTCCTGCTTGCCACGGGATGGCCGGCGGCCCTCGCGCGGCAGGGCGGCATGGCGAAAAAGACCCCGCTGGCCGCCGCCCTGTTCGTGCTGCTCGCCCTCTCCCTGATCGGGGTTCCACCCCTGCCTGGGTTCTGGGCCAAGCTGCTGCTGGTGACCGGGCTCGCCGCGCAGACGGATGCTGCCTGGCTGGTGGCCCTCGGGGTCGTTCTCACCGGCACCCTGATCGAGGCGGGCTATCTGTTCCGCATCGCCACCAGGCTCTACAGCAGCACTCCGGAACAGGCTACACCCCGGCCATATCCACTGGACCAGGGCACATCGGCCCTGCTTGGGGGCGCCCTCATCGTCACTGTGCTGTTCATCGACCCGATCGGCGGCTGGCTCTCGCACACCGCGATGCAGACCGGTGACCGCGGGCACTACATAGACACTGTCTTCCCCGGCACGCCGGGACTGTCGAGGCGTAGCACTGGGGCCGATATCCATCAACGACGGATTGTGAGGCGTTGAGACCATGACTCTGTTGGATGATCTGCTGCTGCTCTCCGCTCTCACCGTCATCCTGCTGCTGGTGAGCAGGCGGCTGCCGGCCTCCGGCTGGTATGCCACTCTCCTGTTCGGTGGCCAGTTTATCGCCCTGTTGCGCATGGGCGCCCTTGGCTATGGCGCCGCCCCTATCACGGCATCCCTCCAGCTGGAGGTCCTGGGGCACAGTATCGGCTGGCGCTTCGATGGCCTCTCCTGGCTGTTCGCCCTGATCACCATTGGCGCCGGCGTCACCTGCAGCTGGTATGCCGCCGGCCCCTGGAGCGCCCACTACCGGCGCCAGGGCGGCAACCCCTGGCTGCTGCAACTGGTCCTGGCGCTCAATCTCTTCTCCATGCTGCTGTTACTGGCCAGCGGTGACCTGCTGGCCCTGTTCATCGGCTGGGAGCTGGTAAGTTGGTCCGCCTTCCTGCTGATGGCCCTCAATGGCGGCGCCGCCAGCCGGGCCGCATTCCGCTACATCAGCTACGCCATGGGCGGGGCGATGGCCATCCTGGCCGGGCTCGGGCTGGTCTGGGCCAGTGCCGGCTCATTGCAGTATGCCGACCTGACCGGCGCCGTCCAGACCATGGACAGCGGGCGGCTGTGGGCACTGGTCCTGCTGTTCGGCAGTGGCTTCGCGGTAAAGATGGGGCTGCTGCCATTCCACCTCTGGCAGGCCGCCGCCTATGCCGAGACCCCCGGCCCCGGCGCCTCCTTCCTCGGTGCCGTCTCCTCCCGCATGGGGCTCTACGGCCTGTTTCTGCTGCTGGTGCAACTGATCGGCCTGGCCCGGATCAGTGAGTTGAGCATCCCTTACAGCTTTCTCGATGCCCGGGAGCTGCTGATGTGGGTGGCCGCCCTCACCATCATCCTTCCCACCTATACCGCACTACGCCAGAACGATGCCCGTATGCTGCTGGCCTGGCACGGCATCGGCCAGGGTGGCTATATGCTGCTGGGCATGTTGCTGGGAGACCCCATGGGCAGCGCCGGCGGCCTGCTGCACGCTTTCAACTACGCCACCTACCAGGCGCCCCTGTTCATGGCGGTCTATGCCGTGGTCTATCGCACCGGCACCAGCGATCTGAACCGGCTGGGCGGGCTGATCACCCGGATGCCGCTCAGCTATCTGACCATGCTGATCGGCATCATCGGCCTGGCCGGCCTGCCGCCAATGAACGGCTTCGTTTCCAAGTGGCTGATCTACCGCGCCCTGATCAATGACGGCCAGCCGCTGCTGTTCCTGGCTGCCGTGATCGGCACCTTCGGCACCATCCTGTCGGTCTACAAGCTGATCCACAACATGTTCCTCGGCCAGCTGCGACTGGAGCATGTAGAGATACGGGAGGCACCCTGGAGCATGATCCTGCCGATGCTGCTGCTCTCCAGCGTGGTATTCATCACCGGCTATATGCCGGGTCTGGCCCTGGACTGGGTGGCCGCAGCGCAGACGGCCCTGGGCCTGCCACCGTTGGCCCACACTCTGGGCGGAGTGGAATCGCCACTGGGCAGTCTGGACATGATCTGGGTCTGCTCCCTGCTGTTCGCCGGCTTCGGCGTGGGCGCCCTGCTGTTCTACGGCGGCAACCGGACCAAAGCAGTACACCAGCTGGACAACTATGCCGGCGGCCACTTTCTCACTGCCGAGACCCGTTACCACTACAGCGATCACTTCTACGCCGGCCTGATGCGGCAGATCGGGCCGCTCTATCGCAACAGTTTCCTCTGGCTGGAAGACGCTACCTTGTCCGTTGCGCGCACCTTGGGCAGCGCCATGGAATCTCTCTACAGCCAGTTCCAGCCGGCTCTCTATCTACTGGCGACCTTGCTGTTCGGTCTGCTCTGGGTACTACGCTGATGACTGCCATGCCACTGCTGCTCGAACTGATCCTGATGCCGCTGGTGGCCTTCGTCGTCGGTCTGTTCATGGTGCTGATGATGCGCCGCATCGCGGCCAAGGTGCAGCGCCGAGTGGGCCCGCCCCTGTTGCAGCCCCTGTATGACATCATCAAGCTGTACAGCAAACAGACCCAGACCTCCCATGGCTTCATGCACGATATCGGCATCGTCATGGCGGTGGGTGGATACGTCGCCGCCGAAACTCTGCTGCCGGTGCCGGGGATGGAGGGCATCGCCGCCAAGGGCGGCCTGATCACCCTGGTCTACGTGATGATGGTGCCGATGCTGGGGCTTGCCCTTGGCGTTGGCCAGTGCGCCAATCCCAACGGCTCCATCGGTATTTCCCGGGCGCTCACTGCCATGCTCGCCTATGACATCCCATTCGTCATCGTCATCTTCGGCGTCGCCTGGCACTACGGCACCACCGATCTCTCCCGCATCATCGAGCTGCAGCAGGCCCAGGGACCAGGCGGCTGGGGCGTCGCGCAGATGCCGCTGCTGGCCCTGGCCGGGCTGGTGGCCATGCACGCCTCCCTGGGCAAACAACCTTTTGAGATCTATGTGGCACCGGCCGAAATCGCCACCGGTCCGATGGTGGAGATGGGCGGCAAGTATCTGGGCGGCCTGTTCGTCATGCAGTGCTTCCAGCTCTATACCACCAGCGTCCTCTATACCACCCTGTTCCTGGGCGGCGGCGAGAACTGGATCAGTTTCCTGGTAAAGATCTTCGCCGTGCTGTTCATCCCCATGACCCTGGCCTTCATGTTCCCCCGCTACCGCACCGACGACCTGGTGCGGCTGTTGTGGAAGTGGCCGGTGATCATCGGGCTGGTGGGCCTGGCAGTCGTGATGCGATGATTTTTTCGATTTCACGTTACATATCCGGGGGTCGAGCAGAATGGTCCCTGCTCCCTCTCTCGGAGGATGCCGTAAACCCATCCCTGGGGGCTCGACTGCGGCCATCCAGGCCGCAGACGCCTCCGAGAGAGGGAGCAGGGACCTTGTACGGAGTCACGCTATGAAAGAACTCGATGTTCAAATAGAGACGCCAGGCCAGCGGCCTCGCAGCAACCCTCTGGCGCGGGTGTTCGACGAACTGGTGCGATTCTGCCAGTCCCGCTCCATGTTCATGCTGCACTACTGCACCGGTTGCGGGGCGATCGAGCTGCCACCGGCGATGACCTCCCGCTTCGATATGGAGCGGCTGGGCATCCAGCCGATGGTGACACCACGCCAGGCCGACATCTTGCTGATCACCGGCTACGTCTCGATCAAGACCCTGAAGCGGGTGATCCTCACCTATGAACAGATGAGCGCCCCCAAATATGTCATCGGCATCTGCTCCTGCACCGTCAACGGCGGCATGTACTGGCAGAGCTACGCCACCGCCAAACGGCTGGACGAGTACCTGCCGGTGGATCTCTACATCGCTGGCTGCATGCCACGGCCGGAGGCGGTGATCACCGGTATGCGCCGGCTGATGGAGAAGATCCGCCGCGGACGCGCCGATGCCTGGCGGGACTACTACCGGCGCTACGACTGGTACCTGGGCAATCAGCAACACCTGTTCGGCGACGACTGGCAGACCCCCACCGACGTGGTCGGCGAGGCGAAGCACTATGAACTGATGGGTCCAGAGACCCTGGGCGAGCACACACGGCTGCTGGAGCAGCATCAGAAGCCCCTGGAGCCGTTGAGACTGCAGCTATGATTCTATTCCGCAGGAGCGGCGCCCCCACCGCGAATGGATCGGACATCGGCTCCCACAGGATGTTCTTCGCGGCGGGACGCCGCTCCTGCGGGAATATCCAACCTACGCAAACGAGATAGAGCCCATGGCCGCAACCGACATCACCCAATGGCTGGACACCCTGCTGACAGAGATCGAGGGGGTGGAGATCCAGCGCAAGAACGACAAGCGGCTGCGCATCGATCTGTCAGCGGAGGCCCTGCCGGCCATGCTGGAACTGCTGCGTGGCCGCGCCAGCTATGTGCATCTCTCCGCCATCAGCTGCGTCGACTGGATCGACCAGGGTGAGTTCGAGCTGGTCTATCATCTCTGGTCCTACGAGAACCAGTCCCTGGTCTCGGCCCACATCCGCATCCCTCGGGAACCGGGAGTCTACCTGTCGGTGTTCGACCTGTACCGGCCGGCGGCCTTCTTCGAGCGTGACATCCACGAAATGTTTGGTGTCTTCTTCGAGGGCAGCCCGGACATGGAGCGGTTCATCCTCACCGAGTGGAACGGGCCGCCCCCGATGCGCAAGGAGTTCGACAGTGAGGCCTGGGTCAACCAGACCTTCGACTGGCAGCAATACCGGCCAGAGTGGTTGCAGGAGATCGAGGCCCGGGGCGGCGGCATCGTCATCCCGCCGGAAGACGGAAGGAACAAATGAGACCCGAAAACTACCAGGCCATCAACCACCCGCCGAGCAACGAGTATGAGCTCAACTTCGGCCCCAACCATCCCGGCATCGAGGGCAACTATGCCCTCAAGGTAAAGCTGCAGGGGGACCAGGTAGTGGCGGCCAGGGCCGACGGCGGCTACCTGCACCGTGGTTTCGAGAAGCTGATGGAGGGGCGCCTCTGGATCCAGAACATCGCCCTGGTGCCGCGCATCTGCGTGCCCGACCCGGTGCCGATGGAGGTCTGCTACTCGATGGCGGTGGAACAGCTGGGCGGCCTGACGGTGCCAGAGCGCGCCCAGTGGATCCGCGTGCTGCAGTTGGAGCTGTCACGCATCGCCGCCCATCTGTTCACCTTCGGGGGTCATGCCGCCACCACCGGCATGTACAGCACCATGTACTGGGGCGTCGCCGACCGGGATCTGATCCTGGATCTGTTCGAGGAGCTCAGCGGCGGTCGCGTCTACCACATCTACAACATCCCTGGCGGGGTACGGCAGGAGATCCCGGACGGTTTTCTGCAGCGCGTCACTTCCACCCTGGACTATGTTGAAAGCCGGCTGCAAGACTATGACGACCTCTTCTTCACCAACCAGGTATTCGTCAAGCGGGCGCGTGACGTTGGCGTGATGAACCAGCAGCAGGCCCTGGAGTGGGGCGTCACCGGCCCCAATCTGCGTGCCACCGGGCTGGCCTTCGACGTGCGCAGGGACGACCCGTACCTGGTCTACCCCGAGCTGGATTTCGAGATACCCACTGAGGATGCGGGCGATGCCTGGGCCCGCACCCTCATACGACGCCAGGAGCTGATGCAGAGTATCCGCATCTGCCGTCAGGTGGTCGCCGCCCTGCCCGACATTTCCGGCCCGGTACGCAGCCCCATCCCCAACCCCCTGGCGTGGAAACTGGCGGCCGGCGAGACCTATGCCCGGGTGGAGTCGTCCAAGGGCGAACTGGCCTACTATGTGGTCTCCACCGGTGGGGACAAGCCCTACCGGGTCCATGTAAGGGGGCCATCCACCATGCATGCGGTACAGGTGCTGGAACAACTGGCCGTGGGCAGCCGTATCGAGGACGTGGCCCAGGTGATGTTCTCCCTCGACGCCTGCCCACCGGAGGTGGATCGCTGATGTCCGATATCGATTACAAAGACGAAGGATCACTCCTCTCCCCACTAAAGAGCCTTCAGTTCTTCGCCCGCAAGCCGGTCACCCAGCCCTTGGAGCCCCGCCCCGCCTCCCTCAACTACCGCGGTTTTCACCTCAACGACTGGGAGAGCTGCATCGGCTGCGCCAGTTGCCAGAAGGTGTGCGACAACGCCGCCATCAGCATGGTTCGCATCCCTGATCTCCCCGACGACCCGGTCAAGGGGGTGCGCAACCTGCGCCCGGCCATCGATTACGGCCGCTGTTGCTGGTGCGCCCTGTGCGTCGACATCTGCCCCTCCGGCTCTCTGTCACTCTCCCGGGAATACGTGCACACCTGTTATGAAGAGCAGTTGGACAGCTACTTCATCCTGCCCGATCCCAATGGCATGCATGGCCGTTTCTTCGGCCACGGCTGGCAGAAGACGGCGCAATCAGACCTGCTGGATCTGGAACGAGCGCCCATGAATGAGCTCGATCCCGGCCGCCGCAGCGACAATTTCGACGAGATCGTTGCCGGCTTCACCTCTCAGCAGGCGCTCCTGGAGGCCTCCCGCTGTGTCCAGTGCGGCATGTGCCACGACGCCTGCCCCACCCACATGGACGCCCCGGAGTACATCCGTGCCATCTGGGAGGGCGACCTGGAAGAGGCGGTGCGCCAGATCTACCACAGCAACCCCTTCTCCCATGTCTGCGGCCGGGTCTGTACCCACCGCTGCGAGACGGCCTGCTCCATCGGGCGGCGGGGTGAACCGGTGGCCATCCGCTGGCTGAAACGCTATGCCATGGATGCCGTGGACCATGAACGGGTAAAACAGATCGCGGCCGAGGGCCGGGCCGATTATCTTACAGGCCGGCGCATCGCCATCATCGGTGCCGGCCCGGCCGGTCTCACCGCCGCCTTCGATCTGGTGAAGCAGGGCCACCAGGTGACGGTCTACGAGGCCCAGCCCCAGGCCGGCGGCATGACCCGCTACGGCATACCCGCCTACCGCATGCCACGGGCGATGCTGGACCAGGATATCGATATCATCACCTCACTCGGCGTGGAGATCCACTACAGCACCCGGGTGGGCAGGGACATCGACATGACACAGCTGCGGCAGGAGTTCGATGCCGTGCTGCTCAGCATCGGACTGCAACTTGGCCGCTCCACCCGCATCCCCGGCTCGGACCACCCACAGGTACACAAGGCAGTGGACCTGCTGCGCGACATCTCAGCGGGGCGCCCCCCCGAAGTGCCGCCACAGATCGTGGTGATTGGCGGCGGCAACGTGGCCATGGATATCGCCCGCAGCCTAGCCCGGCTGCAACGGCAGCAGCATGGTCAGGTACAGATCACCCTCACCGCCCTGGAGGACCGAGCCCACTTTCTGGCCGATCCGGTAGAGATCGAGGAGGCCGAAGAAGAGGGGATAACGATCCTCGACAGCCGCGGCCCCCAGGCGTGCGTGGTCGACGGTCAGGGCAATCTCATCGGCCTGCGCAGTTGGCGGGTACTCGCCATCTTCGATGATCAGCACCGCTTCGCGCCGCGTTACGATGACAGCGACGAACAGTTGCACCCGGGACAGATGATCGTGGAGGCGATTGGCCAGATGTCCGACGTAAGCCTGCTCGGTGAGGAACTGAGCGAGACACTGGAGTGGAACCGCGGACGCATTGCTGTGGACGAGAATGGGCACACCAGCGTCGACTGGCTCTGGTCGGCCGGGGACTGTGTGAATGGCCCGGACGTGGTGCATGCCGTTGCCGACGGCCACCGGGTGGCGACCAGCATCGATGCCTGGATCAGCAGAGAGGAGACGACCCCATGAAAGAGAAGGCGGAAGGCGGTAGCGGCTACCAGCAACTCAAAGAAAAAAAGAGCCTGCAGGAGATTCTGGCCGTGGCCACCGAATTCGAGCGCACCGCCCGGGACTTCTACAGCGATCTTGCGCCGCGGGTGAGCAAACGGATCCGCTATCTGGTGGAGGAACTGGCCGAAGAGGAGCAACAGCACTTCAACCTGTTTTCCGGCCTGTCGCAAAACCCCGATATCGTCAAACTGATCCGCGCCGAGGTGGAGACACCGGCCAGTGACAGCCGTTTCTCGGACTGCATCCAGCTGCCCGACCTGGGGGATGACCCCGATGATCAGACGGTGCTGCAATACGCCCTGAAACGTGAGCAGGCGGCCATGGAGCAGTATGGCGCCCTGGCGGAAAGCACCGCCCCCGGCCCCATCCGCGACCTGTTCCGCTACCTGGCGAACGAGGAGACGAAACACAAAACGGAACTGGAGAAACGCTACTACGAGGTGGTCCACAGCGGCGGGGTCTGAAAATGACAAGGGACGAAGAGCGCTGAGCGGTCACCATCCGCTTACTCTTTCCCGGCACAGAGGGTCTCGGCCCGGGCATTCGTCTGTCCCTCCTGGCACAGGGCCTGTTTCACCGCTTCCCGCTGGCGTTGGTTGTCCAGAAACAGATGGTAAGCAACTGAGTACTTGAGGATATTGCGTATATAGCGCACCGTCTCCTGCCCCACCATACGCAACGCCGCCAGTTCCACGTTCTGGAACCAGCGATTGGGGTCCAATCCCATCTTCTTCGCCTGGGTGCGCATCCTGCGCAGCCGTCCCGGTCCTGCATTGTAGGCGGCCAACGAGAGATAGGCCCGGGTTTCCGGGGTTATGGCCGGATCTGAAAAATAACGGTCACGGAGATAGGCCAGATACTTGATCCCGGCATGGATATTGGGCTCCACCCGATCGATATGCGGGATGGCCACATAGGGTTCTGCAGCGGTGGCAGGCTTGATCTGCATGATGCCAAGAGCACCGGACGGATTCTTCTTCTGCTGCTCCAGACCAGATTCCTGGTAGGCCAGGGCCATGACCAGCACCC
The DNA here is from genome assembly GCA_964544655.1 of uncultured Sedimenticola sp. Taxonomy (GTDB): domain Bacteria; phylum Pseudomonadota; class Gammaproteobacteria; order Chromatiales; family Chromatiaceae; genus HyVt-443. Next base: position 4,516 of record CAZJCM010000033.1, on the reverse strand, counting down.
AGTCGAAGCCATATTTTTGCGCATACTTCCTGAACAGCGGAATCAGCCGCTGCAGCCGCGTGCGCTCTTTTTCGCTCACCGGATTCCGCACCCAGCGCGTCGTCCCGTAATAACGTTTGAACAGCATGTTCCCAATCATGGAACCCTGTCTGTGATCTTTCACGAAACGGTTCAGACTCTGTAGCAACCCGGGGTTGTCCGGCCGCACCATCCAGGCGATCTCACCGCCTTCATTGACGGACAGATCCGGCTGCACCCGGATATCGGGCAGCACCTCTCCCCACAGCGCGGCAATATGGTCATCAGCCACCGTATATTGGACGATCCCCGCATTGATCAATTCCAGCAGGTCCTCGGTCTGCAGATTCTCATCCATCTGACGAATCTTCACCGGTGCCAATCCCCGCATCTCGAACTGCCGGTTGAGGCGTTGCAGGTGTTCCACATAGCTGCTGCCGCGCAATACGCTGATCTGCAGGCCGGACAGCTCATCCACTCCCCCGAACACCGGAACGCTCTTGGCAGTGACCAGCACTTCCTTCACGTCACGAATATAGGGCTTGGTAAAGGCCGCCTGCCGTGCCCGGGCGGGAGTAACCGTCAGCCCCGCGGCAACGATGTCGCCCTTGCCTGCAAGCAGGGCGGGGATCAGCTGGCTGAAGGGGACCGGGACGAACACCAGACTGGTATGAATCTGCTTGTTCGACCGTCCTTTGTTGAGAAAGCCTTCGTACTGCTTCATCAGCTCATACTCGAACCCCGCCTCCCGGCTGCCGGCAATGAAATAGTTGGTCCGGTTGGGGCTCACCAGCACCCGGATCACCCCACGCGTCACCATCTCATCCAGGTCACCCTGAAAGGGCTTCACTATCAGCTCCGGCAGGACGGGCGCCTCCCCCGCTTCAACGGCAACGGCGAAGAAGGCCGGCAGAAGCAACAGCGGGCAAATCCACACCATCATGACGTATAGCCACGGCGTTCGAAAAACAAAGCTCATCGTATCCTCATCACCAGGGGGATGGCACCCAGATTGAACAGGGCCAGGGTCAGCAGCAGCCCCGCCACACTCATACCGGCAGCCAGCAATGCCAGGGAGGCCAGTGCCGAGGCGACCATGAACATGGCGTTGAATATGTTCACTGTGGCGATGTTGCGCGCCCGGTGGGACGGCTCACTTCGCGCCTGGATGATGGCGTTGAGGGGCACTACGTAGATTCCTCCGGAGGCCGCAATCAAGATGAAATCCAGCAGCAGGCGCCAGCCTGCGGGATCAGACAGCAAGGTCGGGACATCGATCAGGGTCTTTCCCCAGGGGGCGGCCAATCCCTTGCTGGCAAAATAGAGATCGAAAGTGAATAGACTGATCCCAAGTGCGCCAACCGGAACCAGCGAGGCCTTCACCTCACCCTTCAACAGACGGTCACAGAGCAGGGAACCGATACCGATACCCATCGAAAAGAGCAACAGCAACAGGGTCACCACACCCTCGTCACCATGCAGGGTCTGCTTACCGAAGGTGGGCATCTGGGCGAGAAATGTGGCCCCTACCAGCCAGAACCAGGAGACTCCCAGCAGGGGAGCGAAGATGGCCGGCTGACGCCGGCTGTAAACGACGATGCGCCAGGTGTCGCGCAGAAAGTGGAGCCCGATCCGTAACCCTGGATCCGCAATTCCGGTGGCGGGTATGTAGCGACTGCAGAACCACCCCAACAGGGCAATGGCAACGATGAACAGAGAGATGATCGCAGTACCATGTTCCACCAGAACCAGCAGGCCACCCGACAGGGTTCCGAGCAGAATGGCAAGGAAGGTGGAAGCTTGCAGCAGGCCGTTGGCACCCACCAGTTCCCCCTCCTGCAGATGATCCGGCAGGATGCCGTACTTGAGGGGACCGAAGAAGGCCGACTGGGTCCCCATCAGAAACAGGACCAGCATCAACATCCATGTACTCTGCAGCCAAAAGCCGGTGCTCGCCATCAGCATCAGCAACACCTCTGCCAGCTTCACCCGGCGGATCAGCAACGCCTTGTCACAGCGGTCGGCCAGTTGGCCGGCCGTGGCGGAGAAGAGAAAGAAAGGAAGAATGAAGATCCCCGCCGCCAGGGTCACCAGCAGGCCGGCGTCCACCCCGGCCTGCCCGGCCAGGCGATAGGTGATCAGAATCACCAGGGCATTTTTCAACACATTGTCATTGAATGCCCCCAGGGCCTGGGTAAGAAACAGGGGCAGGAAGCGCCGGCTACCCAGCAGGTGGAGCGGGCCCCGCTGCATCAGGGCAGATCAATCCGCAGCTGGGCCAGGGCTGCGGCCAGTCGCTGTTGATCGAGCTCGGCAAAGGTGCTGCGGTCGAAAGCGGTGAAACCGCCAGCCGTCTCATACCAGGCAAAGCCCGCCGCCCAGCTCCCATGCTGACAGCGATCCTGGCGCCGGCGGGGAATACAGTAGATGCGCCCCGGCAAGCAGACCAGATTGTAGCTGATCTCCCGCTCATGCAGCTGACGGATCAGCCGCCAACTGGCAGCGGCATCGGCACAGACATGGCAATCCAGCGGATAGTCCAGTTGCCCGCCATTGTGGCGCCAGCAGTGGTCGGCGATGGGCAGCGGCTGCTGCCGCTGGAATATCTGAAAATGGAGATGGTTCACCGAAGCGTTGGCGCCATAGCTATTGTAGCCAAACCCCACCCCGGGCAGCGTTGCGGCTAGGGTCTCCGTCACCCGCCACAGATAATCATTATCGGCCTGCGACAACAGCTGTTGCCGGCCTTGTGCCGGCTCAGGCACTAACAGACCATGCAGGGAAACGAAGGGGAACTTGTTGTAGAACAAGGCCGTCTTGCGCCCTGCCAGCTGGCCCTGCCAAAAGATCTCCTTACGCAGAAACGGCCGGTTGAAGTTGAAGCGGTCGGGATCGAACGGGGCATGGATACCGCTGATGGCAGTCCCGGCCGCCCGTGGCGGACGAAATGCACGCAACGGGTTGAACTGCAGCTCCCAGGGACCACAACGGCGGAATTCAGTGGCCGACAGCTGTTCCAGACCTACCGCCATCATCTGCTCGAACACCCGCAGGTCATCCACTGCATCATCCAGCATCAGGCCGGCCCGGCGGCGTTCGCGCAGGTCATCGGCAAGCTCAGCGAAACGGCGCTGGAGAACGGTCTCGAGCCTCGACCACAACAACGGATCAAAACAGGCGTTGGCCATCACCAGGATATAGACGCCAAGCTCGTTGTAGTCACGCAGCAGGGACGCCAACCCCTCGGAGAAGGCGTGGCGAAAGGCGGCGGAAGAGCGCAGCGGGCTATCTTTCATCCCACCTCAACCACAACAGCCGCCATCCTCCCCACCCTCGCCTCGAAACAGATAACGGCGGATCGGCTTTACCGCCAGCAGGACCAGGATCAACAGGCTGAACATCTCCGTCAGACCCGGCGCATCCTCTCGGTCACCGCCCGGCCGGGCCATGCCTGCCAACAGGTCGATATCATAGCCACTGACCACCGCATCAAGCCCCAGGCCCAGCAGCAGAGCAACCCCGGCCACCCCGGTCAGGTAGGCAAACAGGGCCCGCTGTCCCAGCTCCCGCCGCACCAGCGCCAGGCTGGCCAGATTGCTGGCCGGTCCCGCCAGCAGAAACACCAGGACCGTACCGGGCGATACCCCTGCCAGCAGCATGGCTGCCGCCAGCGGCGTGCTCGCCGTGGCGCAGACATACATCGGCACCGAGATCAGCAACACCAGCAACATGGCAAGCAGGCCACTGCCCCACCCGGCCAACAGATCCGGCGGGGCCAGCGTAACCACCAGGCCGGCAGCGACGATGCCGATCGCCAGCCAGAGGGTCAGGTCGTCCAGCAGATCGGTAAAGGCATAGCGCAACCCATCCAGGGTACGCCGCCAGAGCCCCTCCGGTGCCACCGGGTCGACCGGGGCCGTATCACCACAGCCACAGCAGTGATCCCCCTCGCAGGCCGCTGCAACAGGCGGTGCCACGGCCAGGGGCGCTGCCGTGGCCGGCTGTTCAGTGCGGCCGACCAGGAGGCCTGCGGTGATCGCCGAGACGATGGCCGCCAGCGGGCGAAAGATGGCGAAGAATGGCCCCAACAGCACCCACGAGAGGGCCACCGAGTCGACACCGGTCTCGGGCGTGGCGATGAGGAACGAGGTGGTGGCGGCACGGGAGGCGCCGGAGCGGCGCAGGGACATGGCGGCGGGCAGTGCGCCACAGGAGCAGAGTGGCAGAGGTGCGCCGACCAGGGCAGCCCGAACCACATGGATGAAACCGCTGCCGCCGAGGGAGCGTCCGACCAGGTTCATCGGCACCCAGGCACGGATGAGTCCGGCGGCCAGCAGTCCCAGCAGCAGCCAGGGGGCAGAGATGAGGGCCATCTCCAGTATATTTTCCAATGCCTGTTGCAACATGCTGCAGAGATTACCCGATTCACAGACAAAAGCCAGTTGCTAGCAGCCTGTCGGACTGGGCCAGAGGAATCATAGAGACAGCAAGCTGCTCA
>CAZJCM010000032.1:0-38301 GCA_964544655.1 uncultured Sedimenticola sp. | reverse complement strand
AGGACAGCCCGTCGGTGGCCATGGGCATCTTCGAGGGCCACATGGCGAAGATGGCGGAAGGGTTCAAGGCGATCCGTCAGGCAAAACTTGAGCTGGAGGGCAAATACCGGCCGGAGGAGCACGACGCCTTCTTCACCTATTTCGACTGGAAACAGTTCAGCGACGAAGAGTGGCGGCTGTGCCCGCCGGTGGTCTCCATCGGTGGCGACGGCGCCATGTACGACATCGGCTTCCAGAACCTCTCCCGGGCCCTGGCGTCGGGAATGCCGATCAAGGTGCTGATCCTGGATACCCAGGTCTACTCCAATACCGGTGGCCAGGCCTGCACCTCGGGCTTCATCGGTCAGGTGGCGGACATGAGCCCCTATGGCAAGGCGTGGAAGGGCAAGACCGAGATCCGCAAGGAGATGAGCATCATCGGCATGGCCCACCGCACCAGCTTCGTGCTGCAGAGTTCCCAGGCCAACGTTACCCACATGCTGGAGGGCTTCATTGACGGGCTGAACAGCCGCCGCCCGGCCATGTTCAACATCTACACCACCTGTCAGCCGGAACACGGGGTGGCGGACGACGCCTCCGAGCACCAGGCCAAACTGGCCCTGGAGTCCCGCGCCTACCCGCTGTTCCGCTACGACCCTGATCAGGGCACCACATTCGAGGAGTGCTGCGATCTGGAGGGTAACCCGGCCATGGACCGGGACTGGCCCAGTTACCGCATCGACTATGTGGATGAAAACGGCAAAGAGGCGAAGCTGGAACTGCCCATGACCTTCGCTGAGTTCGCCTTCAGCGAGGGGCGCTTCCGCAAGCACTTCCGCAAGGCGCCGCCGGAGACCTGGAACGACGACATGATTCCGTTGCATGAGTTCCTGGAGATGGATGAGGACGACCGGGACGGCCGTTACCCCTACATCTGGGCAGTGGATGGCAAGAACCGGCTGATGCGCATCCTGGTGGCTCAGGAGATCGTCAAGTCTTGCGAAGAGCGACGTGATTTCTGGCGTCAGCTCAGGTCCCTGGCAGGCGTGGATCAGCAGGTGGACCTGGAGGCGATCGTCAGCCAGGCCAAGGCCGAGATGGCGCAGAAACTGACCCACAGCCTGCTGGCCCTGGCCGGCGGTGGCGATCTGTCGGCCCTCACCGACGCGGCGGCCACCGGTGGCGGTAATGGTGCCGCTGCTGTGGCCTCCACGGGTGGCAATGGCGCCGCTCCGGCGGACTACGAGCCGGTCTGGATCGAGACCCCGGAGTGCACCGCCTGTGACGAGTGCACCGATATCAACCCCAACATCTTCGCCTACAACGACGACAAGCAGGCAGTGGTGGTCGACCCTAAGGGTGGGCCGTTCAAGGACATCGTCAAGGCGGCAGAGAAGTGCACCGCCGGCTGCCTGCACCCGGGTACCCCATGGAACCCCAACGAAAAGGATCTGGAGAAGCTGATCAAGCGGGCGGAGAAGTATCAATAGGAGGGCCGGGGTTCAGGAATGTTTTGCAACCTTGTCCGGATGTTATGGCGGGGTTGTTCCTGTAAGGGCATAGGACTGAATCATTCGCGGCAGGGATGCCGCTCCTGCATCGATGAATAGGGCAGTTTGAATATGAAAGGATGGGTTGCATGGGCCTTCTGAATCTGTTTCGACGTACCAGGACCTTCTCTCACGGCATTCATCCGGATGACCACAAAGAGCAGACCGCCGGTCTGCCGATCCGGCGGCTCGCCTTTGCACCGAAGATGTACGTCCCTCTGGCACAGCATCGTGGGGCGCCGGCGCGGGCCATCGTGCATGTGGGACAGGAGGTGGTGCGTGGCGAGCCTATCGCCGAGGCGGGAGGCTTCGTCTCAGTTCCCATGCATGCGCCGGTGACCGGTACCATCCGCGCCGTCGATCATCTGGTGCCCAGCGCCCAGGGGCCCAAGACTCCGGCCATCGTCATCGAGACCTGTATGGCAGATACCCAGCAGGTGCGCTACGAATCACACCGCGACGTCGACGCCATGCCGCCTGAAGCGCTGGTCCAGGCAGTGCAGGAGGCGGGTATGGTGGGGTTGGGCGGTGCCGCTTTCCCCAGCCACGTAAAGTTGTTGCCACCGGAAGGAAAGTCGATCGACACGGTGGTGGTCAATGGTTGTGAATGCGAACCTTACCTGACCTGTGATCACCGGGTGATGCTGGAGCAGAGCGAACGGTTGATCCGTGGCATTCGCATGGTAATCAAGGCAACGGGCGCGTCACGAGCCATCATCGGCGTCGAAGACAACAAATTGGACGCGGTCTCCGCACTGCGTGAAAAACTGGGAAACGAGGCCGATATCAGCGTTGAAGCGGTGGAAACAAAGTATCCGCAAGGAGCCGAAAAGATGTTGATCACCAGCCTGCTGGGCAAGGAGGTCCCCTCCGGCGGCATCCCGGCCGACATCGGCGTGGCGGTCTACAATGTGGGCACCCTGGCCCAGTTGGGTGATCTGGTCCCACAGGGCAGGGGTCTGATCGAACGGGTGGTGACTGTCTCCGGGCCTGGCGTAGCCCGGCCGGGCAACTACCTGGTGCCGATTGGTACTCCCCTTGGTTTTCTCATGCAGCAGGCAGGGTCCAGTTCGGATGCCAACGAACTGATCATGGGCGGGCCCATGATGGGGATGGCGGTGGCCTCCCTGGAGGTGCCGGTGACCAAGGGCGTTTCCGGCGTGGTGGTGTTCGAGCCGGATGCACCCGATCTGCAGCACCGTCCCATCTATCCCTGTATCAAGTGCGGTGAATGCCTCAATGCCTGTCCGATCCATCTCAACCCCTCCATGCTGGGGGAACTGGCGGCGGCCCGGGAGTATCAGGTGATGGAAGAGGATTATCACCTCAATGATTGTTTCGAATGCGGCTGCTGCAGCTACGTCTGTCCGTCAAACATTCCGCTGACCCAGTACTTCCGCATCGCCAAATCGATCAACCGCGAGGCGAAGACGGCAGCCTGATGTATTCAGGTCGAGGAGGAGGGATTTATGGCGTCCTCCGAGAGAGGGGGCGGGGACTATTCCACTCGAACCCGGCCACATGGAATACGCTCCGATCCCGGCTATATCTTTATGTGAGAACGGCATTGAACAACCAGCAGGGCAGTAATGATTAAAAGACACAAACCGGTCGAAATACGTACCTCGCCCCACGTCAAGAAGGCGATTTCGGTGGAGCAGATCATGCGCAACGTGGTCTATGCGCTGTTGCCGATCTGCGCCTGGTCGGTGTGGCAGTTCGGCATCAGTGCCCTGTTGCTGATTTTGGTCACACTCCTCAGCTGTATGCTGACTGAGAGTTTCTTCTGTCGCATGTCCGGTCGTGACAATACGGTACGGGACTTCAGCGTCATCATCACCGGACTGCTGCTGGCGTTGACCCTGCCACCCGGTTTCCCGCTGTGGATGGCGGCCGTGGCGGGGTTCATCGCCATTGGCCTGGGCAAGTCCCTGTTCGGTGGTCTGGGATTCAACGTGATGAACCCGGCACTGGTCGGGCGGGCCTTCGTCCAGGCCGCGTTTCCGGTGGCCATCACCACCTGGACGCCTTCGTTTCTGCCCGGACGCTTTTCCGAGTTCATCCCGTCCACCCTGGCACTGCCATTCATGTCCCCAGCGGAGACCACAGCATGGGCGGCTGAACGGGCGGTGGATGGTTTCACCGGCGCTACCCCCCTGGCACTGCAAAAGTTCGAACAGATCACCGCCAGCACGCAAGACCTGCTGCTGGGCACCGTTGCCGGATCGGCCGGTGAGACCGCGGCCCTGCTGATCTTTGTCTGCGGGCTCTATCTGATCGTCCGCCGCATGATGGATTGGCGCATTCCCGTCGGCGTCTTCGCCGGTGTGGTGCTGACCGCGCTGCCGTTCTGGCTGCTGGACCCCGGACACTATCCTACCCCCTGGTTCATGCTCTTCTCTGGTGGTGTGATGCTCGGGGCGATGTTCATGGCAACGGACATGGTCGCTTCCCCCGTGACCCCGGCCGGCATCTGGTTGTATGGAATGGTGATCGGATTTCTGACCGTCATCATCCGCCTGTTCGGCGGACTCACCGAAGGGGTGATGTATGCCATCCTGCTGGCCAACGCCCTGTCACCGTTGATCGCCTCGGTAACCCAGCCTCGGGTCTATGGGGTCAGCAGCAAGGAGAAGGGATGATGGAATCCATGCCCCAGAACCAGGTTCAGCCTCAGACACCCGCCGCGGCCATGCTGCGCACCCTGGGCGGTATTGCCATGCTCTCCGGCCTGCTGGTGGTACTGGTGTTTCAGTGGACCAAGCCGATCATTGCTGAAAACAAGCGAATCGCCATCGAGAAAGCGATCTTCCAGGTCGTGCCCGGGGCGGTATCCCGGCGTAATTTCGTTCTCGGTCCGGCGGGGTTGTTTCCCGACACCGGCAAGCAGGCAGCGGGGGAGAAGGTCTATGCCGCCTACGATGCAGACGGGCGCTTGAAGGGTGTCGCCCTGGAGGCGGCAGCCACCGGCTATCAGGATGTGATCCGCATCCTCTACGGCTATGACCCGGCGTGTCAGTGCGTCACCGGCATCAAGATCCTGAAGATGGCGGAGACCCCGGGGCTGGGGGACAAGATCGCCAAGGACCCCGATTTTCTGGCCAACTTCAAGGCCCTCGAGGGTCGGGTGAACGGGCGGGGCGATGCCCTGGAGCATGCCATCACGACGGTCAAACATGGCACCAAGAGCGAACCCTGGCAGATCGATGCCATCTCCGGCGCCACCATCTCATCCAAGGCCATCGGCCGCATGATCAATGCCAGTGGCCAGCGGATGTTCCCGCTGATCATGCGTTATCGCAGCGGATTCGAGGAACCTGAACAGAGATTAAAGGCTGAACAATGACCACACTGCCCAATAAACAGGAACAGGTCACCCTGGATACCTTCATGCGAGGGATCTGGGAGGAGAACCCGGTGTTCGTCATGCTGCTGGGCATGTGCCCGGTGCTGGCGGTGACCAACTCCACCCTCAATGCCATCGCCATGGGGCTGGCCACCACCTTCGTCCTGGTGGCCTCCGGCACCCTGGTTTCTCTGTTGCGTAAGATGATCCCCAAACAGGTGCGTATCGCCACCTATATCGTCATCATCGCCACCTTCGTCACCATGGTGGATTACGCCATCCAGGCCATCAGTCTGGATCTGTACAACGCCCTGGGCGCCTTCATTCAGCTGATCGTGGTCAACTGCGTGATCCTGGGTCGGGCCGAGGCCTATGCCTCCAAACAGCGGGTCGGAGCAGCCGTGATCAATGCCCTGGGCATGGGTGCCGGCTTCACCATCGCGCTGCTCTGTCTCGGCACGGTACGGGAACTGTTGGGCAACGGCACCATCCTTGGGCTGCAGGTGTTCAGCAGTAACTTCGAACCATGGGTGGTGATGATCCTGCCGCCAGGTGGTTTCTTTGTCCTTGGTGCCTGGTTGCTGCTGTTCGAGTGGCTGAAACAACGTAAGGCCGAATCCGCGCCGTCAACCGAAGGAGCCGCCCATGAGTCCTGATTCCCTGGGTTTCATCTTTCTCAATGCCGCCGTCATCAACAATTTCGTGCTGGCCCTGTTTCTTGGCATCTGTCCCTTTCTCGGCGTTTCCGCCAAAAAGGAGACCGCCTGGAACATGGGGTTGGCAACCATGTTCGTGATGCTGGTCAGCTCGGTCTGTGCCTACGGTATCAATCTGCTGCTGGTCAAATTCAACATCGAGTTTCTGCGTCTGATCTCCTATATCGCTGTGATTGCTTCTGCCGTGCAACTGGTGGAGATGGCGATGAAGAAGTTCAGTCCAACCCTGTTTCGGGCCCTGGGCATCTACCTGCCATTGATCACCACCAACTGCGCCATTCTCGGACTGGCCCTGTTTCAGACCTTTCGGGAGTACGATTTTTTGCAGAGTCTCGCATTCAGCACCGGCGCCGGTGTCGGCTTCACCCTGGCCCTGATGTTGATGTCCGGGTTACGTGAAAAGCTGGCCCTGGCCCGCCTGCCCAGTGTCAGCCAGGGCGCGGCCATGAGTCTGATGCTGGCCGGGCTGCTGTCATTGGCCTTCATGGGATTTGCCGGCCTGGGAGGCAGCCATGCTTGATTTCATCATTGCCAGCGGGCTGATCATGCTGGTACTGACCGGGTGGATCCTGGTGCAGCAGATGGCACGGCGCTTTGCCCGACATCACCCGGAGTTCGGCCCCTACGTGGAGAAACGGGGCTGCGGGGGCAATTGCAGCTGTGCGGGAGGGGCAAGTTGCCAGAAGAAGAAATGAACGACCATCAGCAGCAGCCCCGGCGAACCGTCTTTTTCGTCTCGGAGAGCACCGGCATCACGGCCGAGACGTTGGGCCAGAGCCTGCTCTCGCAATTCTCTCACTCGGTACAGTTCGATACCGTCTATATGCCCTTCGTCAACACCGTGGAGCGGGCGCAGGAGCTGGCGGAACGGCTGAATCAGGTGAGCCGTGACGATGGCGTCAGGCCGATCGTCTTCGCCACCATGCCGGAGAAGGATATCCGCGAGATCCTGAGCAACGCCTCCTGCCTCTATATCGAGCTGTTCGACACCTTCATCGGACCACTGTCGAAAGAGCTGGGTGTGGGTCCCAGCGGCAAACGTGGCTTGAGCCATGGCTTCAGCAATGGTGATACCTACGAGCACCGTATGAGCATCATCAACTTCGCCATGACCAACGACGATGGCGCCCGTCTGGACAAGTTCGATCAGGCGGATGTGATCCTGATCGGTGTCTCCCGGTCCGGCAAGACCCCTACCTGCCTCTACCTGGCCATCCACTTCGATATCAAGGCGGCCAATTACCCCCTCACCGAAGAGGACTTCGAGACCGGCAAACTGCCCAAGGTGCTGCTGGACAACAAGGAGAAGCTGATCGCCTTGACCATCGATCCGTTACGCCTGCACCGGATTCGTGAAGAACGCCGCCCGGGCAGCCGTTACGCCTCGCTGAGTTACTGCAAAAAAGAGGTCCAGCAGGCGGATGTGATATTCCGCCGGCTCGGCCTGAAAGTGCTGGACACGACCAGCCATTCGATCGAAGAAGTTTCATCCCTGATCATGAAATCGATCTGAACGGCCCGGGCTGGTACACAGAGACGGGAAACGGTGGCAGCGACACTGTCGAGAGGCGATGGCTGAGGCCCTGCGTCTGGCGGGCATGGACGATTCCAGCGTATAGATGGCGCAGCACCTGTCACTTGCCTGATACCACTGCCTCAAACGGTATTTCAAAGAGGAACTCCGCTCCCCCCAGAGGATGATTCTGCGCCCAGATCCTGCCACGATGGGCCTCGATGATCTCCTTGCAGATGGCCAGCCCCAAGCCGGTGCCACCACCTGCGCTGCGTGTCTTGCTGCTTTGAATGAATTTATCGAACACTGTTTCCAGCTCGTCATCCGGGATGCCGATCCCCTCATCACGCAGACTCAGCCGTAGTGCGGGTCGGCGTTCATTGTCACTCTTCCGGCGCCCCCATCGAAGTGAGCTGCTGCTGATGGCGATCCAGATCCGTTTCCCTGACGGGGTGAACTTGATGGCATTGCCCAGCAGGTTATTGACCACCTGGGTGATGCGCAGCGCATCGAAACGGCCTGTGGTTTCACAAGTCGCCGGAATGACTTCCAGAGTCAGACCCTGCTCTTCCAGCCTGGCCTTCTGATCGGCCACACATTGGTCCACGATTTGCTGAAGGTCGGCCTCCGCGCAATCCATCGTCATCCGGTCCGCCTCGAGCTTGGCCAGGTCGAGTAAGTCATCGAGCAGATGCAGCAACCGGCTACCGCTCTCATTCACGTGAGTGAAGTAGGATCCCAGCTTTTCCAATGACACCTCACTCAATCGCTGCATGCCCAGGCGTGAAAAGCTCAGGATGGCGTGCATAGGCGTGCGCAACTCATGGGACATGTTGGCCAGAAAACGGGATTTGGCCAGATTCGCCTCTTCCGCTTTGGCGGCAGCGAGTGCCAGCTTTCTGGTTCGCTCCTCCACGATCTGCTCGAGATGCTGACTATACTGCTGAAGTTCCGTCTCGGCCCGCAGCCGATAGAGCGCCCCGGCGAGGATGTCAGCGGCAGCGCTGAGGTAGTCGATATCGGTATGATCGTATTCGACCTCCGGTTCCAGATAGAGATTGATCACGCCCAGCAGCTGCCTGTCTCCCACGACCGGGATGATGTAATGCCCATGGGGGTTGAGCTCCTTAAACAAGACATCGTGCCGGGGATCTTCGTTGGTGGTGGCATAAATCGGTGTGCCATCCCGGGCCACCCGACCACACAGGCAGTGACTGAAGGCCACCTGGGAGCAGTGTTTGACCACACACTGCTCCAGGTTGTGGGCAGCCACCATGTGAAGCCGCTGCTGTTCCCTGTCAGCCAGGAAGATGGCGCCCTGGTTGCGGATTCTCATTATCGGCTGGTCCAGCAGTTCATGCAGAAAGTCCTGCAACAGCCCCTCCTGGTTACGGCTATGGAGGGAGATCTCCAGAAGGTTGGAGAGGCTGGTGCGGCGCTGTATCTCCTGCCTCAGGGCCTGATCGGATTTTTTCTGCTCGGTGATATCACGCCAGATGGACTGTTTGAACTGCCTGCCTTCGATCTCGATCAGTTGGCAAATCACTTCCATATCCCGGATCTCACCATCTTTCCTGCGGTGCCGGGTCTCGAATGTGTCATGGCCCTCTTGCATGATCTGTTGCAGGTGCACCAGTGCCTGTTCAGGGGATTCGACCACCTCGATGTCCTGGACCTTGAGACGTTGAAACTCTTGCCGGGTATAACCGAGGTTCTCATGGGCCTGGCGATTGAACTGGATGAAACTGCCGTCCTGCAGATCGATGATGACAATGGCATTGGGTGCCAGCTCGAACAGAGTGCGATAACGGCGCTCGGATTCCTGCAACTGGCGCTCCCGTGCCTTGCGCTCGGAGATGTCATGGGCCGAGGAGATCAGACCAATGGGTTTACCCTCGTCATCCTTTACCGGAGCGACGGTCATCCAGGTGGGAAACTGCTCACCATTCTTTCTCACGTGTCCGACTTCACCACTGAAGGCCCCCAGGGCCAGTACCTTCTCCATGAGGGGGGCGACCTCCCGTTCCATCTGTTGCCGGGTGTGAAACAGACTGATGTGCCTGCCATGCAGTTCATCGGTGGAATAGCCATGCATCTGGGCCCAGGCCTCGTTGGTGGTGCGAATCACACCATTCAAGCTGCTGGTGGCGATGCCGTTCGAGGATTGCTGCCCCGCCGCTTCGAGGAACTGGAGCCGCCGTTGTGCCGCCTTCTCCTCGGTGAGATCCCGCCAGGTGACATGGAGCAGCGTCTGCTCACCGCTTTCGATGGCTGACAGGGTCACCTCACAGGGAAAGACCTCGCCGTTCATACGCCGATGCCTCCATTCAAACCGATGGAAACCGGTCTGCAGTGCCTGGCTGATCATCTCGGATGCCTTGTCACCGGAAAGGCGACCATCAGGCTGTCGCTCCGGTGACAGATCTGCCGGATGCGTGTCGAGTACTTCAGACCTGTCCATGGCCTGCAGCATGTTGACCGCTGCCGGGTTGCAATCGATGAACCGCTCACCCTGGATCAACAGGATCGCATCCTGGGAGAGATTGAATGCGTCGAGATGGATGCGCTCGGAACTGGTAGAGGTATGGGCATTCATCGTTGTGCCATGCGCATGGTGACCTTGCGCTGTACAGCGGCAAGGTCACTAATCACAGCAAGCACTTGGTTGCCCTGGTTCAGATACTCCAGTCGATCGAAGCTGATCATACGGGCCAGGGCGATTCCCCGGCCGTGGTTGTCGCTACCCCTTTCTGCGGAAATATCCAGATAGGGGGTGCAGTCAAAGCCCTTGCCCTGGTCGGTGATCTGAATCCGGATCTCGCCATCGCAGCGTTCAAAAGTTACTTCGACCCATTTGTTGCGATGGGCCGGCAGCGCCAGCCGGCGGGTCACCTCTCGTTCCCAGCTGCCGGTTTCATTGAGCAGGCTCTTCTTATCGTAGCCGATGCCCAGGTTGCCATGTTCCACCGCATTGATCATCAATTCGTTGAGGCCCATGATGACAGCCTGGGGGTTTGGGCAGGCGCGAGCCAACACGGCGGCCAGGTTTCTGGCCTCGTCGAGGGTTCGGTAGAGAAAACGGCACGACTGCATCAGGCCCAGGGTGAGTCGGTTACCGTCCAGTTCCTGCCGCATCTCCAGGTAACGCCGATGGTCGTTCACCGCGGTCCGAACGATGGAGAGCAGCTCTTCTTCCTGGAACGGCTTGGTAAGATAATAATAGGCACCGGCCTCGATACCTTCCGTGATGTCGTCACGGGCAGCGCGGGCGGTTTGCAGGATGACTGGCACCTCTTTTAGTATCGGGTGGTGTTTGATGCGGGAGAGGACCTCTAAGCCATCCATCCGGGGCATCATGCGATCAAGCAGAATAACGTTGTACCGATCAGGTGACTGCTCCAGCTTCTCCCAGGCGGTTTGCCCATCCTCTGCCGTTTCCCAGTGGTACTCGGCGCCGGCTGACTCCAGGAACTCGCAGATAATGGTCAGGTTCAGGGGCTCATCATCCACGACCAGGATCTTCATCTGGTCTCGTTTCATGTACAGATTCTCCGTTCTGTTTGTTCCTTGGGTCATACCATGGTGTCAACTCGATGGGTGGGTGAACAGTCCCATTGGAGATGATTGAGCCACCATAATGGGCAAGCACACGATAAAATTTTTCAGGGAAGGTACGATGATTTCAGAATTCCTTGCGACAATGTCTGTGTCGCTCTGATAATGATGCTTCTGCGTCCTTGCGGATTGCAGCGGCAGCAGAACGAAAAGCTTTAGCAATATCTGCCGGCTCCATACGGTCAATCCTTACAGCGGCTGGTTCCTGTCTGCAGGTGCGTAGTAAAATCCCCCCATGCAACGTTTTCTCGTCTCTGTCGGTATTCTGGTGATCCTGGTCGGCTTGCTCTGGCCTTGGCTCGGCAAACTGCCGTTTGGTCGGCTGCCGGGTGACATCGTCATCGACCGGCCCAATATGAAACTGTTCTTCCCCTTTACCAGCATGCTGCTTCTCAGCCTGCTCTTCTCCCTGCTGCTGTGGCTGTTCCGACGCTGACGTGAATCCTGATCAGAAGCCTACTTTTGCGGCCATCGATCATTGCATGCTGGCCGATCGCCACTCGTTCCGCCGACGGTTGAAAGCGCTGGAGAGACGCGACCGGGAAGGGCATCCATTCGCCGGAGGCATGCAGCGCCTGGCGCAGCAGGTGGCGGCATCCCGCGCACTGGCCGAACGCCGGCAGCAGCAACTGCCGCAGCCTACCTTTCCGCCGGAACTGCCGATCAGCGAGAGGTGGGAGGAGATCGCCGGGTTGATCCAGGCCCATCAGGTGGTGATCCTGTGCGGGGAGACCGGTTCCGGCAAATCCACCCAGTTACCGAAGATCTGCCTCGCTTTGGGCCGTGGGGTCTATGGCCGTATCGGCCACACACAGCCGCGTCGCATCGCCGCCCGTGCGCTGGCCAGCCGTATCTCGGATGAACTGGGGAGAGAACTGGGTAGCAGTGTCGGCTACAAGGTACGTTTTCATGACCATGTCGCGGCCGAGACCCATGTAAAACTGATGACCGACGGCATGCTGCTGGCGGAAGTGCAGCAGGATCGTTATCTGAACGAATACGATACCCTGATCATCGATGAGGCCCATGAGCGCAGTCTCAATATCGATTTTCTGCTTGGCTACCTCAAGCAGTTATTGCCGAAACGCCCCGACCTGAAGCTGATCATCACCTCTGCCACCATCGACCCTGAGCGTTTCTCCGAACACTTTGCCGGTGCACCGATCATCAACGTATCCGGCCGCACCTACCCGGTGGAGGTGCGCTATCGGCCACCGGAGGAGGAGGGGGGCGGAGAACGTGATGAGCCCCTGCAGCAGGCGATCCTGGATGCCGTAGACGAACTGAGCCGTATCGACCGGGGAGACATCCTGGTCTTGCTCAGCGGCGAGCGGGAGATCCGTGACACCGCTGAGCGCTTGCGCAAACACCGGCTGCAGCTGACCGAGGTGCTTCCCCTGTATGCCCGGCTGGGACCGGCAGAACAGTCACGCATCTTCAACCCGGGTGGCCAGCGGCGCATCATCCTGGCCACCAATGTGGCCGAGACCTCCCTCACGGTACCGGGCATCCGTTACGTCATCGACGCCGGCTACGCCCGCATCAGCCGTTACAGCCACCGCAGCAAGGTGCAGCGGCTGCCGGTGGAGCGCATCGCCCAGGCCAGTGCCGAGCAGCGCAAGGGGCGCTGTGGACGGGTGGCCGAAGGGGTCTGCATACGCCTCTATACGGAAGAGGATTTCGCCAGCAGGCCCGAGTTCATGGAGCCGGAGATCCAGCGTACCAACCTGGCTTCGGTAATCCTGCAGATGAAGTTGCTGGGCTTTGGCGAGATTGAACATTTTCCCTTCGTCGACGCCCCCGACAGCCGTCTGATCAAGGATGGCTATCGAGTGCTGGAGGAGATTGGCGCCGTCACCCGGGACCGGCGGGTGACCAACCTGGGGCGCAAACTGTCACGGCTGCCGGTGGACCCGCGCATCGGCCGTATGTTGCTGGAAGCGGCCCACACCCACTGCCTGAACGAGGTACTGGTGATTGCCGCCGCCCTCAGTGTGCAGGACCCTCGTGACCGTCCCATGGAAAAACGCCAGGCGGCGGACGAGGCCCATCGACAGTTCCAGGACGAGCAATCGGATTTTCTCAGCCAGCTCAATCTATGGCGCCATCTGGAGGCACAACGCCGACACCTGAGCCGGCGCAAGTTTCAGCGTTATTGCAGGGACAACTTCCTCTCCTGGACCCGGGTACAGGAGTGGCGCGATATTCACCACCAGTTACGCGGTCAGCTGCACGAGATGGGCTACCGGGAAAACCAGGCGGAGGCAGGCTATGAGGAGATTCACAAGGCCCTGCTCAGTGGCCTGCTGAGCCACATCGGTTGCAAAGGCAGCACGCCTGGTGGGGAGTACCTTGGTGCCCGCAACAGTCGTTTCTTCATCTTTCCCGGCTCGGGTCTGTTCGGCAAACAGCCGAAATGGGTGGTGGCGGCCGAATTGGTCGAGACTACCCGCTTGTATGCCCGCAGTGTGGCCATGATCCGGCCCGAGTGGGTCGAGGCCATGGCCGGCCATTTGCTCAAGCATAGCCATTCCGAGCCCCATTGGGAGAAGAAGCGGGGTCAGGTGGCGGCCTATGAGAAGGTGACCCTGTTCGGTCTCACCCTGATGCCACGGCGCAAGATCAACTTCGGCCCGGTCGATCCGGCACTGGCACGGGAGATATTCATCCGTTCCGCCCTGGTGGAGCGGGACTTCCAGACCCGGGCCCCGTTCTGGCGCCACAACCGGGAGCTGATCGAATACTTGGAGCAACTGGAGGCCAAAACGCGGCGCCGTGACCTGCTGGTGGATGAGCAGCAGATCTACGAATACTATGATCAGCGCATCCCGGAAGGGATCTACAGCACCCCCCAATTCGAGAAATGGCTGCGCCGGGCGACCCGGAAAACGCCAAAACTGCTACATATGCGGTTGGAGGATCTGCAACGACACTCGGCAAATCAGGTGGCGGAACAGGCGTTTCCCGACAGCTTCAGCATCGATGGCACGCCACTGCCACTGCAGTACCGTTTCGAGCCGGGCCACGGGGCGGATGGCGTCACCCTGAAGGTGCCACTGCCGCTGCTCAATCAGATCTCCGAGGCGCGCTGTGAATGGCTGGTGCCGGGACTGCTGAAGGAGCGCATCACGGCCCTGCTGCGGGGGTTACCGAAGCAGCTGCGTAAATCTTTCGTGCCGGTGCCGGAGTACGCGGACGCCTGCCTCCAGGCCTTGACGCCATCCGACAAGCCCCTGATTCAGGCCCTGGGCGAACAGCTGAAAGCGATGACTGGTGTACATGTGCCGGAGGATGCCTGGCAGGAGGCGGCGCTGCCGGATTATCTGCGGATGAATTTTCTGCTGTTGGATGACAAAGGACGGCGCATCGATGCCGGGCGTGACCTGTCGACATTGAAGCGACGCCATGGAAAACAGGCAGGGGAAGGTTTCCATGATCTGCCGCAGACCGGTCTGGAGCGGCAAGGGTTGACCGACTGGGATTTCGACCGACTGCCGGAGACGGTGGAGCTGAATCGCGGAGGCATTCGTTTCAAGGGTTTTCCGGCCTTGCTCGATGAAGGGAACTCGGTGGCACTGAAGGTGCTCGATTCCCGGGCAAATGCGGAACGGGCTACCCGCGCCGGATTGCGCCGGCTGCTGATGCTGAAGCTGTCGAAGGAGATGCGCTATCTGCGCAAGAATCTGCCGGGGTTGCAGCAGCTGCGGCTGCTGTATACCAAGGCCGCGGCCCCGCCTGCCGGCCTGGAGCCGCCGGCGCGGACGGACCTGGAGAACGAACTGGTGGCGCTGATCGTCGATATCACCTTTCTCGATGGCATGCCGGAGATCCGGGATCAGGCGGCTTTCCGTGCACGCATCGAACAGCAGCGGGGGAGCTTGATGACCCACGCCGCTGAGGTCCTGGCCCTGGTGCAGCAGATTCTGCAACACTATCAGCAGGTGCGGAAAGGGTTGGCGGCCACCACACAGATCAACTGGATGGCCTCGGTCACCGATATGCGGCAGCAGTTGGACCGGTTGCTGTTCCGGGGATTTCTGCAGTGCACGCCCTATCGATGCCTGCAGCACTTCCCACGCTATCTGAAGGCACTGCAGCTGCGCCTGGAGAAGTTGAACCATGCCGCAGCACGGGACCGCCAACTGCTGCAGGAGATGCAGGGGCTGTATGGACAATGGCAGCAGTGGGACGAAAAAACCCGGAAAAGCGGTAACCTGGATGGTCGAATCGAGGAATTGCGCTGGATGTTCGAGGAGTTGCGGGTCTCCCTGTTCGCCCAGGAACTGGGCACTGCCCATCCGGTCTCCCTGAAACGGATCGAAAAGCGCTGGAAAGAGCTGGGGCTCTGAAAGCTGCCGGAACAGGCTGCCGGACTTCCAATAGGAAAAAACTTTGCGTACTCTCCGCTTCAGGGAGATACCCATAACATATACAACCGAAGGAGTTTTTTGATGTCACCGTGCCCCTGTGGTTCCAACCTGGAATACGATGCCTGCTGTGGCCCGATTCTGCGCGGCGAGCAGCCGGCGCCCACCGCCGAGGCCTTGATGCGTGCCCGTTACAGCGCCTTTGTCAATGTAGACGTGGACTTTCTCAGCCAGAGCCTGCATCCGGATCACCGCGAAGATCATGATGCCAATGCCACCCGGCGTTGGGCGGAGAGTGCAGACTGGCGTGGGCTGGAAATCGTTGCCACCGCTGCCGGCGGTGATGGGGACGACGAGGGCGAGGTGGAATTCATCGCCAGCTACAAAGAGAAGGGTATACTGCAACGCTATCATGAGCGCAGTCGTTTCAGACGCCATGATGGGCGCTGGTATTTCGTCGATGGCGAACTGGTGCTGCCGAGGACCGAAGTGCACAAGACACCCAAGGTGGGGCGCAACGATTCCTGTCCCTGCGGCAGCGGGAAGAAATTCAAAAAGTGCTGTGGCCGCTGATGGAACCAGCCGTATCAAGAAACCGCTATGATGTACGCTATAAGGCTATACGTCATCTATAGGTTGAAAATCTGGTGAAACCACGGTTCAAGTCCATCTGCCTGACGGCCCTGCTCGCGGGGGGAGGCGTGCTCTCTTCCGCTCCGGTGGGCGCCGAGATCTTCAAATACGTCGATCAGGCCGGCAATGTGACCTTCACCGATCGTCCGATGAAGAAAAAGAGCGGTCTGGTACAGGTGTGGCGTTCAGCTAACGATCCCCGCTTCGCCTCTTACTCCCGCATCGATACCCGCGCCCTGCAACGCAACCGCAAACTGTTCACCCCGCTGATCCGTGAGATAGCAGAGCGTCACCAGTTACAGCCCGCCCTCATTCACGCCGTGGTGCAAGCCGAATCGGCCTATGATCCAAAGGCGTTGTCGAAAAAGGGGGCCCGGGGGCTGATGCAGCTGATGCCGGCGACAGCGGCCCGGTATGCCGTCTCCGACACCTGGAATCCGAAGCAGAATCTGGAAGGTGGGGTACGCTATCTCAAGGACCTGCTGGCCATGTTCAAGAATGATCTGACGCTGGCCATCGCTGCCTATAACGCGGGGGAAAATGCTGTGAAGCGGGCGGGGAACAAGGTTCCTCCATATGCCGAGACCCAACGCTATGTACGCAAGGTGCTCGGATTTTATCGACAGGGAACGAAGCTGGCAGCAGCCTATCCCACCATCAGGTAGTCTTCACCTCGCCGATAACCCATGGCGTGCAGATCCGTTGCGATCATCTCCCGCGCCCCATGGTTGGTGACATAGACCAGCACAAAGGGCCTCTTCCCTGAAGCCAGCCACTCGGGTGGCTGCACCCAGGCCCCGCCGACACGGTTGCCTACCTTCTTTGGGTCAATGTCGATCCAGGCCTGTAGCTCGAATCCCTGATCCAGCAGCAATCGGCAACGCTGCCGCGTCTTGCGGCCCGCGCCCCAGATCACCAGTTCATGACGCCTTGCCAGTAGACGTGGATCACGGGCCAGGTAATGGGCGCGCAGCCGGTCGAAGGCGGCTCGCTCACAGCGTGGGTCGGTGCGTGAGGTGCGTTGGGGGTGGTCGCGCCACTCCAGCAGGATTTGGGGCAGTTTGGCCATCCGCTCGCCGGCCGAGTGCATGCGCAGCCAGAGTTCATAGTCCTCGGGAAAGTCACCGGCGCGGTAGCCCCCCAGTCGGAGCACTCGTTCCCTGCGGAACATCACCGATGGATGGGCGAAGGGGGACTCGATGTAGATCTCATCATGGATCTGCCGGGGGTCGTTGCAGCCGTTCTGCCACTGGATATAGTTCTTGAACCCATCACTGATCAGTTCATTGGGGAAGGGGCGGGTGGCACAGCCGAGCAGGGCAATCCCCGGATGCCGCATGAGATAGCGGTATTGTGCCTCCAGCCGCCGTGGCCGCATGAGATCGTCGGCATCCATTCGCGCGATCAATGGGGCTGTTGCCATTTCCAGGCCGTGGTTGAGCGCCGGGATCAGCCCCCGTCCGGGATTATGCAGCGCACGAATGCGGGGATCCTGTGCCATATGGCGAGAGATGATCTCTCTGGACAGGTCGCTGGAACCATCGTCAACCGCCAACAACTCGTAATCACCGAATGTCTGCTGCCAGATCGAGTGCAGGCAGGCATCCAGGGTTGCTGCGGCGTTCTTGTAAGGCAGAAGGATGCTGATCCGGGGCGGTGATGCTGCATTCATACTGGAACCGTATGCAGCACCCGTTTACAGGAAAAACGCCCTCTGTGTAGTGAAGCTTCGCCGTAACAACCTGTGTCTACGTGCAATTGTTGCCTTGCCCCCGAACACGTCCCGTCACAATGTGTTTCGCCCGGACTCAATCTGGAGATTGCCTGGTCGATCGGCCTCGCCGGGGTGTCAGTCTGCGCCGCCCAGCAACTGAGTAATCCGCTGGCCGGCCTGGTCCGAAATATCGATGATCTGGAAACCGGCCCAGTAGTGACCTGGCTCAGCCGCCTCCTGACACCAGAGGCACTCGGCGCCCAGTTCGATACTGTCATCATCAGACTGCGTATCTGTCGGCTGCAGGCGCAACTGAAACAGTCGATTGACCACCAGTGGATGACTGGCGAGGAGCATGAAGCCGCCCTGAGAGATATTCGCCAGGCTGCCCAGCGTGCCACCGTTGATATCGATGACGCTGAACTCTTCACCCATGCGGATACGCGGGGAGTTGCGCTTTTCCATATTATTGTTCATCTTTCTAGGGCCTGTTGACAAATTCGCTTATGTACGACAAGTACACGGCGCTCAGTGCGCCTTGTCCTGTGAAAAAATGGCCTCCGTCGAAGGGTGTCCGCATAGTGTTAACGGACCCTAATGTGTCTCCTGGCGGCTGAAAGGGTTCTGCAGCAGATTGAAGACGGCTCTCAGGGCCCGGTCGACGAACGGGCTGCTCGGCGTGGTGAGAATCCTGGCCTTGCCCAGGCGGATCTGCTTTGCCAATTCCTCCACCGGGATGATCTTTGCCTGCATGCCGGACTTGTCCACGAACATGTATTTCTGGGTAACCGGGCTGTACCAGGAGAGCTTCAGGCGCTGGGGCTGCTGCTGGTCGTTTTCCAGCTCGAACCAAGTGCCGAATTGTACTTGCTTCAGATCTTCCATGACCTTTTTTTCCTCTTCAGTCAATTTCCTGGTGGGTTTCTCCGGCGTCAGGGACGATGCAGCCGGAGCCTGGTTGAACCCTGCGGAAGCGGGCGCCTCGATCGAGATCGACTCCACCGGCTCCAGATCGGACTCCGCCGAAACCAGATTGTCCAGCATCGTGAACATGGCGCGCAGGTCGGGACGATGAAAATCGCCCATCGATGAGAGACCCTCCTCAATACGCTGTTGCAGATCCGGCAGGTGCTTTCTCAGCTCTTCCTTGCGCCCGGGATTACCCCTGGCCTCATACAGGTCGATGATGTCATCGATGACACTGATGACTTCTCCCCACTGCGCACTCTTTTCCACTTCCGGATCGCGCAGCAGCATCAGGATCATCTTGTCCAGCCAGATGTGGTTGAGGAAACGCTCGATGGTCGGGTGGAAGCGGCGATCCTGGGTTTGCTGACGTATGATCCTCCGGGCCCGTATGCGTGCGTTCTCCAGCCGTTCCCGTCCTTTCGCCGCCTCTTGCGCCCGGCTTTCGACCACCTTGGCCTTCTGTTCCAGGTCCTCCAACTGCTTTTTCAGCTTTCGGTAGACCTGCTCGAATATATCGAGGTCACGGCTGAACTCATGCAGAATCCGGTCTATTCCTTCCTGCATCGGGTAGTAGATGCCCCGGCGCAGATTATCCTCCTCGATCCAGTCACAACCGCTTTCGACCATCAGGTTGAGCAATCTGCGGGCGATGTGCCGGGAATCGATCAAAAAATGGTGATCGAGGATGGCGACCTTCAGGTAAGGGGTGTGCAGGTGGCTGATCAGTGCCTTTGCCACGTTTGGCAGTGCCCCTTCATTGAGCACATGCTCGAACAACATCCCAACCAGTTCGATGGTATCCAGGTCGGCGCTGGGAATGGTGTTGGGGTCGACGCCTTGAAACAGCTTTTCCCGCTCTTCGATCAGGCGCTTGCGGACCTCTTCAAGTATTTCCGAATCGATCTCCAGGGATGAAACATGTTTTCCACTGCTGACCAGTTCGGGCATGAACTGTTGTGATTCGCTGTTTTGAATGCTGCTGATGGTGTCGACCAGGGTGTCGCTGTCCACCATCGGCCTGGCAGGCGCGTTCGGGTTGAAGTCCGGATGTTGGGCAAAATGTGGGTCATGCCGGCGCCGTTCCGCCATCAGCTGGCGGATCGAGTTGAAGACCTCTTCGCCCAGGCTGATTTCACTCTCTTCCGCGCTGCCACCAGCATGGCCGCCGCGAGCTGCACGGCCAGTGGCAGCCATGCTGCCATGAACTGCTGCCGCTGCCTTGCCATCCTGCCGGTCTGTTTTGGAGGTGGCGGGGATGGTGGGTGAGTAGGGGTTTTTCGGGGCTTCCAGCTTCAGATTCGGAAAGATGCCGGCATCGATGAGATGCTGGTTGTAGCTGTCGTACAGCCGTTCCAGATGCCCCATGACGAATTTGCCGAACAGGGTGTAGATGATCAGCAGGATGTTCGTTTTGAAGCCGAATTCCGTCGCGGCAAGCTGGAATGACGAGGTGATATGGACCGGGCCGGCGGGAATATCCGGCTCAGTCAGCTTGTCACCACCCCGTAGCATGGAGAGCCTGTGCTGCAGTGCGTACAACTGCTGGAAATTGTCCGCCTGGGTCCGCTCGATCACCTTTTGCAGGGATAGCCGTTGATCCAGCTCGTTGTCATCCATCAGGGTCAGGTCGCCTCCCGCCTCCAGATGCGACTCAAGCAGTGGTAGCGGATAGCTGATGGACTTCCCCCTGGCGAATTCACTGAAACCACGGGCCAGCTCTTCGCTGAATCGCTGCTCCACCTTTTCCCGGTGTTTGCGGACCCCGCTGATGGCATCGATAAACTGGAACTGCCCTTGGTTGGTGTCGGCCTTGTCGATGAAGTCCATCAAGGCCGGTTCGACCTTGTTCAGTGTGAAGGTGACACGCTCTGTCAGCAGCGCCAGGGCCATGTCACGACATCTATGTAGCGTGGAGATGTGTTCCTTCATCTGGCCGGTAGGCTTGTGCGACACCGTACATTCCATCCTTTTAAAGTCGCCCGTGGCACGGGCTGGCAGCGGCCTGGGAATTATACTCCACACCGGGTTCCGATCCGGACTGAGGAGGCCTGTTCATATGCCCATCGTCAGCCACGCCGTCAGGCGCCTGGATCAATCATCACCTTCTACAGGCGCCTCCCTGGGCGTAAGCAGGAGACGCTCGGCCTCTGTCTCGTTGCTTGCATGGATAAGCCGTATGGTGTCTTTGTCATCCGCTTCCTGCTGCTTTCTCAGCTCCCGGACATGTTCCCTGGCGGGTCTGTATTTTTCGTGCTTGTCCAGACAATGTAAAACCTTTTCAGGCGAGATCCGATAGATGAAATAGGGCATTGAGATATTCCTCTGCTGGTATGCACCCAGTCAATCACATTCTGCGGCAGTCAGGAATGGGGTTGTCGAGCCCCCAGGGGTGGGGTTACGGCGTCCGCCGAGAGAGATAAGCGGAGACCATTCCGCTCGACCCCTGGTATGCCAACAGCCTTAATTTGGTGCTTACCTCTGCTATCTGAATTCAGTCGTTTATTTCTCCGGCACATGATATGCCGGTAATGCCGCGAATCCCATGATTCGATCCAAGATTCCTTGGCTATGGCTTCCCCAGCGGGCGTAGTTAAAGCTGGCTGAGAGCATCCGATGCTGCATTGATATGGGAGAATATCATGTCAGTAAAGATGGTGACAGGTGTCTCCCGTCATAGCTGCTGCTGTGATATTTCCGGCGACCAACCAGGAGCGAGCAACAGCTGCATTTTGTCGGCGGGGAGCGATTCTCCGAGCATCAAGCCCTGGGCGCTATCACAATTCTGGTGGCGCAGGAATTCAAGCTGTGATGCGCTCTCCACGCCCTCTGCAACCACTCTCAGCTTGAGTGCCCGGGCCAGCGCGATGATCGCTGCCGCCAGGGGGCTGGCATCCGGGCTGTTGGGGATGTCGTCGATAAAAGAGGCATCGATCTTGATTGCATCCAATGGCGAATCCCGCAATTGGGCGAGGGATGAGTAGCCACTGCCAAAATCATCCAGGGTGATCCTGATGCCCATCTCCTTCAACTGCGTCAGGGTGCGGGTGACCAGCGCGCCTTGGCGCAGGATCTGCTCAGTGGTATCGAGTTCCAGACAGGTAGGGGGCACGCCTGCCTGGCGTAAGATCCCTGCTACCTGCTCCACGAAATCTGTCTGCAGGAGCTGTTTCGGGCTGATATTGACCGTCATGGCAAGGTGCTTGAATCCCTGGGCGTGCCACTTGCCGAGTTGGTTACAGGCTGTACGCAAGACCCAGTAGCCCATGTCGACGATCACACCTGTCTCTTCTGCCAGGGGAATGAAGTCGGCAGGGTAGAGCAGTTGTTGCTCATCGTATTGCCAGCGCACCAGGGCCTCAAGGCCGATGATGCGACCGCTTTCGAGATCCGTCTGTGGCTGATAGTGGAGTAGAAACTCGCCTTTCTCCAGCGCTGAGCGCAGACGACTTTCCATCAGGTGTCGCTTGCGGGCCTGGATATCCATTGCATTCGAGTAGAATTTATAGGTGTTCTTGCCGCTCTCCTTGGCATGATACATGGCCCGGTCCGCATGCAAAATCAACTGGTTACTGTTTTTCGAGTCTTTTGGATAGAGGGCGATGCCAACGCTGGCCGAGAGCAAGGCTTCATGCCCCTCGATGTGGTACGGCTGCTTGATCAGTCCGATGATCTGAACGGCTATCTCGCTGATCCGAGAGAGGATTGTGGGGCTGTCGGGGAGAGCATGGAGAATGACGGTGAATTCATCGCCGCCGAGGCGGGCCAGGGTATCCGTTTCACGGATCATATTGCGCAATCGCCCGGTCAACTCAAGCAGCAACTTGTCGCCAGTGGCATGACCGAAGGTATCGTTTACCATCTTGAAATTGTCCAGATCGATATAGAGCAGGG
This sequence comes from uncultured Sedimenticola sp., assembly GCA_964544655.1. Classification (GTDB taxonomy): domain Bacteria; phylum Pseudomonadota; class Gammaproteobacteria; order Chromatiales; family Chromatiaceae; genus HyVt-443. The sequence goes on along the minus strand of CAZJCM010000032.1, from coordinate 16,008 downwards.
CCGTCGCATTCTCTTTGCGGCGTGATTCCCGCAGGGCCTGATCCAACCTTTCCTGGAACAGCCTGCGATTTGGGAGGTCGGTCAGGGGATCGTACAAGGCCAGGTGCTGGATATGTTCCTGGTAGCGTTTCTGCTCTGATATATCGGTGAACTGCACAATATGGTGGTGCACTTTCCGGTCACAACCCAGGGAGATGGAGATGCTGGTCTGTTGAGGATATACCTCTCCACTCTTGCGCCTGCTCCAGATCTCACCCTTCCAGAACCCCTGCTGTTGCAGTCGTTGTTCGATCGCCTCATAGAAAGCGGCATCATGTCGGTCGGAGTGAAGGATGGAGACATCCCGCCCGACGATCTCTTCCGCTGAATAGCCGGTAACCTGGGTGAATGCGGGATTGACTCGGGTGATACGGCCGTCGGTATCGGTGATCATGATCGCTTCCAGGCTGTTTTCATAGACGCTGGCAGCGAAGTTCAATTCCTTGATGGCCTGATCATGGGCAATGGCGGTGCCGATCATCTCCGCCGCCGTCTGCATCGCCTCGATCTCCAGCGTCGACCAGGATTCGGTGCCGCGAGGCCGGCCGAAACCGATAAACCCCCACCAGGTCTCCTCAACGAAAACAGGTACCGCCACCAGGTGTTCGATCGCCAACCGGGTCATGATGCCCGTGCTGTCCGGCACTGAGTGCTGCAGGATCCGGCCCGCCTTCAAAGCCCGCTCCCAATGCGTCAGGCCATTGGTGTAGGCCAGGCCGTGCAGCACTTTTGCCGTAGCCTGATGGGGCACATCGTGCGTGATCCATTCACTCACCAGCTCCATCACCCTTTCATTGTTGCCGGATTGGCGGTTGCGGATCAGGAAGACCCGGTCTGCGAGGGTAGCCTGGCCCAGCAGTTTCATTGCCGGGGCGATGTTGTCATCCAGTGGACAGCCGTTGTAAAAGATGGAAGAGAGTCTGGTTACGGCATGCAGTATGTCGTTTCGCTGCTGTAACCTTGCATTTGTCTGGAAGCGCTGGATTTCCGCTGTGATACGAACGGAAAACGAACGTAATACAGAGCGTGACAACCTGCTCACCAGCATCGGTGCCTGGTCCATCACCACCAGAATGCCAAGCGGGCCATCCGGTGCATCCAGAGCGACGCCGAAATAGCTTTCCACCGCCATGGTCTTCAGCAGCAGGTCATGGGGGAATTGCTCTCTGACACCTGCCGGTATCAATTCAAGTTTCCCCTCTAATACCTGAGCACAGGGGGAGTTATCCAATGTATAAGTGATATTGTCAGGGAAGTGGCCGTTGTCGTAGAGCGCAAGGGTCTTGATGGCGTTTCTGTCTTGATGGGCAAAAAGGCCGACGAAGGCCCAGCGTGCCCCGTAGAAGCGGGCGATCTGGGCAAGTGAATCCCGTAAAAACGAGGATAGGTCATGGGCAGGCGTGGATTCTGCGAGAAAACGCAGTGCCTGCTGAAGTTGGTCACGTTCGGCGTTGCCGGGGGTAGAATTGTCGTCTGCTTTTGCCATCCTGGTGAATTTTTTCTTCCAAGCCAGACGGATGATAAGCATAAAACATGCCGAAGTCTGGATTAATCTAACTTACAGGTGGTTAGGCCCCTAAGAAGACATCTATGGCGAGTGGTTTGTAAAGAAACCTGACAGCTATATCATTTTTCTTGTTATGCACCTGCAGGAAACAGATTAACACGCTGTTTGATTAATTGCAGACAACCAGCTGATTTGTCTTATCGGCGCTTTGAGTGAAAGCAGATACCACGACTTCATTTCATTCAGCTTCATTCAGCATCGGTTCAGGCAGCATATCTTATGCTGACAATCGAAAGAGGGATCTTCCCTCACTCGATTGGTCTTCAGCAATGAGGTGAATGATTATGAAGAAGAAAATGCAAGGAACACTGCTGATCATGGCGCTTTCCGCAGCATCCATTGCCGTATCGGCTGGTCAGGCCTTCTATGACAAGGCCAAGGTTCTGCGGGTAACACCTATCTATGAGACAGTTGAGGTGGCCCGCCCGGAAAAACGTTGTTGGAATGAGCGAGTGGAGCATCGGCGGAGCAGGCAGATTGACTCCTACACACCATCCATTGCCGGTGCCATCGTCGGCGGTGTGGTGGGCAATCAATTCGGCAAAGGGCGGGGCAAGGATGCCATGACCGTGGCCGGCGCCTTGTTGGGCGCATCCGTGGGACATGATCTGGCACGCCATCCAGGCCCACGCACTTATGTCACGACGGAACGGCGCTGCAAGGTGGTCGACCGCTACCAGGAGAAACAGGTGCTGTCCGGATACCGAGTAAAATACCGCTATCGGGGCAATGTCTATACCACACGCACCACGACCGATCCCGGAAAGCATCTGCGGGTCCGGGTGGAAGTACAACCGGCAGAGGAATATGCTTATACAGATGATTACAGCCTGGATTGAACTCGACCGCGGAATGCTGAGACCGTTCCTGATCACCCTCGCCATAGGACTGGCCACAAACCCGGCCATGGGCCGGCCCGGACCGGAAAATGGCTATCGCAGCCTGGAGAGCGCCGTCTCCCAGGCGCGTAAGGAGACCGGTGGTCGCGTCCTTTCTGCCCGCACCCGTGAGCAGAAAGGGCAGAAGATCCATGTCATCCGTATTCTGACCAAGGACGGCCGGGTTCGCCGTCTGCGCATGGATGCCCGCAATGGCCGCCTGCTGCAGCCTTCCGGAAAGCGCTGATCCAAATGCGTATCCTGTTGGTGGAAGACGAAGCCTCACTGCGGGATCGGCTGCAGACACAACTTGCGGCGCACGGCTACAGCGTGATGTCTGCCGCCGATGGCGAGGAAGGACTCTACTGTCTGACTGAATACCCAACGGACCTGGCGGTGGTGGATATCGGGCTGCCTCTGTTGTCCGGTATCGAACTGATCCGGCGGGCCCGGGCGCAGGGGTGCAGCGTCCCGGTGCTGATTCTAACTGCCCGTGGCAACTGGCAGGACAAGGTTGAAGGGTTGGAGGCGGGGGCTGACGACTATCTGGTCAAACCATTCCATATCGAGGAACTGCTGGCCCGTCTCAACGCCCTGATCCGGCGCAGCGCAGGCCACGCCTCGCCACTGATCGAGTGGGGTCCGATTGAGCTTGACACCCGCCAACAGTCGGTTTCACTCGATGGCAAGCCGTTGGAACTCACCGCCTACGAATACCGGCTGCTGGAATACCTGATGCTGCACCAGGGGGAAGTGATTTCCAAGACCCGGCTCACCGAACATCTCTACGACCAGGATTTCGAACGGGACAGTAACGTGCTGGAGGTGTTCGTCGGCCGGCTGCGGCGCAAACTGGACCCTGGTGGAAAGCTGCAGCCGATCGAGACGTTGCGGGGCCGCGGTTACAGGTTTCGTACAGCCCCGGCCAACCAATGATGCGTTCTCTGCATCTGCGCCTGTTGCTGGTCTCCCTGCCGCTCCTGGCCATCTCCCTCGGCCTGGTCGCATTGGCCCTGGATCAGGCCTTTCGTGACAGCCTCGATGAGGCGATGCGGGAAAAACTGCAGGGCTATGTCTACGCCTTGCTGGCCGCCGCGGATGAAGACGCGACCGGGCGCATGCGTCTGCCGGCGCAACTGCCGGATCCCCGCTTCTCCAATCCTGATTCCGGACTCTATGCCGAGGTCGTTGGAGAGCAGGGCAGTTATCATTGGCGCTCCTTCTCCCTGATCGGAAAAAAACTCGAACTCTTGCGCGCCGCAGCACCCGGTGAACGGCGCTTTCGTCACCTGGATGCGGGAAATGGCGAACCCCTTTACCTGATCGATTATGGCGTAGCCTGGGAGGACGACCAGGGCAGGACGCTAGACTATACCCTGACTGTGGGCGAGGACCGCCGTGGCTTGGCGGATCAGGTGGCGACCTTTCGCAGTCGCCTGTTTTACTGGCTGGGAGGCGTCGCGCTGCTGCTGTTGTTCACTCAGGGTGTGGTAGTGGCCTGGGGGCTGCGGCCATTGCGTCGGGTGGCGGCGGATCTGCGCCATGTGGAATCGGGACAGATCGACACCATCGAAGGTGATTATCCCCGCGAGTTGCAGGGTCTGGTTCGCAACCTGAATGGTATGATTCGGAGCGGCCAGGCCTCTCGTGACCGGTATCGCAACAGCCTGGGTGACCTCGCCCACAGCCTGAAGACACCACTGACCCTGCTGCAAGGGGCCGTGGAATCGGGTGACGGGCAACTGCGCGAAATGGTGCGGGATCAGGTGCAGCGCATGGACCAGATCATCGGTTATCAATTACGCCGGGCCGCCACTGCCGAGTATGCGGGTCAGGGCACGGCCGTTGCCATCCTGCCCCAGGTCAAGCGTCTGGCCACTACATTGGAAAAGGTGTACCGGGACAAACACATACATTGCAGGTTAGGTATCGATCCGGATCACCGTTTTTTTGGTGATGAGGCGGACCTGTTGGAATTCATGGGCAACCTGATGGAAAACGCCTTCAAATACGGCCGGCAGCAGGTGCGTGTCTCCACCCGGGAAACCGACCGGGAGCTGTTATTGACGGTCGAGGATGATGGGCCCGGTATCCCTGCGGAGCAGCGGCAGGATGTGTTGGATCGCGGCGTGCGCGCCGACAGCCGCGTCCCCGGTCAGGGCATCGGCCTCAGCGTGGCGCGGGAGATCATTGGGCTATATGGGGGCAACCTGAGTATCGGTGAGAGTGAACTCGGTGGGGCCATGATCCGGATTCATCTGCCCGTGAAGTGAAGTGGCTGCCAGCGTCAGCCAGCCTATGTGTGGCCGGGTGCGCATTGGGGTAAAGTGGTCACTCGAGGGAGAGAATGAAATCCCACTGGGCCTTGCTCACCGGCATGATGGAGAGGCGGTTGCCGCGCCGCAGCAACGGCAGGTCGGCCAGTGGCCCGTCGGCGTACTGTTTCAGCTCCTGCAGGGAGATCTCCCGCTTCAGGTGGCGGACGTAGCGCACGTCCACCATATACCAGCGCGGCTTTTCCGGATCGCTCTTGGGGTCGTAGTAGTGGGCCTCGGGATCGAAGGCAGTATGATCCACATAACCCTCACGGGTGATCTCCATGATACCAACGATCCCGGGCACCTTGCAGTTGGAGTGGTAGAAGAAGACCTGGTCACCCACCTTCATCTGGTCCCGCATCATATTGCGGGCCTGGTAGTTGCGCACCCCGTCCCAATGGTCGGTCTGATCGGGCTCGGCCTTCAGGTGATCGATGCCGTAGACATCGGGCTCGGATTTCATCAGCCAGTAGTTCATCGTGGTTACCGTTTATCCAGGTTGGCGGCCATGTGTCGGAAATTTTCCAATCGCTGGGGGTGGATCATACCTGATTCCACTGCCTTGACCAGGGCGCAGTCCGGCTCCTGCTGGTGGTGACAGTCGGAGAAACGGCAATGCCCCAGATAGGGACGAAACTCACGGAAGCCGTGCTCCAACTGATGTCGGTCGAGATTGCCGAGGCGAAAGCTGCGCACACCGGGAGAGTCGATCAGCTGCCCACCCGTGGGCAGTTGGTAGAGAGTGGTGGCCGAAGTGGTATGGCGCCCCAGGCCGGAGCCTTCAGAGAGACGACCGACCTGGATCCGCAGATCCGGCAACAGGGCCTGAATCAGGGAGGATTTGCCAACACCGGACTGTCCCAGCAGGATGCTGGTCTGATCCTGTAACCGCTGAGCCAGGGGTGCCAGGCCGTGCTCGGTTCTGGCGCTGATGCGCAGCAGGGGATAACCGATGGCTTCGTAATGGCTGAACGCCTCATCGAACGCCGCGGCCGCGGCCTGATCCATCAGGTCCCATTTGTTACAGGCGATCAGCGCCGGTATCTCCAGGTTCTCCGCCGTGACCAGGTACTGGTCGAGCAGATAGGCGCTGGGCGGCGGTTGTGGGGCCATTACCACCACCAGGCGGGTGACATTGGCTGCCAGCGGCCGGATCTCGCCGCTGTAGTTGGGCCGGGCCAGGACGCTACTGCGTTCGAGAATGGCCGTGACGACCCCCTCACCGGGACCGGTGGGCTGCCACACCACCCGATCACCACAGACCGGATGGCCGATATTCTGCCTCGACAGACAGTAATGCAGATCGCCGGAGGTATCCGCCACCAGCAGGTTCTGGCCGTGACGGGTGATGACTCGCCCTTCCTGAGACGACTGCTCAGGGCCGTCGGGCAACTGTTCCTCCGCCCGTTCCATCAGACGCTGTCTGCGGCGCTCCTGAATCGCCTGGATACGCCGTTTCTGCTGCTGAGTAAGCCTGCGTCTCGCCATCTACATGTTCTGCCTGATCCTGCAACCGCTCATCGCTTATTCGCCGTACTTGTAGAAATCCCGATTCAGGTATCCGGCCACGTCCTCCACTTCATCATCGAACCATTTCAGGCCCAGTGCCAACTCACAGCGCTGCACCTGGGTGGTAAGTCCGGAACGGGAGGTGACACGGCGGTCAGCGCGGGTGTAGACCTCTGTGCCATGACATTCGCGGCAGTTCTCATTGGCCAGCTGCTTGCCGTTGCCGGGATCGAATGCAGCGGCGGGGTCGGCGCCAATGCCGGCGAGAAGGAAAAGGGGCACTGCAATCCGGGTTTTCATGTCGATCTCTCTCCTCAATCCTGGTGTTGTTGTTTCGCTGTTGCCGGGTCGATGGGCTCATCGATACCCATGGCGCGAGCGCTTGTTCCCTGGAGTACATACAACGCTCCTGTTGACCCCACGGATTCACGCATCCGTTCAGCCACTTTTCAGATGCGCCACCCGCAACGGCGCCGGCGGATGGCTGTCGTGGAACGCAGAATAGAGCGGATCCGGTGTCAGGGTACTGGCATTTTCCCGGTAGAGTTTGACCAGTGCCCGGATCAGAGGTTCAGCGCCGGTGGTGGTGCGGGCAAAGGCATCGGCCTGATACTCGTAACGGCGGGAGAAGCGTGCCATCAACGGCTGCAGGAACTGGCTGAAAACCGGGCTGACAAGCAGGAACAGCAACAGCGCCAAAGCGTTCGATGCCCGGCTGACCCCGAGCCCCTGGTAAAACCAGGGTTGATTGGCAAGCCAGCCGAGCAGCGCCATCCCGAGCAGGCTCAAGAGCATGGTGAGCAACAACTGCTTGATGATGTGATGGTGCTTGAAGTGCCCCAGTTCATGGGCCAGCACCGCCTCCATTTCATCCTCGTCCAGTCCTTCCATCAGGGTATCGTAGAAGACTATCCGTTTCTGTTTGCCAAAGCCGGTGAAGTAGGCATTACCATGGCCGGAGCGCTTGGAGCCATCCATGATGAAGATTCCCTTGCTGGCAAACCCACAGCGATTGAGCAACCGGTGAATGCGCTGCTTCAACGGGCCATCCGCCAGCGGCGTGAACTTGTTGAACAGGGGCGCGATCAGGACCGGGTAGATCCAGGTCATCAGCAACATGAAGCCGATCCACACCAGCCAGGCGTAGAGCCACCAGAGCTGTCCCGCCTCCTGCATCAGCCACAACACCACCCAGAGCAGGGGCACCCCGATGACCAGGCCCAGCAGGGTCTGCAGCAGCAGGTCGAGCAGATAGCGCCCCGGGGTGATCCGGTTGAAGCCGAAGCGGCTCTCCAGTACGAAGGTGCGCCAGAGGGAGAAGGGCAGTTCCAGCAATCCAAAGAGAAAAAACACGGAAAGAATCAGGCCGACCCCGACCAGCAGCGGATCGAGCCCTGCGTTGCGCCACAACCGGTCCAGCAGATCGATACCACCACCCAGAGTGAACAGCAGCAACAGCAGGCCGCCGTAGACTAGTTCCAGGCGGGCGAGGGCAACCTTGGCCAGGGTGTAGTCGGCTGCTTTCTGATGCTGTTCCAGGGTTACCTGATCGGTGAATTCATCCGGCACCTTGGTACGGTGGGTCAGCACATGGCGGCGTTGGCGTTGCAGCAACCAGAGTTGCAGCAGCACCCCGCCGGTCAGGGCGATGAGAAAAATCAGACTGAAGGCGTTCATTCGGTGGAGGATACAGGCTCAGGCCCCGCTCTGCTAGAATCCAGCCTCCCGTTACACTTCGCCGTAAGGAGCCAGCATGGCGCAGAACCCAAACAACCTGATCTGGATCGATCTGGAGATGACCGGTCTGGATACCGTCAATGACCGCATCATCGAGATCGCCACCATCGTCACCAACCCGGAGCTGGAGATCCTGGCCGAAGGGCCGGTGATCGCCATCCGACAGCCGGAGTCGGTGATGAATGCCATGGATGAATGGAACCGCAATCAGCACGGCGGCTCGGGGCTGACGGCGCGGGTTCTGGCCAGTGACCAGACAGAAGAGGACGCTCAGCGACGCACCATCGAATTTCTACGCCAATACGTGCCCGAGGGGGCATCACCCATGTGCGGCAACAGCATCTGCCAGGACCGGCGCTTTCTCGCCCGCTGCATGCCTGAGCTGGAGGCCTTTTTTCACTACCGCAACCTGGATGTCAGCACCCTCAAGGAACTGGTCAACCGTTGGGCGCCCCAACTGAAAGGCGGCTTCACCAAGAGCGGCAATCATCTGGCGATGGACGATATCAGGGACTCCATCGCCGAGCTGCGCTATTACCGGGCAAACTTCCTGAAATTGTAACTATTCGGCTGCCGTGAGGATTCAGCACAGATCGCTGATACATCACCTCGCACAAGGATCGAGCGGGGGCAGAATGCCGGCCTGCCCGGATTTTGCCGGCGATGCACCAAGGCCCCGCCGTAGATAGTGTATAACCGGTCGCCAGGCCTTCAGGTCCCGCCACCCCTGGCACCCGCCGCCCCCATACAGGCTCCGGTCCAATGCCAGCAGCACGGCTGCTGGATGGATGCCTGTATGCTGCAGGCGGGCGGCAACCTCTGGCAGGGTGCGCGGCGGACTCTGCGGCCAGCCTGTCCCGGCCAATGCCAGGATACAGTCACGGGCCACACCGGGGCTGCCCCGGCGCACAGCCCTGCGCAGCCTGTATATCTGGCGCCACTGCCGCAGGCGGAGCTTGATTTGCTCCCGCCGGGGACGCATGTGCCATCCGCTCAGCACAAGCATCAGCATCAGGGTTGCAATGAGCACATAATCAACCCATGCGTAATCACCTGAACTTCTTGATTTATTATTATTAATCAAATTATTACCACTGTTATTTGATGTTGATTCCGCATCTTGTTGCAATGCAGCAACGGGGCTGACCCGATAAGTCTCCACTGCCAGCACGGCCTGTTTCGGGGTTTCGCTCTCCCGCTGCCACCAATCGATGACCAGGGCAGGCAGAGCGAAGTCCCCGGCTTGGCGTGGAACCAATACCTGTCGCTCCACCCGGCGCCCGACGATCTTTCCATCCACCAGCCGTTCCTGCAATTCCACCGACAGGCGCCGTGCACCCAGGCCGGGAATCTCCGGCAACGGCAGGGGGGGTAGCTGGGAGGCAGTCAGGCCATCGGCCTCGAGGGTGAGGATGCGCACCCTGGGTTCGCCCAAGTGCCAGCTGCCCACTGTGCGCTCCCAATGGCTGGAAAGGCGCACTGCTGTTGCCGGCAGCCAGCTTCCATGTGCCGCCACGGGTGCCGGACGCACTTGCAATGTCAGTGCCTGGCCACGGATGAACAGATCGGGGCCGGTGAACAGCGGAGCTGGCAATTGCAGCCGGCCGCTGCGTTGGGGAAACAGCAGATAACGGTGTTCGATCATCTCTAGCTCACGCCCGTTCCGCTGCACCCGGACCGGATCGTCCTCACCGGCATCGACGACGATGAAATCCGCCATCTCCGGCAGCAGAAAGTCCCCTCGCTGGAGATGAGACTCCCGGTACAGGCGCAGCCGGTAGTGGACCTGCTCCTGGACATAGGGATGCTGCGGCTGCAGATCGGACTGGATGTACGGCAGTGACTGATCCGCTGCCGGTAGCGGCCGCCAAAGCAGCATCAGTCCGACTATGAAACAGCTCCGGCACCAGCCGGAGACAAGGTCAGACCCGGTCAGTACCAATCCCATGGGCCGCCTATTCACTGACCTTTCCCGGGCGGCTGTAGTCTTCGCCACGCAAATGTTCGCGGCGAAACAGCTCCCGCAACAATCCACCATCCTGTGCCGGCACCCGCTCCAGCCACTGTCTTCGAGCCTGCCGCTGCTCCAACGTATCCATGGATCTGCCAGCCATGGGCGGTTGACCAGACCGGATGAGGGCGGCGTCTTCGCCTTTCCATTTGCCCTGGTTCTGTGGGAAGAGCTTCACCGGGGGCGCCCCTTCTGCTTTCCTGTTATCGCTGGCGACGTCCGATGGTTTGGCTTGAGCCCTGGTACCAGAGGGCGGCAGCCCACTGCCGATTACAGGTGCAGGCTTTCGTTCAACCGCCCCTGCAGGAGGGGGAGCCGAGGGAGTACGCGGACGCCGCGGCGGCTCCATCATTCTTTTTTTATCAGGCTCTGGAAGGGTTGTTGCCTGACCACTCCTTGACCTGCTCTTCTTCCCCGCAGCGGACTGGCCGGCACCCCCTTTGGTCGGTGCCTTGTCGATGGCCCCATCTTCCTGCAGCAGCATGGTTCCCCCGCTGTGAGTAGTCTCTTTGTTGTCTTGCTTGCCGGGTTTTTCAGTCCCACCCTTGGCCTGATTTAGAGTGGTTATTTCATCGGGCGCATGCAAGGAACGCTTCTTTTTTCTTCTGGATACAGGCTTTTTCTCAGGTCGTTTGTCTGTAGTGGATGCGGGCGGTTTCCCGGCGGGCGCAAGCTGTTTCTGCATGCGTATCACCAGATCACGGTTGTAACGCGCGTTACGGTCGTTGGGGTCCAGCACCAGTGCCCGTTCGTACGCGGCCAGTGCCTGATCGAGCCGCCCCAGGCGGAGCAGGGCATTGCCCCGGTTGTAATGGGCGCGGGGCGTGTCGATCTGGCTGAACAGCTCTATCGCTCCCCCATAATCTTGCCGGCGGTAGCGAATGATGCCTTGTAGCATGGGGTTGTGGGTAAGGGTCTCGGCCCGCTGCAGATCACCGGCAGCGAAGGCTGATAGGGCGCGTTGCTCCTGGTTGTGCCAGAGCTGTTCCCAGTCGAGGGCCTGCGCCGGTGGCGATGGAAGCAGTATCGGCAACAGGAACAGTCCCAACCAGCCGCGGCGAAATCCGATCAGCGCCAGCGGCAACAGTGCCAGCAGCAACCAGGGGCCGCGGTCGCGCCACATGCGCAGCTGTCTGTTTTCCTCTTGCGTCACCGGGCCGACAGAAGTATCGGCCACCTGCTGTAGAAGTTGTTGCAGGTCCTGATCATCAGCGGTCAACTGCTGGTAGCTGCCGGCAGCCGCATCGGCGATGGCTTTGAGTCCTCTCTTGTCGGCATCCGTTTGCAGCCGGTCGCCCACGTTCAACAACAGCAGCTGCCGACCGGCATCGCTCAATCGGGACGCCACCTCGATGGCTTGTTCTGCTGCATCCACTGCATCTGTAAGCAACAGGATCTGGCCTTTTGCCTTACCCGCCTGGCGCAGCAAATCATCGGCCTTCAGCAGGGCCGCACGCAGATTATGTCCGTCGATTGGCATCAAGCCGCTATTTAGCCGGTCAAGCAGCTGGGCCACCACCTGACGGTCTTCTGTCAGCGGAACCACCCGGTAGGCACCACCGGCGAAGGCAATCAGGCCGATCTCCTTCGGTGGCAGTTGCGCCAGAAACAGCTGCAGCTTCTCCCGGGTCCGGGCCAGACGGGAGGGACCGAGATCAGGCGTATCCATGGAGCGGGAGAGGGACAGGGCGATCACCAGGGGTGATGCGGCCGGGCGCATGTGGGGCGTCGGCAGGCGCTGCCAACTGGGTCCGGCCAGGGCGAGGACGCTGAGAATGGCGATCATCGTGGCCAGGCGTGCAGCCAGGCGGTTGCTCACTGTGGATCGATGGAGCAGCAGGTGGCGCAACAGATGGGGCTCCACCCAGGGGCGCCATTGCTCCTCATCCGGCCGGTTGCGAAAGCGCCACCACAGGAGAACGAACAGGGGCAGCAGGGCGAACAGCCAGCCTGGGCGCAGGAAATGGAAATCGCTCATGCCGTGCGCCTCTTCTGTCCTGACATTCCGGGTGACAGCAGCAGCCATAATGACACGAGCATGGCTGCAGACAGAGGCCAGGGGTAGAGCGGGGTGGCCACGTACTCCCGTGCGGCTTTGCCGAGCGCGGGCTCCAGCCTGTCCAGGCTTCGGTAGGCGGCCTCCAGGGCGGTGCTGTCTTGCACCTGGAAATAGTGCCCCCCGGTCTCATTCGCCAACTGCTGCAGCATCGCCTGCTCAAAACGCCCGGCGCCAGCCGCCGACCAGACGCCGTAGGGATTTGGCCCTGCATCCTGCCGCCGGCCGATGCCGATGGTGTAGATGTGTATTCCCGCGTCCTGAGCCAGCCGTGCCGCCAGCCGGGGCCCCAGTCGGCCCTCGTTGTTGGCACCGTCGGTCAGGAGCACCAGCACCCGGCTGTCAGACTCCATATTCTGTAACCGCTTGATGCCCAGCCCAATGGCATCACCGATGGCGGTCTGTTCACCAGCCAGGGCGATCTCCGCCTCTTCCAGCAGCTGTCGTATCGCCCCATGGTCATAACTCAGGGGCGCCCTCAGATAGGGGCGGGCGCCAAACAGGATCAGACCCACCCGGTCACCATCCCGCCGCTCGATGAAGCGGCCGGCCACCCATTTCACCATAGAGAGGCGATCTACCGCCTCACCATCACGGGTAAAATCCATCTGCCGCATGCTGCCGGAGATATCCACCAGCAGCATCAGATCGCGGCTGCTCACCGGCAGATCCTGATAGCGCCCGATCCACATGGGTTGTGCCGCGGCCAACAGCAGCAGGCTCCAGCCGAGCAGGCCAAGCAGCAGCCGGCGTTGCCGCACCTGCCGGCCCGCAGGACCCTGGAGCAGCTGCTCCAGGCGCAGGTAGAAGGGGACGCGCAGGGCGCTGGCGGCACCGGCCGGGGCCGGGGGAAGCCAACGCCTTGCCAGCAGCGGCAGGGGCAAGAGCAGCAACAGCCAGGGCCAGAGCAGATAGATCATGTGTTGATCTCGATCCAGTCCCGCATCAGCTTCAGCAAGGCTGGAGCATCCATGCCACTGCCATCCCTGTAAGGGGCACTCACCAAGGCCTGTCCAGGACCCTCGCTGAAGGCGTGGGTCTGGCCATGCCGGTCCAGCCAGCCCAACCAGGCAGCGCCATACAGCGCGGCCACCTGTTCACGGGGGGCCCTGGCTAGGGCCAGGCGGCGTAGCAATATGGATGCCCCCTGTGACAGCCCAGTCAGGTCACCCGTTTCCTGATACGCCTGCTGCAGCCGGGACAGTTCCCTGAAGGCCTCCCTGCGCAGCGCCCGGCGCCGGTACCAGTGGCGCCCTATGGCGAGCAGTGACAGGCCAAGCAGCAACAACAGCAACCACCAGCCCGGCGCCAATGGCCATAGCGGAGCATCGGGTGGTGGCGCGATATCCCGCATCTCCTGCAGCAGCGGCAGCAGCTCTTTGCCCAACATGACGCCACTGCTCGCTTCAGCCATCCGGATGCCGCAACAGTTGTTGACGCAGGGTGGGTACCAGCTCCTGATGTGTACCCAGGGTGAGGAAGCGGCAATTGTGGTGATGAAACAGATCTGCCACCTGCGCCTGGTGCTGCTGAAACTGCTGACGGAAGGCATCGTCCAGGGCCGGGGAGAGAGTGTCCAGCCGGAGCCACTTTTCACCATCAGTGAAGGCGCCGCCCTCGATCGCCGGCAAGGTGGTTTCCATTGGGTCGAACAGAGAGAGTGCTGCCACCTGGTGTCGTTGCAGCAGGCTGGACAGGGCATTCCCAAGTACTGGTATCGGCAGCTGGAAGTCGCTCAGGATCATGACCGAGGCGCCGGGCTGAATACCGTGACGCAACCGTTCCAGGGCATCCGCAAGGTCAATCGTCCGGCCCAACTGTGGCGGTTCCGGCTTCACCGCCGCCAACAGGCGGAAGAAATGCATCATATCGGCCTCGCCCAGACTGGGACGGTGCCACCGCAAACCACCCTCAGGCTGAAGTATGGCCCCCCCCAGGCGCTCTCCCTCTGCCAGGGCCAGCCAGCTGAAGAGGGCGGCAGCCCGGGCAGCCACCACCCACTTGAAGGCGTTGCGGGTGCCAAACTGCATGCTCGGCCGGGCATCGAGCAGCAGAAACAGGGTATGTTCCCGCTCTTCCTGGAACACTTTTGTATGCAGTGCACCGCTGCGGGCGCTGACCCGCCAGTCGAGGTTGCGAAAATCGTCTCCAGGCTGATAGATCCTGCTTTCATGGAATTCCAGCCCTTTGCCGTGATAGACGGAGCGGCTGACGCCCGGAAACAGGCTCGATACCAGCCCGGCCGCGGCCGGGATCAGGGTGGCTGAGACACTACGTAGTCGGCGCAATTCCGGGTAGGTGACACGGACACCTGCCATGCGGTCATCGGGATCAGGAGGTGAGGGCAACGGCTGCATGGTCAGAATACTTGGTCGATGGCCCGAAGCATCGTCTTGGCCCGATAGATCATGGAATGGCCACCCGTTCCAGCAGCCGATCGATCACCTCATCCGGCTGAATGCCATCCGCCTGGGCGTCATAACTGAGGAGGATACGATGACGCAGGCAGTCGTGGGCAATAGCGAGGATGTCCTCTGGTGAGACGTAGTCTCGTCCGGCCAGCCAGGCGTGAGCGCGGGCAGCCATGTCCAGCGCAATGCTGCCACGGGGACTTGCACCATAGGCAATCATCCCCTCCAGCGCCGGGTCGCAGACCGCTGCATTCCTGCTGGCAGTGACAATATTGACCAGATACTCCTCCAGTGGTTCGGACATATGCAGATCGAGTATCGCCGTGCGGGCCGCAAACAGCACTTGTTGGGAAACCCTGATAGCTTCCGTCCTCTCGTCTGGATGGCGGCGCCGGGCACGGACCAGCTGCACGATCCGGCGCTCCGTCTCCGCATTGGGATAACCGACCAGGACGTGCAACAGAAAACGATCGCGCTGGGCTTCCGGCAAGGGGTAGGTGCCTGCCTGTTCGATGGGATTCTGGGTTGCCATCACCAGAAACAGTTCGGGCAGGGGATAGGTGGTACACCCCACGGTCACCTGGCGCTCCGCCATCGCCTCCAGCAGGGCCGACTGCACCTTGGCCGGCGAGCGGTTGATCTCGTCCGCCAGCAGAAAATTATGGAATAGAGGACCGCGCTGAAACCTAAAGCTGGCATCCCTGGGATTGAACACTTCGGTGCCGGTCAGATCGGCCGGCAGCAGATCAGGAGTGAACTGAATACGGTGAAAATCCCCTTCGATGCCATCGGCCAGGACCTTCACCGCGCTGGTCTTGGCCAGCCCGGGTGCTCCCTCCACCAGCAGATGCCCATCCGCCAGCAGGGCGATGAGCATCCGTTCCACCAGCCGTTCCTGGCCAAGGATCAGTGCATTGACCTGGGACTCCAGTTGCTTGATCTGCTCGAAAGGTGTCATTTCAGTGTCTGCTGCAAGTAAAGAGAGTATCCGCTGCTCCAGCCAATATCGTGGCCTGCCAAGGCCAGAGACCGGCGACGAAGCCCACATGGCCACCGTGGACGGACAGTTAACAGTGTAACCGAATTGGAGAGCTCTGCAGTGTCTGGAACAGCTCCCGGCCGCATGAACGGGGCGTCCCTGGCGTGCAGGATCAGGGCGGGGATCTCGATCCGGTCCAGAAACTGCCGGGCGCTGCAGCACCGGGTACGAATGACTGCACCAAGGGAATCGGAATTACTATTCCTGTCCTGTTCCTGGCTCCAGAGAGAATCTGTTAGCAATCTTATTCACTGCTTCCATCTTTTAACATAATATACATTATGCGCAATTACGGACAGAGCCCCGCCTACCGGAATCGCATCGTGTTGTTTGACATTCCTGATGAAAATCTGTGACATCCATGAAAATCCTTTTAATTCCCAAGCTGGCTGTTAGCGGCTGAGTAAAACCGCGCATAGATGGCGAAGTCGGTTTCATGATGG
>CAZJCM010000031.1:0-40095 GCA_964544655.1 uncultured Sedimenticola sp. | reverse complement strand
TTGCAATCCGCGAAGGTGGTCGTACTGTCGGCGCCGGCGTGGTTTCCAAGATCATCGAGTAATCAATCAGGCAAATAACGCGGACAAGGTCCGGGGTGGCGGGAATCCGCACCCCGGAGTTTGTTTGCTTATCGTTTGAACAGTTTAGGCCAGTAGCTCAATTGGCAGAGCAGCGGTCTCCAAAACCGCAGGTTGGGGGTTCGATTCCCTCCTGGCCTGCCATTTTTACGACGCCTTACCATGGCGTGTTGGCAGGTAATGAACGCAAAATCAGAAGTCGAAGGCTCGAGTATGGACACCCTCAAGCTGTTGCTGGCAGTAGTCCTGTTGGTGGCGGGTATCGGTGTTTTCTATTACCTTGAAGAATATTCGACTCTGCTACGTGTGCTGGGGTTGTTGGTGGTGTCCGGTATCGCGATAGCGGTGGCGCTGCAGACATCTCCCGGACGCAGTATATGGGATTTTGCCATGGCCTCGCGTACCGAGGTCAGGAAGGTGGTGTGGCCATCTCGTCAGGAGACTATGCAGACCACGTTGATCGTGTTCGCCATGGTGCTGGTGATGGGGATCATACTCTGGTTATTTGACATGGTGCTGCTGGCCATTGTTCGTGCGGTGACAGGGTAGGGGTATTCTATGGCTATGCGCTGGTATGTGGTACACGCCTACTCGGGATTCGAGGCTCAGGTCAAACGTTCTCTCGAAGAACGCATCAAGCGTTACGGGATGGAAGACAAGTTTGGCCAGATTCTGGTTCCGACTGAAGAAGTGGTCGAGATGCGCGGTGGTCAGCAGCGCAGGAGCGAGCGCAAGTTTTTCCCCGGTTATGTCCTGGTGCAGATGGAAATGACCGACGAGACCTGGCATCTGGTCAAGGATGTGCCGAAGGTTATGGGCTTCATCGGTGGTACCGGTGACAGGCCTGCGCCGATCACAGATAAAGAGGCCGATGCGATCCTGCAGCGGGTTCAGGAAGGCGTTGAGAAGCCGCGTCCCATGGTGCTGTTCGAGCCAGGAGAAGTGGTTCGGGTGGTGGACGGGCCATTCAACGATTTCAACGGCGTGGTCGAAGATGTGGACTATGAAAAGAGCCGTCTCAAGGTGTCGGTTCTGATCTTCGGGCGTTCGACGCCGGTTGATCTGGAGTTTGGGCAGGTAGAGAAAGGATAAGGACCAAGGGCCGAGGTGGCGTGGGTCTGGTTGTTGTCTTCAGTCTGCGCACTATTTTCCCTTGATCCTGTTATTTAACCACGGGGAGCAGCGGTAACCAGTCCTCTGCGCCTGCACCCGTAGCGAGGTATATATCATGGCAAAGAAGATCGAGGCTTATATCAAGCTTCAGGTTCCGGCTGGTGAGGCCAATCCCAGCCCCCCCGTTGGCCCGGCGCTGGGTCAGCATGGCGTGAATATCATGGAGTTCTGCAAGGCCTTCAACGCGAAGACCCAGAATATGGAGAAGGGGATGCCGATCCCGGTGGTGATCACCGTCTATGCGGATCGCAGCTTCACCTTCGTCACCAAGACCCCCCCGGCATCCGTGCTGCTGCGGAAAGCAGCGGGCGTGGCCAAGGGCTCAGGTACTCCCAATACCCAGAAAGTGGGCAAGGTGACCCGCGAGCAGTTGGAAGAGATAGCGAAGACCAAGGAACCGGATCTGACCGCGGCCGATATGGATGCCGCAGTTCGCACTATCGCTGGCAGTGCCCGTTCCATGGGTCTGGACGTAGAGGGGGTCTGAAGGTCATGGCAAAAGTAAGCAAGCGTATCCGTGCGATCAAGGAAAAGGTCGAGGTTGGTCGGCAGTATCCGGCGACTGAGGCATTCGAGCTGTTGAAGCAGATCTCCAGTGTGAAATTTTCCGAGTCCGTTGATGTGGCCGTCAATCTGGGCGTAGACCCGCGCAAGTCCGATCAGGTCGTGCGCGGCTCCACCGTGCTGCCAAACGGTACTGGCAAGACGGTCCGCGTTGCCGTGTTCGCCCAGGGTGAGAATGCGGAGACGGCCAAGGCGGCTGGTGCAGACATCGTCGGCTTCGATGATCTGGCAGCGGACATCAAGGGCGGAATGATGGATTTCGACGTGGTGATCGCCACCCCGGATGCCATGCGCGTGGTTGGTCAACTGGGACAGATCCTAGGCCCGCGCGGCCTGATGCCCAATCCCAAGGTCGGCACCGTGACGCCGAACGTGGCAGAGGCAGTGAAGAACGCGAAGGCAGGTCAGGTGCGCTACCGGACGGACAAGGCCGGTATCATCCACTGCCCGATCGGAAAGGTTGATTTTCAGCCGGCGGATCTGAAACAGAATCTTGAGGCCTTGTTGAACGACCTGAAGAAAATGAAGCCCAGCGCCGCCAAGGGCGTCTACCTGAAGAAGATTACGGTCTCTTCCACCATGGGGCCGGGTCTTGCGTTGGAGCAGGCTTCGCTGGATATCTGATTTGTCGCGCGGATGGCTGGGCCATCCGCGCAGTTTGAACTTTGGGGCGCTGGAGTGATCCAGCTGCCGTCAAAGACCGCAGGTGCCGAAAGAGGGTGACTGGCTTGCCGGTCACCAACTTGAAGCTTAATTCAATCCTGCGCAGACGGGGCTCCTGATTCAGGGTTACCTGATGACGGTCCGCGTTGCAGTAACGGGCACCCGGCCGGGTGCCTGCCATGTAAACCGGAGCGGCTTTGCCGTTCCACCGTAGTCAGGAGGTGACGAGTGCCACTCAATCTCGAGCAGAAGAAAGCTGTCGTCGCCGAAGTCGCTGAAGTGGCAAGCAATGCACTGTCCGCGATTGCCGCCGAGTATCGGGGCTTGACCGTTGGTGAGATGACTGAACTGCGCGTCAAGGCGCGTGAATCAGGCGTTTACCTGCGGGTGATCAAGAACTCCCTCGCCCGGCGCGCCATCGAGGGCACGGATTTCGCCTGTATGCAGGAAGAGTTGACCGGCCCGCTGGTCATCGCCTTCTCCCAGGATGATCCGGGTTCTGCCGCACGAGTGATCAAGGATTTTGCCAAGGAGCACAAGCAGATGGTGGTCAGGGTAGTAGCCCTGAACGGCAAGCTGCTGCAACCGTCCGACATCGAGGCGCTGGCCAAGATGCCGACTTACGAGCAGTCTATCAGCATGCTCATGGCGGTGATGAAGGCTCCTGTGGAGAAGCTCGCCCGTACCCTCAACGAGGTACCTGGCAAGCTGGTCCGCACGGTTGCAGCAATCCGCGACGCGAAAGAAGCAGCGTAATCGGCTTTCAGCATATTCACCTAATTAACTAAATTTTCAGGAGTTTTATAATGGCCGTTTCTAAAGAAGATATCCTTGACGCGATCGCGAACATGAGCGTCATGGAAGTCGTCGAACTGATCGAGGCGATGGAAGAGAAGTTTGGCGTGACCGCAGCTGCCGCCGTGGCTGCTGCCCCTGCAGCTGCTGGCGGTGAAGCCGCAGCCGCCGAAGAGCAGACCGAGTTCGACGTGGTCCTGGCCAGCTTTGGCGACAAGAAGGTAGGTGTCATCAAGGCCGTGCGCGGCATCACCGGTCTGGGCCTGAAAGAGGCCAAAGAGGCTGTCGAAGGCGCCCCGACCACGATCAAGGAAGGCGTCTCCAAGGAAGAGGCCGAAGAGGTCAAGAAGCAGCTCGAAGAGGCGGGCGCAACTGTCGAGATCAAGTAATTCTTGGCCTGTACAGTCTGCAAACCCTGAGCGGTTGGGCTGGTGGCGTTTTCGCCACCGGCCTTTTCCCGCTTGTGGGGGAAGTGCTTGTAAAGTGATCACTGAAGTTCGATTTCGGAGATCTGCTTTTGTTTTGACGGACGCGAGTCCGTCGACGGACGGCTGAAGCTTGGCCGTCGGCCTGTTTTGGGAGCGGCATTGAAATACCGTGACCGAAGCCCTTTGCGGCAGGGCCTGACCGGGAGGTGGTATATGCATCAGCCACCAGCACCCCTGGTTCAGCCTGCAGGCACAATACATTGTCCGTGCGCGACGGCTGAAAACAGCGCGTAAAATTATTTTGTCAGGGCCCCAGTGAGGCCTTGCATCAGTCTTAAGACACCGAGGGACGGCAACATGGCCTATTCTTTCACCGAGAAAAAGCGCATTCGTAAGGATTTCGGCAAGCGGCCGATCATCCTTGAGGTGCCCTATCTGCTGGCAACCCAGATCGACTCATACCATGGGTTTCTTCAGGCCGGTAAAGCGCCCGATGAGCGCGCCGACAAAGGGCTGCATGCGGCATTCAAGTCGGTCTTTCCGATCGTCAGCTATTCCGGCAATGCGGTGCTTGAGTATGTGAGTTACCGTCTGGGCACGCCCACTTTCGACGTTCGTGAATGCCAGTTGCGTGGCACCACATACGCCGCGCCTTTGCGCGTCCTGGTGCGCCTGGTGATCTACGACAAGGAGGCGCCGGCCGGTTCCAAGGTGGTGAAGGATATCCGTGAGCAAGAGGTCTATATGGGCGAATTGCCCCTGATGACCGAAAACGGTACCTTCGTCATCAATGGTACCGAGCGGGTGATCGTCTCTCAGCTGCACCGCTCACCCGGTGTCTTTTTCGACCATGACAAGGGCAAGACCCACTCTTCGGGCAAGCTGCTGTTCTCTGCCCGGGTGATCCCCTATCGTGGTTCCTGGCTCGATTTCGAGTTCGATCCCAAGGACAATGTCTTCGTCCGTATCGACCGCCGTCGCAAGTTGCCGGCCACCATCCTGCTGCGCGCCCTTGGCTACGAGACCGAGCAGATGTTGGACATGTTCTTCGATACTGACACCGTAGCCCTGACCAAGACCAAGGCCAAACTGACCCTGGTGCCGGAGCGGCTGCGGGGCGAGACCGCCACGTTCGATATCAAGGCGGGCAAAGAGGTGATCGTTGAGGCGGGCCGCCGCATCACCCAACGCCATATACGGCAGTTGGAGAAGGCTGGCATCAAGCAGCTCGAAGTGCCGCTTGAATTCCTTTACGGCAAGGTGCTGGCCCACAATATCGTGGACAAGGAGACCGGTGAACTGATCGCTGCCGCCAACGATGAGATCACCGAGGAACTGCTGCAGACCCTGATCGACAACGGGGTGAAGAAGATTGAGACCCTGTTCACCAACGACCTGGATCAGGGCCCCTATATCTCCACAACCCTGCGTATCGATCCCTCAACCACGCAACTGGAAGCGCAGGTCGAGATCTATCGCATGATGCGCCCGGGCGAGCCGCCGACCAAGGAGGCTGCGCAGAATCTGTTCAACAGCCTGTTCTTCAGCAGCGACCGTTACGATCTGTCGGCCGTGGGGCGGATGAAGTTCAACAAACGCCTGGGCCGGGACGAGGTGACGGGCGAAGGCGTGCTTTCCAACGAAGACATCGTCGATGTGCTCAAGGAGCTGATCAACATCCGCAATGGCCATGGTGTGGTCGATGACATCGATCATCTGGGCAACCGCCGCATCCGTTCCGTGGGTGAGATGGCAGAAAACCAGTTCCGCGTTGGTCTGGTGCGCGTCGAGCGTGCGGTGAAGGAGCGCCTGACCCTGGCCGAGTCCGAGGGCTTGATGCCCCAGGAGATGATCAATGCCAAACCGGTCTCCGCGGCGATCAAGGAGTTCTTTGGCTCGAGCCAGTTGTCTCAGTTCATGGATCAGAACAATCCCCTCTCCGAGGTGACCCACAAGCGGCGTGTATCTGCGTTGGGCCCGGGCGGTCTGGCCCGCGAGCGTGCCGGCTTCGAGGTGCGTGACGTACATCCGACCCATTACGGCCGGGTCTGTCCGATCGAGACCCCTGAAGGGCCGAACATCGGTCTGATCAACTCTCTGGCGGTCTACTCCCGGACCAATGAGTACGGTTTCCTGGAGACCCCCTATCGCAAGGTTGAAAACGGCAAGGTCACCAAGGAGATCCACTACCTGTCGGCGATCGAGGAAGGTCGCTACGTGATTGCCCAGGCCAGTGCAACCCTGGACGAAAATGACAACCTGGTCGACGAACTGGTCTCCTGCCGCCACCAGAACGAGTTCACGCTCTCCACGCCGGACAAGATCGAATATATGGACGTGTCGCCGAAGCAGATCGTATCGGTGGCCGCCTCCATGATCCCGTTCCTGGAGCACGATGACGCCAACCGCGCCCTGATGGGTTCCAACATGCAGCGGCAGGCGGTGCCGACCCTGCGTGCCGAGAAGCCCCTGGTGGGTACCGGGATGGAGCGCTCGGTGGCGGTGGACTCCGGTGTCACCGTGGTGGCCCGCCGTGGCGGACGGGTCGAGACCGTGGATGCCGGCCGCATCGTGGTGCGGGTCAACGATGATGAGACCGAGGCGGGTGAATCCGGCGTCGACATCTACAACCTGACCAAGTACACCCGTTCCAACCAGAACACCTGCATCAATCAACGCCCCCTGGTGAAACCAGGCGACTTGGTGAGTCGGGGTGACGTGATGGCCGATGGTCCCTCCACCGATATGGGTGAGCTGGCTCTGGGTCAGAACATGCGCATCGCCTTCATGGCATGGAACGGCTACAACTTCGAGGACTCCATTCTCGTCTCCGAGCGGGTGGTGCAGGAAGACCGTTTCACCACCATCCATATCGAGGAGCTGACCTGCATGGCGCGGGATACCAAGCTCGGGCCGGAAGAGATCACCGGCGATATCCCCAATGTGGGTGAGGCTGCGTTGGCCAAGCTGGATGAGTCCGGTATCGTCTATGTGGGTGCCGAGGTGAAAGAGGGCGATATCCTGGTCGGCAAGGTGACGCCGAAAGGCGAAACCCAGCTGACTCCGGAAGAGAAGTTGTTGCGCGCCATCTTCGGCGAGAAGGCGGCGGACGTGAAGGACACATCCCTGCGTATCTCCTCCGGTATGGCAGGCACCGTCATCGATGTGCAGGTGTTCACCCGCGATGGTGTCGACAAGGATGCCCGTGCGCTGCAGATCGAAGAGGCGGAACTGGCCCAAGTGAAGAAGGACCTGGACGATCAGCTGCGTATCATGGAGGACGACACCTTCCAGCGCGTCGAGAAGATGCTGCTGGGCAAGGTGGCCGATGGCGGACCGGACAAGCTGAAGGCCGGCTCCAAGATCACCAAGAGCTATCTGGCTGGGCTGGATCGGGACCGGTGGCTGGAGATCCGGCTGCGCAACGAAGAGGCAGCGGCCCAGCTGGAGGCCATTGCAGGGCAGATCAAACAGCAGCGCGAGACCTTCCGCGAGAAATTCGAGGAGAAAAAACGCAAGCTGACCACCGGTGACGACTTGGCCCCGGGTGTGCTGAAGATGGTGAAGGTCTATGTTGCGGTGAAACGCCGTATTCAGCCGGGTGACAAGATGGCTGGCCGTCATGGTAACAAGGGCGTCATCTCCACCATCGTTCCGGTGGAGGACATGCCGTTCGATGATGAGGGTGAGCCGGTCGATGTGGTACTCAATCCGCTTGGTGTACCGTCACGCATGAACGTCGGGCAGGTGCTGGAGACCCATCTGGGCTGGGCTGCCAAGGGTGTCGGCCGCAAGATCGGTCAGATGCTGGAGGCAAAGGCAAAGGTGGCCGAACTGCGCAAGTTCCTGGACAAGGTCTACAACAGCAGTGGCAAGCCGGAAGATATCGACTCCTTCAGTGACGAAGAAGTGGTGGAGCTGTGCCGCAACCTGACCAAGGGTGTGCCCACCGCGACGCCGGTGTTCGATGGCGCCACCGAGGAGGAGATCACCGCCATGCTCAAGCTGGCCGACCTTCCCGAGAGCGGACAGACCACCCTTTATGACGGCCGCACCGGTGAGGCGTTCGACCGCCCGGTCACCGTCGGATACATGTACATGCTGAAGCTCAACCATCTGGTGGACGACAAGATGCACGCCCGTTCCACCGGGCCGTACAGCCTGGTTACCCAGCAGCCGTTGGGCGGTAAGGCCCAGTTCGGTGGCCAGCGTTTCGGTGAGATGGAGGTGTGGGCCCTGGAGGCCTATGGCGCCGCCTACACCCTGCAGGAGATGCTGACGGTCAAGTCGGACGACGTGACCGGGCGTACCCGCATGTACAAGAACATCGTCGATGGCAACCATACCATGGAGGCGGGCATGCCCGAGTCCTTCAACGTACTGGTCAAGGAGATCCGTTCCCTTGCCATCAATATCGAACTGGAACGGGAGTAGGGTCCCGGATTCGCTTCTCTTTAATGAGATGAGAACCGAGACGATATCCGGAATCCGACAGCAGGAGAGACGATCTTGAAAGATCTACTTAAGATTTTAAAGCAGCAGGGGCAGGCTGAAGACTTTGATTCGATCCGTATCGGCCTGGCTTCACCCGATATGATCCGTTCCTGGTCCTATGGCGAAGTAAAGAAGCCTGAGACCATCAACTACCGTACTTTCAAACCGGAGCGGGACGGCCTGTTCTGTGCCAAGATCTTTGGCCCCACCAGCGATTACGAGTGCCTGTGCGGCAAGTACAAGCGGCTCAAGCATCGCGGTGTGGTGTGCGAGAAGTGCGGCGTCGAAGTGACCCTGGCCAAGGTGCGGCGGGAACGCATGGGCCACATCGAGCTGGCTAGCCCGGTGGCCCATATCTGGTTCCTGAAGTCGCTGCCGTCACGCATCGGCCTGTTGCTGGACATGACCCTGCGCGACATCGAACGGGTACTCTATTTCGAATCCTTCGTG
Organism: uncultured Sedimenticola sp.; assembly: GCA_964544655.1. GTDB lineage: Bacteria > Pseudomonadota > Gammaproteobacteria > Chromatiales > Chromatiaceae > HyVt-443. The sequence continues at coordinate 31,450 of CAZJCM010000031.1, read as the reverse complement.
GTGCTGGATCCGGGCATGACCACCCTGGAACGTGGTCAGTTGATGACCGATGAGCAGTATCTTGAGGCGATCGAAGAGAACGGCGACGAGTTCGATGCCCGCATGGGCGCCGAAGCAGTCTACGAGCTGTTGCGCACCATCGATCTGCCGAAGGAGATCGAGCAGCTGCGGGAGGAGATTCAGGCCACCAACTCCGAGACCAAGCTGAAGAAGCTGACCAAGCGGCTGAAACTGGTGGAGTCCCTGGAAGAGTCCGGTAACCGTCCCGAGTGGATGGTGATGAAGGTGCTGCCGGTACTGCCGCCGGAGCTGCGCCCGCTGGTGCCGCTGGATGGCGGCCGCTTCGCCACCTCCGACCTGAATGATCTGTACCGCCGGGTGATCAACCGCAACAACCGCCTGAAGCGGCTGTTGGACCTGAACGCCCCGGACATCATCGTGCGCAACGAAAAGCGCATGTTGCAGGAGTCGGTGGACGCCCTGCTGGACAATGGCCGCCGCGGCCGCGCCATAACCGGCACCAACAAGCGTCCGCTGAAGTCCCTGGCCGACATGATCAAAGGCAAGCAGGGCCGTTTCCGGCAGAACCTGCTGGGCAAGCGCGTGGACTATTCCGGCCGTTCCGTGATCGTGGTGGGCCCGACCCTCAAGCTGCATCAGTGCGGTCTGCCCAAGAAAATGGCGCTGGAGCTGTTCAAGCCGTTCATCTTCTCCAAGCTGCAACTGCGCGGCCTGGCCACCACCATCAAGGCGGCCAAGAAGCTGGTGGAGCGCGGTACCGGCGAGGTGTGGGACATCCTGGAAGAGGTGATCCGCGAACATCCGGTTATGCTGAACCGTGCGCCGACCCTGCACCGGCTCGGAATCCAGGCGTTCGAGCCGGTGCTGATCGAGGGCAAGGCGATCCAGCTGCATCCGCTGGTCTGCACCGCGTTCAACGCCGACTTCGACGGTGATCAGATGGCGGTCCACGTGCCCCTGTCGATCGAGGCGCAGTTGGAAGCGCGCAGCCTGATGATGTCGACCAACAACATCCTGTCTCCAGCCAACGGCGAGCCCATCATCGTCCCCTCTCAGGACGTGGTGCTGGGTCTCTATTACATGACCCGCGAGCGCGTCAATGCCAAGGGTGAGGGCATGGCCTTCGCCAATGTGGAGGAGGTGCATCGGGCCTATGAGTCGCGGGCGGTCGAACTGCAGGCGCGGGTCAAGGTGCGCCTGACCGACTACGATCCCGCCGAGGATGGCGGCTGGACCAAGGTCACCCGGCTGGTGGATACCACCGTGGGCCGCGCCCTGTTGTCGGAGATCCTGCCGGAGGGGCTGCCCTTCAGTCTGATCAACCAGCCGATGACCAAGCGGGCGATCTCCAACATGGTCAACTCTTGCTACCGCAAGGTAGGGCTGAAGGAGACCGTGGTGTTCGCCGACCAGGTGATGTACCTCGGCTTCCGTCTCGCCACCCGTGCCGGCATCTCCATCGGCATGAACGACATGACCATTCCGGAAGAGAAGAAGGGAATTCTGGAGGCGGCCGAGCGCGAGGTGAAGGAGATCGAGAACCAGTACTCCTCAGGTCTGGTGACCAATGGCGAGCGCTACAACAAGGTAGTCGACATCTGGTCCCACACCAACGATCAGGTGGCCAAGGTGATGATGTCCAAGCTGGGCAAGGAGACGGTGATCGACAAGGATGGTAACGAAGTCGAACAGGCCTCCTTCAACTCCATTTATATGATGGCCGACTCCGGTGCCCGTGGTTCGGCGGCCCAGATCCGCCAGCTGGCGGGAATGCGCGGCCTGATGGCGAAACCCGACGGTTCCATCATCGAGACCCCGATCACCGCCAACTTCCGCGAAGGTCTCGACGTATTGCAGTACTTCATCTCCACTCACGGCGCGCGCAAAGGTCTGGCAGATACGGCCCTGAAGACCGCTAACTCCGGTTATCTGACCCGGCGTCTGGTGGACGTGGCCCAGGATATGGTGGTGCTGGAAGAGGACTGCGGTACCGAAGAGGGGCTGATGATGCAGCCCATCATCGAAGGTGGCGATGTGGTGGAGCCCCTGCGCGAACGCATCCTTGGCCGGGTCACTGCCGAGCCCCTGTACAAGCCCGGCACCGATGAACTGGTGTGCGAGGCCGGAACCCTGCTGGACGAAGCGTGGGTGGATCGGCTGGAAGAGGTGGGTATCGACCACGTCAAGGTCCGTTCCTCCATCGCCTGTAACGCCAAGGTTGGTGTCTGCGCCATGTGCTATGGCCGCGACCTGGCACGAGGACACAAGGTGAACAATGGCGAGGCGGTGGGCGTCATCGCTGCTCAGTCCATCGGTGAGCCGGGTACCCAGCTGACCATGCGCACCTTCCATATTGGTGGTGCCGCTTCGCGGGCGGCAGCGGTCAACAGCATCGATGTGAAGACCAGCGGCACGGTACAGCTGCACAATATCAAGACGGTGAAGCATAAGAACGGCAACCTGGTGGCGGTTTCCCGCTCTGGTGAATTGACCGTCATGGACGAGGTGGGCCGTGAGCGCGAGCGCTACAAAGTGCCCTATGGCGCGAACATCCTGGTCGGCGACGGGGACAAGGTCGAGGGTGGTCAGATGGTGGCCAACTGGGATCCCCACACCCATCCGGTGATCACCGAAGTTGCAGGTATCCTGCAGTTCGTCGATTTCGTCGATGGCGTGACCGTACAGAGCCAGGTGGACGAGGTGACGGGTCTTGCCTCATTGGAGGTGATCGATCCGAAGCAGCGTCCCGCAGCCGGCAAGGATATGCGGCCGATGCTCAAGCTGGTGGACAAGGATGGCAATGACCTGAACATCGCCGGCACTGACATCCCGGCCCGTTACTACCTTACCGCAGGGGCGATCGTCGGTGTCACCGATGGCGCCGAGGTGGAGGTTGGTGACACCTTGGCACGACTGCCTCAGGAGTCGTCGAAGACCCGTGACATCACGGGTGGTCTGCCCCGGGTTGCGGATCTGTTCGAGGCGCGCAAGCCGAAGGATCAGGCGATCCTGGCAGAGGCCACCGGTACCGTCAGCTTCGGCAAGGACACCAAGGGCAAGCAGCGGCTGATCATCACCGATGCGGATGGCGAGCAACACGAAGAGCTGATCCCCAAGTGGCGTCACGTCAATGTGTTCGAAGGCGAGCAGGTGGAGAAGGGTGAAGTGATCTCCGACGGCGAGCTGAATCCCCACGACATCCTGCGCCTGAAGGGGGTTACGGAACTGGCGGCCTACCTGGTGAAGGAGATCCAGGACGTCTATCGTTTGCAGGGCGTGAAGATCAACGACAAGCACATCGAGGTGATCATTCGCCAGATGCTGCGCAAGGTGGAGGTCACGGCCCCCGGCGACACCCGCTTCCTGCGCGGCGAGCAGGTTGAGCGCTCCCGGATCATGGATGTGAATGCGAAGATGGAGGCCGAAGGCAAGCAGCCGGCGCTGTGGACCCCCGTCCTTCTCGGTATCACCAAGGCATCCCTGGCTACCGAGTCGTTCATCTCCGCGGCATCGTTCCAGGAGACCACCCGGGTGCTGACCGAGGCCTCGGTGCGTGGCTCAAGCGACTCCCTGGTCGGATTGAAGGAGAACGTGATCGTAGGACGTCTGATTCCTGCCGGTACCGGTCTCTCCTACCACAACGAGCGGCGTAAGCGGCGCGTTCAGGAGCTGGAGTCGGAAGTGGAAGGCAAGAAGCAGGAGATGGGTGCCGATGAGGTCGCTGAAGCGATCAAGCAGGCGCTGAACACTGCCGACAGCGAATGATGGATGGTAGAAACCGGGGGCAGATGGCGGTAGCGCGGTCTGTTCCCGGAGAGGTGCGTAAGCGGTGTGGGAAATTCTCCTTTGATAGGCCTTGACAGAGAAACACAAGCTACGTAGAATTCGCGCTCTCATCAGGTCGGCTCAGTTATGCCGGCCTGTTGTTTCTGGTAAGGTCTGAGGGTCGACAGTCCCTTGGCAACAACTATTTGCAGGCAATCGAGCATCCCGGCATTCCGGTTGGTGGCTGGGCAAGGGTCGATTGCTCGTTTTTCTGGCGCGGGAGCAAAAGTAGCGATGACTCCCCGGAGACGGAATTAGATGGCAACGATCAATCAGCTGGTGCGCAAGCCCCGCAAGCGCAAAGTCGAAAAGAGCAATGTGCCGGCCCTGGAGGCCTGCCCGCAGAAGCGTGGTGTCTGCACTCGCGTCTATACCACGACGCCGAAAAAACCCAACTCTGCCCTGCGTAAGGTTGCACGTGTGCGCCTGACCAATGGCTACGAGGTGACCACCTATATCGGTGGTGAAGGGCATAACCTGCAGGAGCACTCGGTGGTCCTGATTCGCGGCGGTCGTGTGAAGGATTTGCCGGGTGTGCGCTATCACGTCGTTCGCGGCAGCCTCGATACCTCGGGCGTCGAATCGCGCCGTCAGGGTCGCTCGAAGTACGGCGCCAAGCGTCCGAAGAGCTGATTGGCAGTAGCAAAACAAATTACATTGAAGATCGGATTTTACAGTCATGCCTAGAAGACGAGTTGCAGCGAAGCGCGAAATTCTCCCAGACCCCAAGTTTGGAAGCACACTGCTGGCCAAATTCATCAATATGGTGATGGTGGACGGCAAGAAGGCCGTTGCCGAGAAGATCCTGTATGATGCGCTCGACCGCATGAGCGAGCGTGCCAACGGCTCCGAGCCGATGGAGATGCTCGAGAAGGCATTGGAAAACGTGCGCCCGATGGTCGAGGTGAAGTCCCGCCGCGTCGGCGGTGCCACTTATCAGGTGCCGGTCGAGGTTCGTGCGGTTCGTCGCAATACGCTGGCCATGCGCTGGCTGATCGAGGCGGCGCGGAAGCGCAGCGAGAAATCAATGGCTCAGCGCCTTGCCGGTGAGCTGGCAGACGCCGCAGAATCACGCGGCTCAGCGGTGAAGAAGCGTGAGGATACGCACCGCATGGCCGAGGCCAACAAGGCCTTCTCGCATTACCGCTGGTAGCGGTATTGCGACTGTAGTACCCAAACACTTTTTAGCTCTTTTACATTGTTGAACGGGAATTAGACGTGGCACGCAGCACTCCTATTGAGCGTTATCGTAACCTCGGGATCATGGCGCATATTGATGCGGGCAAGACCACCACGACCGAGCGTATCCTTTACTATACCGGCGTCTCGCACAAGATCGGCGAGGTGCATGATGGTGCCGCAACCATGGACTGGATGGAGCAGGAGCAGGAGCGTGGTATCACCATTACCTCCGCTGCAACCACCTGCTTCTGGAGCGGGATGGACCAGCAGTTCCCGGAACACCGTGTAAACATCATCGATACCCCCGGACACGTGGACTTCACTATTGAGGTGGAGCGCTCCCTGCGTGTGCTGGACGGCGCCTGCGCTGTATTCTGCGCCGTTGGCGGTGTCGAGCCCCAGTCCGAGACCGTATGGCGTCAGGCCAATAAGTACGGTGTCCCGCGCATCGCTTTCGTCAATAAGATGGACCGCATGGGCGCCAATTTCCTGCGCGTGGTCGAGCAGCTCAGGGATCGGCTGGGCGCCAACCCCGTTCCCCTGCAGATCAACATCGGTGCCGAAGAGGACTTCAAGGGCGTCGTCGATCTGATCAAGATGAAGGCCATCATCTGGGACGAAGAGTCCCGCGGGATGAAGTATGAAGAGCAGGAGATCCCGGCAGATCTGGTTGATCTCTGCAATGAGTGGCGCGAGAAGATGGTCGAGGCGGCTGCCGAGGCTGACGACGAGCTGATGGAGAAGTACCTCGAAGGCGAAGAGCTCAGCGTCGAGGAGATCAAGTCCGGCCTGCGCAAGCGCACCCTGGCCAACGAGATCACCCCCATGCTGTGCGGCTCCGCGTTCAAGAACAAGGGCGTACAGGCGATGCTCGATGCCGTCATCGAATACATGCCTTCGCCCATCGACGTGCCGCCGATCACAGGCATCCTCGACGACAAGGCTGAGACCGTGGCCGAGCGGCCGGCGTCTGACGATGCTCCGTTCGCCGCTCTGGCATTCAAGATCGCCACCGACCCGTTCGTCGGCACCTTGACCTTTTTCCGCGTCTACTCCGGAGTGCTCAGCTCCGGCGATTCGGTCTACAACCCGGTCAAGTGCAAGAAAGAGCGTGTCGGCCGTATCCTGCAGATGCACTCCAACTCCCGCGAGGAGATCAAGGAAGTGCGCGCCGGCGACATCGCCGCTGCCGTGGGTCTGAAGGATGTCACCACCGGTGACACGCTGTGCGACAAGGACAACGTCATCACCCTCGAGCGGATGGAGTTTCCCGAGCCGGTGATCGCCGTTGCCGTGGAGCCGAAGACCAAGACCGATCAGGAGAAGATGGGTGTCGCTCTGTCCAAGTTGGCTCATGAGGATCCCTCTTTCCGTGTCAGCACCGACGAGGAGTCGGGTCAGACCATCATCGCCGGTATGGGCGAGCTGCACCTTGAGATCATCGTCGACCGCATGAAGCGCGAGTTCAGTGTGGAGGCCAATGTGGGCGCGCCCCAAGTGGCCTATCGCGAGACCATTCGCAAGACGGTGGAGCAGGAAGGAAAGTTCGTGCGCCAGTCGGGTGGTCGCGGTCAGTATGGCCATGTCTATCTGCGCATCGAGCCGCAGGAGCCCGGTGCAGGCTACGAGTTCGTCAATGAGATCGTCGGCGGCGTCGTTCCCCGCGAGTATATCCCGGCGGTCGACAAAGGCGTGCAGGAGCAGATGGAGAATGGTGTCATTGCCGGGTACCCGGTAGTCGATGTCAAGGTTACCCTGTATGACGGCTCCTACCATGACGTGGACTCCTCGGAGATGGCGTTCAAGATCGCCGGTTCCATGTGTTTCAAGGAGGGCGCCAAGAAGGCCAGCCCGGTCCTGCTTGAGCCTGTGATGAAAGTGGAGGTAGTCACCCCCGAGGAGTATATGGGTGATGTTATGGGTGATCTCAGCAGCCGGCGTGGACTGGTGCAGGGCATGGAGGACACGCCTTCCGGCAAGCAGATCAAAGCGGAAGTCCCGTTGTCGGAAATGTTTGGCTATGCGACTGATTTGCGCTCCGCCACTCAGGGTCGTGCTACTTACAGCATGGAATTTGCCAAGTATAACGAGGTTCCGGCGAGCATTGCCGAAGCCATCATCAAGAAACAGTAATCGTTAAGGGGTACATACCGTGTCCAAGGAAAAATTCGAACGCACAAAACCGCATGTGAATGTGGGAACCATTGGTCACGTGGACCACGGCAAAACCACGCTGACGGCAGCGATCACGAAAGTGATGGCGGAGCAGCGCGGCGGTGAGTTCAAAGACTATGCAGATATTGACAACGCCCCTGAAGAGCGTGAGCGCGGCATTACCATTGCTACGGCGCACGTGGAGTACGAGTCGGACAAGCGTCACTATGCGCACGTTGACTGCCCGGGCCATGCCGACTATGTGAAGAACATGATCACCGGTGCGGCGCAGATGGACGGCGCGATCCTGGTGGTTTCCGCCGCGGACGGCCCGATGCCGCAGACGCGTGAGCACATTCTGCTGTCGCGTCAGGTTGGCGTGCCGTACATCCTTGTCTACATGAACAAGGCTGACATGGTGGACGACGAAGAGCTGCTGGAGCTGGTGGAGATGGAGATCCGGGAGCTGCTGGACCAGTACGATTTTCCTGGCGACGACACGCCGATCGTGGTGGGTTCTGCGCTGAAGGCGCTGGAAGGCGACAAGTCCGATATCGGCGAGCCCTCCATCATCAAGCTGGTAGAGGCGATGGATGAATACATTCCGGAGCCGGAGCGTGATACCGATAAGCCGTTCCTGATGCCGATCGAGGATGTGTTCTCGATCTCCGGTCGCGGCACGGTGGTGACCGGTCGTGTAGAGCGTGGTGTCGTGCACGTTGGTGACGAGATCGAGATCGTGGGTATCAAGGATACCCAGAAGACCACCTGCACCGGTGTTGAGATGTTCCGCAAGCTGCTGGACGAAGGTGTTGCCGGTGACAACGTGGGTGTGCTGCTGCGCGGCACGAAGCGTGAAGAGGTGGAGCGTGGTCAGGTGCTGGCGAAGCCGGGCAGCATCACGCCGCATACCCATTTTGAAGCGGAAGTGTATGTGCTGAGCAAGGACGAGGGTGGTCGTCACACGCCGTTCTTCAGCAACTATCGTCCGCAGTTTTATTTCCGTACGACGGATGTGACCGGAGCCGTGGACCTGCCGGAAGGCGTGGAGATGGTGATGCCGGGTGACAACATCAAGATGACGGTGAAGTTGATAGCGCCGATTGCGATGGAAGAGGGTCTGCGCTTTGCAATCCGCGAAGGTGGTCGTACTGTCGGCGCCGGCGTGGTTTCCAAGATCATTGAGTGATAAATATGGCCAACCAGAGAATCCGTATTCGACTGAAGGCGTTCGATCATCGTCTGATCGATCAGTCTGCGCGTGAAATCGTGGATACCGCCAAGCGTACTGGCGCCCAGGTAAAGGGACCCATCCCGCTGCCAACGAAGAAAGAGCGTTACACGGTATTGATTTCTCCGCACGTCAACAAGGACGCGCGTGATCAGTATGAAATCCGCACGCACAAGCGTCTGATGGACATCATCGATCCAACTGACAAGACGGTAGATGCGTTGATGAAGCTGGATCTTGCGGCTGGTGTGGACGTTCAGATCAAGCTGAACTGAGGTTAAATAATAATGGCGATTGGAATTGTTGGACGAAAAGTCGGCATGACCAGGATTTTCACCGATGACGGTGCATCCATCCCGGTCACCGTTATAGAGGTCGAGCCGAATCGTGTGACCCAGCTTCGCACGCGGGAAGTCGACGGCTATGATGCGGTCCAGGTCACCACCGGGAGCCGCAAAGCGTCCCGGGTGACCAAGCCGATGGCCGGGCATTACGCCAAGGCGGGCGTAGAAGCAGGCCGGGGCTTGTGGGAGTTCCGTCTCAGCGAAGGCGAAGGCGAGGGGATCGAGGTCGGCGGAGAGATCAAGGTCGACCTGTTCGAAGCCGGGCAGAAGGTGGACGTTCGCGGACGCACCATCGGCAAGGGCTTTCAGGGCGGCGTGAAGCGGCATAATTTCCACATGCAGGATGCCACCCATGGCAACTCGATCTCGCATCGTGCGCCAGGCTCCATTGGACAGTGTCAAACCCCTGGCCGTGTGTTCAAGGGTAAGAAAATGGCCGGCCACATGGGTAACGTCCAGCGCTCGGCGCAGAATCTCGAGGTGGTGCGCGTCGATGCCGAACGCAATCTTCTTCTGGTCAAGGGTGCCGTTCCCGGCTCCCGTGGCGGGGATGTCATCGTGACGCCCGCCATCAAGATGCTGAACAAGGGGTGAGATTTATGGACCTCAATGTACAGGCGGCAGCTGGCGCAAGCGAGACCCTGCAGGTCTCCGACGCCGTGTTCGCGGCTGATTTCAACGAAGCCCTGATCCACCAGGTGGTCAATGCCTATATGGCTGCAGGCCGTGCCGGTACCAAGGCGCAGAAGAATCGCTCACGCGTCAGCGGTGGTGGTGCCAAGCCGTGGCGGCAGAAGGGAACGGGCCGGGCCCGTGCGGGTACCAGCCGCAGTCCGATCTGGCGCTCAGGTGGCGTCACGTTCGCTGCCACCCCCAGGAACTATGCCCAGAAGGTGAACCGTAAGATGTATCGTGGCGCCTTGCGCTCGATTCTGTCCGAGCTGGTGCGCCAGGAACGTCTGCTGGTGGTCGAGGGTTTTACTGTCTCTGCTCCGAAAACCAAGGAACTCGTGGGCAAGCTGAACGAGCTTGCGGTGAAGCAGGTTCTGATCGTGGTCGACGAGCCGGATGAGAATCTCTACCTGGCAGCGCGTAATCTCTATGAAGTGGAGATTTGCGATGTCAATGAGCTGGACCCAGTTAGTCTGATTGGCTTCGATAAGGTGGTCATGAGTGCTGGCGCAGTAAAGAAGATCGAGGAGCGTCTGTCATGAATAAAGATCGTCTGATGCAGGTACTGGTCAGCCCGGTGATCTCGGAAAAGAGCACCATCGCCGCCGATGCCAGCCGCCAGTTCGTATTCAAGGTGCTGCCGGATGCCAGCAAGCCTGAGATCCGTAAAGCGGTCGAACTGATGTTCGATGTCAAGGTAGAGCAGGTCCGGGTGGTCAACATCAAGGGCAAGAGCAAGCGTTTCGGCACCATCATGGGACGCAGGAACGGCGTCAGAAAGGCCTATGTCAAACTGGCAGAAGGCAATGATATCGATTTTGGTGCAGGTGCCTGACGGCATTGGCGCAAGAAAGATCTAACGCGGAAGCATTGAGATGGCTATTGTAAAAACCAAACCCACTTCGGCAGGGCGTCGCTTCGTGGTCAAGGTGGTGAACCCGGATCTGTACAAGGGTGAGCCCCATGGCCCACTGCTGGAAAAGAAGAGTAAGAGCGGCGGCCGCAACAATAAGGGTCGTATAACCACCCGGCATCGTGGGGGTGGTCACAAGCAGCGTTACCGGACTATCGATTTCAAGCGCGACAAGGTCGACATCCCAGGTGTCGTCGAGCGTATCGAGTATGATCCGAATCGCACTGCAAATATCGCATTGATCAAATACGTGGACGGTGAGCGCCGTTATATCATCGCGCCGAAAGGAGTGAGCGTAGGCCAGCAGATCATGTCTGGTGAGACTGCCGAGATTCGTCCCGGTAACTGCCTGCCGATGCGGAACATACCTGTTGGTACGGTGATTCACTGCATCGAGATGAAGCCAGGGAAGGGCGCGCAGATCGCCCGCTCAGCTGGTGCCTCCGTTCAGCTGGTTGCGCGGGAGGGTGAGTATGCTACCCTGCGCCTCCGCTCAGGCGAGATGCGCAAGGTCAGGCATGAGTGCCGGGCCGTGATCGGCGAGGTTGGCAATGCCGAGCATAACCTGCGTAAGCTGGGTAAGGCGGGTGCCACCCGCTGGCGCGGCGTCAGACCGACCGTACGTGGTGTCGCGATGAACCCGGTAGATCACCCCCATGGTGGTGGCGAAGGCCGCACTTCAGGCGGTCGTCATCCGGTAAGTCCCTGGGGTGTTCCCACGAAGGGTCACAAGACACGTACCAACAAGCGCACTAATAAGATGATCGTGCGCCGTCGTAATCGTAAATAAACGGAACTGAGGTAAGTCAAGGTGCCACGCTCAATTAAAAAAGGTCCGTTTGTAGACCACCATTTGGCGAAAAAAGTCGAAGAGGCGGTTGCAAGCAACAGCAAGCGCCCAATCAAGACCTGGTCGCGCCGTTCCATGGTGCTGCCGGAGATGGTGGGGCTGACCATTGCGGTCTACAACGGTCGTCAGCATGTTCCCGTGTTGATCACTGAGAACATGGTCGGCCACAAACTGGGTGAATTTGCGTTGACGCGGACCTACCGTGGCCACGCAGCTGACAAGAAAGCAAAACGTTAACCGGGGTTCAAACCATGCAGGCTGTGGCTAAATTACGCTATGCGCACCTCGCGGCCCAAAAAGGTCGCCTGGTTGCCGATCAGATCCGGGGGTTGCCCGTCGAGCAGGCCCTTGACGTCCTCTCCTTCAGCAAGAAAAAGGGCGCAGCCCTGATCAAGAAGGTGCTGGATTCCGCTATTGCCAATGCGGAAAACAATGAAGGCGCTGACATCGATGAGTTGAAGGTGTCTGTGATCATGGTTGATGAAGGCCCGACTATGAAGCGCATCCGCGCACGCGCCAAAGGGCGTGCGGCACGCATTTTGAAACGGACCAGCCACATTACCGTGGCTGTTTCGGATAAGTAAGGCAAGAGAGGCCATTATGGGTCAGAAAGTACATCCAACCGGTATCCGTCTCGGCATTGTCAAAGAGTGGACGTCCAAGTGGTATGCCGATTCAAAGAAATATGCCGATCTGCTGAATACTGATCTGGAGATCAGAGATTACCTGAAGAAACGCCTCTCCCAGGCATCTGTCAGCCGTATTCAGATCGATCGTCCTGCGAAGAACGCGCACATTACCATTCATACGGCCCGTCCCGGCCTGGTGATTGGCAAAAAAGGTGAGGATATCGACTCCCTGCGTGCCGAGGTGTCGCGGCGTATGGGTATTCCGGTACATATCAGCGTGGAAGAGATCCGTAAGCCGGAGCTCGATGCCCAGCTGGTGGCCGAGGGTATCACCCAGCAGTTGGAGCGTCGTGTCATGTTTCGCCGTGCCATGAAGCGTTCCGTGCAGACCTCCATGCGGCTGGGTGCACAAGGTATCAAGATCCATATTGCCGGCCGGTTGAACGGTGCCGAGATCGCACGTAGTGAGTGGTACCGTGAAGGACGCGTACCGCTTCACACCCTGCGTGCCGATATCGACTATGGGTTTGCAGAAGCCAACACCACTTATGGAATCATCGGGGTGAAGGTTTGGATCTTCAAAGGCGAAGTCTTCGCCGGTGTCGAACGTGAAGAGGAGTCGGCACCCAAGAAGAAAAAGTCCGGAAAGAGGGGCTAGAAGATGTTGATGCCAAAACGGACAAAATTCCGTAAACAGCACAAAGGTCGTAACCGCGGCCTGGCAAACAAGGGGAACAAGGTTAGCTTTGGTGAATATGGTCTGCAGGCAGTAGATCGTGGGCGCCTGACCTCACGCCAGATCGAGGCCGCACGACGTACCATTACCCGCCAGGTAAAACGTAGCGGTCAGTTGTGGATCCGCGTGTTTCCCGACAAGCCGATTACGAAAAAGCCTTTGGAAGTGCGGCAGGGTAAAGGTAAGGGTAACGTCGAGTACTGGGTGGCGCTGATTCAGCCAGGCCGTATGCTGTATGAAATCGAAGGCGTTACAGAAGAGCAGGCGCGTGAGGCATTCAAACTTGCCGCAGCGAAGCTCCCGTTCAAGACCACTTTCGCGAAACGGACGGTAATGTGATGAAGGCGACAGAACTTCGGGAAAAGAGTGTGGAGGATCTGGAGAAAACTCTCCTCGATCTGCGCAAGGAACAGTTCAACCTGCGGATGCAGAAAGGCACCGGTCAACTGGCCAAGCCTTCTGAAATGAATCGTGTCCGTAAGGACATCGCGCGGGTGAAAACCGTTTTGAATGAAATGAAAGCAGGTGCAGCACAATGAGCGAGTCATCCGGAAATCGCACGCTTCAGGGTCGTGTAGTCAGCGACAAAATGGATAAGACCATTACCGTGATGGTAGAGCGTCAGATCAGACATCCCCTGTATGGGAAGTTTATCCGCCGTTCGACCAAGATACATGCCCATGATGAGAGCAATGAGTGCGGCGCGGGAGATATCGTGATCGTCGAGCAGTGCCGGCCCCTGTCGAAGAACAAGTGCTGGCGTCTGCTCAAGGTTGTCGAAAAGGCATCGTAAGGCGGCCCGACGAACTGCTTGTTTTAGGATTACTGAACTAATAGCTTTGGAATAAACCAATGATCCAGATGCAGACAATGCTGAATGTCGCCGACAACAGCGGTGCAAAGAGGGTCCAGTGCATCAAGGTGCTGGGCGGCTCACACCGTCGTTATGCCGGTATCGGGGACATCATCAAGGTGAGCGTAAAAGACGCCATCCCCAGAGGCAAGGTAAAGAAAGGTGACATCTACAATGCGGTTGTGGTTCGCACCAGAAAGGGCGTGCGTCGTGCCGATGGGTCGCTGATCCGTTTTGACGGCAATGCAGCAGTCCTGCTGAACGCACAGCTACAGCCGATCGGAACCCGTATCTTCGGGCCGGTCACCCGTGAACTCCGCGGCGAGCGATTCATGAAGATCATCTCGCTCGCGCCAGAAGTACTCTGAGGGACAGATCATGGCCATGCGTAAGATCAGAAAGGGTGACCAGGTCGTTGTGCTTGCCGGCAAAGACAAAGGCAAGCAGGGCGAGGTTGTCCGAGTAATAAATGACGAAAAGGTCATCGTCGAAAACATCAATATGGCGAAGAAGCACACCAAGGCGAACCCTGCGAAAGGTGAGCCTGGTGGTATTCTCGATAAAGAGATGCCTTTACACATCTCCAATGTCGCAGTACTCAACCCCACTACCGGTAAGGCAGACAGGGTTGGGATCAAGATACTGGAAGATGGTCGCAAGGTGCGCTACTTCAAATCCAACGGCGAAGTCGTGGATATCTGAGGCGGATAGTAAAGATGGCAAGATTACAGCAAGTCTATCGTGACGAAATCATCGGTCAGCTGAAAGAAAAGTTTGGCTATCATAGCGTCATGGAAGTGCCGAGGATCACCAAGATCACCCTCAACATGGGTGTAGGCGAAGCCGTTGGCGATAAGAAGATCATGGAGTTCGCCGTTAGCGATATGACCAAGATCGCTGGACAGAAACCCATTGTCACCATGGCACGCAAGTCGATCGCCGGCTTCAAGATTCGTGATGGCTGGCCGATCGGTTGCAAGGTCACCCTGCGTCGCGAACGGATGTATGAATTTCTTGATCGGTTGATCAATATTTCCATACCGCGTATTCGTGACTTTCGTGGCCTCAGCGCGAAGGCCTTTGATGGCAGAGGGAACTACAGCATGGGCGTGAAGGAACAGATCATGTTCCCGGAAATCGATTACGATAAGATCGACACCCTGCGCGGGTTGGACATCACTATCACCACCACGGCCAAGACGGACGAAGAAGGGCGTGCGTTGCTGGAAGCGTTTCACTTTCCTTTCAAGAACTGAGTAACAGAGAAATGGCGAAAAAGAGCATGATTGCTCGCGAGGTCAAGCGGGCGAAACTGGTTGTAAAATACGCAGCAAAGCGTGCGGAGCTGAAGGCGATAATCTCCAGTTCAGAGAGCACGCCAGAGCAGGTGGACGAAGCAGTGATCAAGCTGCAGAAGCTGCCGCGTGATGGCAGCCCGGCCCGTCAGCAGCGCCGTTGCAGAGTGAGTGGCCGTCCTCATGCCGTATACCGGAAATTCGGCTTGTGCCGGAACAAGTTGCGGGAGGCCGCCATGCGCGGTGACGTCCCGGGCCTTGTAAAAGCCAGCTGGTAGTGTAGAATACGCCACCCTTGTCCGGGAGTGCGACCTGCTCTTTCGGTAATCTCCAATCGTTTGGGTATCGCGCCGGTGATGGCGGACTGACCCGGAGGGTTTAAAAAATGAGTATGTCTGATCCGATAGCGGATATGTTGACGCGTGTCCGTAACGGTCAACAAGTCGGCATGATTTCAGTTTCTATGCCGTCGTCCAAGAAGAAGATAGCTGTAGCCCAGCTGCTTCAGGACGAAGGCTACATCAGCGGATTTTCTGTCAGCCAGGATGGTGTCAAGTCCACCCTTACCGTTGATCTCAAATATTTCCAGGGTAAACCAGTCATTGAAATGATCCAGCGGGTCAGCCGGCCCGGTCTTCGTATCTACAAGGCAAGCGATGAGTTGCCAAAGGTACGCGGCGGACTGGGTATAGCCATCATTTCCACATCCAAGGGTCTCATGACCGACCGCGCAGCCCGAAAGGCTGGACATGGCGGCGAAGTCATGGCCTATGTGGCGTAATCGGAGGGGCATGCAATGTCACGTGTAGCAAAGAATCCGATTTCACTGCCATCAGGTGTGGATATCAATATTGCCGATGGTCAGATAACGGTCAAAGGTGCGAAGGGTACATTGCAGCAGGCGCTGCATGATTTCGTCACCATCGATATCAATGACGGAACGGTGACTGTAAAGCCGGTAGAGGATTCCCGTGAGCAGTGGGCCATGGCCGGTACGTACCGCGCCTTGGTCAATAACATGGTCATTGGTGTCAGCACCGGTTTCAAAAAGACGTTGAAGCTGGTTGGTGTGGGCTATCGTGCCCAGGCCAAGGGCAAGATGTTGAATCTGAGCCTCGGTTTTTCCCATCCGATTGATTACGAGTTGCCGGAAGGCGTCACCGCAGAGACGCCATCGCAAACGGAGATCGTTGTATCCGGTTGTGACAAACAGAAGGTCGGGCAGGTAGCCGCTGAGATTCGTTCTTATCGGCCGCCGGAGCCGTACAAGGGTAAGGGTGTCCGTTATGCGGACGAATATGTGGTCCGTAAAGAGGCCAAGAAGAAATAAAGGGCAGTGACGATGGACAAAAAAACATCACGTTTGCGTCGGGCACGTCGCGCCCGCGCCAAGATACGGGAATTGGAGGTGCATCGCCTCACGATCTTCCGTACTTCGAAACATATGTATGCACAGGTGATCTCTCCTGACGGGTCCGAGGTCATTGCCAGTGCTTCGACCCTGGACAAGGGTGTGAAGAGTGAGTTGGAAGGTCACGCTGGGAACATGTCTGCAGCAGCAGTCGTCGGCAAGATGATTGCTGAGCGTGCCAAATCGGCGGGGGTCGAGAAGATCGCCTTCGATCGTGCAGGATTCAAATATCACGGACGCGTCAAGGCGTTGGCGGACGCAGCCCGTGAAAACGGTCTTCAGTTCTAAGGGGTAAGCAATGTCGAATTACAACGTAAGCCCGGAAGGCGATGATCTGATCGAAAAGCTGATCAACGTAAACAGGGTTGCAAAGGTGGTCAAAGGTGGCCGGGTGTTCGGCTTTACTGCGCTTACCGTGGTTGGTGATGGTAATGGCCGCGTAGGTTTCGGAACCGGCAAGGCGCGTGAGGTACCGATCGCTATCCAGAAGGCGATGGAATCGGCTCGCCGCAATATGCGCAGTGCCAAATTGAATGAAGGCACCCTGCAGTATCCCCTGATTGGCCGCCATGGCGCTGCTCGGGTATATATGCAGCCGGCTTCCGACGGTACCGGTATCATCGCCGGTGGCGCCATGCGCGCGGTCTGTGAGGCAGTTGGCATCCACAATGTTCTGTCGAAGTGTATTGGAACCAACAATCCGATCAATGTGGTACGTGCCACTATCAACGCACTTACCGAAATGACCGATCCGGAAACTGTCGCCGCCAAGCGTGGCAAAACGGTAGAAGAGATACTGGGGTAAGCCATGTCCGACAAGAAAATGATGAAGGTGACCCTGGTCAAGAGCATGCATGGCCGCCTGAAGTCACACCAGGCTTCGGTTAAGGGCTTGGGGCTGCGCAGAATGCACCAGACGGTCGAAGTGGAAGACACCCCGGCCACTCGTGGCATGGCCAATAAGGTTTCCTATATGGTCAAGGTAGAGGAGGCGTAACATGCGTCTGAACAGCATCAAACCGGCAGCTGGTGCCAAGAGTTCGGCAAAGCGTGTCGGACGCGGTATCGGCAGTGGTCTGGGTAAAACCTGCGGCCGTGGCCACAAGGGTCAGAAGTCGCGCACGGGTGGTTATCACAAGGTGGGCTTCGAGGGCGGCCAGATGCCATTGCAGAGGCGGCTGCCAAAAGTCGGTTTTCGTTCCCGCAAGGCAAAGTATGTCGCTGAGGTTCGCCTCGACGAGTTGAAGAAGGTGACGGCAGATGTCATCGACCTGCAGGCGCTGAAGGATGCAGATGTGATCTCCGGCACTATCCGCCGCGTAAAGATCATTCTCTCCGGCGCGATCGACAAGGCGGTGAACGTCAAGGGACTGGGTGTCACCAAGGGTGCACGTGCCGCGATCGAAGCGGCCGGTGGGAAGATCGAGGAATAAATGGCCGGTAAAGGCGGAATTGCGGGTGGCATGGCCGGGGCAGGCAAGCTGACGGAACTCAGACAGCGCCTGCTGTTCGTCGTTGGTGCGCTGTTGGTGTTTCGCATTGGCACTTTCATACCGGTGCCGGGCGTTAACCCGGCGGCACTGGCCGCCTTGTTCGATCAGCAGCAGGGCACCATACTCGACATGTTCAACATGTTCTCAGGTGGTGCTTTGAAAAGAGCGAGTCTGTTCGCGCTCGGCATCATGCCCTATATCTCTGCGTCTATTATCGTGCAGTTGATGTCCGCCGTGATACCAAAGCTCGAGCAGTTGAAGAAAGAGGGTGAGGCCGGCCGCCGCATGATCACCCAGTACACCCGTTACGGCACCGTATTGCTGGCCACTTTCCAGGCTGTGGGTATTTCCATGGCATTGCAGAGTCAGCAGGCCGGCGGAATGAATGTGGTGGTGCAGTCGGGTCCCGGATTTATCTTCACGGCCACGGTATCACTGGTCACCGGAACCATGTTTTTGATGTGGCTGGGTGAACAGATCACAGAGCGTGGTCTGGGTAACGGTATTTCGATGATCATCTTCGCTGGTATCGTCGCCGGCTTGCCCAGTGCAGTTGGCAGCACGCTCGAGCTGGTACGGACTGGCGAAATGAATGCGATCACCGTCCTCACCCTGTTCATACTGGCGATCGCCGTGACTGCATTCGTAGTCTTCGTAGAGCGTGGGCAGCGCCGCATTACGGTGAACTATGCGAAACGCCAGCAGGGCAGGAAGATGTTTGCAGCGCAGTCCAGTCATCTGCCGCTGAAGCTGAACATGGCGGGCGTAATTCCGCCGATCTTCGCTTCCAGCATCATCCTGTTCCCATCCACTATCGGCCAGTGGTTGGGGACGCAGGAGAACATGCGGTGGTTGCAGGATATCGTTGCCAAACTCTCACCAGGTGAGCCCTTGTACGTGATCCTGTATGCTGTAGCGATCGTTTTCTTCTGCTTTTTCTATACGGCGTTGGTGTTCAACTCCAAGGAGACGGCGGATAATCTGAAACGCTCCGGTGCTTTTATTCCGGGCTACCGGCCTGGTGAGCAAACAGCGCGTTACATCGACAAGATCATGTCCAGACTGACCATGGCGGGGGCTGTCTATATCACTGCCGTCTGTCTGCTGCCCGAGTTTCTGATCGTAGGTTGGAACGTTCCATTCTATTTTGGAGGAACCTCTCTTCTGATCATCGTGGTGGTCGTCATGGATTTTATGGCCCAGGTGCAGGCACACATGATGTCGTACCAGTACGAAGGGCTGATGAAGAAGAGCAATCTCAAAGGGGGTGGCGCAGGACTGTTGCGCTGACCTCAAGCAAATTTTGAACTTTATCGATTTTTGGAGCGTGAGCCATGAAAGTAAGGGCGTCAGTCAAAAAAATCTGCAGGAACTGCAAGATCGTACGACGCAACGGGGTTGTCCGTGTGATCTGCAAGGAACCGAGACACAAGCAGCGTCAGGGTTGAGACAGACCAAATTTAGCGCTTGATTTCTTAAAAGTATCCGGATATAGTTACGCGTTTTCCGCGCGTGACGCGGATGAGATATGTATTTTCAGGAGTGACCAGAATGGCCCGTATAGCAGGCGTCAATATTCCGGATCGTAAACATGCAGTGATCGCGCTGACAGCGATCTATGGAATTGGTCCCACGCGTTCTGCCAGCATCTGTGATGCGGCTGGCGTACCACGCGACCGCAAGATCAAGGATCTTACGGAAGAAGAGGTAGAGAAGCTGCGTGCCGAGGTTGCCAAGTTCACCATCGAGGGTGATCTTCGGCGAGAGATATCCATGAACATAAAGCGTCTCATGGATCTTGGCTGCAATCGTGGCATCAGACACCGTCGCGGTCTGCCGGTCCGTGGTCAGCGTACCCAGACCAACGCACGTACCCGAAAGGGCCCGCGGCGTCCGATCAAGAGATAATTCCGCCGGCCGGATGTCCGGCAGGCCCCGTTAGCATAGCGTTCGCAGGAACAAGTCAATGGCAAAACCAACCACCCGTTCGCGGAAAAAGGTTAAGAAGACCGTAACCGATGGTGTGGCTCATATCCACGCCTCGTTCAACAACACCATCATCACGATCTCGGACCGCCAAGGGAACGTGCTCTCCTGGGCCACTTCGGGCGGATCCGGCTTTCGTGGCTCCAGAAAGAGTACGCCTTTTGCAGCCCAGGTTGCTGCGGACAAAGCTGGCGAGATGGCCAAGGATTATGGTGTGAAGAACCTCGATGTTAACGTGAAGGGACCTGGGCCTGGCCGCGAGTCTGCTGTTCGTGCATTGAATAATGCCGGCTTCAAGATCACCAGCATCGTCGATGTCACACCGATTCCCCATAATGGTTGCCGTCCGCCCAAAAAGCGTCGCGTCTGATTTGGAGTTAATAAGAGATCATGGCTAGATATATCGGACCCAAGTGTAAACTCAGCCGGCGCGAAGGAACGGATCTGTTTCTGAAGAGCCGGGTACGCTCCATTGAATCCAAGTGCAACATGGAGAAGCAGCCTGGTCAGACCAGCGACCGGCGTCGCCGCCTCTCCGACTATGGCCTGCAGCTTCGTGAGAAACAGAAGATGCGCCGGATGTACGGTGTGATGGAAAAGCAGTTCCGTAACTATTACAAGAAGGCCGCGCAGGAGAAAGGCGCTACCGGTGACAACCTGTTCCGTATGCTCGAGCAGCGGCTGGATAATGTTGTCTATCGCATGGGCTTCGGCAGCACCCGCTCAGAGGCGCGCCAACTGGTGAGCCACAAGGCGATAGAAGTCAACGGCAAGATTCTCAACGTGCCTTCGTATCAGGTCAAGGCGGACGATGTTATCAGCGTTCGCGAAAAGGCCCGTAAGCAGGTTCGGGTGCAGAGTTCGCTGGAGATAGCCAAGCAGTACGGCTTCGTCGAGTGGATCGAGGTGGACACCAAAGGAATGACGGGCACCTTCAAACGGGTTCCTGATCGCTCCGAGTTGCCGGCTGAGATCAACGAGCAGCTGGTCGTCGAGCTGTACTCCAAGTAAGGTCAGGACTAAGAGGTCGAAATGCCTGAATTCGTTAGCGATTTTCTAAAGCCACGTCTCATCAGCGTTCAGCCTGTTACTGAACGCCATGCCAAGGTTTCTTTGGAACCGATGGAGCGCGGTTTTGGACACACTCTGGGAAACGCCTTGCGTCGTATCCTGCTCTCCTCCATGTCCGGATGTGCCGTGGTGGAAGTGGAGATCGAGGGCGTGCTGCACGAGTATACGAGTATCGAAGGTGTACAGGAGGACGTACTGGAAATCCTGTTGAACCTGAAAGACCTCGCAGTCGTCATGCACAGCCGTGATGAAGCGACCCTGACCTTGAAGAAAACTGGTCCTGGACCAGTACTGGCGAGCGATATCACTCTCGACCACGATGTGGAGATCGCCAATCCGGATCATGTCATCGCCAACCTGACGAAGGAGGGTGAACTGAACATGACACTGAAGGTTGCGCGAGGCCTTGGCTATCAGCCGGCACACGTGCGCCAGGCAAGCAGCGGCGGAGAAGATCGTCCAATCGGTCGTCTTCAGCTGGATGCGTCATTCTCGCCGATCCGTCGCATCGCCTACTCGGTGGAAGCGGCTCGCGTCGAACAGCGCACTGACCTGGATCGCCTCGTTATTGATATCGAGACCAATGGTACCATCGACCCCGAAGAGGCCATCCGCCGTGCTGCAACCATCCTGCAGGACCAGCTGTCTGCCTTCGTCAAGCTCGATGAGACGGGAGGCGAACAGCCAGTCGAGAAGGGGCCGACCCAGACGATCGACCCGATCCTGCTGCGCCCTGTGGATGATCTAGAGCTGACGGTTCGCTCGGCAAACTGTCTCAAGGCGGAGAACATCTTCCTGATCGGGGATCTGATACAGCGCACTGAGGTGGAGCTGTTGAAGACACCAAATCTGGGTAAGAAGTCCCTTACCGAGATCAAGGACGTGTTGGCTACCCGCGGTCTGTCGCTGGGTATGCGCCTGGAAAACTGGCCGCCTGAAGGGGTGGACGAAGCAGGCCGCTAGGCCTTTTGAATACTGAATCCCTATCTTTGTACTGATAATTTAATTTAAGGAAGTCGATCCATGCGTCACCGCAAATCCGGACGGCAACTCAACCGCGACAGTTCGCATCGCAAGGCGATGTTCCGTAACATGACCTGCTCGCTGTTGCGCCATGAACTGATAAAGACGACACTGCCCAAGGCAAAAGAGCTGCGTCGCGTCGCAGAACCGCTCATTACGATGGGTAAGACCGACAGTGTTGCCAAGCGCCGGCTCGCGTTTTCCCGCCTGCGTGATGATGCAGCGGTCGGAAAGCTCTTCAACGAGATCGGTCCCCGCTTCAAGGATCGTCCAGGTGGCTATGTGCGCATCCTGAAGTGTGGATACCGCCCCGGAGACAAGGCCCCGATGGCTTACGTCGAGTTGCTCGACCGCCCGGTGCCAGAAGAAGACGAAGCGGTGGTTGAGGAGTAGCAGTCAGCCACTACTCTACACCGTTGATAAAACCGGGCCCGGCGCCCGGTTTTGTCGTTTTGGCTGACAGGTTTGCTCAATCAACACGGCGCATGCGATGAACCAGACATGCCAAGGCGGCACATCTGCTGGCCAACCGGGGGGCGGCCGCTTTCCCATCCCCGGCCAAATTGCGCTGTTCACAGATTTTGGACAGGATGGTCCTTATCTGGGGCAGGTCGAGGCGGTGCTCCATACGGCTGGCGTCAGACAGCCAATCATCCGGTTGATGTCGGATGTGCCGGCGTACAATCCAAGGGCCGCTGCCTATCTGTTGCGCTCATTGGCCGACCGCCTGCCGGCGCCGGTCCTGTTCCTGGCCGTGATCGATCCTGGTGTCGGCGGTGACCGCCATCCGCTCGTCGTGACCGATGGAAGACACTGCTTCATCGGGCCGGATAACGGCCTTTTCTCACAAGTCCTGTGCGCTGCAGAGAGGCCCGAGGCGTGGGTGATCGGCTGGCGTCCCGAATCTTGCTCCGTCAGTTTTCATGGGCGCGATCTGTTTGCGCCGGTTGCGGCCATGATCGCCCGCGGCCGCCCGGTGCCCTCCCGTACCACACCGCCGGAGAGCCTCGTTGGTGCCGACTGGCCAGGTGCCCTGTATCAGGTGATCTATCTGGATCACTACGGAAATGCCTACACCGGCATATGTGCTGATGAACTGGATACATCATTGCGACTCCGGGTGAAGGGGCACACACTGACCTATGCTCGCACCTTCAGTGACTGTCCAAAGGGCACCCCATTCTGGTACAAAAACTCCCTCGGCCTGGTGGAGATCGCAGTGGCCGAAGGGCGGGCCGATAAGCGACTTGGTGTCCGGGTTGGAGATCAGGTGGAGATTGACCGTACGGCTTGAGCGTCACCGGCCGAGCACCTTGCGCAGGTATTGTCCGGTATAGGACGCCTCCGCATCCGCCACCGTCTCTGGTGTGCCCTGGGCAATGATCTCGCCCCCCTTTCCGCCTCCTTCGGGACCCAGATCGATGACCCAGTCAGCGGTCTTGATCACGTCCAGGTTGTGTTCGATCACCACCACGGTGTTACCGTGATCGCGCAGCCTGTGTAGTACGGACAACAGATGCTTCACGTCGTGGAAGTGGAGGCCGGTGGTTGGTTCATCGAGGATGTAGAGAGTCTTGCCCGTATCCCGTTTTGACAGCTCTCGCGAAAGTTTCACCCGTTGTGCCTCGCCACCTGAGAGGGTAGTGGCATTCTGCCCCAGTTTGACGTAGGAGAGTCCCACGTCCATCAGGGTCTGCAGCTTGCGCTTTACCGCGGGGATGGCGTCGAAAAACTCGAGGGCATCCTCAATGGTGAGGTCCAGCACCTGATCGATGCTCTTGCCTTTGTACTTGATCTCCAGGGTCTCACGGTTGTAGCGCTTGCCTTTGCACACGTCGCACTGGACATAGATGTCGGGCAGAAAGTGCATCTCCACCTTGATCACGCCGTCGCCACGGCAGGCCTCACAACGCCCCCCTTTTACATTGAAGCTGAAGCGGCCGGGGCTGTAGCCGCGGGAACGCGCCTCATGGGTGCCGGCGAATAACTCCCGGATCGGTGTGAACAGGCCGGTATAGGTGGCTGGGTTTGAGCGGGGGGTGCGGCCAATGGGGCTCTGATCGATGTCCACAACCTTATCGAAGTGATCCAGGCCTTC
The DNA here is from genome assembly GCA_964544655.1 of uncultured Sedimenticola sp. Lineage (GTDB taxonomy): Bacteria > Pseudomonadota > Gammaproteobacteria > Chromatiales > Chromatiaceae > HyVt-443. The sequence continues at coordinate 7,663 of CAZJCM010000031.1, read as the reverse complement.
GATTCGCCGGTAAGGGGCAGGGTCGCGATTGGCGGCATTCAGGACCATGGCAGCCAGCGGGTAGAGGGTGTCGTTGATCAGGGTCGACTTGCCAGAGCCGGAGACCCCGGTGATGCAGGTGAAAAGGCCAACCGGCAGGTGCAGATCCACCGCCTTGAGGTTGTTGCCGGTGGCACCCAGCAGGCTGAGCGTGGGGTTGCCGGCGCGCGGGGGGATTCGCTCTGGTATCTCGATCGACAGTTGGCCGGAAAGGTATTGCCCGGTGAGGGAATCGGCGACCTGCTCGATTTCGGCAGCGCTGCCCTGGGCCACGATATGGCCACCATGTACACCGGCGCCGGGGCCGATATCGACCACGTGGTCGGCGCTGCGGATCGCTTCTTCATCGTGTTCGACCACGATCACTGTGTTGCCCAGATCGCGCAGGTAGGTGAGGGTGTTGAGCAGGCGGTCGTTGTCGCGCTGGTGCAGGCCGATGGATGGTTCGTCCAGTACGTACATGACGCCCACCAGCCCGGCGCCGATCTGGCTGGCCAGGCGTATCCGTTGTGCCTCGCCGCCGGAGAGGGTTTCTGCGCTGCGGTCCAGGGTCAGGTAGTCGAGGCCCACGTTGGCCAGAAAGCTAAGGCGTTGACTGATCTCTTTGACCACTTTGGCGGCGATCTCGCCGCGTTTCCCGGGGAGTTTCAGCTGCTGAAAGAAGTTCAACGCCTGACCAATGGGCAGGCTGGTGATGGCCGGCAGATTGTGTTTCTGGATGAAGACGTGTCGTGCCGCCTGATTGAGCCGGGTCCCGCCACACTCCGGGCATGGGTGGGTGGAGATGTAACGGGAGAGCTCTTCCCGCACCGCGTTGGACTCGGTCTCCCGGTAGCGCCGCTCCATGTTGCGAATGATGCCTTCGAAAGGGTGGGTCTTGTGCTGCTTGCCGCCCCGTTCGCCGAAATAGTCGAACTTGATCTGTTCCCGGCCACTGCCGTAGAGCATGATCTTCTGGATCTTTCCGGGCAGTTCCTCCCATGGGGTCTCGATGTCGAAAGCGTAGTGCCTGCCCAGGGAGCGTATCAGCTGGAAGTAATAGGCATTACGCCGGTCCCAGCCGCGCACTGCGCCTGCCGCCAGGCTGAGATGGGGGTGGGCGACCACCCGCTCCGGATCGAAGAACTGTTCGACACCAAGGCCGTCACAAGTGGGGCAGGCGCCCACCGGGTTGTTGAATGAAAACAGGCGTGGTTCCAGCTCCTGCAGGCTATAGCCGCAGATCGGGCAGGCAAAATTGGCGGAGAAGATCAGTTGATCATGGCCAGGCTCGTCCATCCAGGCTACCCGGACCAGGCCGCCAGCCAGATTGAGCGCCGTTTCGAATGATTCGGCCAGGCGCAGGCCCAGGTCGTCCCGCACCTTGAACCGGTCCACCACGGCCTCGATGGTGTGTTTCTTGTGCAGTTCCAGCTGCGGTGGATCATCCAGTTCGTAGATCTCGCCGTCGATACGGGCGCGTATGAAACCCTGGGCATTCAGTTCGGTGAGCAGCTTCTGATGCTCCCCCTTGCGTTCGGAGATGATGGGCGCCAGCAGCATCAGCCGACTGCCGGCAGGCAGGGCCAGCACCTGGTCCACCATCTGGCTGATGGTCTGGGCCTCCAGGGGTTCATCATGAGTCGGGCAACGGGGCGTGCCGGCGCGGGCGAACAGCAGCCGCAGGTAGTCGTAGATCTCGGTAATGGTGCCAACCGTCGAGCGCGGGTTGTGCGAGGTGGTCTTCTGCTCGATAGAGATTGCAGGTGACAGCCCCTCGATGTGGTCCACGTCGGGTTTCTCCATTATGGAGAGGAACTGGCGGGCATAGGCGGAGAGGGACTCCACGTAGCGCCGCTGTCCTTCGGCGTAGATGGTGTCGAAAGCGAGTGATGACTTGCCGGAACCGGACAGGCCGGTGATGACGATGAGCTTGTCCCGGGGCAGGTCCAGGTCGATATTCTTCAGGTTGTGGGTGCGTGCACCACGGATGTGGATGGTGTCCATCTGCTTACCAGCTGCTTGGCGAACCTGATACTATACGCCGTCTTTGGCAGGTGAGACAAAGGCGGCGCAGAGCTCGCGGCTCAGGCCCCTGCTGCGTCCGTCCCTGGGTGGGAAAAGTCAATGACAGCCCGGTGCCACTGCGCCAGCATATCCGTTTCGTCGAATCTGGAGTACCCGTGAGTAAAGAACAGCACACCAATCGGAAAGGTATGTCTCCCCTGGAGAGCAGGGCCGCCTTCTCTTTGGCCGGAATTTTCTCCCTGCGTATGTTGGGTCTGTTCCTGATCCTTCCGGTATTTGCCCTCTATGCCGAACATCTGGCCGAAGTGACCCCGGTACTGGTGGGTGTGGCTATCGGTGTGTATGGGTTGACGCAGGCCATCCTGCAGATTCCATTCGGTATGCTCTCGGACAGGATCGGGCGCAAGCCGGTGATCATTGGCGGTCTGATCCTGTTCGCCATCGGCAGTGTGGTGGCGGCCATGGCGGATAACATCTGGGGGGTGGTGCTGGGTCGCGCCATTCAGGGGAGCGGCGCCATCGCCGCGGCTGTGATGGCCCTGGCGGCCGACCTCACCCGGGAACAGAATCGAATGAAGGTGATGGCGGTGATCGGCATGAGCATCGGCCTGGCATTCGCAGTCTCCCTGATCCTGGGGCCGGTGCTCAACGTATGGATCGGCGTGCCTGGCATTTTCTGGCTTACCGCCCTGCTGGCCTTGAGCGGTGTCGGTATCACCCTGTTTCTGGTCCCTGATCCCCGTGAGAGTCACTTCCACCGGGATACCGAGCCGGTGCCAGGGCAGTTCGGCCGGGTGCTGAGTGATCCCAACCTGCTGCGGCTCGATCTGGGCATCATGCTGCTGCATATGGGGCTGACCGCAGTGTTCCTGGCCCTGCCCCTGGCCCTGCGGGATCAGGCCGGGCTGGCCAGCAGCGATCATTGGATGGTCTATCTGCCGGTACTGTTGCTGGCCATCGGTCTGATGGTGCCGTTCGTGGTGATTGCCGAGAACCGGCGCAAGATGAAGCCGGTATTCCTCGGTTCCATTGCGGCACTGATCCTGGCCCAAATCGGATTCTATCTCTTTATCGACTCCCTGTGGGGGATCGGTGTCGCGCTGCTGATCTATTTCACCGCCTTCAATGTGTTGGAGGCGACCCTGCCGTCACTGATCGCCAAGGTTGCGCCAGCGGAGAACAAGGGCACGGCGATGGGGGTCTATTCCACCTCCCAGTTCTCCGGTGCCTTTATCGGCGGACTGGTCGGGGGGTGGATGCACGCCCATCATGGTATCGAAGGCGTGTTCCTGTTCGTCGCCCTGATCATGCTCCTGTGGCTGGTGGCTGCCTGGGGCATGGCCCAGCCGCGCTATCTGCATACGCATCTTCTGCATGTGGGGCAGATGGACGATGATCGGGCGGGGGAGCTTCAGCAGTCGTTGCTTGCGGTGACCGGTGTGGCCGATGCCTTCGTCGTCGGCGAGGAGGGGGTGGCCTACCTGAAGATCGACCCGGAGCAGACAGATCTTACCGCACTGGATGCATTTTCCACGGGACGCGGGTAGACTTGCATTTCCACATTTTCCCCGTTTTCAGGGATGAGGGCGGGTGTCATCAAATCAGGAGGCAAAATGGCCACAAGAGGCGTCAACAAGGTAATTCTGATCGGTAATCTGGGCAAGGATCCAGAGGTGCGTTATATGCCCAACGGCAACGCAGTGGCCAATGTGACCCTGGCCACGTCGGAAAGCTGGAAGGACAAGAACACGGGTGAGACCCAGGAACGTACGGAATGGCATCGGGTGGTCTTTTTTCGGCGTCTGGCAGAGATCGTTGGCGAATACCTGAAAAAAGGCTCCAAGATCTACATCGAGGGCAAACTGCAGACCCGTAAATGGCAGGATCAGAACGGGCAGGATCGCTACACCACTGAGATCGTCGCCGAGCAAATGCAGATGCTGGACAGCCGTGGCGCTGGTGGCAGTGCCGCCTTCGCCCAAGGGGGCGGGCAGGATCAGGCGGCGCCTCCCCCGTCAGGTCCGGATAGCGGATTCGATGACGATATTCCCTTCTGAGGGACATTTGAGATTCCGAATGGCTGTGGGCATGGAGCGAAACGCGCACGGCTCGTGATTGGTGAGTTCACCACACTCTGCATCTTGCTCTCGGCTGTCGGGATATTACCGTTCTAACGGTCAACCCTCTGTGTCTGCAGAGGGTTTTTCCGTTCATGCCGGCTTAGGGCGCCTCTGATCGAGTCTGGACGCAAGATGCGGATTCATGACTTGCTCAGAGGTGCCTTAGAGGCCGGACTTTTGTATCCGTTGGCGCCATGACCTATCATATGCGCGCCAAATTTCAAACAGGCCGGAGTCAGATGGGCAACATTCCATTATCCAAAGTTTTTCTCAACGACGAGATCCGCAGGGCTGCCGCCGCAGCGGTGAATTCGGGGCAGTATATCCTGGGCAAGGAGTGCCGTGCCTTTGAAGAGGAGCTGGCCGACTATACCGGCAGTCGCCATGCGGTGCTCTCCTCCTCCTGGACGGCCTCCGTGCTGTTGCTGTTGCAGGTGATGGAGCTTGCCCCCGGGGATGAAGTGATCGTCCCCTCCCATACCGCCTTTCCGACTATCGAGCCGATCATTCACGTGGGCGCCCGGCCGGTGTTCGTGGACGTGGATGAGACCTACTGCCTGGATCCGGAGCAGATGGAGGCGGCTGTGACGTCGCGCACCGTAGGTATCATGCCGGTGCATCTCTATGGTCATCCCGCTGATCTTGGCCGGGTTCAGCAGACCGCCGATCGTCATGGCCTGTGGGTGATCGAGGATTGTGCCCAGGCCCAGGGTGCCCAATATCAGGGGCATCGGGTGGGTGGTATCGGCAATGCCGGCGCCTTCTCCTTCTATCCGTCGAAAAACCTGACCGTGTTGGGTGATGGTGGCTGTATCTGCACCGACGACGACCGGCTGGCCGACGGGGTGCGCATGTTGCGCAACCACGGACGCAAGGGCAAGTTCACTCACGAGAAAGTGGGTTACAACCTGCGCTTCAATGAGATTCAGGCGGCGGTAGGGCGGGTGGCCCTGCGCCATCTCGATGAGCTCAATGCCCATCGGCGGGCGGTTGCGGACCGGTATACGGCCCGTCTGAACAGTCTGGTCACCATACCGGCTGTGCGTTCCTGGGCAGAGCCTGTCTATCATATGTATGTGATCCGTACCCCCGGGCGGGATGCCTTGGCCGCCTATCTGAAAGAGCAGGGGATCGCGACCGGCATCCACTATCCGGTGGCCAACCATCAGCAGCCTGCCATCACCAGTCTCTATCCGGAACTGCCCTCACTGCCCAATACCGAACGGTGGGTGGATGAGATCCTCTCTCTGCCCATTCATGGCCAGTTGTCGCTGGATGACGTAGACCGGGTCTGTGATGCCATTCAGGCCTTCTTCGGCTGATCCGCATGACTGCTCCTGAGCTCAGCATCGTGGTGCCCTGCCATAACGAAGAGGGCAATCTGCCGCCGTTGGTGGAGGCCATCGACCAGGCGCTGGCCCCTGTCGGTGTGGCATACGAGGTGATCATCACCGACGATTGCAGCACCGACGACTCTTGGGAAGTGCTGAAACGGCTGGTGGCGGAGCGTCCTCAGGTGCGGGGGCAGCGGATGCGTGAGAATCGGGGGGAGTCGGCGGCCAGCTGGGCCGGCATGCAGGTCGCCCGGGGGCGTTACATCGTCACCATGGATGCGGATCTGCAGAACGACCCAAAGGATCTGCCCAAGTTCATCGCCGCACTGAAACAGGCGGACTGTGTCTGTGGCACCCGGGTGGATTCCCGCGGCGAGGGTGATCATATCATCCGCATTCTCTCTTCCAGGGTGGCCAACTGGGTGCGAAACGGGCTTTCCGGCGAGGAGATCAGCGATGCGGGTTGCACCTACCGTGCCTTTCGCCGGGAATGCATCGGCAATCTCAAGTTCTTCAAGGGCATGCACCGTTTTCTGCCGACCCTGTTCAAGATCGAGGGCTACAGCGTCATCGAGATCCCGGTGGCCAACAACCCGCGGCTCTACGGCAGTGCCCACTACGGGGTATGGAACCGCCTGTTCGCCTCATTCTATGACCTGTTGGCGGTGCGCTGGATGAAGTCACGCATGATCCCTTTCCAGATCGAGGAGCGGATCGGTGGCGAAGAGCCTGCAGCTCAGGAAAAGAGGGGTTCGATCTGATGGCGCCGGCGTTTGGATGATGATGAAATCCAGCCGTGAATGAATGCGGATGAATGCAATTAGACGATGTGTCTGGTGAGGATGCCGGGACATAGGTGGTTTGCGTTCATTCGCGGCCACAAACTGAAGCTGAGTTCGAAGGGAAACAAGTAAACCGTACACGCTCTGTTGCAGCGGAATCGAGAGGCCTGGAAATTATGTTGAATGTTGCACTCGTCGGTTGTGGCCGTATCGCCAAGCGCCACTCCGAGTTGTTGGGAGAGAACCAGATCCGCGGCATGCGGCTGGCGGCAGTCTGTGACATGGTGGAGGAGAAGGCGCAGGCTATCGGTGAGCGCTTCGCTGTGCCCTTCTACACGGATATGAACCAGATGATGGCGCGTGAATCCATCGATATAGTGGTGGTGTTGACGCCCACGGGCATGCATGCGGAGCATGTGACCAACCTGGCCAGATACCAGAAAGACATCATCGTGGAGAAGCCCATGGCCCTGACCCTGGATGATGCCGATGCCATGATCCAGGCGTGTGATGAAAACGGCTGCCGTCTGTTCGTGGTCAAACAGAACCGGTTCAACGTGCCGGTAGTCAAGTTGCGCCAGGCGGTGGAGGAGAAGCGTTTCGGCAAGCTGGTGTTGGGCACGGTGCGGGTGCGCTGGTGCCGTCACCAGCACTATTATGACCAGGATGCCTGGCGGGGCACCTGGGCGATGGATGGTGGCGTGTTGACCAACCAGGCCAGCCATCATGTGGATATGCTGCAATGGATGATCGGTGACGTGGAGAGCGTGTTTGCCAAGGCGTCCACTGCCCTGGTCGACATCGAGGCCGAGGATACCATCATCGTGACCCTCAAGTTTCGCAACGGTGCGCTGGGCATCATCGAGGCCACCACAGCAGCGCGGCCGATCAATCTGGAAGGGTCTATATCGGTGCTGGGTGAACGCGGCACCGTGGTGATCGGTGGTTTCGCTGTCAACGAGATGCAGACCTGGGCGTTCGAGGAGAAACAGGAGGGTGATGACGAGGTGTTGGAGAAATACTCGGTCAATCCCCCCAATGTCTATGGCTTCGGGCATCAGGCCTACTACGAACACGTGGTGGAGTGCATAGAGAACGAGAGACGCCACCTGGTGGATGGCCTGGAGGCGCGCAAGAGTCTGGAATTGATCAACGCCATCTATGAATCGGTGGAGACCGGCCGCGAGGTGTTCCTCCGTTTCCGTCCGCGCAAGTGCCCATTGGGACGTCCCGCAAAGTCCCAGTGAGCGAAGCCCCATCGACGCCTCCACCATCTGGTGGGCGCGGGGCCGGGCAGCACAGGCGGATGGGTCGGCTGGGCCTGTGGCTGCGGGGTGGCATCGGCAGATACTGCTCGTACGTCGATCTCGTGCAGCATCGG
>CAZJCM010000030.1:0-43444 GCA_964544655.1 uncultured Sedimenticola sp. | reverse complement strand
ATATAGAGATCGACGCCATGCGACAACCTCACCCCCGCGTGTCACACGCCTGCGCGGCGGGCGTCTGGAAGCTGAGCGACTCTAACGCCCTCAGGCCGCAGCAAATCCGCGCCCTCGGCTCCCAGGGCCAGACCATACGCCACCGACCTGACCGCCCCACGCCCTTCACACTGCAAATAGGCGACCCCAATCAGCTGGCAGAGCGTACCGGTATTACCGTAGTGGCCGACTTCCGTCGCCGTGACATGGCCGCCCACGGCCAGGGCGCCCCCTTGGTACCGGCCTTTCATGCCGCCATGTTCCAGACACCTGACGAGGAACGGGTGATCCTGAACATCGGCGGCATCGCCAACATCACCCACCTCCCTGCCGATCCTCAGGGCAAGATCATCGGTTTTGACACCGGCCCGGGCAATATCCTGATCGACCATTGGATACAAAAGATTCGCCGGCTGGATTACGATGCGGGCGGAGAATGGGCGGCGCAGGGCCAGGCAGCGCAAAAACTGCTCTTGCAGATGCTCCGCGACCCTTTTTTCAACCAGGCACCCCCCAAGAGCACAGGACCGGAGTACTTCAGCCAGGAGTGGCTGGAGATGCAGTTGCAGGGCTGGACGCTGGATCCGGTCGATGTTCAGGCAACCCTGACCGAGCTTACCTGCTTCAGTATCGTCAGTGCCATCAAAAGATACTGCAAAGAGAGCCGCCGCATCATCGTTTGTGGCGGCGGCGCCCACAACCAGCGGTTGATGCAGGGACTGAGTGCAGGCCTGACGGGAATGATCGTGGAGACCACGGACAGCCACGGCCTCCACCCCGACCAGGTGGAGGCGGCGGCATTCGCCTGGCTGGCACGGCAGACCATGAACCGGCGCCCCGGAAACCTGCCCTCAGTGACAGGAGCCAGTCATCCGGTGATATTGGGTGGAATATATTCCGCCCCTTGAGAATGCCGTACCGGAAAAGGCGGGCTGATCAGACGGAGAACGAAGAACCGCAACCACAGGTGGTGGTCGCATTGGGATTACGGATGACGAACTGCGATCCCTGCAACCCCTCGGAATAGTCGACTTCCGCTCCGGTCAGATACTGCAGACTCATGGGATCGACCAGCAGCGTCACTCCGTCGGTGACGATCCGGGTATCGCCCTCTTTCTCTTCCTCATCGAAGGTGAAACCATATTGAAATCCTGAGCAGCCACCACCCTGGATATAGATCCTGAGCATCAGGTCTGGATTGCCCTCCTCTTCGATCAAGGAGGCCACTTTGGCTGCAGCAGCTGAGGTGAAGATCAATGGGCTTTCGGTTTCGGCTTCTGCTACGGTCATGATTGAGATTTCCTGAAACGGTTCGGTACGATGCCACCGGCTGTGGCCGTCAATAGGACAATTATGCTTTTCTGAGCGAAATAGTCAACTATTCTCGATACGCACCATGGCATCCGGATACTGATGATCCATCAAGGAGTTCAGTCAGCATCGTCCAATACAGGCTCGGCCTTCCCATCCTCGATCGCGGCGGCCTCTTCTGTACAGATAAGCTGGCCGTTCACCTCCGCCCCCATCGCCATTTCCAGCAGACGATAGTAAAGCGTGCCGGTGACCCGCGCATCAGGGGCCAATTCAACCCGCTGACTGGCGTAGACATCCCCCACCACCTTGCCGTTGAGAATGATGTTGGGAACGCGCACGTCCCCCTCGACCACGCCCTGACCACTCAGAACCAGCGTCGAGCGATCATTCTGCTGGGCCAGGATATTGCCTTTTACCTTGCCATCCACATGAATGGCGCCAGTAAAGTGGAGATCACCTTCGATACTGGCATCAGCCCCGATCACAGTGGTTATCCTGGGGACCTTGAAACGCTTTTTTCGCGCCATTGAGAATACTCCTGAATCATAATACACCCAGGCAAACAGCCCACTGGTACAACATGCTACCGTTATCCCCCAGCAGGGAACGACATGACCAGGGCTTTCCTGGGGGGTCTGTCGGATCAAAGGACCCCCTGATCAATTCATGGGACGACGTCTTGCGGCTGAAATCGCCCTTCTCTGCGTTGTGAATCTTGCCAATAGACCTGCTATTAGCTGCGATTCACGCCTTGATCTGGGCCATTTCATTCCACAATCCACCTGTCCCGGAATCAATCAGATGTTCCTTAGGATTAATCCGAAATTTTCCAGTCGAAACGCTGCTTCACCGGGGTAATTTTCTTATTACTCGGTTTCACTTCCACGATGATCTTCAACGGCTTGAAGCCCTCGGGCAGGCGAATATCACCTTCGATATCCTGAAAATTCTTGAAGCGCATTTTCAGACGCTCCACATTGTCCTTGGTAATCTCCCGTAGCGGCAACCATTTAGGCTTGCCATCCTGCAGACCATCCACGGCAAAGAAAACCCAGCCGTTGGCCATGTCACCGTTCTGCATGCTCTGGGTAACGGTGAAGCGGTAATGATAACTCCTCTCCTCAGGGCCAGCCGTCACCTTCAGGCGCTGCACCCGAACGGCATCCCGCGAATCCTTTGCCGCTGCCATACTGCGCAGGATGGTGAGTTCCTCCTCCAGCTTGGAACGCTCTTCCTGGAACGACGCCAGCTGCTCCCGGACCTTGCGCACTGCCTCCTGATCTATCTGTGCAGAACGCTCAAGCATGGCCACCTGCTCCTGCAGGGCGGCCCGCTCCTGCTCCAGGGCCTGTGCACGCCCTTTCTCAGCGGCCAGCTGGGCAACCAATTGCGAGCGGCTGGATCCTTGCCTCTGCTCCACGAAATGGCCGCCATACCAACCCGCGGCAACGCCAAGCAGCATGGCAAGCAGCAGCAACAACCATTGAAAAGGGTTGCGTTCTCCCGGCTGGATGATTCTGGGCGTAGCATATCTCATGATATTGGCATCCTATGGCAGCAAGGCCACTGCATCCAGACCCGCCCGCTCATCGAGGCCAAGCATGAGATTCATGTTCTGCAGCGCCTGACCGGCCGCCCCCTTCACCAGATTGTCAATCACCGACAGTACCACCACGACATCCCCGCCCTGTGGACGGTGTAACGCAATACGGCAATCATTGGCACCACGTACACTGCGGGTCTCCGGATGGCTGCCCGGCGGTAGCACATCGACGAATGGCTCATCTACATAGCGGCGCTCATACAAGGCCTGCAGATCGACATCCGCTCCGACCCGGGCATACAGAGTGGCATGGATACCACGGATCATGGGTAACAAATGGGGCACGAAGGTCAGGCCTACCGCTTCACCTGCGGCCGCAGCAAGATTCTGGCTGATCTCCGGCAGGTGACGGTGCCCCGATACAGCGTAGGCCTTGAAACTTTCCCCGACTTCCCCCATCAGCATGGCCGTATTCGCGCCACGGCCAGCGCCACTGACGCCAGATTTACAATCGGCCACCAACCCCTGCAGGTCAGCGACACCAGCCTCTATCAATGGCAGCAGCCCCAGGGTGGCGGCGGTTGGATAGCAGCCGGGGTTGGCAACCAGCCGCGCGCCCCTTATCGCCTCACGGTTGACTTCAGGCAATCCGTAGACCGCCTCCTCCACCAGTTCCGGGGCGACGTGGGTCATACCATACCAGTACTCCCATACGGCGATATCCTTGATGCGAAAGTCCGCAGCCAGGTCTATCACCCGGGTGCCCGCCTGCAGCAGTTCGGGCACCATCTTCATGGCGGTCCCGTTGGGCGTGGCAAAGAAGACCAGATCACAAGCCTGCAACCGGGCCGGGTCAGGCCGGGAAAAAGTGACCTGCAGATGCCCGCGCAGGTTGGGGTACAGGTCGGCAACGTCCCGCCCCGCCTCGGTACGGGAGGTGATCACCGACACCTCGACTTCAGCATGGTTTGCCAGCAACCGCAGCAGTTCCACGCCGGTATAGCCGGTCCCCCCAACGATGCCAATCTTGTACATGACGCCTGATTATCCTGATAAATAGTTACTGTTTCAGAGACGGATTTTATTCCGCCAATCATACGGCGTGGGGAATAAAATCAAAAGATCCCTGATATAATTATTCTTTTTTATGTGAGCTGGAACCAAGCAACATGCGCAAACATCTGCGCCGCTCCCGCCGCAAGCTCTTTTCACTCAAGGCTTGGAAGGTACGCCTGGTATTCTGGGCCGGCGCCTTCCTGGTAGGGGCGGTATGCGCCCTGTTCGCGATCATGAGCGAACAGGCGGACCATCTGTTCCGACAGGGCGCCTCCGCGTACCCCTGGCTACCCCTGGCCATCACGCCACTGGGACTGGTCGTCATCGCCTGGCTGACGCGGAACCTGTTTCCCGGCTCCCAGGGAAGCGGCATCCCCCAGGCCATCGCTGCCCTGGAGATGCGGCGCAAAGCCAAGGTCCTCTCCATTCGCATCGCCATCGGCAAGATCCTGCTGACGGTGCTGGGACTGGCGTCCGGCGCCTCCATCGGACGCGAAGGCCCTTCCGTCCATGTGGGCGCTTCGATCATGTTCTCCCTCGGCCGCATAGCCCATTTCCCCGCTCATTACATGGAACGTGGGCTGATCCTGGCCGGTGGCGCAGCAGGTATTGCCGCGGCCTTCAACACCCCACTGGCCGGTATCGTGTTTGCCATCGAGGAGATGAGCAAATCATTCGAACAGCGCAGCAGCGGCATCGTCACGACAGCAGTGGTCTTCTCCGGTCTTATCGCACTGGCGGTGCTCGGGCAGTACCACTATTTCGGCACCTCCAACGCCAGCATCACCCAGTTCAAGGATTGGCTGGCAGTACCACTGTGCGGAGTCATTGGCGGCGCACTGGGCGGATTGTTCACCCTGAGTCTGATCCAGGCCACTCAGGCAATTGCCCCGCTGGTACACCGTCACCCCTATATGATCGCCCTGGCCTGCGGACTGGTAGTGGCCCTGGCCGGTTTTTTCAGTGGCTATCAGACCAGCGGCACCGGCTATCATGCCGCCAAGGCGATCATCATGGAAGAAGCCGCCTTCGACCCTATGTTTCCGTTTCTCAAGATGATCAGTACCCTGGCCTCCTATCTGAGCGGCATCCCCGGCGGCATCTTTGCCCCCTCACTGGCAACCGGAGCCGGCGTCGGCATGAATCTGGCTCACTGGTTCCCGGTTGCACCATTGTCGATAATGATCATCCTCGGCATGCTGGCCTTTTTCGCCGGCGTGGTACAGTCACCCATCACCGCCTTTGTCATCGTCATGGAGATGATCAACAACCAGGATATGCTGCTGGCGCTGATGGCCACCTCATTCATAGCCTACGGCACCTCCCATCTGATCTGCCCAAAACCCCTTTACCACACGCTAGCCCAGGCCTTTCTGGCAAAAAGCGGCAGGGATGACTGAACTCGACTCCCCTTTCTTCATCCAAACAGCGTCGACACGACTAACGTTGTGAGATGCGGCCAGGGTCATGCTGCCTGGGCAGATGGAATCAAACGATCAAGGAGTACACACCATGGACCCGATACAGACCATCTCGCTGACTCTGGGCGCGGCCTGGGCCTCAGGGATCAACCTTTATGCCGCCATTTTGGTGCTGGGTTACATGGGACTGACCGGTGATGTCACACTGCCCCCCGCATTGCAGATACTGAGCAACCCACTGGTGTTGAGCGCCGCCGGTTTCATGTACATGGTGGAATTCTTCGCCGACAAGGTGCCGGGAGTGGATACGGGTTGGGACACCCTGCATACCTTCATTCGGATTCCTGCTGGTGCCGTGCTCGCAGCAGGTATGGCTCAGGGCCTGGACATCAGCCAGGGGGCTGAGTTTGCCGCCCTGCTGGTGGGTGGCGGCATCGCGGCGACCAGCCATGCCACCAAAGCCGGAAGTCGGATCCTGATCAACGCGTCACCTGAACCGGTAACCAACTGGACCGCCTCTATCGCCGAGGACCTGGCGGTGGTGGGCGGTCTGTGGGTCTCCCTGCACTATCCCTGGCTGTTCATCATCGGATTGGTGCTGTTTCTGCTCATCGCCGCCTGGCTGCTACCCAAGCTGTGGCGCGCATTGAAACGGGGATTCCATGCGCTTGGCCGATTCATAGGCCAGCGAAAGAGAGAGCGCCTGGGAGAAGCACCAACAGCCAAGGCGCGGGATGATATACTGCGCGCCCTCTATAAAGACGGGGATTGAACATCATGCTCTGGGTCAAGGCCTTCCACATCTTTTTCATGGTCAGCTGGTTCGCTGGCATCTTCTATCTGCCACGCCTCTTCGTCTACCACGCGATGGCCACATCAGAATCGGGGCGAGAGCAGCTCAAGGTCATGGAGCGCAAGCTGTACCGTTTCGTCACCCCAATGATGTGGCTTACCATCATTCTTGGCCTGTGGATGCTCTACGACTACGCATGGAGCGCCTATAGCGGCATGGGCTGGTTGCATGCAAAGATCACCCTGGTTACGGCACTGATCGCCTACCACTTCTATTGCGGCCACCTGGTGAAACGTTTTGCCGCGGACGAAAACAGCCGCAGCCACACCTGGTATCGCTGGTTCAACGAGATACCGGTGCTCATTTTGCTGCCGATCGTGATCCTTACTATCGTGAAGCCATTCTGAATAATTCGAACTCCAGGGGGCGGCGTCAAATTGCACATATTACTGTGAACAAATCACGATGAATTATGCCAATTTGACACCGACCCCTTTGTGATGCGAGGGAGAGGAACGGGACCATTCCGCTCGATCCCTGGAGGCGAAAAGCTCAGTTCCCCGCCAGGACGTAGCGGATCGCTTCGACGATCACCTTGGGTGGCGTACCATGTGGAAAAATGAAACGCAGCGTACCATCAGGCGTGATCAGATAAGTGACCGCAGAGTGGTTGACTGAATAGCCAAAGGCCGATCCCTCCAGTTCCACCTCATAATACCGGGCGCCATAGAGTGCCGCCACGTCAGCCACCTCTTCTGCAGAACCGGTGATACCCACGATATTGGGGTGAAAATATTCCACATACTCCTTCAGTGCCTGCGGGGTATCCCGTTTGGGATCCACACTGATGAATATCCCCTGCACCTCTTTCAATTCGTCTTCGGTCAGATCGTTCAGTGCCTGTGTCAGGTATGACAGAGAGGTGGGACAGACATCGGGACACTTGGTATAGCCGAAATAGAGCAATACCACCTTACCCCGAAAGTCCTGCAGGGAAACCGGTCCATCTGCAGATTGCAAAGTAAAATCGCCACCTGGAGGTGCTTCCTCAATGCCAGGGATCTTATCCTGGTTTTCAGCACCGGCAGCAACGGCCAATATCGGCAGGAGAAGACACAGGAAAGAAAGGCCGGTCATCAGTTTGCGAAACATGGAAAGCTTCCTTGGTTGACGGGGTTCAGGATGGTTTCGACGATATCGCCATCTGCCGCGCATCGAAATGACAAATGACAACCGCCAGCACCAGCTGGCTGAATCGACAAGACGGACCAGGGAACCCGGAGTTCCCTGGTCCACACTGAATGAATCCAATCATTCAACGGGCTGATGAATCAGCCCTGTCCTTGCGCCTTCTTCCTTTGGCTGCCAACCAGCCCAAGCCCGGCGAGAAAGACCAGCAGCGCGATACCCAATGGCATTCCATATACCCGGGTCCAATCCAGTTCTGGCGGTAATACCAGCCAGTACCATGTGGTCAGGGTATGCTTCGATCCAGCCTCCCCATTGCTGCCGTCCCAGTTGGCGAAGGAGACCGGGATGAACTGTCCTTCCTCGAAGTCCAGGTCACCACCACTACCCTTGCGCGGACGCTTCATCAACACGCGCCATTTGCCATCCTTCCATTCGGCGCTGGTCTGCAGGCTGTCGTCGTCCATACGCGGCTGCAGTTTCTTGTCCGGGCCCGATGCATCCAGCAGCATGGAGAACTCATTCTTTTTCGGCTCGATGCTGCCGGCATTCCAGTACCAGATACTGGTCTTGTGCTTGGCATCGCCATGACGATAGAGCGGTTTCTCCACCGATGGCATGGTGCTGAAAGCGCCTGCCTTGGGAAACTGGATGGCAACTGCATCCGGATGCATCTCCAGGTTCTCGTCCATCAGATCGGTAAAGTACTTGATCCCGGGCCGGCTCTCGGTCCGGTCGTCCACTTCCAACAGGAAGGCGATCTCCTTGTCGTTATAGAGGGTGCGCACCGTCACCGCATCGTTCAATGGTGTGAACAGACGATCTTCCTTGATGATATTCGGCACCAGATGCAGGGTGGTTGCAGGTGCCTGATTCCAGCGCTCATCCTCCAGACCTGCCGGCAGCCCGCCCTCGATCTTCATTGCCTTCACCACACCACCGCTGGTGGGCGGAACAGTGGTGGCACGGACGCTGTAGACATAGTTGGCGATATGCCAACGATCCTCCAGGCTTACCGGGTCCTTGTTACCCTCTTCCACCGCACGGTGAGCAGGCATCGGCGTACCGGGAATACCAATCGAGAGGCGGCGGTAGATCGCCTTGATCGTCTCATCCCGCTCTTTCTCTCCCTGCACCAGGGACTGAGTCGCCCGCCAGGTCCAGGGCTTGGTCAGATCGCGCGGCCAGATACGGTTGCCCCAGTCATCCTCCAGCTTCTTGCCGGAGACGATGTTGCCCCGCGCGGCTGCGCCGTGACACTCTTTGCAGGCCTTGAGGAACGCCTCCCTGCCTTTTGCCACCGATTCATCCGAATAAGGTATCTGTCCCTCCAGCGGCTCCAGATCCTCGATCGAACGAAAGTCCGTCTTGGTGTAGTGACCTTCATCATCGAAGGCGTCGTCATCCGCATCCTCAGGCGCCCAGGCCGCAGTCACATCGAAGCCCTTGATCACCGGGATCAGACTGCGGATCTGTTCATCGCTGAGCAGCGGCCCCCAGCCCGGCATGGCCGTGCCAGGCAAGCCGAACTTGATGGTCCTGAACAGATCATCGTCCCGCGGCAATTCGGTCCCGGGGGAGGTTTTGTACTTGAACAGGGCCAGGCTGAAATCTCTCGGCTTGGGATACATGCGGTCCGCAGCCACGCCATCCCCCATACCCTGTTCGCCATGGCATACCTCACAACGAAATTTGTAGAGGTCCTTGCCCTGCATATTGGCGCGCCGCGCCAGCGCCTTGTCCTTCATCCCTGTGACCGTCTTGGAAACCTCGGGATCCCAGATCCGCGGCACCTGGCCGTTGTAGTCGAATATGAAGGTAATGACGTTCCAGACGTCATTCTCTTTCAGCATCTCATGCCACACCGGCATGGCGGAGTTCCAGGGAGTACCCTCTTTTGGCAGGCCAGGGCCACCCGTAGTGATACGCCAGAACAGGAAGGCCTCCTGCAACTGGGGAATGATGGTGGGATCCTGGAAATTGATCGGCGCCGGGTTGAAGCCCTGGGCAAAGTGGCCTTCACCATTGAGCAGGTCGCCATGACAATAGAAGCAGTTCTGATAGTAGACGTCACGCCCGGCCGTCACCACTTCGTCGTACTTTTTCCAGCCTGCCTCCTCATCCTTTGCCAAGGTGGCGAGGATCTCCTGGCGAACCGGGTTTTCCAGGGTGGCGAGATCATAGCTCTTATTGAACACCTTGACCGACGCCGGGGGTGCCGGGTGCACCTGTCGCAGCTCCACTGGCGCATCGCTGGAGGGCTTGACCAACCCATAGGTGGTATAGCCAACGACAGCAGGGATCGCCAGTAGGAAGAACCAGCGCACCAGACCCTTGTCATCATCTCGCAGCACTGCCAGCACCGGCGCCCGAAACTCGTTCCAGCGCGTATCATCGAAAGCAAAATAGAGCAGAATGCCTATGACGGTGACGATCATGTACTGCACCATCAGGGTCCTCGGCAGCAACGGAGGAAAGGCGTTGTCGAAGATCAGATAGGCAACGACGGCAACCAGCACGGCCTGCCAGAAAGCGGGGATTCTGATTCTCATTTTTTCTGCTCCGCCAACAGGTTAACGATCATTTCCAACTCTTTCACCGTCATCTTTTCAGCAAAGTCCGCTGGCATTACATCAGGCGTGAAGCCCTCGGCGATCACTGCATTGGGCTCGACGACGCTCTGCCGGATCTGCTCCGGCGTCAGCCGCTTGCCCACATCGTCCAGTGGCGGCCCCAGTGATGCGGTGGAGCCAAGCAGCGCATGGCAGGCCTGGCAGCCATATTTGGTGATCGCCTCCTCAGCGGTGGCTGCGGGCGCCGGTACGCCACCGGCTGCAGGCGCCGCCGCGGCCACTTGAGCCGAATCTTCCGCCGTGGGTAGAGCCACCGTCACCTCATTGCCGTCTTTGGCCTGCAGCCAGGCGATGATGGCGTCGATCTCCATATCCGACAGGGCGATCGGAGGCTTGTTGACATGCGGCATGGGTGACTCACTGTCGTTGGAGCCTTTCTTGCCCCAACCGGCCACCACGTAAGCGCTGGGCTCCAGCATCGATTCCCTAATGTATTCTTCGGGGTTGGTCGCCTTGCCCTTGTAACGGGGGTCGGCCAGACGCTCCTTCGACACCTCGACCAGATTTTCGCCCTGAATATCCGGCGCCCGACCGAGCGGCGGCGGCTTATGACAAAGGGTGCAGGTCCCCTTGTTCATGAACAGGTTTTCACCCAGGGCAACGAAATCGTCCATGGTCAGGGCCCCCAGATCCACCTTCTTCTCGACCGGCGCATCACCCTGCACCTGGGGCAACAGGTTGGCCACCAGGGTAAAAATCAGGGTCAGCCCGATGCTGAAGATCATTGACTTGGCAAGAACATTCATACGGCGGCCCCTCCTTCATCAACTGCCGGCTTGGGCTGCTTGGTGGAACTCAGATTCGCGATCCAGAACATGAACAGCACGAACAGCAGAAACAGTACGGTCACGATAGTGATCATGTTGCCCGCATAACCAATGGTGGGAATGAAATTATCCGGCGAGTTGTCCTTCATTACGGTGTAGACGTGCCAATGAGTCTTCACCGAGGAGCGCACATACCCCATCAGCCCCATCAGCCAGGTAAAGGCGATAGGCAGCGCGAACAGGGCGTATTGAGAACGGTCCGACACCTTCCCCCAGTGCGATGGCAGTTTCTTTGCTCCCTTGTACAGGAAACTGTCGATGGTCAGCCCGGAGATGATCACTACCAGCGTAGAGGCCACCTGCATCACCGATGAGCCCACCTTGTAGACCGTATTGGTGAAATAGCCGTAGTAGACGCCGGCAAAGATGATGTTGGCCATGGCAACGACATAGATCGCCACCATGAAGGCATTGGCCACCGGCGCCCAGGGAACCACCGCCACCTTGTCGGAGCGGCGATAGAGTTGGAACGACAAAAAGGTAACCACCAGCATCAGGTTAACCGCGATATTCTTCGCCGGCATGATCCCCAACGGACCGAGGATATGGTGGTGACTGCCACCCATGGCGGCAATCTCCTTGGCCGACAGGATCAAGGTATGGGGCGTCATCCAGGTAAGAAAGCAGATCACCAGGATTGCGGCGATATACTTGATCAGCCACTGGTAGCGTACCGAACCTTCCGTACGGGACATGCCGGACCAGAGATAGAAGTTGCCCGCCAGCAGAATTGTCCCGATCAGCACCGCCTGGACGATGAACAACCAGGCCAGGATGCCGCCCATGGCGGTTATGCCCATCTGCTGGGAATAGGCATAGATCTCCGCCATCAGCCAATAGCCGGCGAACGGCAAGGGCAGGAAAGCGAGGATGGCGATGAAGTTGGAGGTATAGCCCATCCAGTCATAGTGGGCGCGCAGTTTTGGATCACGGGTACTGAGAAACTTGAACGCCGCATAGGCGCCCACCACCGCCCCGCCAAACCCGATGTTGGCAATGAAACGATGCAGGTTGATGGGGTTCCACAAGGGACCCTTCATGACTTCCCAGATGCTACCGGTGACCACACCGGTCTCACTCACCCCGGACGGCGCCATCATGAAGGTGGCCCAGGAATTGGCCAGCACCATGATAGTCATACCGGCTGCATTGAGCATCAGACCAAGAGTCAGATGCACCCACTTCTTATTGCCGTAGCGCAGGGCATCCCAGCCGTAATAATAGGTATAGAGGAAAAAGCTCTCGACGAAGAACAGCGCCGCATACCATAGCCACTGACTGCCAAACACATGCATCATGTAGCCCATGAAATCGGGGTAGAGCAAAAACAGGGCAAGCGCCAGGGTACCGCCGATGATGGCTGTGATGGAGAAGCCCACCAGACTGATCTTCATGAACTCATGGGCCATATCGTCGTAGCGTTCATCCTTGGTGATCAGACCGGTCAGTTCGATCACCAGCACGAACAGCGGTACCGCCAGCACCAGGGCACCGAAGAACAGGTGCATCTGGGCTGCAATCCAGACCACCGCCCGGCTGCTGACACCGATATTCGGGTAATCCTTACGCTGGGGCTGGGGCGCAGCGATCGGCTCCGGTTTTTCCGTGCTGGCAGTCGTCGTTTCCTCTTCGACGAACGGCTGCCCTTCAATATGTACACGGCCGATGGGGGCGATGCGCTCCGCCACCGTTTCCATCCCCATGCCTTCGGCCGACACCTGCAACGGCACTGCGAGGCCGAACAGCACCGCCATCAGCAGCGTCAGCCACAGCTGCCGCAGGATACGGCAACAAGCTATTTCTTTGTTATTCGTCATGCTGTGATTCCCCGCTCTTGCGTCATCCGGCAGGACTCAGGTCCATATTCAGAGGCAGCCCCTGAATACCCATGATGAAGTGGTCCAGGCCATAAAAGAGCACGGCCACCAGGAAAAAAGCGACCACCGTCACCACGAGCGTGGTACCCAGGCCCATCTTTTTCTCATCGCCCATTCGCTACCCCCTCAGCCGCCATGGCCGGAAACGCCGCCTGAATAAATCAGCAGCCAGTAAAAGAAGACGAGCACCGCCAGCAGCGTGCCGAAGAACAGCCTAGGCCCCCAGGTGACCTCTCCCGAGTTGCCCGGCTTCTCTCTGTCCTGTTCCGATTCTTCTGTCATATTCGGCTCCCACCCGTCCGCATCCGACCGCACCAGCGGTGCAGAAGCAGCGGGGTTAATCAGTAATCCGAAAACTTGGTGCAAAATACAGGCCAACTCAACCTGCAGCATCCCCTGTTGCATCGGGACAACACCCGATAGCCACACGCAATCATTTTCAACCCTGCAAAAATCGATTTAATAGACTGAAGCAGCAAGCTATTCCGGGCAATACCCGCTGTACTTTGCAGCTTCGACGACAGCCCATCCAGGCAACCCGGCCAGCCGCCAGCACCTGAACAAAGCATTCAAGCAAGAAAGGGAGAATATGCATTTTCTTTCAAGCCCGGCACGGCAGCATGCGTATTGCAACTTGGCCACACAAACCACCGAAATGTATTGGCCCCATTAGCCACCCCCTCCAAATGGCAGATTTCATAGCAACACCTCCTTGTTTTTGAACGATATGTTCAACCCCCCGCCGTTTATCGTGTCCAATCACCCGAAGATGGCCCATAATGCCTGGCACGAAAAATGCTGGATTTCGTGGAGTTTCAACCTTGGGAAGCCATATTTGATGTCGTTGCAAAGCCAAACAACCACCACCCTGTGCCAACTCCTTAAAGATGGAGATGAAGCAGACCGTTGCTATGCCGCCCGCGCCCTGGGCACGATCAAAGATGGCGCCGCAGAAACGGCGCTCATCGAATGCCTGCACGACGAGGACCCCGATGTCTGCATCGATGCCGCCGAAGCGCTGGGACGAATTGGCGCAGAATCCTCGGTGCCTGCCCTGATCGAATCACTGGAGAACGACCCCAGCGGAGAGATCTGCACTGCTATCGCTTCGGCCCTGGGGCAGATAGGCGGCCAACAGGCCCTGGCGGCCCTGCGCAAGGTCGCCATCGAACGACCGCAGGAGATGGAGTGGGATGACGATTGGGACACCTGGTGGGATGTGCAACTGGAGGCGGTCAAAGCGTTGGGACGGTATGGTGACACGGAATCCGCCGACGTCCTGATCGCCATTCTCGAGGACGAGACCCAGCAGGACATCGAAAGTGAACTCCTGCACTCCCTGGCTCAGATACCCGGCCCCGGCACCGACTATCTCATCGAACGGCTACAGAACCAGGAGAATCGCCCCCAGGCACGCTGGCGGGCGGCGAAGGCGCTGGGCCATGCGGCGGCGGCAGACAGCATTATCAAGTCCCTGGGCCGGGCACTCAAGGATCCTCATCCAGAAGTCCGCACCGAGGCGATACATGCACTGGCCCGCCTGAAAGCGGAACGCTACCTGCGCGCATTGGTACTGCTGCTGCGCGACGCCGATGCTGGGGTGCGCAAGGCCGCACTCAAGGCGATCACCGAACTCACCGGGGATGAGATCGACAATGGCGAACTGCAGCAGGAGCTGCAGGCACTGCTGGATGATCCGGACAGCCAGGTACGGGCAACCCTGTTCAATCTTCTGGCCGCCACCGTCGCCAGCCATCCACTGGACCAGGAGACGCTGGACAAGACGGTGGCCAATCTGCGGGATCCTGCGGCCGAAACCGCCACTGCGGCCTGCAGCCTGCTGGGCCGCAATGGGGACAAATCGGTAGTTCCGGCCCTGATCCAGATTCTGGAGGATCGGAATGGACACCCTATGGTCCGGCGTGAGGCGGCTTTGGTGCTGGGCCAGCTGGGCACGGCAGACGAAACGGTACTGCAGAGCCTCAGCAAGGCAGTAGGGGATAAACAGCAAGCGGTAAGACTGGCCGCCCTGAGCGCCCTCATGACGCTGGAAGAGGCTCAGCCCGACACTCCTGATGCTGACGAAGAGCAGACGCCGACAGATACCCAACGGCCGCTGGACATCATCATCGCTGCGGTAAATGGCCAGATTCAAGTAGCCGATGTGACGCCCAGCCAGCCCACATCGGTCGAAGTCGATCTGCCCGATACTTCCACCGACACATCCACCTCTCCGACAATGGACGGGCGTACCGGTCGCGATCTTCTCATGCGCAACCCGGAGCCGGATCAGGCCCCAGCACTCGACACCCCGCAGGCGGCAGACGTGGAAACCGCGTCGAGTCCAGAGATCGATAACCTGGCGCTGCCCGAAACACCGGCCCGCATCGTTGAAGAAGGCGAGGTGAAGAGCGCCACCTCCACCCTGGACGCCATCGCCATGGACAACGTCGAAGCAGTCTTGGAACCGGCGCCCGTTGCCGTCGAACAGGATGCCGAGACGCTGGAGTATCTGGAGGTGGTGGAAGAGAACAAAGAGCTGATGCGCCGCATCCGCTCCAACCGGAAAATAGACGCCCAGCAGGATGTACGCCGGCTCGGCGCCCGAATCCTCGCCGACAGCAACCGGGCGGAAGCGGTTCAGGTCCTGATTCACGCGCTCAACGATGACGACGAACTACTGCGCAGAGAAGCTGCGGAAGCCATCGGAGAGATCGCCCGCAAGGGTTTCGTGCACAAAGAGCTGATGGATGCAGTGGGCACCCTGATCACCCAGCTCGCGGTCGGCGAAGCGGATCAACGGCTGGTTTGCGCCCGTGCGCTGAGCCACCTGGGCAACCAGGCCGCAGTGATCCCTCTGATCGAGGCCTTGAACGACGCGGAAACGAACGTGCGCATTCAGGCATGTAAATCCCTGGGCCACCTGACCAGAGAAGGTACGGATCCAGAGGCCGCGGATCATATGGTGGTACGCAAGACCCCCCCACTGAGCGTCGCGAAGAAGCTGCTGGAACGCCTGGACGACAGCGAATCAGGGGTGCGGCTGGCCGCAGCCCACGAGCTGGCCGGGATACTGCGCCAGCTGCAGGAGCAGACGTTTACCAAAAAAGTGGTGGAAAAGGCCATCGACAGCGTATTTCAATGGAGTGGAGAGGAAGCCCGCCTGATGGGCCTCGCACTACGTGGTTTCGATACCGATCTGGTGACAGAGAAACTGCTGGCCAGATTAGAGACAGCAGAACACAGCAACCAGCGCAGTGTCATCATTGAGATGTTGGAAGAGCTGTTGAAACCCGGTCAACAATCCGGGTCCGAGACCGCAGCCTGACTTTACACCGGGGCCACGATCCATCGTGTGGCCCCGATAGACAACCCCCAGTGATCAAGTAAGGAGAACCCCGTATGAAGAAACTGCTCACAGCTCTCAGCGTAGCCGGACTCTGCGCCCTGCCCCTGGCCGGACAGGCAGCGGCATATAAGGAGGTCAGCGTCAGCAATGGTGGCACCATCACCGGCACAGTCAATTTCGCCGGCAAGGATCTGCCGCCGAAGGTCTACAAGATCACCAAGGACAACAACGTCTGCGGCACCGGCGAGCGTCAGATCGACTACGTTCGGGTCAAGGACGGCCATCTGCTGGACACCGTGGTCTACCTGGACAAGGTAAAGCAGGGCAAACCCTTCCCCGCAGCATTGTCGAAAGAAAAGATCGATCAGAAAGGGTGTGAGTTCAAACCATTCCTGCAGGTGATGAAGAATGGCAGCAAGCTGGCCGCAGTGAACGACGATCCGGTACTGCACAACATCCACACCTACGAGATCATCGGCCGCACCAAGAAGACCGTATTCAACGTCAGTCAGCCGGAACCCAACACCGTTACCAAGACGGTCAAGCTGAAGCGCGGCGTCGGCATGAAGGTGGAGTGCGATGCCCATGACTTCATGCACGGCTTCGTCTTCGTGGCCAAGAACCCCTACTTCGCCAAGGTGGCCGAGGATGGCAGCTTCAAGATCGACAACGTCCCTGCCGGCAAGTACACCATCAAGGTATGGCACGGCACCCTGAAAGGCGCCAAGGACAAGGTGCAAGTGGCTGCAGGCGGTACCGCCAACGTGGACTTCACGGTAAAGAAATAACCTGAACTGCAAGGGCCTGACCATGAAACAGCAGAAAGCGCGAAAGCAACTGGCTCCTATGGACTACATAGCCATCGTCGGCGCCGGAATCAATGCGCTGGTGATCTGCTACATTATCGGTTACTGGCTGTTGCATTAGAGGCTCCGGGCGGCAGGATGCAGGCTGGTTTGCACCTGTTGCCCCGGGCCTTTTTGATTCCGCCCTTTCCCATGGCCTGAACTATGTCACAGCAAACCCAACACGCTGCTCCACAAGCTGAGCCGCTGCCCGAATACCGAGCCATCCTCCTCGCGGTCGACTCGTCAGACCATTCGAACCGTGGCATCACCGAGGCGGTCGGCCTGGCGGCCCACTACAATGGCGAAGTGACGGCAACCCACGTCTATGCCGCCAAGCTGCATGATCTGCGTTTCCGCCAGATGGAAGGGGGGCTGCCAGAACAGTTTCGCCAGGAGCAGGAACTGGAGCGCCAGCGCGATGTACATGACGACCTGATCAGCCGCGGCCTCTCCATCATCACCGATTCCTACCTCGACCAGGTGGCGCAGGAGGCAGAAAAAAAGGACGTGCCACTGCATCGCCGCTCCCTGGAAGGGAAGAATTACCGGGCGCTGGTCAATGAGGCCAACAGCGGCCGCTACGACCTGCTGGTACTGGGTGCCCTTGGCCTGGGCGCCATTCGCGGCAGCCGTGTGGGCAGCGTATGCCAACGCGTCAGCCGGCGCAGCGAGATCGACACCCTGGTGATCAAACAACCCACGCGCAGCATTGGCGAAGGCCCCATCGTCGTGGCCGTGGACGGTTCCACCAAGGCCTATGGCGGTCTGCTCACCGCCCTCTCCCTGGCCAGGGCATGGGATGTACCGGTCAAGGTGGTCTCCGCCTTCGATCCCTATTACCACTATGTCGCCTTCAACCGCATTGCCGGCGTGCTGTCGGATGAGGCAGGAAAGGTATTCAAGTTCAAAGAGCAGGAAAAGCTGCACGAAGAGATCATAGATTCCGGCCTGGCCAAGATCTATCAGGGCCACTTGGCCGTGGCCCAGTCCATCGCCGCCGACTATGGCGTAGAGGTGGAGACGGTGCTGCTCGACGGCAAGCCACATGATGTGATTGCCCGCTACCTGCGGGAGGTAACCCCTTCCCTGCTGGTCCTGGGTACCACCGGCATCCATGCCGACGCCGAACTGGACATCGGCAGCAATGCGGAATTGCTGCTGCAGGAGGCCGACTGCGCCTTGCTGCTGAGCCAGCGTCAACACCAGCCAGCCGTCGACCGGCTCGCCTCCGCCACCACATCCTGGAGCCGGGAAGCCGAGGCGCGCATGCAGCGGGTGCCCTCTTTCGTCCGTCCGATGGCAAAAATGGCGATCCTGCGCTATGCCCAGGAGCACGGGCATACGGTGATCACCGAGAGTATCGTCGATGAGGCCACCGCCCAACTGATGCCCGGCCATGCCGAGCAGGCAATGCAGGAGATCGTCGAAGCCCATGACAAGGGTGAGTTGAAACAGCACCCTGCGGCAGAGGAGGCGATGCGCTGGAGTGACCAGGCAACCCGTCTGCTGCTCAACGTGAAGGATCTGAGCCTGCGCGGCAACCTGAGCATGCGGGCGGAAAAACGGGCACGAAGGGATGGCAGCCGCACCGTCCAGGCGGCGCATATCCAGCCCTTCCTGGACGATCAGGTTCCCCTGAGAGAATACAACCCGGGTGCCGCTACCGCCGGCCTGGCTGGCAGCCCCACGGCAAGCACCAGTGACAACGGCCCGGCAGAAGAGGCGAGCAACGACAGCCTGCACTGGCAGGCCGCTGCTCTGGCACGGCTGATGCGCGTACCTGAGGGGTTCATGCGCGACAGCTCGAAACAGCGCATCGAGGAGTACGCCCGGATCCAGGGCCATGAGGAGATCACCCTGGCCGTGGCGGAAGCGGGCTTGGCCGAGGCGCGTAAATCCATGGAGCGGATGATGCAGCAGGGTGGTATGCCCCGCCCCGGCACCGCAGGAAATCCGGCAGGTGGCACGCAGCAGCCGACCCCGGCGCCTGAGCATCCCACCGGCCCGGCCACAGCGGCCTGGAGCCCGGAGGCCGAATCCCTGCTGCAGGAGGTGCCGGCCGGCTTCTGCCGCGACATGACCCGCAAGGCGGCCGAGGGTATCGCCGCCCAGAAGGCGATCGACCATATCGACGGCCGTTTCATGAAGGAGGTGATCGCCACCTTCAAGAGTGGCTCGGAGCAGGCCGGCGAGGGGATGCTCTGGGACACCGATGCACAAGAGCAGATCGCCCGCGCCCCCGATGCGGTGCGTGGCATGCTGATCCAGGAGATCGAGGGCTGGGCGAAACGCAACGGCATGGACCGGGTCAGCGGCGAGGCGGTGGATGCGGTGAAGGGGATCTGGTCGGAGCGCGGGGTGTTCCATCTCGACCCGGATGACCGGCGTAATGGCTGATTTGGGAATGCGGCAGGTAACTATTCAGCTGCCATGAAAATTCAGCATGAATACCGCTGAATAGTTACATAAATTACTGGTTACTTGACTAATGAACGACCTGTTCCTCATCGCCATCAACCTGACACGCCGCTGCAACCTGTCCTGCGATCACTGCTACATGGACGCGGAGACCCGGCTGGATGGCGGTGACGATGAGCTCACCACCGATGAGGTGAAAGGGTTGCTGGATGAGATCGCCTCCCGCAGCAACGAAACCATGGTGGTGCTCACCGGCGGCGAGCCCCTGCTGCGGCGGGACCTGGAGCAGCTGGTGGCACACGGCAGCGGACTCGGGCTGTCAATGGTGGTAGGCACCAACGGCGTGCTGCTGAACGAACAGCGGGTCACCGCCCTGAAGGCGGCCGGTGCCATGGGCATGGGCATCAGTCTCGACTCCCTGGATCCGGCCAGTCATGACCGTTTCCGCGGCTGCCCCGGCAGCTGGGAGCGAACCCTGGCCGGCATGGAACATTGCCGCCGGCAGGAACTGCCGTTCCAGGTCCACTTCTCGGTCACCGAGCAGAATGCCCACGAAGTGCAGTCGATGATCGACTTCACCCGTGCCGCCGGCGCCCATGTGCTGAACATCTTCTTCCTGGTCTGTACCGGCCGCGGCGAATCCATGTCCGACATCAGCCCAGCCCGTTACGAGGCAGTATTGAAAGAGCTGGTCACCGCCCAGGAACAGCACCGGGACCTGATCATCCGCGCCCGCTGCGCCCCCCACTATAAGCGCGTGGCCTATGAACATGATCCCGGCTCCCCCCTCACCCGGGCCCAGGGCTACGAGGGCGGAGGCTGCCTGGCCGGGCTCCACTACTGCCGCATCACCCCGGAGGGCGCAGTGACCGCCTGCCCCTACATACCGGATGAAGAGGGCAGCATCCGCGACAGCCGTTTCTGGGACATCTGGGACAACTCCCCCACCTTCGACCGGCTGCGAAAACCGAAGCTGGGAGGAAAATGCGGTCAGTGCGAATATCAGAAGCTGTGTGGCGGCTGCCGCGCCCGCCCGTTGGCCATGGGCGGCGACCTGATGGATGCCGATCCCTGGTGCGGCCACCACCCCACCGGCCGGCCGGTGATCGAGCCGCTGATCGAAACCACGGACCAGTCCATCAGCTGGAGCCCGGAGGCGGAGCGACGCCTCTCCCGGGTGCCCGGTTTTCTGCGCAAGATGGTACGCAAGCGGGCCGAGGCCCATGTGCGGGAACTGGGGCAGTCCCAGGTCACCACGGCGCACATGGCCACCCTGGCCGCACGGCGGTTCGGGGATAATTTCCCCGGCAAACGGCCAACCGATGCGGCCACTGCAGAGACATCGGCGACAGCGTCCGGATCACCTCAGCAGCCCCCGCTGGCCTGGACCAGCGAGGCGGAGCGCTATCTGAACGAACTGCCATCGTTTCTCCGAGACGGCATCCGCCAGGTGGCCGAAGAGGTGGCCCGGGAGGAGGGGCGTTTCGAGGTCAACATGAAACTGATCCGGCGGCTGGAAGAGGAGGCCGAGCCGGCCCAGGCCCTGCCCTGGGAGGGAGCTGCAGAACAGCGACTGCAAGAACTGCTGGCGGATCGGCCGGCCCAGGTGCTGATGTTCGTCCAACCCAGCATGCAGGCGGCTGCAGAGCGGGAGGCCAGGCGACGCGGTGCCAACAAGGTTGCGTCGGTCGACGTGGAACAGGTGATAGCGACCGACATGGCCGGGGTGAACTGGGACAGCGACGCCCTGGAACGGGTCGCCTCCGCCCCTGACTTCATCCGCGGCGGAATCAAGAAAGCGGCCGAATTCAACGCCCGGCGGGAAGGCCTGGACCGCATCGGCAGTGCAGACCTGACCCGTTTCCGCAACCGCGCCATGATGCGGGCAGTCAGACGCATAAAGGGGTTCGGTCTACAGGAATTGAACTTCGACGCCTATGAAATCGCCCAACAGCGGGTACCGCGGCTGAAGCAGAACGCCCAAGCGGACAAGCGCTTCGCCGAGATCCGCAACTACGTGGAGTCGAAACGCGATGCCAATGGCGGCGGCCTCGGCCTGCTGGACCGGGCACTGCTGGACAAGATGAAGGCGGAGCTGAAGAGATGAGCCTGGTCGAACGGCTATGGAGCACCCCGCCCGCAGCGGGGCACACTGCCGCTGGTGACCTGAACGGCACTGTGAGCGGATGTGACTATGTCTGAAAGCGAAGTCCTGATCATCGGCGGCGGCATTTCCGGCCTGGCCACGGCCTGGTGGCTGGCGCAGCAGAATATCGCCGTGGAGGTGTGGGAAGCGGATACGCAGCCCGGCGGAAAGATCCGCTCGACCCGGGAACAGGGTTATCTCACCGAGCGCGCAGCCGGGCTGTTGGTGAATTTCCGTCCGCAGATCGATCAGCTGATCAACAACAGCGGGCTGGCTGAACAGAAACGGGGTCGCGGTAACGATCTGAACCGCTATGTGGTCCACCGGGGCCGGCTGGCGCAGGTTCCCATGCAGCTGCCCGGAATGGCACTTTCGCCGCTCTGGAGCTGGCAGGCCAAGCTGCGCTTGCTGGGTGAACTGCTGATCCCGCGGGGTGGCAGCGATGACGAGAGCGTATCCCGTTTCATTGAACGGCGACTGGGCCGGGAACTCCTGGAAACCGCCATCGATCCATTCATCGCCGGCACCCTGGCATCCGATCCCGACCTGGCCAATGCCCGGGCCGTGCTGCCCCGTCTCACAGCCCTGGAGCAGCGCTACGGCAGCATCACCCTGGGCATGCTGATCAACCGGGTGTTGAAACGACGCCGCGCCAATCAGGCGGAGACCTTCTCGTTCCAGAACGGCATGGCAGCGCTGATCCAGGCCCTCACATCCAGCCCCAATGTGCATCTGCGCTGTGGTATCAGTGCCCATGCCATCGAACGCAACGGCACCTCCTGGGAGGTCAGCGGCGACAGCGATGAAGGCAGTCACTGCACCCGTGCCAGGCAGTTGGTGATCAGCACCCCTGCGGATAGCGCATCGACCCTGCTGCAACCCCACGACAGTGAACTGGCCGCCCATCTGTCACGCATCGACTACGCCCCTCTGGCAGTTCTGCATCTCGGCTTTTCCAGATCACAGATCCGGCACCCGCTGGATGGCAGCGGTTTTCTGGTACCGCGGCGTGAAGGGCTCAAGTTCAACGGTAACCTATGGATGAGCAACCTGTTCCCGGACCGGGCTCCGGCGGGACATGCACTACTGACCTGTTACCTTGGCGGTGCCCGTGCGCCGGCACGGACAGGGCTGCCAACACAGCAGCTGATCGACGAGACCCTGGCCCAACTCGCCCCCCTGCTCGATCTGCATGGCGACCCCGACTACGTCCGCATCGACCGTCATCGCCGGGCACTGCCCCTGTACCATGGCGACTACCTGGCAACGGCCGACAGCATTCGCCGGCGTATCGGCCAACTCTCCGGTCTGCACCTGACCGCCAACTACCTGGACGGTGTTTCGGTACGTGAACGGCTGTTTCAAGGCATGAACACCGCCCGCCGGATCCGGCAGCAACTGGCACAACGTACGGAACATTACAGTGCCGGTTGCACGGCTGCGCCCGATTTCACCACTGTCACATCCGGCGTATCCCGCTGACCCGGATCCGCTATGCCTGACATCCATCACGAAAACCTGAACGACAAACCACCATTCCGGCCCATGCGGGTGGTGCTGGTGATCCTGCTGTTGCTGCTCGCCATCTCCGGTGCCGCCCAGTGGTATTCACGCAACGTGACCATGCCCCGCTACTGCGAGCAGCCGGTGGAGACCCTGGCCCGGGTGCGCCAACTGCTCACCGAGCGGCGCCCGGCCGGCGACGGTGACCGCAAACCCTACATCATTGCCGCCCGCCTCACCTTTCTGATACCGCGAGAGTCGAACGAGGAACTGGACACCTATCTGCAACGCTTACAGCAGCACATCGACCAGCAATGCCGATAACACCGCCGCCAACACCACTGTCACGGATGAGCCTGTTCAAAGGCTTCTTGAGCATTTTCGTCCCCCTCTGCGTGGTATTTGCGGTAGTTGGCTTCATTCACTACTACACGTCCTATACCGCTGAACGCAAGACCCGGGAGGCGAGCGAGGCGTTGAACGTGGATCTGGCCCGGCGCATGATCGTCAGCGACATCAGCAGCGTGGTGCGCGACCTGATGTTTCTGGCTGAACACATAGAGCAACAACACCTGCTGGAGCGGCCGCTGCTCAAACTGAAGCGGGAGGTATCCAAGGAGTTCCTGGTATTCGCAGAAAAAAAGAGGTTATACGACCAGATCCGTTTCCTCGACAGCACCGGCATGGAAGTGGTACGGATCAACTACAACGGCGGCAAACCTCAGATCGTGCACAAGGAGGCGTTGCAGAACAAGTCCTCCCGCTACTATTTTCGGGAGGCGATGGCCCAGGAAAAAGGCGGTATCTACGTCTCCCCCCTGGATCTGAACGTCGAGGGGGGGCGCATCGAATACCCACTGAAGCCAGTGATGCGGTTCGGCACCCCCCTGTTCGACAGTGGCGGCCATAAACGAGGTATCGTTCTGCTCAACTATTTCGGCAGTCGCCTGATCGAGAACTTCACCCAGGCCGCCGCCAACATCGCCGACCATGTAGAGTTGCTCAACGATCAGGGCTTCTGGCTCAGCAGTCCCAATACGGACGATGAATGGGGCTTCATGTTCAAGCGCACAGAGACCTTCGGCAAGCGCTATCCCCAGGCCTGGCAACAGATCACTTCTGGAAAACAGGGCCAGTTCCAGACGGCCAGAGGGCTGTTCACCTTCGCCACCATCCATCCGGTCGCCATCGCCCAGGCAGCGGCCCATGCCACTCACATGGGCGAACAATCGGAAGGGGGGCGCTACTGGAAGATCGTTTCCAAGGTCTCGGCACGAGAACTCTCCGCCACCCTGCCTTTTTTCATTCAAAAGAACATGACGCTCTACCTGGCCATGTTCAGCCTGCTTGCCTTTGGCGCCTGGATTCTGGCCCAGTCCCGCTACCACCACCGCCGGGTGGAGGCACAGCGGGACTACGAGCAGCGTTTCCGCCACACCCTGGAAAGCATCGATCTGGCCGCCGTGGCCCTCAACCGGGAAGGCATAGTCACCTTCTGCAACGACTACTTTCTTGGCATGACCGGCTGGCACCGCAACGAAGTGGTCGGCAAGCATTGGCTGGACAAGTTCGTTCCCGACGATATGGAAGGAGAGGTGGAACAGGTGATCACCCACATGAACGATCCCGATAGTTTCCCCTCCCATTTCGAGAATCAGGTCCGCACCCGCAATGGCAGTCTGCGCCTGATCGCCTGGAACAACACCCTCTCATACGGCCCTGACGGGCAGGTCATCGGTGTCACCGGCATTGGCGAGGACATCACCGAGCAACGCCGGGCGGAAGAGGAACTGCGCAAGCTGTTTCAGGCCATGGAGCAAAGTCCCAGTATCGTCCTGATCACCAACAAGCAAGGGCTGATCGAATATGTAAACCCCAAGTTTACCGAAGTGTCGGGCTACAGTGCCGAAGAGGTGCTGGGGCAGAATCCACGTATCCTGAAATCCGGGGAGACCACCACCGACGAATACGCCAGCCTGTGGCAGACCGTGGCCAATGGTGGAGTGTGGCGTGGCGAGTTCCATAACCGCAGAAAGAACGGGGAGCTCTACTGGGAATCCGCCGCCATCTCTGCCATCCGCAACCCGGAGGGAGAGATCACCCATTTTCTGGCAGTGAAAGAGGACATCACCGAGCGCAAGCGACTGGAGGAGGAGGTGGAGCAGCGCAACCGGGAGCTGGCCCGATCCCAGGCCCTGGCGGCCATGGGACAGATGGCCAGCATGATCGCCCATGACCTGCGCAACCCCTTGTCTTCGGTCAAGATGACACTGCAGATCCTGGGCAAAAAACCCGGTGTGGAAGAGAACGAAGAGGTGCGCGAACTACGCCAGATCTCCCTCGAGCAGATCCGCTACATGGAAGAGATCCTTTCGGACATGCTCACCTACTCCCGCCCCGACGCCTTGAAACTGGAGTGGATCACCATCGACAAGGTGATCGACGTGGCGATCAACATATCACGGCGCCGCATCGAGGAGTACGGCGTAACACTCAATACTCATTATCACCCTGGCCTGCCCACCTTGCTCGGTGATGCCACCAAACTGCGTCAGGTCTTCTCCAATCTGATCAGCAATGCTCTGCAGGCCACCCCCCAGGGTCAGGATGCCCCCCAGGTCTCCATCAGCGTAATGGTGGAGCTGGGCCATGCCGGGACCGGGATCCGGGTCGATATCTGCGACAACGGCTGCGGCATCAACGAGGCGGACCGCCAACGCATCTTTGAACCCTTTTTCACCACCCGCGCCAAGGGTACCGGACTGGGCATGGCGATTGTCAAA
Organism: uncultured Sedimenticola sp.; assembly: GCA_964544655.1. Lineage (GTDB taxonomy): Bacteria > Pseudomonadota > Gammaproteobacteria > Chromatiales > Chromatiaceae > HyVt-443. The sequence continues at coordinate 17,706 of CAZJCM010000030.1, read as the reverse complement.
CGCATCCTGGAGCAGCATCATGCGGAGATCGAAATCCAGCCCCGGGAGCCTCAGGGAACCTGCGTTGTGGTTGTCCTTCCGGTAACCCCGGCAATCGATGTAACGGACGAAACATGAGCAAGATTCTTATCGTTGATGACGACATAGCCAGCTGCCGCACCCTGCAGTTGCATCTGCAGAGCCAGGGGCACGACGTGGCCATCGCCCACAGCGTCGATGACGGGCTGCGCGAGAGCCAGCGTTTCTCTCCACAGTTGCTGATCCTGGATATCCGCATGCCCGGCCGCTCGGGGCTGGAAGGCCTATCCGATTTCAAGCAGCAGCACCCGGACATGCGGGTGATCATGATCACTGCCTTTCACGATATGGAGAGCACCATCGACGCCATGCAGAAGGGCGCCGATGATTATATCCATAAACCGATCGATATCGACGAGCTGGATGCGGCGATCAACAAGCTGCTGACCAGCAACGACAGCGGCACCGACCTGCTCTCCACCAGCAATGGCATAGACAGCAGCCACCTGACCATGGTTGGCCGCAGCCGGCTGATGAAAGAGGTGTTCAAGACCATCGGCATGGTAGCGAAGAGTCCGGCCACCGTGCTGATCACGGGTGAATCCGGTACCGGAAAGGAGCTGGTGGCACGAGCCATCCATCGGGCCGGACAGAACCCCGATGGCCCCTTTGTCGCCGTCAATTGTGCAGCCCTGGTGGAGACCTTGCTGGAATCGGACATGTTCGGCCATGAAAAAGGCTCGTTCACCGGCGCTGTGGGACGCCAGGAAGGCAAGTTCGCCCTCGCCCGGGGCGGCAGCATCTTTCTCGATGAGATCGGCGAGATGTCCCAGACCATGCAGGCCAAGTTACTGCGGGTGCTGCAGTACAAGGAGTTCACGCCACTGGGGGCAAAACGGACCCAGACCACCGATGCACGCATCATCACCGCAACCAACGTCGATCTGGAACAGAAGGTGAAGGAAGGGACCTTCCGCGAAGACCTCTACTACCGGTTGCAGGTGGTCAACATTCACCTGCCACCGCTGCGGGAGCGCAAGGAGGACCTGATGGACCTGATCCAGACCCTGCTTGGCCGCATCAACCGCGAGCTACACCGCAATGTGGGTCATATATCCCGGGAGGTGCTCGACTGCCTGGAGCACTATCACTGGCCTGGCAACATCCGTGAGCTGGAAAACGTGCTGATGAAGAGCGTCGCCCTGTCCCACGGCGACACCCTGACCCGCGACCTGCTCCCCCCCACGATGTGTGGCGGCACGGACGCCGGCATGCCCCTGCCCCATACGGCCAACAAGCCGCTGGAGCTCTGGAGCCTGGAAGAGATGGAACAGGCCCATATCGAACGGGTACTCGACGGCACCAACTGGCACAAGGGCCGCGCCTGCGAAATCCTCGGCATCTCCCGCCCCCGGCTGCGACGCATGATTCGCCAATATGGCCTGACCCCGCCTGCCAACGCATCGGAGGATGGAGAGGAAGAGGAGGAGTGACACTTTAATGTTATAGGCCGCGCCAGAATACGCCTGTATACTCGCATTAATTTTTTCTATGTTTTGACAGGCGGAGTAACAGACAGATGAGCCCAGAGCGATACGACACCATCGTCATCGGCAGTGGTCCCGGCGGCGAAGGTGCCGCCATGAAGCTGGTCAAATCCGGTCAGCGCGTGGCCATCGTCGAGCGGCACAATCAGGTCGGTGGCGGCTGCACGCACTGGGGCACCATCCCCAGCAAGGCATTGCGCCACAGCATCCAGATGCTGGTGGACTACAAACGCAATCCCCTGTTCAGTCACACCCTGGAACAGGTGAATCCCGATTATCCGCAGCTGTTGAAGGCCGCCGACAGCATCATCCAGGAACAGGTCAGCACCCGCTATCGCTACTATGCCCGTAATCAGGTGGATGTCATCTATGGCCGGGCCGCCTTCATCGATGCCAACACCCTGAGCATCAGCGGTGGCGACGATGCCCCGCGGAAAATCTCCGCCGACCATTTCATCATCGCCACCGGTTCATCGCCCTATCACCCGGCCGATATCGATTTCGACCATCCACGCATCCATGACAGTGATTCCATTCTCACCCTGGCCCATACCCCCCGGTCGCTCACCATCTACGGCGCCGGAGTCATCGGAAGTGAATACGCCTCCATCTTCTGCAACCTGGACGCAAAGGTGAATCTGGTCAACACCCGCGACCGACTGCTCTCTTTTCTCGACGACGAGATCACCGATGCACTCAGCTACCATCTGCGGGAGCAGGGGGTGGTGATACGCCACAACGAAGAATACGAGCGGGTGGAGCCCCTTGACAGCGGCGTGGTCCTGCATTGTAAATCTGGCAAAAAATTCAAGACCGATCTGCTGTTATGGGCCAATGGCCGCGCCGGGAACACCGCTGGCATGGGATTGGAGGAGGCTGGCATCTCAGTCAACCATCGGGGGCAGATCGAAGTGGATGAGCGTTATCAGACCAGCCAGCCCAACATCTTTGCCGTTGGCGACGTGGTCGGCGCGCCAGGGCTGGCCAGCGCCAGTTACGACCAGGGTCGTTTCGTCGGCGCCCTGATCGCCAACGGCGAGGCCGACTGGCAACTGATCAAGGAGTTCCCCACCGGCATCTATACCAGCCCGGAGATCAGCTCCATCGGCCGCACCGAACGGGAACTGACCGATCGGCAGATTCCTTATGAAGTGGGGCAGGCGATGTTCAAGAGCATCGCCAGGGCCCAGATCACCGGTCACCGGGTGGGCATGCTGAAGATCCTGTTTCACCGCGACAGCCTGGAGATACTGGGCATCCACTGTTTCGGTGAGACCGCTGCCGAAATCATTCACATCGGCCAGGCCATCATGGCACAGCAGGGGGCGGCCAACAGCCTGCGCTATTTCACCGAGACCACCTTCAACTACCCCACCATGGCGGAGGCGTATCGGGTGGCCGCGCTGAACGGACTGAACAGGATCTTTTAAAGTTCAACCATCCTGGAACGGCGAAGGTCGACGAGGGTCGCCGACCTTCGCCACCGACTCCGAAAACGGCAGATATATTTGATCCAGCCCCCGCCCCTTTATTTGTACCGATCATGATTGAACACGAAATCCCCGCCCGGTGCGGCCTTGTGGCAGGCAATGCAGCCCTTGGGCTTGCCCTTCGCCACCATGCCGGCCAGTGACATGCCCTTGGGGTTCTTCAGCACCATGCCATTGGGTGCATATTTGACCCAGAACCAATCCTTGTCGGAGGCGTCGTAGCCGGTGCGCTTATACATCACGGTAACCGCCTTCAGCCACTTGGCCGGATCATTGGCAACGGCCTGCTTGCTCACACCCTTGCCCCCGTAGTTGCGTTTGATGATGACCACATTGGCCTCACCATCCACCGTGGCCTTGGCATCTATGGTATCCAGGATTGCACCATGAGGATGGACACCGATATAGGGAGCCGACATTATCGCCCCTTTGCCAACCAGGCCACCCTGCTCCATGGCTGCCCAGAGTTTTCCCGCATAGCCCACATCCGCAGCCCCACCGAATGGCGCAGCCACAGCCGTGCCAGCCATACCCAGGACGCAACCCAGCAAAATCATTTTCATACGTTTCATCTATCCGTCTCCTCTCTTATTGGTGGTCTACCATCACTTCATTTACACGTATCTGGACCGGCAGCGGTGCGGATCCATTTCGCTTGGCAAGAAAAATAATTGCCTGATTTGGAGATATAAAACGATTGCCCAGGGGGCGACCTGCCAACTGCCCCCGGCCCAGCACACGCCCATCCCTTTTATCCAGCAGCAGATACCGCCCCTCATCCAGAACAGCAAGAACGCGCCCAGCCCGCATCACCGGAGGGGCGGCCAGGCGAGAGTGGAGCACCTTTTCCCAGCACAACCTGCCATTTTTGCCATCCACCATGCGGAGCGTCCCACCAATGCCGGTAAGCAGGATATGCGTCTCATCCACAGCCGAAATGGTATTTGGCGTGGGCAGCTGCAGACGCCATAACAACCTGCCGCCGGACCGGTCCAAGGCGATCAATTCACCGGAGAAAGTGGTGGCCAACAGTTGCCCCGATACCGTCATTACGGGTTGATAGACCAACTCCTGTCCAAGATCGCGCTGCCACAGTATCTGGCCGTCCTGCTTGTCAACCGCCCACAACACGCCATCCTGCCCTCCCGTCATCAGCTGCCGGCCATCCACAGCCGGGGGATAGATCCAGCCATCCGTCAGTTGCCGCGACCAGCGCACGGCACCATCCTGCGGGGAAAAGGCGTACAGCCGGCCACCCTGCGTGGTTACATAGGCCGTGCCCCGGTCGAGAACCGGGCTGAAGGCAGGGCTGTCAAACAGGCGTTTCCAGATCGTGGAACCGCTCTCACGATCCAGACCGAACAGGCCATCCGCACCCGCGACAAGCACCAGGGAACCGGCCATAACGGGCTCATGCAACTGTTTTCCCGGTAACATTCGCCATAGCCGTTTGCCGGATACACGATCGAAGCGGCTTATACCATCGGCAGACAGGTAATAGGAATCGGCGGTCATCCCGGGATTGATCGCCTGCTCTGGCCCAATGCCCGCACCCGCCACAAGTGGCAGCGACAACATCAGCATCAGAAGTTTCGTTTTTTGCAACACGGCATTTCCTCTCGATCATTTCTGCAATACCAGACCGGCCTGCACAGAAAAATCTTTCACCCGCCGTCAACGGCCTGTCGGACTTTCCCGGCCGATTTCGATAAAATCCGGGGGATCGCGTGCAGTTTCATCCGAGCAGGGCTGAATCGACCATCGTCGTTACCCGTGCAACTTCGATGCTGTGACTCCGGGCCGTACTTACCCACGAGGGATTTATGAAATATCAGGGCGCCTTCCCAACCACTGACCAGCCACCCTGCACCGGCGTATTGCTGACCAATCTGGGAACGCCTGATACCCCGGCAACGAAAGACGTGCGCCGTTATCTGGCAGAATTTCTCAGTGACCCCCGAGTGGTGGAAGTTGCACGGCCTGTCTGGTGGCTGGTGCTGCATGGCGTGATCCTGCGCACCCGCCCCCGCCGCTCGGCAAAGAGCTACGCAAAGATCTGGACCGATCAGGGATCCCCCCTGATGCTTCACACCCGGCACCAGGCGACAGCCCTGGAGGCGAGCTTGAACGAGAATGCCCCTGGAGCCTTCCGGGTGGAGCCCGCGATGCGCTATGGCCAGCCATCCATCGCCAGCGCCCTGGACCGGCTGCGCCAGGCCAACGCCCAGCGCCTGGTAATTCTGCCTCTCTACCCCCAATATTCCGCCACCACCACAGCCTCCACCTTCGATGCCATGAGCAGCACACTGCGGGGCTGGCGCTGGATCCCGGCATTCAACTTCATCAACCAATACCATGATCATCCGGCCTATATCGAAGCCCTGGCCAATAGCGTAAAACGCTTCCAGGCAGAGCACGGCCCTGCAGAGCGGCTATTGATCTCATTTCACGGCATTCCGGAAGAATATGCCGCCGCAGGAGACCCGTATCCAGACCAGTGCCAGCACACCGCCGAACTGCTGGCCCGCTCACTGAAACTCTCTCCAGACCAATGGGGATACAGTTTCCAGTCACGCATGGGCAGCAAGGCCTGGATTCAGCCTTACACCGATGAGACTCTGAAGCAGTGGGGGGCAGCCGGTGTCAGGAAAGTGCAGGTGATCTGCCCCGGCTTCCCGGCCGACTGCCTGGAGACCCTGGAGGAGATAGGAGAAGAAAACAGGGACTACTTCATCCAGGCTGGTGGCCGGGAGTATCATTACATCCCTGCGCTGAACGATGCCCCCGAGCATATCGCCATGCTGGCAAGGCTGGTGAACGAGCAGCTCAAATGAATGACTTGCCTGATTACCCCTGAAGCTCGGCTTGTCTTATAGCCTGCGATTTTTGCCGCCAATAAGAGTCAACTTTTTTGAATAAGCCGCCAGAGCAACGGCAAGAAATCAACACAAAATTCGCGTTTGTTTGCGGCTAATTCAATCTTTGCCAGCAGCCTGTCGGAACATAGACGTAATCAGGATGACTTAACAGACGGGGCGGCCCGTATTTGATAAACTGCTGATATTGTTACAATGAGAGCGGAGCCGCCCCATCATTCGCAAATGGCTGGGATGCAAGGGATGCTGACTTAGTCATAGGACCCATGTTGCAGCTTCGGCCTGAAAATATGAAACTGATCCACTACGTAGCCTTTGTATTCGCTTTGATCCTGCCCTGCCAGGGTGTCTTGGCCCAGGCATGGACCGGTACCCTGGAAAGAGGCGGGGTCGTGCGTATCGACCCGAATACGGACAAGGCCACCGTATATACAGAAAACGGCGCTACCCAGTTGTGGGATGGCACCCACCGTCTGCAGGATGGCTCCGTTATCATCGTCCAGGATGGTGTGGTGACCAGTGGTGGCGGCAACTTACAGACCGTCCTGCCCCCGGTGGCGACCGGACCGGTCGAACCCAAGACCAGCTCCGCTTGCGTGGAACTGGTCATCAAGGTGTGTGGGTTCAACGGCGAATGCAGTGAGGATCAGGCCTGCTCACCAGCACGGCAATTGATGCAACTGGAAAAGGAGGAGGCCTGGCAAACCCGCAGTGAGGGACCCAACAAGACCTCCATTCAGTGCCGGGAGGCACTGCAGAACGACGCCTACTTCTCCCGCTGTGAGCGCCATAAGCCACTGGCCGACACACCCACTGCCTGTACGAAACTGGTGGATCGGGTATGTGGAACGAAGGATCAGTGCTCAGAAGAGCCCGCCTGTGAGCCAGCGCGACAGCTATTGGCGATGGAAACCCAAGAGCGGCTGGCCAGCCGCTACCCAAACCGACCCACTTACAGCTCGAAGAAGTGCGTCGATGCGATGGACAACCAGAATTTCTTCAGGCAGTGCCCTGCTGACGCCGACAACGGTAGCGAAACACCCGAATCAGAAACCCCACCCGTCCCGCTTCAGTTGCCAGTTTATCCTCATCGATGATCGGCATATCGGGATAGGCCGCGCTGCAGAGACGGGCAAAAAGACCCGATGTGTGCGCTACCGCCCGCCCATCGTGATCATAGAGCGGCGTGCTATCGACACCACAACTGGGAGATCTGGCCTTCAGGATGATGCCATCCACTGCGGCCATCGTCTCACAATGCCTGTTGCCCGCCTGAAGCAGCTGTTCGGTGACATCCAGCAGCGCATCATCCACCCCCCGCGCCTGCGGGCTGTCGATATCTCCCATCAACTGTACTGGAGGCCGGGGAATCCCCAGACCCGCCTCCACCTCCGGGCACACAGGATAGAAATCACAATGCTGCGACAATACTTCGGTTATCCATGGAAAAGGACAACTGCCGCCATCGTAGCGTACCGTCTCCCCCAGCAGGCAACGACTGATCCCGATCAGGGGTTTTTCATACCGATCTTCGCTGTTCGACTTCATGATCCAAGATTAGAACATTTCCCCTGTTTTCAAAACAGAAATGTAATTCCGATCCATCCGAAGGCACTGGCCGGGTGCTCGTCAAGGTCTCGGCACCTTACTCAGGCCGATGCCGTTTCGCCGCCACCCGCAACCGTAGCGCATTGAGCTTGATGAAACCGCCCGCATCCTTCTGGTCATAGGCACCTGCATCGTCCTCGAAGGTGGCGATGGATTCATCGAATAGACTATCGCTGTCGGACTTGCGTCCCACCACCATGACATTTCCCTTGTACAGCTTCAGCCGCACCACACCATTGACCACACCCTGGGTCTGATCGATGGCCGCCTGCAGCATCTCCCGCTCCGGGCTCCACCAATAGCCGTTGTAGACGAGTTCGGCATAACGGGGCATCAGTTCATCCTTGAGATGGGCTGCCTCCCGGTCCAGAGTCAGGGACTCCATGGCCCGGTGGGCCTTCAGCATGATGGTGCCACCCGGGGTCTCGTAACAGCCGCGGGATTTCATCCCGACATAGCGATTCTCGACGATATCGTCCCGGCCGATGCCATTCTCACCCCCTATCCGATTCAGCGTTTCCAGCACCGTTGCCGGACTCATCGGTTCGCCATCGATAGCGACGATATCACCCTTTTCGTAGGTCAATTCGAGATAGGTGGGACGGTCCGGTGCCGCTTCCGGTGAAACGGTCCAGCGCCACATATCCTCTCCCGGCTCATTCCAGGGATCTTCCAGGTCATAGCCTTCATAAGAGATGTGCAACAGATTGGCATCCATGGAATAGGGCGACTTCTTGCCGTCCCGCTTCATCTCCACCGGAATACCGTGCTGCTCGGCATAGGCCATCAGCTTCTCCCGCGAGAGCAGGTCCCACTCCCGCCAGGGCGCTATGATCTTCACATCCGGCATCAGGGCATAGGCACCCAGCTCGAAGCGGACCTGATCGTTGCCTTTGCCGGTAGCGCCGTGAGAGATGGCATCTGCCCCCGTCTCCCGGGCAATCTCCACCAGACGCTTGGCAATCAATGGCCGGGCGATGGAGGTGCCGAGCAGATACTCGCCCTCATAGACGGCATTGGCGCGAAACATGGGGTAGACGAAGTCACGCACGAACTCCTCGCGCAGGTCCTCGATATAGATCTCTTTGATGCCCGCGGCCTCTGCCTTCGCCCGCGCCGGCTCCACCTCCTCACCCTGCCCCACATCAGCCGTGAAAGTAACGACCTCACACTGATACTCCTGCTTCAGCCACTTGAGGATGATGGAGGTATCCAGGCCGCCGGAATAGGCGAGCACCACTTTTTTTACACCAGACGATGACATGGGAGGTAGCTCCAGATAACGGCTCCGCACACGGCAGAGCGGGTTGATTGGAAAACCTGGGATTATAGAACAAGCGGAGGTTGACGTCAGGCCGATCAGGCGAATGGCCGCCGTTCCGCGCTCAATGCCCCTGCCATCACCGCGACGCTTCGCCCGCAGGCGGTCAGCCATGGCAGGGGACTATTCCAACGGGCACAGGCTGCATGGTTGTGCAGCATCAATCCTGCATCACCGCTGCTGCCCCTGGCGGCGCCAGTTATCCACGATCAGCTCCACGTCCAGTGTCTCTGCACCGTTTTTCCAGTGCCGGTGGAAATCGATATCACCGCTGTTGGGCACAGGATCGGGCGGATAGAACTGGAACCGGGTGGGAATCGGCACCGCCTCGCCCATGGCCATCGCCTCGCCCCGTCCCAGGGTGGCAAGGATGCTGACCAGCCCGGCCTCGGCATCCGGCACCAAATCACGGATGTACTGCTGATCGTCCGGGTTGGTGACACGAAAACAGATAAAGTTGCCGCACTGGGCCAGCACCGTCTCGGACAATTCGTGCGGTCGCTGACTCACCACCGCCAGACCGACGCCATATTTTCGTCCCTCCTTGGCGATCCGTTCCATGGAGCGACGGGTGCCGTCGTACTGGCTGTCACCACCGCGGGGGATATAGGCATGGGCCTCCTCACACACCAGCAGGATAGGGAATTCCCTGGCCTTTGGGTTCCAGTAGTTGAACTCGAAGGCCAGCCGGCCGATCTGGGCCGATACCGTTGGCCGGACATCGAACGGCACCGAACTGAAATCGATCACGGTGATGGGCCGCTCGGGTTTGCGCAATCCCACGAAATCGCGCAACAGATCGGCCAGGGTATCGGATGAAGTGCGGCGCTTCGGCTTGTACAGGAAGTCGTAACGCAGGTCGTTGAAACGTGACTGCAGCTTGATCAGAAACTCATCGAACTGTCCGTACAAGGGTCCCCGACTCTTACCGAAATCGGTCACCTGCTCATTCGCCGCTTTGAACTGCCGATACAGATCCAGCATGGAGAAATAGACCGGCGAATCGATGGTGATGGTCACCCCCTTCATTCCCTGGTTGGCCTTGCGCCGCAGATTCAGCAGCGCCTCGCGGAAGAAGGCCATCTGGGTAGAGGCATTGTCATCCGAGCGATCGATCAGCAGATCGACCAGCTCGGCGTAGGTGAGGAGCCAATAGGGTATCTCCAGCTCCCGTGCATCCACATAGCGATAAGCCTCCTCATTGAAGGCGGCATGCTGCACACCGGCCTGGTCGTGCCAGACATATTCACCATGCAGGTCGAGCAAGATGATATGGGCATTGGGCATGGTCTCCACCGCCCGCTGCAGCAGCGTTGCGGTACTCCAGGACTTGCCGGAGCCGGACTGCCCGAGGATCGCCAGGTGGCGGCCGAACAACCGTGATGGATCGAGACAGATATCCACCGACGGCAGTGACGGGAGGTAGCCCAGCTGATATTCGAAGGCACGGTAACGACTGAACAGGGCATCCATCTCCATCCGCTTGACCACATGCACCTCAGCCCCGGGCGCCGGATAATGGATCACACCACGGGTAAAGGCGCCTGCCTGGTCCAGTTCCCCCAAGGGTATCAGGTCGATATAGCCCCGTTGAGCGTCACGCGGCATCTCCTCCGCATCGCCACGCCCATTGCCGCCCCCCCCTGCCCGCGTCTCGATCCAGGCCCGCTGGATCACGCCCACTACCTGAAGAGAACCCTGGCGGATCACCAGGTAGGATCCCACCTGCCCCACGATCACCTGGTAACCTTCGAGCCCGATCACTGGAAAGGCACCCTGCTCCACCGGCAGCATGGTCGTCATGTGGCCCTCGTGGACTTCCACCAGCCGGCCGATGAAGGTATTGTCGGTTACTGCCATGGCGCTTTATCCCTGGAGAAACAGCCTTTGTGGTGAATCTATCCGGTAAATCAGGTTACTTGTGCTGAAAGCGGATCTGGCAAGGCGATCTGTGGGTGTCGGCGGCAAGAATGCCGCCACCAAGCCCCAGGGATGGGTGTGCGGTATCCCATAGAGCGACTTTACGGACCCGGATCCTATACAGACTGGAATCGATCCGTGCCCACAATATATCTTTATTGCCCCGCCCCGGCCACTCCATCCATCCCTGCGTCAATGGGTTGCAGTGCTGACAAACGCCGCCACAGCGGAAACGAACTGCTCCGGCCGCTGAGCGTAGAGCCAGTGGCCGGCGCCACTGACCACCCGTAGCCGGGCATAAGGAAACAGGGACCGGATACGCGCTTCATGGCCGGGCTGCACATAGTCCGATTCACTACCATACAGAAACAGGGTTTGGCCGGGATAGCTGCTGTTATGCCCCGGCAGGGGAAAGTCGAGTATCGACGGCATGGCAGATTCGATTGCCGACAGATTTACCCGCCAGCGCCAACGCCGGTTTTCCAACGCCAGGTTTTGCAACAAATATTGACGCAGTCCCAGGTCGGGGAGATGCTGGGCCAGGATTTCATCGGCGGCCTGACGTGACTCCAGACGCTGCAGGTCCACTGCCCGCATGGCCCCGATGATAGGGGCGAAGCTGTGGTGGTATGCGACCGGTGCGATATCCACCACCACCAAGCCCGACACCCGCTCGACCTCGGCCAGGGCCAGCCACATGGCCACCTTCCCACCCATGCTGTGGCCGATGAACAGCGCCTGATCGAGGCCCTGTTCATCGACCAGTTGCAGCAGATCTCCAGCCATCTCCGGATAGCCCATCTCATCGGCATGGGGAGAGCGGCCATGATTGCGCAGATCCGGCACCAGCAGATGATGCTCCGCCTCCAGGCGGCGGGCGATACCATGCCAGTTGGCAGAAGAGCCGAGCAGGCCGTGCAGCAGGATCAGGGTGGGGCGCCGATCATCGTAGCGGCCGTATTCCCGGTAGTGCAGTTTCATCGGGGCCAGGGTCAGCAGCCTGCCTCACTTACGCTTGCGTGGCGGCATCAGGTCGGTAATGGTCCCTTCCGCCATCTCCGCCGCCAGCCCGATGGTCTCGTTGAGAGTCGGATGAGGATGGATGGTGAGACCGATATCCTCGGCATCTGCCCCCATCTCCAGGGCCAGCACCGCCTCGCCAATCAGTTCCCCGGCATTCACGCCGACGATGCCGGCACCCAGGATGCGTTTCGTTTCCGGATCGAACAGCAGTTTGGTCATACCCTCATCCCGGCCGATGCCCAGAGCCCGGCCGGAGGCGGCCCAGGGAAACACCCCCTTCTCATAGGCGATACCCTGCGCCTTCGCTTCGGTCTCCGTCAATCCCATCCAGGCCACCTCCGGATCGGTGTAGGCCACCGATGGGATGGTCAGCGGATCGAACAGCGCCGGCTCGCCGGCGATCACCTCGGCCGCCACCTTGGCCTCATGGGTCGCCTTGTGGGCCAGCATCGGGTTGCCCACCACATCACCGATGGCAAAGATATTGGGTACGTTGGTACGCATATGAGCGTCCACCGGAATAAAGCCGCGCTCGTCGACCTCCACCCCGGCATGTTCGGCACCGATCAGTTTGCCGTTGGGCACCCGTCCCACCGCCACCAGCACCTTGTCGTAGAGCTGTGCCTTGTCCGGCGCCTGCTTGCCTTCGAACAGGACCTTGAGCCCGTTCTTCTGCGCCTTGATCTCGGTGACCCTGGTCTCCAGCATGATCTGGTTCAGGCGTTTTCCCAGGCGCTTTTTCAGCGGCCTCACCAGATCGGGGTCGCACCCGGGAATCAGGCTGCTCTGCAGTTCCACCACATCGATGCGGCTGCCCAGGGTGCTGTAGACGGTGGCCATCTCCAGGCCGATGATGCCACCGCCCACGACCAGCATCCGGTCGGGGATATCGGTCAGCGCCAGGGCACCCGTTGAGTTGATCAGACGGGGGTCCTCATTGGGAAACCCCGGAATCTCCACCGGCCGTGAGCCGCAGGCGATGATGGCATGGTCGAAAGCGATGGAGCGGTGCCCTTCCGCCGTCTCCACCCCGATACGGTTGGGGGATTCGAACTTGGCCCAGCCGTGAACCAGGGTGACGCCACGCTGCTTGGCCATGCCCGCCAATCCCCCGGTCAGCCGCTTCACCACCTTGTCCTTGCCGGCACGCAGCTTTTCCAGGTCGATCTCTGGCTTGCTGAAGTGGATGCCCATGGCGCTCATCTCTTCCGCCTCATTGATCACATCGGCGGCATGCAACAGGGCCTTGGATGGGATGCAGCCTACATTGAGACAGACGCCGCCGAGATCGGAATGACGCTCGATCAACACCGTCTTCAAACCCAGGTCGGCGGCCCTGAAGGCCGCCGTGTAACCACCGGGACCGGCACCCAGCACCACCACGTCCGCCTGGATGTCCGGGTGCCCCTTCACCGCCCCGGAGACCGGCGCAGCACTCGGCTCATGGGGTGTCGCCGCATCCTCCCCGGCCAGGTCCATGGTCAGGATCAGCCCGTCACGGGAGATACTGTCCCCCACTTTCACCTTCACCTCCCTGACTCGCCCGGAGTAGGGTGAGGGGATATCCATGGTGGCCTTGTCACTCTCCAAGGTGATCAGCGAATCCTCGGCCTCAATCTCATCGCCCGGCTTCACCAGCACCTCGATGATATCCACCGATTCAAAATCACCAATATCCGGTACTGTTACCGGTACAGGGTTACTCATCTCTTTTCCTTATGGTTAGGCTGGATCAGGCGTTGTCCTGACCCGCATCGATGGGACAAATATAGCCCAAATGCTGGCGAAGATTATCCCATCCATAGGCAAATTAAAATTACTTATAGCAGCAATTTTCGGATATCGGCCAGCAGCCCCGACAACAGAGTGGTGAAGCGGGCCGCCTGGGCGCCATCGATCACCCGGTGGTCGTAGGAAAGCGACAGCGGCAGTGTGAGCCTGGGCTGGAAATCGCTGCCATTCCACACCGGCTTCATGGACGAGCGGGAGACCCCGAGAATCGCCACTTCAGGGGCATTGACGATGGGCGTGAAGGCAGTGCCGCCGATGCCACCGAGGCTGGAAATAGAGAAACAGCCCCCTTTCAGGTCTTCCGGCAGCAGCTTTCCTTCACGGGCACGACCACTCACCTCCATCAACTCCCGGGAGAGCTCCATAATCCCCTTTCGGTCCACATCGCGGATTACCGGCACCATCAGGCCGTTTGGCGTATCCACTGCCACGCCGATGTGAAAATAGTGCTTCAGGATCAGCCGTTCACCATCCGCACTCAGGGAACTGTTGAACTCGGGCATGGACTGCAACGCCGCCACCACCGCCTTCATCAGAAACGGCAGGAAAGTGAGCCGCAGCCCCTGTTTTTCCGCCACTGCCTTCTGGGCCTGGCGAAACGCTTCCAACTCGGTGATGTCCGCTTCATCGAACTGAGTGACGTGGGGAATGTTCAACCAACAGGCCGTCAGGTGGGTGCCACTGATTTTCTTGATCCGGCTCAGCGGCCGCTCTTCGATCTCGCCAAAGGCGGAAAAATCCACTTGCGGCACCGCGGGCAGCTGCAATGGACCGGCAGCAGCCGCCGGCGCCCCCCCGGCCAGAACCCGCTTGATATGATTCTGCACATCCTCCCGGGTGATGCGACCCTTGGGACCACTGCCTTTGAGCAGTGACAGGTCGACCCCCAACTCACGGGCAAAGCGACGCACCGAGGGGCTGGCATGGGGTTTCGCCACCGGCGCATCGGATGGCCGCACCAACACCGGTGGGGTGTATTGCGCTTTGTCCCCAGGCAGACGCTGCTGTGACCGGGCATCCCGCTCCGGCACCGGCGCCGGTGCCTGCACCATCTCTGCCTCTTCTGCCGCCACCGTCGGCACGCCGTCCGTGGTGTCACTTTCTCCCCCACTGCCGGCATCTTCGTCCACCAGCAGCAACAGCAGAGGATCCCCCTCCGCCACCGTATCACCGACCCGGACCAGGACTTCCTTCACTTCTCCAGCATCGGGAGAAGGGATCTCCATCGTCGCCTTGTCGCTCTCCAGAGTGATCAGGGAGTCCTCGACGTCGATCCGGTCACCGGGCCTGACCAGGACCTCGATCACTTCGACACCGGCAAAATCACCGATATCCGGTACCTGTATCTCTTTTTCCATAGCCACGCTGCCTCCTCCCCTCAAACCTTCACCGGGTTCGGCTTGTCAGGATCGATGCGATACTTTTTCATCGCCTCGATCACCACATCCGGGCCAATTTCGCCATCCTCGACCAGGGCAGTGAGGGCCGCCAGCACCACGTAATGCCGATTCACCTCGAAGAATTTACGCAACTGGGCGCGCATGTCGCTACGGCCGAAACCATCAGTACCCAGCACCTTGTAACGGCCAGGGACGAAAGGACGGATCTGGTCGGGGTATGAGCGGATATAGTCAGTGGCCGCCACCACCGGCCCCCTGTGCGCCGACAGCTGTTGCCGCACCAATGGGATACGGGGAGTCTCATCCGGATGAAGCATATTCCAGCGCTCCACATCCAGCCCCTCCCGGCGCAGCTCGTTGAAGCTGGTGACGCTCCAGACATTGGCAGAGACGTTGAAATCATCTTCCAGCAACTCTGCCGCAGCGATCACCTCACGCAGAATGGCGCCACTGCCCAGCAGCTGGACCCGCCGCTTCCGCCGGCCACCCGCCTGATAGAGATACATTCCCTGCAGGATCTGCTGCTCCACCCCCTCGGGCATCGCCGGCTGGGGGTAGTTTTCATTCATCACCGTGATGTAATAGAAGATATTTTCCTGGACCTGGAACATACGCCGCATCCCATCCTGGACGATGACGGCCAGTTCATAGGCGAAGGCCGGGTCGTAGGAGACGCAATTGGGGATGGTCGCCGCCTGCAGATGGCTGTGGCCATCCTGATGCTGCAACCCTTCTCCGGCCAGGGTGGTGCGACCCGCTGTGCCACCGATCAGAAACCCCCGTGCCTGCATATCGCCCGCCGCCCAGGCCAGGTCTCCAATACGCTGGAAACCGAACATCGAGTAATAGATATAGAAAGGAATCATGCTGATGCCATGATTACTGTAGGAGGTGGCGGCCGCGATCCAGGACGACATGGCCCCGGCCTCGTTGATCCCCTCCTGCAGCACCTGCCCCTTCTGATCCTCCCGGTAATACATCACCTGATCCGCATCCACCGGCTCATACAGCTGGCCGACATGGGAATAGATGCCCAGCTGACGGAACATACCCTCCATGCCAAAGGTGCGGGCCTCATCCGGCACGATGGGCACCACCTGCCGGCCCACCTTCTTGTCCCGGATCAGGGTGGTCAGCAGGCGCACGAAGGCCATGGTGGTGGACATGGTCTTGTCACCACTGCCATCCAGCAGGGCCTGAAAGGTCTCCAGCGGAGGGATCTCCAGCTGCGGCGCCGTACTGCTGCGCACCGGCAGATAGCCACCCAAGGCCTCACGCCGCTGCTTCATGTAGGCCAGCTCGGGGCTGTCGGCCGGGGGTTTGTAGAACGGCGTGGCACTGATCCGTTCATCGGGGATGGGGATATTGAACCGATCACGAAACGCCTTCAGCGCCACCTCTCCCATCTTCTTCTGGGAGTGGGTGATGTTCTGCCCTTCGCCAGCCACACCCATGCCGTAACCCTTCACTGTCTTCGCCAGGATGACCGTCGGCTGCCCGGTGTGGGCCATGGCGGCGGCATAGGCCGCATAGACCTTGTGCGGATCATGGCCACCACGGTTCAGGCGCCAGATATCCTCATCGGTCATGTTGGCGACCATCTCCAGGAGTTGGGGGTACTTGCCGAAGAAGTGCTCACGGGTATAAGCCCCCCCCTTGGCCTTGTAGGCCTGATAATCCCCATCCACGCACTCCTCCATGCGCTTCAACAGCAATCCATCCTTGTCCCGGGCCAGCAGGGGATCCCAATAGCCGCCCCAGATCACCTTGATCACATTCCAGCCGGCACCGCGAAACACCGCTTCCAGCTCCTGAATGATCTTGCCATTGCCCCGCACCGGCCCGTCCAGCCGCTGCAGATTGCAGTTGACCACGAAGACCAGATTGTCCAGCCGTTCCCGGCCGGCCAGAGAGATCGCGCCCAGCGCCTCCGGCTCGTCCATCTCACCGTCGCCCATGAAGGCCCACACGTTGCGCCCCGTGGTATTCAACAGCCCCCGGTCATTGATATAGCGCATGAAGCGCGCCTGATAGATGGCCATCAGTGGCCCCAGCCCCATGGAAACGGTGGGGAACTGCCAGAATCCGGGCATCAGCCAGGGGTGAGGATAGGAAGAGAGGCCGTTGCCATCCACCTCCTGGCGGAAACTGTACAGTTCCTCTTCGCTGATACGCCCTTCGAGGTAGGCCCGCGCATAGATACCAGGCGCTGAGTGGCCCTGAAAAAAGACCAGGTCACCGCCTTGGGTATCGTTCCGTGCCTGAAAAAAGTGGTTGAAGCCCACATCGAACAGGGTGGCGGCTGAGGCAAAACTGGAGATATGCCCGCCCAGCTCGGTGGAGAGCCGATTGGCCTGCACCACCATGGCCATGGCATTCCAGCGGATGAAGGAGCGGATACGCCGCTCCATGGAGCGATCTCCCGGAAAACGCGCCTGTTTGGTGACCGGGATCGTATTGACGTAGGCGGTATTGGCGCTGTAGGGCAGGTAGGCCCCGGACCGGCGCGCCTTGTCGATCAGTCTTTCGAGCAGATAATGGGCCCGGTCGGCGCCTTCGTTTTCAAATACTGCCTCCAGGGCATCCAGCCATTCCTGTGTTTCCTGTGGATCGATATCGGGCTTCATCTCTCTCCGCTCTCTCTAAATCACGTTTCGTCCAATGGTCATACCCTTGCCCCCACAGCGGTATAGGAAAACCCCCATGGAACGA
>CAZJCM010000029.1:0-45365 GCA_964544655.1 uncultured Sedimenticola sp. | reverse complement strand
ATCATGAAACCGACTTCGCCATCTATGCGCGGTTTTACTCAGCCGCTAACACAAGTAAAAGCGGCCGGCTGCGTTACCAGCGGGTGAAGGTGCCCGACAAGATCGAGCTGAATAGCCTCGTCCGTGCCGTGAGTGAGCGGGTCGGGCGTTTCCTGGAGCGGGGCATCTGTTGGTGTGATATATGGATAACAGCCGCTTCGCCCTGGAGTCACGGGATGAGGAGTGACTTGAGCAGGTATTCGGCAGTTAGATTGTAAGCTGCATCAGGTCACACGTAAAATACCATATCAATATGATATAAAAGTGATTATCAGGAGTATTGGCAGGTGACGAAATGTAACCAACCCCTATTGAATGCGCCCTCACACCAATCTGGTCGTCCTCAGCCGGTATTTTCTCAATCGTAAATTCGCCTGAGAACAACCATTTTGGCGCGATCATCGCGTTCCCGGGTGCAATATTGGGGCCAGGGTAACCTAGCCTTCTTTTGACCCCGACATTGTTTCGAGCTCCGGCATTGGTCAGGAATACCTATAATTGAAACAGGACGTGTAAATGGAGGGGCAGGGTAGTGGTCGCATCTGTATTTGTATTATTTCTGTTACTCCTTTCTGTCGAAGTGAATGGAGACGTGCGGCGTTGTTCTGGAACTAATGCGGTGGTGGATGCCCAGGTGGATGCAGATTTCGAAACCACCTGTGCTATGGCACGCAGAACGACCGACTTTATGCGGCGCTATGGCTTTGATGTAAGCCATGAACTAAGAATTATCGTGGTGGATGCGCTCACAACCCATGATGCATTGCCGGTATTCGGGACATTTGACGACCGGTCAGGCGATGTCACTGTTTTATCATTTTCAGCCAGCCAAAAAGCTACAAAAGGTAGATCGATATTTGGTCTGGAAATGAACGATGCACTGCACCAAAGTTTTATAGCACATGAGATCGCTCATGCCGTCGCGCAGAAGAACTTTAGAATATCCAGGCCATCCATAACCGCTCATGAATACATTGCCTATACTGTGCAACTGGCAACATTTCCTCCGCCTGTACGTAAGCAAATTCTCGAAGTAATCAAGGTCGGCGCTTTCGAAAATGAGCATCAGATTGATGAAACATACCTGTTTCTCAACCCGGAATATTTTGCGGTAAAGGCTTATCTTCATCTGATGAAGGCCGAAAACGGTGCCCGTTTTTATAAACGAGTATTGTCTGGCACGCTGAGCCGCAATGGTGATTCTCAGTGATTTGTTAACAGAGGGTATCTCTGTGTGCTGCTTGGTGTTGGCGCTATCGAGCCGAAAGATGTTTGAGTGTTTGTGTATTGCGGGAATTATTATTCGGGTCCATCGACAGGCTTCATTGACGGCATCTGATCAATGGGTCCTGGTCTTCCTGGCTGTGAAATTCATATTCGTTTTCAGTTTTTCTGCACTGCTGGATCAGTTTTTATAGGTCTGAAATGATGAATATCATTCTCGTACAGAGATTCAGGC
Organism: uncultured Sedimenticola sp.; assembly: GCA_964544655.1. Taxonomy (GTDB): domain Bacteria; phylum Pseudomonadota; class Gammaproteobacteria; order Chromatiales; family Chromatiaceae; genus HyVt-443. The sequence goes on along the minus strand of CAZJCM010000029.1, from coordinate 43,867 downwards.
GCTTCACTGGCTATGTCAAAGGCCGTTTTTCTTCGTCTGTTTTTCAGATTCAAATCGGCGCCCGCCTGAACCAGCAGTTGTGTTACCTGCAGAAGACTTTGATACTGCTGCTGTAGTTGTGCCATTACATCAACTTTTGGGGACTCGCCCATAACCATAACCATAGCCATTTTCCCATTAATATCACCTTCTTCGGCAAACCGGTTGTGAATATCCGGCTTACAGAAACCCTGAGCAATATATGACTTTAAAATATTCTTGCCACAGGCTAATGTCGATAAGCATCATGCTGTTAAATAGTTTAGCCAGCGCAGCAGCGGCACTATAGACAGTTGCCCGTCATCACTCAGCGGTCGGCCCGGTGTCCACCAGGGGGACGAAGGCGACACCGAGAATATCCCGGGAATGGATTTCACCCTGGGGATCCTTCTCCACCAGGATGAGCTCCTGATAACTGCGGGGCTCTCCTACGGGGATGACCAGCCTTCCGCCCGGCTTCAGCTGTTCGATGAGCGCAGGCGGAACATGGCTGGCGGCCGCAGTAACGATGATGCCGTCGTAGGGCGCATGCTCCGGCCAGCCCCCATAGCCGTTGCCGGTTCGAATTTGGATATTGTCATACCCCAGCTGTTTGAACATCTGCTGTGCCGTTTTGCTGAGTTCGGGTACCACCTCCACGCTGTACACCTGCCGGCACAGCCGCGACAGGATAGCGGACTGATAGCCGGAGCCGGTACCAATTTCCAGAACCCGATGCTCCGGCTGCAGCTGCAGCAAATCGGTCATCAAGGCCACGATGTAGGGCTGTGAGATGGTCTGCCCGTAACCGATGGGCAGCGGACCATTGTCAAAGGCGGCATATCTCAGGTCCGACGGCACGAAGGCGTCCCGCGGCACCTCACGCATGGCGGCCATGACCCGCGGATCTAGGTGATCCCGGCTGATCATATGACGGGTAAAGGCCACCTCGCTCTCAATGTCCTGAATCATCCGCTGCTGCCCTTTGTTCCGGCTCATGTGCCCTCCTCCCAGGACGAAAGATAGTCCTGCTGCTCGGCCGTCAACTCATCGATGCTGATATCCATGGCCGCCAGCTTCAGGCGCGCCACCTCCTGGTCGATCTCCCGCGGGACCTGATGCACCCGATTGTCCAGTGTCCGCCCATGGCTCGCCAGATGGATCACGCACAAGAGCTGGTTGGCAAAACTCATGTCCATCACCGCCGAAGGATGCCCCTCGGCCGCCGCCAGATTGACCAGCCGGCCCTCTGCCAGCAGACACAGGCGTCGACCATCCGCCAGCCGGTATTCGTCCACCGAGGGACGCGGCCGATGGCACTCCACGGCCATCTCCTCCAGAGCGGGGATGTTGATCTCGACGTTGAAATGCCCGGAGTTGGCCAGCACACAGCCGTCCTTCATGACCGCCAGATGGGCCTGATCCACCACGTGCTTGTTGCCGGTGGCGGTAACCACGAAGTCAGCCAGCCTTGCCGCCTCCAGCAGCGGCATGACGCGGTAGCCATCCATGGTGGCTTCCAGGGCCCGTAGCGGGTCGACCTCGGTGACGATGACGTGGGCCCCGTGGCCCTTGGCACGCATGGCGATACCCCGCCCACACCAGCCATAGCCAACCACGCAGAAAGTCTTGCCGGCCAGCAGGATATTGGTGGCACGTATCACCCCGTCCAGGGTGCTCTGCCCGGTGCCATAACGGTTGTCGAACAGGTGCTTGGTCATGGCATCATTGACCGCAATCACCGGAAACCGCAATGCGCCCTGCCGGGCCATAGCGCGCAGGCGTATCACCCCGGTGGTGGTCTCTTCGGTGCTGCCCAGCATCTGGTCGATGAGTTGGGGACGGGACCTGTGAATCTCGCTGACCAGGTCTGCGCCATCGTCCATGGTGATGGCCGGCCGATGGTCCAGCGCTGCACCGACATGCTGATAGTAGACATCGGTGGATTCGCCGCGAATAGCGAATACGGGGATACCGTCATGCTCTACCAGGGAGGCGGCCACGTCATCCTGGGTACTCAGTGGATTGCTGGCACAGAGCACCAGATCCGCCCCCGCCGCCTTCAGCGCGCGGGCCAGGTTGGCGGTCTCGGTGGTGATGTGCAGGCAGCCGCTGAGCCGGATGCCCTCCAGTGGGCGCTGCCGACTGAACCGCTCCATCAGCTGGCGCAACACGGGCATCTCCTGCAGTGCCCAGGCGATACGTTCGTGCCCCTGCTCTGCCAGTGACGAATCTCTGATATCGAAGTCTGCCCTGGGGTCCATGGCTGTTTCCTAGACTGTATTGATTCCTTACCATCCTACTCCGGGTCTGGCCCACAAGGAATACGGCGGCAGCGGTGGAGAAAAATCGGCTGTTCAGATTGTCAGAAAGCCATCCGGGGCAAGACTGGTGGCCAGCATCACCGTATTGATATCCAGATGTTCTTTCCAGGTCTCAGCTTCCCGGTTGAGCGGATCCAGCCAAAAGGCCTCGATCTCTTCGGCCAATGGCTGATAGCTCATCAGGATCCCCACAGGCCCATGCAGCCGGACCTGATCTTCGTACAGATCCGGCTGCTCGTGCATCGATCGCTGAAGTCGTTGAATGGCCCGTAACCCGATGGAGAGGCCGAATTCCCGAAACGGCAGCCGGTAGATCGCCGGCAGGTGCAATGCATCGGTGCGCACGAAGGATTGCAGTCCCGCCAGGGAGGCATTCAGCAGGCTCTCCAGCAGCCCGGGTTGACTGAAACCACAGCCGATCGTCATTTGCGCCAGTTTCCAGGTATCACACAGCAGTCCCCCGATGCCCAGCGCATCATCGGTAGCCCAGCTCTGCCCACTGTAGATCTCTGTCATTTCCGTGATCTCTCCGTGGAGATCTGGCTGGGTCGATTTCACCTGGCCCCCGGGCAGGCATCTTTGCAGCTGGTTGTAGGTGATGTATCCATCGAGAGGATCCTGCTGTCCCATGGAAGGAACCAGCGGCCGGCTCAGGTCGATGCTCATCTTCCAGTACATGCGCATCCGGCCTCCGAAAGAAGGCACATAGGTGAAGCGGGCGTGGGCGGTCTTTGCCAGTTCTGTAGCCCACCGGTTATAGATCGGATCACCGGTCACCCGGCTCATCCGGTTCAGCGCATGCATCCACTTGGTCAGATAGTGGAAGTACTGGCCATCCCGGTCCCACTCCTGGGCCTCATCATAGGGATCCTCTGGACCACGTTCATTCATGGCCTTGCCGATCCGCAGCCCTCCAATGGTGGGATGCCGTTCACCCTCCTGGTCACCAAGGCCGCTGATCCAGCCGCTCCGGAAATCGTCCTCCCGATGACGGCCGAGGGCGTGGTGCACCTGGTCCACCAGATTCTGGGCCATATCCCTGTATATTCGGTCGCCAGTGTTACCAAAGAGCCCCAGGTAGTTGCAGACTGCAAAGGCGTCGGTCCACAGATAGCGATGCGGGGATTCTGCAGTCGGTGACAACCCGGTGCGGCGAGCAAATTCGATCATCAGTTCTTGAATCATGGATATCCAGGGATGCCTTTCCAGCCTTCTATTTCCTCACAAGCCTGCTCCCACCCACGGCTTGTGATCGAGCAGGTGAGAGTCCTGTCAGGCAGGTTGCGGCAATACGTAGAACAAAACGGAGAAGAAATGCAGAATACTGCCCAGCAGCACGAACAGATGCCAGATGGCATGGTTGAAACTTATCCTGTTCCAGGCATAGAAAGCGGCACCGACGGTGTAACTGAGTCCGCCCAGCGCCAGCAACCATAGCCCACCCGGCTCAACTGCCGACAGCATCGGCTTGATCGCCGCCACGATCAGCCAGCCCATACCCAGATACAGCAGCATCGACCATCTGCGCAGACGTGCCGGACCCAGCAATTCCAGCAAAACACCGATGAGCGCAATCCCCCACACCACACCAAACAGCGTCCAGCCCCAGGTCCCACGCAGGCTCACCAGCGTAAACGGCGTGTAGGTACCGGCAATCAGCAGGAATATAGCCGCATGATCGAGCTGGCGCAGCACCGGCTTGGCTTTTGGGTGAGGTATCCCGTGGTAGAGTGTGGAGGTGGCATACAGCAGGATCAGGCTCGCACCATAGATAGTTGAACTCGTAATGTGCCAGACATCCCCGTAGAGAGCGGCAAAAGCGACCAGTACCACCAGCCCGCCGATACTGAGCAGAATACCCACTCCGTGGGTGACGGTGTGGGCAATCTCTTCCGTCGGGCTGTATTCATTGACTGCGGCTTTCATCACAACTCTGATTCCTCTTTTTACTGTATGAACTATAGTTCATAGCCGGACCTCTGCCAGGTGGCACTGCAGTCCAACTGGCGGCGCAGGGTGCGGTATTGCCGGGTTACGTGCGGCGGGAATTCGAGGGGGATGGCTGTTCAATAACATTGGACTTTGAGTGGATAGGGTTCTAATACTTCCTGTACGCGTGAAGGTCTGTATAACTGATTGAAAGAACAAGGTTAGTTACCCATACCTCAATCCGTTGATTGGTCGTTCCGGATGGTGGCGAAAATTAAATCGTTCAAGTTAAACCATCATGAAATGGTATGCGAAAGGATTTGAATATGACCCCACAACAATATTATGCAAAAGTCATCGATAAACAAAAAAACAGCTTCAAGTATTTTCACTATGTAATAGCAGCCGGGCGCGAATTGCTTGCCGATGGCTGGGATCCAAATTTTCTTGTGGCAGTTGAACCAGTGGACCAGCTTGAAAAATTCACCCTCATTAAGGGTATGCAGGTGCATATGCCTGTAGTTGGCGAAAAAAGCCGGTCTGTTCTTATGCCATTGGACTTTGAAGTGTTTTTATTCGGAGAAAACAACAAGTTATATACTGATAAGGAATCCCAAAGATACTGGTTTAAACAGACGATTCCTGTTTGCAGGTATGTGGAGCAGTATTTCCGCAGTAGAGGCATTCCATATCTTCTCGATTATACGCCCTCAGGAGCGCATATTTTATGGCAAAATCTTCTGGATGCCATGGCCACAAAAGAAATAGAAAAGATAGGCTTCTTGGAAGATGATCTGATTGCTGCATGCCAATATATTGATAAAAAAGACATCAAAAGATGGTGGGGTACTTCCTTAAAAGCTGCCAGCGTATTCAGCGGCTTGGGGAAACTTGCCGAATACCTTTCCTTGATAACTATCCAGGCCTACAAGAATCATGAAATTCAAAGTACATTGCCTGTAACTATTTCAGACAGCATCGATCAGTGCATTAATTTTGACAATTCCTGGGCGGAAGGGTCGCCATTTATGCGCTCCATACGGAGCCCCTTTAGTTTGCACAAAAAGAATCATGATGTGTATAGGGCGTTTCATCTTCCACCTTTAGTGGATGTAATCGGAGCGTATTATGACGGAAAAATGTTAATCGAGGAAAATGACCCGGACAAAATTGTTGACTGCATGTGGAATCTCGAAATGGCAGCGGAACATGCAGAACAATTTTCAGGGATGATCCCTGTATCAAATGATAATTTGATTGATTTTGTTAAAGAATATAAGGCTAGTCCACTGTATGAATTTCACAATGAATTCGAAAAAACAGAAGACCTGCCTCGTTACGAGGCACTGGAAAAGGCCAAAAATGACCCTGATATTACTGATTTTGTAAGAGAGGTGTTGTATTGTCCAAATCCAATGGCCTTGCAGCCTAAGAATATGATGGGGTTTGTCTATGATCTTTTAATCTATGCAAACTGGAAACCCAAACATATTGCCAACATTTTTCGAGATTTTTACATCGAACCAAGATATAAGTGGCATATCGACTTCTTAAAATATCCCGCCGAAGAAAAGGCCAATTTCTGGGCAAGGACATTCAGTGCCCTTGCATTGTGGAAAACCAATAGATGGAGAATTTGATCAACATATCGGCACACGATGCGCATTGTATTTTTTATTGAACTTCTGAACTCTATATCTACGGACTTATATAGTACACTCTCTCATCATCTAAGCATTTATCCGCAGTGCGCAGCATGCACGGATAAATTACCGTTGGACTGAGCTGCCCTGCAATGCCCACCCATGCTGATTTAAGGAACCTGGCAGTGTCATTTTTTGAATTCCTTTAGCGCACCAAATGTCCTGAGATAACCATGCCCCTGATCATCTCCAACAAGGTAGAGATCCCGGATGTAGAGATCGAGCTGAATGCGATTCGTGCCCAGGGTGCTGGTGGGCAGAATGTGAACAAGGTCTCGAGTGCCGTGCATCTGCGTTTCGATATCATGGCCTCGTCACTACCGGATTTCTATAAGCAGTGCCTGCTGTCGATGCGTGACAGGCGTATCAGCAGGAGTGGCGTTGTCGTCATCAAGGCCCAGGAATTTCGCAGCCAGGAGAAGAACCGGCAGGATGCCTTGGATCGTTTGCAGGCGTTGATCCGCAAGGCAGCAGCGGTGCGCAAGCAGCGCAGGCCTACACGCCCAACCAAGCGTGCCCGCAAAAAGAGGGTAGATGAGAAGGTGCAACGGGGGCGGCTGAAGGCGCTGCGGGGGAAGGTGATGGAGTGATGGCTATCGCGTGTTGTCTGCTCTCCCTGGATTCCCCTCGCAACGATGATATGATGGCGCCCATCTCAATCCGATGAACAGCGGCCTCACGGGGTATAGACGAAGATGAAAAAGAGACTTGCAGTTTTCGCTATGATGGCGGGTTTGGTGGCCGGAGCGGCCGTGGCGGAGCCGGTCAAGATCGGCATGGTGACCACCCTTTCCACCAAGGCGGGGTACCTTGGAGAAGATATCCGTGACGGCTTTAGGCTGGCGATCGACCAGGGTGGTGGCAAGCTGGGCGGCGTGGCGGTGGAGTTGCTGGTCGACGATGATGGTCGCAAGCCGGAGAAAGGGCGCCAGATCGCCGAGCGCTTCATCAAGCGTGACCAGGTCAAGATCATGACCGGTGTCGTCTTCTCCAATGTGGCGTTGGCGGTGGTGCCCAAGGTGGTGCGTCAGGGGGTTTTCTACATCAGCCCCAACGCAGGTCCTTCAAGGCTGGCCGGCAAGGGTTGCAACAAGAACTATTTCAATGTCGCCTGGCAGAATGACAATCTGGACGAGGCCATGGGCCAATACGTCAGTGATGCAGGTTTCAATAACGTCTATCTGATCGCCCCCAACTATCCTGCCGGCAAGGATCATCTGGCCGGCTTCAAGCGTTTCTACAAGGGCAATATCGCCGGTGAGGTCTATACCAAGCTGGGGCAGGCGGACTATGCAGCGGAGCTGGCCGCCCTGCGCGCTGCCAAGCCGGACGCAGTATTTTTCTTCCTGCCCGGTGGCATGGGGATCAATTTTCTCAAACAGTACACCCAGGCCGGGCTGAACCAGCAGATTCCCCTGTTTGGGCCGGCCTTTTCCTTCGATGAGCGCCTGCTCAAGGCGGTGGGCAAGGCGGCCCAGGGTGTGCGCAACAGCTCCCAGTGGAGTCACGACCTGGAAAATCCTGCCAACAAGGCCTTTGTCGCCGCCTTCCGCAAGACCTATGGCCGTACGCCAACGCTCTATGCCAGCCAGGGCTATGATGCAGCCAAACTGATCGGCAGTGCGCTGAAGGCGGTGAACGGTGACGTCTCGCGGGCGGATGATTTTCGCCATGCCCTGGAGCAGGCAAAATTTGCATCGGTTCGCGGCAACTTCCGATTCAATACCAATCACCATCCGATTCAGGACATCTATGTCCGTGAAGTGGTGAAGGGCGCCGATGGCGGGTTTACCAATCGTGTTCTGAAAAAAGTCCTGAGCGATCACGGAGACGCCTACGCTACAGAGTGCCGGATGTAGTTCCCGGCGCATGTACTGACCGCGCTGCAGGCCTTGCAAGGAGAAAGGCGTGCGGCGCACGGCGCAGCAGGGGTGCGCATGTTGCTGGTGATCGAACAGCTGCTCAATGGGCTGCAGCTAGGGGTGATGTTGTTCCTGATGTCCGCCGGGCTTACCCTGGTGTTTGGCATCATGGGGGTGATCAATCTGGCCCACGGCTCTTTCTATATGGTGGGGGCCTACGTGGCGGCCAGCGTGATGCGGTTCAGCGACAGCTTTCTGCTGGGGCTGATGCTGGCATTACCGGCGTCAGCCTTGCTCGGTATGCTGGTGGAGCGGTTCGTGTTGCGCCGGCTCTATGGTCGGGATCACCTGGACCAGGTGTTGGCGACCTTTGGCCTGATCTTCTTTTTCAATGAACTGACCCGGGTGATATGGGGGCGTCAGCCCCTGTTCATGGATGTGCCCGACTGGCTCTCAGGCACTCTGGAGTTGATCCCCGGGGCCCCTTATCCCAGTTATCGGCTGGCGGTCATTGCGGTGGGAATCCTGGTGGCCCTGCTGCTCTATCTGCTGTTTGCCCACACCCGTCTAGGTATGCAGATCCGGGCCGGGGCCAGCAACCGGGAGATGATTGCGGCCCTGGGGGTGAACATCAATCTGCTGTATACCCTGGTGTTCGGGCTGGGGGCGCTGCTGGCTGGGCTGGCCGGTGCCATGGCCGGGCCGATCCTCGCTGTGGAATCCGGGATGGGTGAGAGTATCCTGATTCTTACCTTCGTGGTGATCGTGATTGGCGGCATCGGTTCCATTCGTGGTGCCCTGATCGCCGCTCTGTTGGTGGGTATGGTGGATACCCTGGGGCGGGCCTTTCTTCCCGATGCCCTGAGGCTGCTGTTGCCGGTCGCAGAGGCGGACAGCGTTGGCGCATCCATCGCTTCGATGTCGGTCTATATCCTGATGGCCGGTATCCTGCTGTGGCGGCCCCGGGGCCTGTTTCCGGTGCAGGGGGGGTGAAGATGTTTCCTGCCACACCCGGCCGCGAGCGTTTGTTGCTAATAACTGGTGCGGCATTCTTTCTGGTGTTGCCACTGCTGGCGTCGATCCTCGGTGACAGCTATCTGGTCTCCCTGTTCAGCCGCATCCTGATCTACGCCCTGGTCGCTGTGAGCCTCGATCTGATCGTGGGTTTCGGTGGCATGGTGAGTCTTGGGCATGCCGCCTTTTTCGGTGTCGGTGCCTATGTGGTGGGTATTCTCGCCTTCCATAGCTATGAAGGAACCCCGCTGCTCGACTGGCCGTTCGTTGTGGAAGGGACGGAGAATGGCCTCCTGGCGCTGCCGCTGGCAATGCTGGTTTCGGCGGCGTTCGCGGCCCTGATCGGTTTTTTCTCTCTGCGCACCCGGGGCATGCATTTCATCATGATCACCTTGGCGTTTGCCCAGATGCTGTTCTTCTTTTTCATTTCCCTGGAGACCTACGGTGGCGATGACGGCCTCAGTCTCTATGCCCGCAACGGTCTGCCGGGCCTGGATCTGGGGGATGACGTCACCTTCTACTATCTCTGCCTATTGCTGCTGGCCGGCTTCATCTTTTTCAGCCATCGCCTGGTGCATGCCCGTTTCGGCCGTATGCTGCGGGGGGCGCGGGAGAATGAGCGCCGCATGCAGGCGCTGGGGTATCCGATCTTCCGCTACCAGTTGACGGCGTTCACCATCGCTGGTGCGGGTGCCGGCCTGGCCGGGGCCCTGATCGCCAACCAGACCGAGTTCGTCAGCCCCGGCCTGATGCACTGGACCCGGTCGGGGGAGATCCTGATCATGGTGTTGCTGGGCGGGATGGGCACGCTGTTCGGGCCGGTGTTGGGGGCGCTGATTCTGCTGCTGATGGAGGAGGTGTTGTCGGCCTATACCGAGCACTGGATGCTGCTGCTGGGGCCGTTTCTGGTGCTGGTGGTGTTGTTTGCCCGCCAGGGGGTGTATGGCTTGTTGGCGGGGCGGGGTGTTCGATGACGCAGCCGCTGTTGCAGGTGCAGAATCTGTGTAAACGCTTCGGTGCCCTGGAGGCGAGCCGTGATCTCTCCTTCGATGTCGCCGCCGGTGAGTTGCATGCCCTGATTGGTCCCAATGGCGCGGGTAAGACCACCCTGGTCAATCAACTGGCCGGGGAGTTGAGACCGGATTCCGGCACTATCCGCTATCAAGGAAAGGATGTCACCCGGCTGCCGGTTTACCGGCGGGCGCAGATCGGCATCGCCCGTTCGTTTCAGGTCACTTCGGTATTCGAACGCCTCACATTGGCGCAGAACATGGCGTTGGCGATCCAGGCCCATCAGGGACACAGCTTCCGCTTTTGGCGGCCGGCGGCGAGGGATCTGTCACTGGTTGTGCCTGCACTTGCGGCGCTGGAGCAGGTGGGTCTGGCCGAGCGCGCCAATGAGCCAGCCGCAGCCCTCTCCCATGGCGAGAAAAAACAGCTGGAGGTTGGCATGGTGCTGGCCGCCCGTCCGCGCCTGCTGCTGTTGGATGAACCCATGGCGGGGATGGGGCCGGGAGGCACGCTGAAGTTGTCCCAATTGATCCGGCAACTCAAGGGTGAGCTGACCATCCTTTTGGTGGAGCACGACATGGATGTGGTGTTTGCCCTGGCCGACCGTATTACGGTGCTGGATTATGGTCAGGCGATCATCACCGGCACGCCGGATCAGGTTCGTGCCAGCCCGGCGGTGCAGCAGGCCTATCTGGGCGGGGAGGGTCAATGCTGAAGTTGCAGCAGGTGGAGGCCGGATATAACGGCAGCCAGGTGTTGTTTGGGGTGAATCTGACCATGCGGGCAGGGGAGGTGGTCACCTTGCTGGGGCGCAATGGCATGGGGAAGAGCACCACGGTACGCGCCATCATGGGCATGACGCCCGCCAGTGCCGGGCAGATTTTTTTCGAGGGTGAAGAGATCCAGTCACTGCCCAGCTATGCGGTGGCCCGGTTGGGCTTTGGCCTGGTGCCCGAAGGGCGGCAGATCTTTCCCAATCTGACCCTGCGTGAGAATCTGCTGGTGGCTACGGCCAACCACTCGGGATCGGCGGACCCCTATACTATGGAACGGGTATGCGCCATCTTTCCCCGCCTGGCGGAGCGTATGGATCACTACGGCAACCAGCTGTCTGGTGGAGAACAGCAGATGCTGGCCATCGCCCGTGCCCTGATGACCAACCCCAAGGTGCTGATCCTGGACGAGGCGACGGAGGGTCTGGCCCCACTGGTGCGGGATGAGATCTGGCAGGGGCTGCGCCTGTTGAAGGCCCGCGGAGAGTCGATCCTGTTGATCGACAAGAATCTGGATGCCCTGCTGCGCATCGCCGATCGCCACTTCATCATGGAGAAGGGGCAGGTGGTCTGGTCCGGTGGCAGTGATGAACTGGCCGGGAACGAGCGCTTGAAACAGCGTTATCTGGGGGTGTGAATCACATTGGTGGATGCGCTGCGCTTATCCATATATGGATAAGGCCCGCAGGGGCGCATCCACCATTTGCCTGAATAGTCCCTGTTCTGCCCCTTATCTTGAAGCCTGCCGCAACAGATCGGGCTCGAAATCGAGGGTGGCGAAATAGTCGTCCAGGGTCTCCGCGCGGCGGATCAGCTCCACCGAGCCGTCTGTGCGCAGCAGCAGTTCCTGAGGCCGCAGCTTGCCGTTGTAGTTGAAACCCATGGCGTGGCCGTGGGCGCCGCTGTCGTGGATCAGCAGCAGATCGCCATCCTCGATCCTGGGCAGTGGCCGCTGCACGGCGAACTTGTCGTTGTTCTCGCACAGGGAGCCGACCACGTCCACGGTCTCCTCTGCACCGGTCTTGCCGGGCACTGTGATGTGGTGATAGGCGTCGTACATGCCCGGGCGCATCAGGGCCGACATGCAGGCATCCACCCCTACGTAGGTACGGTAGATCTCCTTGCGGTTGATGGCGCGGGTTACCAGTACACCGTGGGGGCCGGTCATGAAGCGGCCGCTCTCCATACACAGCTTGGGTGCGTACCCCTGGTGATCCCGAAACTGATCGAAGATGGCGATGATCTCTTTGGCCATCGCCTGCAGGTCCAGGGCCGGCTGGTCGGGGCGGTAGGGGATGCCCAGCCCGCCGCCGATGTTGATGAACTCGAAGCGGATATCCAGTTCGCCGGAGATCCATTCCACCAGTTCCAGCAGCATGCGCGCGGTCTCCACCATGTATTCGTGGTGGAGTTCGTTGGAGGCCAGCATAGTGTGCAGACCGAAACGCGTTGCGCCCCGAGCCTGGGCCCGGCGGTAGGCCTCCAGGATCTGGTCGTGGGCGACCCCGTACTTGGCCTCGGTCGGCTTGCCGATGATGCTGTTGCCAGTGCGCCGGTCGCCGGGATTGTAGCGGAAGCAGATCAGCTCCGGGAACTCCGGCACCTTGTCGATCAGGGAGATGTCGTCCAGGTTGAGGATGCAACCGCCATCCGCGGCGGCGGCCAGGAAATCTTCCTGACTGGTGTTGTTGGAGGTGAACATGATCTCCTCACCCCGGGCACCGATACGGCGGCTCAGTTGCAGTTCCGCGATGGAACTGCAGTCCATGCCGAAGCCCATGTCGCGCATGATCTCCAGGATACGCGGGTTGGGCAGGGCCTTTACCGCGAAGTACTCCTGAAACTCCCCCACCGGGGCAAAGGCTTCGCGCAGGGCCCGGCCGGTGTCGCGGATCCCCTGCTCGTCATAGATATGGAACGGGGTGCCGAAGTGTTCGGTGATCTGGTTCAGGCGTGGCAGCAGCCGCGCCTCGAAGGCATTGGACATTGGCATGACGGTTACCCCAGGGCCTCGCTGATGCGGTTCATCGCCTGCTCCACGTTTTCGAAGCTGTTGAAGGCGCTGATACGGATGTAGCCCTCGCCGCACTTGCCGAAGCCGGCGCCTGGGGTGCAGACCACCTCAGCCTTGTTCAGCAGCATGTCGAAGAAATCCCAGGAGTCGCCCTTGCCGTCGATCCAGATGTAGGGGGAGTTCTCGCCGCCGATGCAGTCGTAGCCCAGGGCCTCCATGTGTTCACGGATGTAGCGGGCGTTGTTCAGGTAGTAGGCAACCAGCTCCTTTACCTGGGCCTGGCCCTCGGCGCTGTACACTGCCTCGGCGGCACGCTGCACCGGATAGGAGACGGAATTGAATTTGGTGGTGTGGCGGCGGTTCCACAGGCCGTGCACCGGGATTGCCTCGCCGGCTGCAGTGTAGGCCATGCAGGCCTTGGGCACTACGGTGTAGGCGCAGCGGGTGCCGGTGAAGCCGGCGGTCTTGGAGAAGCTGCGGAACTCCACCGCCACCTCGGCGGCGCCCTCGATCTCGTAGATGGAATGGGGCAGGGCGGGGTCCTGGACGAAGGCCTCGTAGGCCGCGTCGTAGAGGATCAGAGCCTTGTTGTCCCGGGCGTAGTCCACCCACTGCTTCAACTGCTCCTTGGTCGCCATGGCGCCGGTGGGGTTGTTGGGGAAGCAGAGGTAGATCAGGTCCACCGGCTCCTGTGGCAGGTCCGGGATGAAGCCGTTGGCCTTGTTGCCTTCCAGATAGACCAGACCTTCGTAGCGGCCGTCCTTTGCCTCGCCGGTGCGCCCGGCCATCACGTTGGTGTCCACGTAGACCGGGTAGACCGGATCGGGAATGGCCACTCGGATGTCGGTGGAGAAGATCTCCTGAAAGTTGCCGGAGTCGCACTTTGCGCCGTCACTGACGAAGATTTCGTCCGCATCGATCTGTGCGCCGCGGGCCTGGAAGTCGTTTTTGGCGATCGCCTCGCGCAGGAAATCGTAGCCCTGCTCCGGGCCGTAACCGTGGAAGCTGGCCTCGTCTGCCATTTCGTCGACGGCCTTGTGGAAGGCCGTGATGCAGGCGGCCGGCAGGGGACGGGTAACGTCACCGATACCCAGCTTGATCAGTTTGCCATCGGGATGGGCCTGCTGATGGGCGGCGACTCGTTTGGCGATGTCGGAAAACAGATATGAGGCCTGGAGCTTCTGATAATTCTCGTTGATCTTGATCATGTCCGATCCTGCTGGGTTTGTTCGGGCTGGTGAAAAAAGAAGGGCGCTATTATACAGGGTGGAGAGATTTGTGCATTTGGAATGGGTCTAATGACGAGGGCGAGAGGCGAGTGTCTGAAAATATCAGGGGGTAGGATGGGCAAAGCGAAGCGTGCCCATCATCCGGCGCCCATGATGGGCACGGCGCTGCCGTGCCTTTGCCCATCCTGCCCTCTGGCACGGCTATTTTCGCGTGCTGAAAATATCAGCCAAACAGCGCTTGATAGCGCTCCGGTGAGAAACCGACGTGAATCTCGCCGTCTTTCTCCAATACGGGGCGCTTGATGATACTTGGGACCTCCAGCATCACCCGGATGGCGCTGGCCTGGTCGATGTTCTCCTTCACCACGGGCGCAAGTTTGCGCCACATCATGCCGCGCCTGTTGAGCAGGGTCTCCCAACCGACGGCGCTGATCCAGTGTTGCAACTGGTCAGGCTCCAGACCCTCTTTTTTGAAGTCGTGAAAGCGGTACTCGATGCCCCGCTCATCCAGCCAGCGGCGGGCCTTCTTCATGGTGTCGCAGTTGGGGATGCCGTAGATGTCGATCATGCTCAGATGTCACGGAGCAGTTCGTTGATGCCTACCTTGCCCCGGGTCTTTTCGTCCACCTGCTTGATGATCACGGCGCAATAGAGGCTGTGGCTGCCGTCCGCGGCGGGCAGGTTGCCGGGTACCACCACCGAGCCGGCAGGAATCCGGCCGTAACTGATCTCGCCGGTGTTGCGATTGTAGATCTTGGTCGACTGGCTGAGGAAGACGCCCATGGAGAGTACCGACCCCTGCTCGATGATCACGCCTTCGGCGATTTGGGAGCGGGCGCCGATGAAGCAGTCATCCTCGATGATGCAGGGAGAGGATTGCAGGGGTTCCAGCACGCCGTCGATGCCGACGCCGCTGGAGAGATGGACATTCTTGCCGATCTGGGCACAGGAGCCGACGCTGGTCCAGGTGCCGACCATGGTGCCGCTGTCCACATAGGCGCCGATGTTGACATAGGAGGAGACCAGCACGCTGCTGGGGGCGATGTAGGCGCCTTTGCGCACGGTGGCCGGCGGCACCACCCGCACGCCGCCATCGCGGAAATTACGGGCATTGTAGTCGGCGAATTTCGCCGGCACTTTGTCGTAATAGTTGCTGAAACCGCCCTGGATGTATTCATTGTCCTCAATGCGGAAGAACAGGTGTACCGCCATTTTCACCCATTCGTTCACCACCCACTCGCCATCCTTTTTCTCTGCCACCCGGATCTCACCCCGGTCCAACTGCTCAATGGTGTTGAGGACCGCATCCTTGACCACTGTGTCCACATTGCGCGGAGTGATGTCGGCGCGGTTTTCATAGGCCCTTATGATGATCGACTGGGGATCGTGCATACCGTTCTCCGTGTGACCGGGTGCTACATTGGGGCTAGTAGCCCCTGTAATACCAAGGATTGTTCCATTGCGGGGCGGCGGGATGCCGGGATTGGATCCATTTGTCCTGCTCCTGCCGCGTCTGTTCCCACTGTTTGCGCTGAGTCTCCACCTGCTCCTGCAAGGCGGCGCGGTGTTGCGCGTAGAGTTCCTTAATAAACTCACCCTGGGCATTTGTCCAGTGTTGGTGGCCGTCCAGCGCCTCCTGATGGCGTTTGTCATGCGCCGTCAGTTCGTGTTGATAGGTTTTGCGCTGGGAGCGTACTGCCGCCAGGTAGCGCTCGAATGGTGCATTGTCACCTGCTGGCTGGGCCATATTGCCCGTACTCTCTTGTGCCAGGGCGGTGGTGACCGATATCAGGAGCAGTGGCAGCAGTAGTAATGATCTGGCCGTTTGACTCATGAAGCCTCTTCGCCTCACTGTTGGGAAAAGATGCCATGTGGCAAAACAGCGGAGCCACTTGATGGGTGCGTCGTGTGGGAATAGTCAAATACAACACCGCCTAATATATTAAATTAATAATATAATCTGGCTGACTTGGGTCAATTGTTTTGGCAATGGCCCGGCAGGGGCTGTCTCTTATCCATTGCCGGTGTCGGCCCTAAGCCGTTCCTGGATCGCCTGCTCCAGGCATTTGAACTGTTTGCGATGGGAGAGGGGGCGGTTTTCCCGGTCGGTGATGAAGAATATGTCTTCTGCCATGGCGCCGATGGTGGCGATCTTGGCATTGATCAGACGAATGCCGCAGTCACTGAAGGCGTAGCCGACCTGGGACAGCAGGCCCGGCCGGTCATCGGTCACCAGCTTCATGATGGTGCGCACATTGGCGACATCGTCGACAAAGTCGACCCGGGTCGGAGTGGAGAAGTGCTTCAGTTGCCGTGGGATGCGGCGGGAGACGCTGACGCTTTCGGGGCTGATGTCCTGCAATGCCTGCTGCAGGATCTGGCGGATCTCGTCACGGCGCATTGCCTCTTCCACCGGGTTGCCATCCTCTTCCAGTACGAGGAAGCTGTTGATGGTGTAACCGGTGTCGCTGGTCTCGATACGGGCACCGACGATGTTCAGCCCCAGCTGATCCAGCAGGCTGGTGATGAGGGCGAACAGGTCGTTGCAGTCGCTGGTGTAGATGAACACTTCGGTGCCGCCTCGGGTGCCCACGTTCCTGAGCACCACCAGGGGCATCTGCTCTGGCTTGGCGGTGAGGATCAGCTTGGTCTGCCAGGCGATCTCTTCCCAGCTGTTGTGCAGGAAGTAGTCCAGGCTCAGGGTGCTCCAGTATTTGTTGATGGTCTCCTGTTCGATACCATCGGATTTGAGCAGGTGGCGGGCGCCCGCCTGTTTGTTCTGAATGATCTCGTCCCGCTCCTGGGGGTTCTGCAGACCTCGCAGCAGGGTGTGCTTGGTGGCGTGGTAGAGCTCACGCAGCAGGGAGTTCTTCCAGTTGTTCCATTTCTTCGGATCCGTGGCCCGGATATCGGCCACCGTCAGCAGATAGAGGTAGTCGAGCCGGGTGGTGGTCTCGACCAGCCCGGCAAAGTGGCGAATCACGTCCGGGTCGCTGATATCCTTGCGCTGGGCGGTGATGGACATCAGCAGGTGGTTGCGAACCAGCCAGGCGACCAGGCGGCTGTCATAATCGCTGAGGCCGTGGTTGCGGCAGAATGTCATGGCGTCGCGGGCACCGAGCTGAGAGTGATCGCCGCCGCGTCCCTTGGCGATGTCGTGGAACAGGGCGGCGAGAAAGATCAGCTCCGGTTTGGGTAGGCGCTCCATCACATCGTTGCAGAGGGGAAACTCACAGCGATGCTCCTCGATCATGAAACGGCGCAGGTTGCGGATCACGAACAGAGTGTGTTCGTCCACTGTATAGACATGGAACAGGTCGTACTGCATGCGCCCGACGATGTTGCGGAATGCCGGGATGTAACGTGCAAGAATGCCATAACGGTTCATTCGCCGCAGTTCGTGGGTGATGCCGCGCGGTTGGCGCATGATCTCCATGAACAGGCTGCGGGCCTCCAGGCTTTGGCGAAAATGGTCGTCGATCAGGTGGCGCTGGCTGCGGATCTGGCGGATGGTGCTGGCCCGTACACCGTTTAGCTCCGGGTGCTGTTCCATGATCAGGAAAAGTTCCAGCATCGCCAGTGGGGTCTGCTGGAAGACGTCATCGTGCACCGCTTCGAGATAGCCGCCGCGTGACTGAAAGCGGCGGTTGATGGGCTTCGGTTCGTCCAGGTGGCACTTGAGGACGATCACCTCCTGGAACAGCTGCAACAGCATCTCGTTCATGCGGCTCATACGCAGGGCAGTCCGGTAGTAGCGCTGCATGAAACGCTCGACCCCGAGGTTGTTGCCCTCGTCCTGGTAGCCGAACTGCTCCGCCAGGGTGCGCTGATAATCGAACAGGATGCGGTCTTCGCGGCGGCCTGCGAGGATATGCAGGGCGAAGCGGACCTTCCAGAGGAAGTTGCGTCCCCGCTTCAGATCACGGTACTCCTTTTGGCTGAGGAAGCCGCGGGTGAGCAGTTCGTGCATGGTGTCGGCGCCGAGATGACGCTTGATCACCCAGCCCACGGTCTGGATATCGCGCAGGCCGCCGGGGCTCTCCTTGATATTGGGCTCCAGTGCGCTGATGGTGTCTTCGTATTTCTGGTAGCGCTGGCGCTGCTCCTCGCGTTTTGCCTCGAAGAATCGGTCGCTGGGCCAGATCCGGTCCGGGCCGGTGGCGTTGCGCAGTTCGGTGAACAGGGCCTTGGGGCCGGTGAGGAGGCGTGACTCCATCAGGCTGGTGACGACAGTGATATCCTGTTCCGCCTCTTCCACGCATTCGTCGATGGTGCGGACGCTGTGGCCCACCTCCAGCCCGATGTCCCAGAAAAAGGTCAACAGATCGCCAAGCGGCTCTGTCAGCGCCTGTTGATCGTCGCTGCCGAGCAGTATCAGCAGGTCGATATCCGATGCCGGATGCAGTTCTCCCCGGCCATATCCACCCACGGCGACCAGCGCGACCTCCGCATGCCGGGGGATCTTCAGCTGCCAGGCCTGCAGCAGCAGGAAGTCGATCAGGTGGGCGCGCAGGCGGACCAGGTGGTGCACCGGCTCACCCTGTTCGAAACGCTCCCGCAGTTCTTCGTTACCGGACTTGATGGCCTGCTTGAACAGCGGGAGATAGTCGTCCGTGATGGCCAGCTGGCGTTGAAACTGGCGGGTGTCGATGAGCTGTTCCGGCATCGCGCTCAGGCCGCCGGCAGCAGCGGCTGCTCGTCCTTGCGCAGGGTCAGGACCTCATATCCATCGTCGGTGACCAGGAGGGTATGCTCCCATTGGGCGGAGAGGCTGCGATCCTTGGTGACCACGGTCCAGTCGTCGGGCAACATCTTCACCTGACGTTTGCCGGCGTTGACCATGGGCTCGATGGTGAAGCACATGCCCGGTTGCAACAGAATGCCATTGCCGGGTGACCCGTAGTGCAGGACCTGCGGCTCTTCATGGAATTTACGGCCGATGCCGTGGCCGCAGTATTCCCGCACCACCGAATAGTTATGCGCCTCCACGAACTGCTGGATGGCATGACCAATATCGCTCAAGTGGGCGCCGGGGCGGACCTGGGCGATACCGACCCAGAGTGCCTCCTGGGTGGTCTTCACCAAGCGGCGGGCAAGGATGGAGGGCTGGCCGACGCAGAACATCTGACTGGTATCGCCATGAAAGCCGTCCTTGATCACGGTGATGTCCACGTTGATGATGTCGCCGTTCTTCAGTTTCTTGCTGCCTGGAATGCCGTGGCAGACCTGGTGGTTGACTGAGGTGCAGATCGACTTGGGAAAGCCGCGGTAATTGAGTGGGGCCGGGACTGCCTGCTGCTCGTTGACGATATAGTCATGGCAGATGCGATCGATCTCATCGGTGGTGATGCCGGCCTGAATATGCGGGGCGATCATCTCCAGTACCTCGGCCGCCAGCCTGCCGGCGACGCGCATCTTTTCGATCTCTTGGGCAGTTTTGATTGTGACACTCATATTTGATTGATTTTTCCGGGGATTCAGGGGGAGAAGAGCACTGTCATCGGGTGCCGTTCGTTTGTGGCGGCAAGCCCGATATGGTATAAAACGCGCCCCGGAATCGCAAATGAACCGGGGGGGTGGATTTTTCACCCGAATTACGGGCCGTTTTCCGGCCCGCAACCACACACACGCACCGTCACGGTTGTCAGGGTGCCTGGGAGACCGGGTTGGCAATCGGGGTGCGTGGAGGCCTAACCCTGAATATTTTTGGAGTGTACTAATGAGTGACATCACCATGCGCCAGATGCTGGAAGCCGGCGTTCATTTCGGGCATCAGACCCGTTACTGGAACCCCAAGATGGGGTCCTACATCTTCGGTCAGCGAAACAAGATCCATATCATCAATCTGGATAAGACGCTGCCCCTGTTCAAGGATGCGATGAATTTTCTCGGCAGTCTGGCCGCCAACGGTGGCAAGATCCTGTTCGTCGGTACCAAGCGCGCTGCTCGCGACGTGGTGAAGGAAGAGGCCGAGCGCTGTGGCATGCCCTATGTGAACCACCGTTGGCTGGGCGGCATGCTCACCAATTTCAAGACCATCAAGCAGCGCATCAAACGGCTGAAGGAACTCGAAGCCATGTTCGAGGATGGCAGTATCGAACGCTTCAACAAAAAGGAGGCCCTGGGCCTGCGGCGCGAGATGGAAAAGCTGGATCGCAGTCTGGGTGGCATCAAGAACATGCCCGGCCTGCCGGATGTGCTGTACGTAATCGATGTTGGCCATGAAGACATCGCCATTGCCGAGGCCCGTAAGCTGGGGATCCCGGTGGTGGGCGTGGTAGATACCAACAACGATCCCCAAGGCATCGATTATGTCATCCCCGGCAACGACGATGCCATTCGCGCCATTCAACTCTACGTGCAGGGCGCTGCCGCTGCCGTGCTGGAGGGGCGTGCCAGTGCTGCTCACCTGGGTGGTGCTGCCGCTGCCGATGAGTTCGTGGAAGTGAAGGAGACGGCCGAGGCAGAGAATGTTCAGTAGGTGACTACCGGCCGATAGCAAGAGATTTGCCAACACTCAGCCCCTGCCTGGCGTGATCCGCTGCGTGGGGGTGTTTTCATAGAGAAATTTTTTTACGAGGATTAGAAATCATGGCCATTACCGCCTCTTTGGTGAAAGAACTGCGTGAACGTACCGGTTCCGGCATGATGGAATGCAAGAAAGCACTGGTGGAGACCAACGGCGACATCGAAGCCGCAATCGAGAACATGCGCAAGTCCGGGCAGGCGAAGGCGGCCAAGAAGGCCGGCCGTACCGCCGCCGATGGCCTCATCGTGATCAAATTCAGCGACGATGGCAAGAAGGCCGCCATGGTCGAGGTCAACTGTGAGACCGACTTCGTGGCCAAGGACGACAACTTCAGTTCCTTTGCAGACGCAGTGGCGGAGCGGGCGTTGAACTCCGAGGCCGACAGCGTCGAGGCCCTGCTCAACGAGCCGTTGCACGATGGCGAAGAGACCACCATCAATACCGCCCGCGAAGCCTTGATCGTGAAGATCGGTGAGAACATGAACGTGCGTCGTTTCGAGCGCTTCGAGACCGAGAACGGCCTGCTGGCAAGCTATCGCCACGGTGTCCGCATCGGCGTGGTGGTGGAGCTGGAAGGGGGCGACGAAGCTCTGGGCAAGGATATCGCGATGCACGTGGCGGCCACCAATCCGCTCTGTGTCTCTGCCGATGACGTGCCGGAAGAGACGCTGAACAAGGAACGGGACATCTTCAAGGCTCAGGCTCTGGAGAGCGGCAAGCCGGAGAACATCGTGGATAAGATCGTCGATGGCCGGGTGCGTAAATTCCTCTCCGAGATCACCCTGATGGGCCAGCCTTTCGTCAAGGACCCGGATACCACGGTGGAAAAACTGGTGAAGGGCGCTGGTGCCAAGGTGGTGGGATTCAAGCGCTTCGAGGTCGGCGAAGGGATCGAGAAGAAGCAGGAGAATTTCGCTGACGAAGTGATGGCCCAGATCAAGGGTTGAGGTGACAACGCTGTAACCGTTCAGCTGCTATGGGGAACGTCGGCGGCATGGACGCCGCCGTCGAGCGTACAGGGATGTATTCACAGCGGTTTCCGGAGGAAACACCCACTGATGGCGATGCCCACGAATGCAGCTGAATAGTTACAGCATAATGAACGATAAAATAATACCGAGGTTTCCATGTCTGAAATGATCTGCCGGCGCATTCTGCTCAAACTCAGCGGTGAGGCATTGATGGGGCAGGGCGATTTCGGTATCGACCCTGATGTCATGGCGCGCATGGCCCAGGAGATCGGGGACCTGGTCCGGGCCGGTGTCCAGGTCGGGCTGGTGATCGGTGGCGGTAATATCTTCCGTGGAGCCGGTCTGGCCAAAGGCGGCATCGACCGTGTGTCCGGTGACCATATGGGGATGCTGGCGACGGTGATGAACTCATTGGCGATGCAGGATGCCCTGTTGAACATCGGTATCGGTGCCCGTGCCATGTCCGCCTTGCGTATGGATCAGGTGTGTGAGGCCTATGTCAGGCGCAATGCAGTGGAATATCTGGAGAGAGGCGAGGTGGTGATCATGGCCGCCGGCACCGGCAATCCCTTCTTTACCACCGACTCTGCAGCCAGTCTGCGGGCGATCGAGATCGGTGCCGACCTGATGATCAAGGCGACCAAGGTGGATGGCATCTATGCGGCAGACCCGATGCAGCACCCGGATGCAGAGTTTTATCCCCGTCTGAGCTATGATCGGGCTCTGGCCGAGGGGTTACAGGTGATGGATGCCACAGCCATCGTGCTGTGTCGTGATCACGGTATGCCGTTGCGGGTCATGAATATCAATCAGCCCGGCGCCCTGATGCGCCTGCTGCGGGGAGAAGAGATCGGTTCCCTGGTGGAGAGTGGAGACTGAAATGATCGACGATATCAAGAAAGATGCAGCTGAACGCATGGGGAAGAGTGTCGAGGCGTTGAGCCACGAATTGGCGAAGGTAAGGACCGGACGCGCCCACCCGAGTCTGCTGGATCACATCACCGTCTCATATTACGGCTCTGAAACACCCTTGAATCAGGTGGCCAATGTCAATGTGGAGGATAGCCGGACACTGGCCATCACACCCTGGGAGAAGACCATGGTGGGGCCGGTGGAAAAGGCGATCATGAATTCCGATCTGGGACTCAATCCCAATACGGCAGGCACCGTTATCCGGGTGCCCATTCCGCCTCTGACCGAAGAGCGGCGCAAGGATCTGATCCGGGTGGTGCGGCAGGAGGCAGAGCACTCCAAAGTGGCGATACGCAACATCCGCCGTGATGCCAATCACGATCTGAAAGACCTGGTGAAGGAAAAACTGATCTCCGAGGATGATGAACGGCGGGGGCAGGAGATAATCCAGAAGCTGACCGATCAGCACGTCAAGGAGATCGATGAACTGCTGGAGAAAAAAGAAAAAGACCTGATGTCCATCTGACCGGACGGAGCAGGAATCATGGGCGAGGCAGGAACCAACGGTAAGCGGGAAGATGTCGCTGAGCGACGCCTGCCCAAACATGTGGCCATCATCATGGATGGCAATGGTCGCTGGGCACAACAGCGTGGCCTGCCCCGGTTTGCCGGTCACAAGGCCGGCGTGGATGCCGTGCGCGGGGTGGTCGAGCAGTGTGTCAGTACGGGCATCGGCGTGCTCACCCTGTTTGCCTTCAGCAGTGAGAACTGGCGGCGGCCGCCACAAGAGGTCAGTCTGCTGATGGAGTTGTTCATGATGGCCCTGAACCGTGAGGTGCGCCGCCTGAAGCGCAACGATGTGCGGTTGAAGGTGATCGGTGACCGCAGCGCCTTTTCGGACAAACTTCAGAGCCGCATTGCTGCCGCGGAAGAGGCAACCGCCGGTTGCAATGCTCTGTTACTGCAGATTGCGGCCAACTATGGTGGCCGCTGGGATATGGCACAGGCGGCGGCACGGGTGGCACAGCGGGTCAGGCAGGGGGAGCTGGAGCCCGGGCAGGTGGATGAGACGGTAATCGCCGCCGAGTTGTCCACCGCCGGCCAGCCGGACCCGGATCTCTTCATCCGTACAGGCGGTGAGAAACGGTTGAGTAATTTCCTGCTTTGGCAATGCGCCTATGCCGAACTCTACTTCACCGATCTCTACTGGCCCGATTTCGATGCCCCGGCCTTCGCCGCGGCGCTGGATTCCTTTGCCCGACGTCACCGCAGATTCGGCCGGACGATGGAGCAGACGCTGGCCGAGGGCGGCTGAGCCGCGGGCCATGTTGCTTCAACGCATCATTACCGCACTGATCCTGATTCCCCTGGTGGTGGCGGGTATTTTCTATCTGCCGACTCCTTCCCTGGCCCTGATCCTGGGCGCTATCGTGTTGCTCGCCGGATGGGAGTGGAGCCGGCTGGCCGGCCTTCAGAGCAGCGGCGCGCGGCTGCTCTATGTCACCGCCGTCGGCCTGATGTTGGCTGCCACCTGGTTCTCAATGCAACGCTTTTCCTCCACCGCATCGCTTCTTGCAACCGTCGCCACCGGGTGGTGGCTGTTGGTCGCCCTTGCCCTGGTCCGTTACCGGCCGGCCCATGCCAGCACCCTGCTGCAGTCCCGGTTGGCGCGGATCCTGTATGGCTTTCTGGTGCTGGTGCCGGCATGGGCCGCACTGCTGCTGGTGCATGGCAATGGCAATGATGGCCCGGCCCTGGTGCTGTTTCTGATGGTCCTCATCTGGGTGGCCGACAGCGGCGCCTATTTCTCCGGCCGGCGCTGGGGGCGGAACAAGCTGGCCCCGGCGATCAGCCCGGGCAAGACCAGGGAAGGGGTCTACGGGGCATTGGTCGGGGCAGTGCTGTGTGGTATCGCACTGCACTGGTTGAAGCCGGCGTTGGGCGGTGTGCCGGTGCTGGCCCTGTTCTGTCTGTTGCTGGCCCTGGTGTCGGTGATAGGGGACCTGTTCGAGAGCCTGCTGAAACGCTGGGCCGGGTTGAAGGACAGCAGCCATATCCTGCCGGGGCATGGCGGTATCCTGGATCGCATCGACAGCCTGACCGCTGCCGCACCGCTGTTTCTGACCGGCCTGCTGTTGTTGGGAGAGGGGCGATGATCGGCTTGACCGTGCTGGGTTCCACCGGCTCGATCGGTGTTTCCACCCTGGATGTGGTGGCGCGCCATCCGGATCGGTACCGGGTGGTGGCGCTTACCGCCAATCGGGACGTTCAGGGCTTGCTGCAGCAGTGCCGGCAGTTTCAGCCGGCCTTTGCCGTGATGGCCGATGCGGAGAGTGCGCTGCAACTGGAACGGGAAATGGGTGCTGCCGGGCTGAAAACCCAGGTTCTAGCCGGAGTGGCCGGACTGGAGCAGGTGGCTGCCCTGGACCAGGTGGACCAGGTGATGGCGGCCATCGTCGGTGCCGCCGGGTTGTTGCCGGCGCTGGCTGCGGTACGGGCCGGCAAGCGCATTCTGCTGGCTAACAAGGAGGCCCTGGTGGTGGCCGGCTCGCTGTTCATGGCCGCGGTGGAGCGGCATCAGGCCGAGATCCTGCCCATCGACAGTGAACACAACGCGGTGTTCCAGTGCATGCCGCCCGGCTTTCGCCAGGGGCTGGAGCGGGTCGGCGTGCGGCGTATCCTGTTGACCGCTTCCGGCGGCCCGTTCCGCACCGCCAGCAGGGAGACGCTGGCCCAGGTGACCCCGGCCCAGGCCTGCGCCCATCCCAACTGGGAGATGGGACGCAAGATATCGGTGGATTCCGCCACCATGATGAACAAGGGGCTGGAGGTGATCGAGGCCTGCTGGCTGTTTCACACCCGGCCGCAACAGGTCGAGGTGGTGCTGCATCCCCAGAGCGTGATCCACTCCATGGTCGAATACGTGGATGGCTCGGTGCTGGCCCAATTGGGTAACCCGGATATGCGTACCCCCATAGCCCATGCCATGGCCTGGCCGGAGCGTATCGATTCCGGTGTTGCCAGTCTGGACCTGTTTGCCGTTGCCCGGCTCGACTTCGAGCCGCCGGATATGACGCGCTTCCCCTGCCTGGCCCTGGCCTACCAGGCGATAGAGCGTGGAGGCGCCGCCCCGGCGGTGCTGAATGCGGCCAACGAGGTGGCGGTGGATGCGTTTCTGCATGAGCGCCTGGCATTCACCCGTATCCCTCAAGTGATCGAGGCCACCCTCTCCGCACTGCCTGATGGAGAGGCCGACAGCCTGGAGGCGCTGCTGTCAGTGGACGCCGAGGCGCGCAGCCTGGCGGAACAAATGATCCGGCAACGGGTCTGAATCAGCCGTTATGGACTCATTTCTCTTTACCCTGTTCTCATTTATCGTCGCCCTGGGCATTCTGATCGCCGTGCATGAATTCGGCCATTTCTGGGTCGCCCGCCGGCTTGGCGTGAAGGTGCTACGTTTTTCCATCGGGTTTGGCAAGGCGCTGTGGCGCCGCACCGGTCGGGTCGATGGCACGGAGTATGTGATCGCCGCTATCCCGTTGGGCGGCTATGTGAAGATGCTTGACGAACGGGAAGGCGAGGTCTCTCTGGAAGAGAGGGATCGCGCCTTCAACCGCCAGTCTCTTGGCGTTCGGGCGGCCATCGTGAGTGCCGGCCCCCTGTTCAATTTTCTCTTCGCCATCTTCGCTTTCTGGGTGTTGCTGGTGAGTGGGGAAACCGGTACCCGTCCCTGGGTGGGTCAGGTGGCGCCGGATTCGATCGCCTATCAGGCCGGGTTCCGTCCCGGGGATGAGTTGCTGCAGGTAAACGAGCGCAGCACCCCCACCTGGGAAGCGGCGGTCTATGCCCTGCTGCGTGAGGCGGTGGAGGACCGGGACCTGCCGGTACGGGTGCGGGACAGCGATGGCTACGAGCAGGTCCGGCTCCTGCCGGGTGCCGGTCTTGCCGCTCTGAGTGAAGAGGGGCGCATTCTCGAAGGTGTCGGTCTGACCCCCAAGCGCCCTCAAGTACCTGCAGTCATAGGTCGAGTGGTGCCGGGAGAAGCGGCGGATCAGGCCGGGCTGAAGCTGGGTGATCGGGTATTGCAGATCGATGGCGAGGCGGTGGCCGACTGGCAGGATCTGGTCGCCTACATTCGCCAGCACCCCGGCGCCAAGGTGACACTGCTGGTCGAGCGTGCCGGGCAGTCCATCGAGGTGCCACTGCAGATTGGCCAGCGGTTGGACAATGGCGAGACCCTCGGACGCATCGGCGCCGGCGTGCAGATACCGCCCCACCTGTATGATCAGTATCGTGTCGAGATTCGGCTCGGTCCGTTGGATGCGCTGACTGCCGCAACGGTCAAGACCTGGGATATGTCTCTGTTCATGTTGAAGATGCTGGGCCGGATGCTGACCGGTGAGGCCTCGGTAAAGAACCTGAGTGGACCGATATCCATCGCCCAGTCCGCCGGCAAGTCCGCCAGCTATGGCCTGGACTATTTTCTCAAGTTCCTCGCCCTGGTCAGTATCAGTCTCGGCGTATTGAACCTGTTGCCGGTACCGGTTCTGGATGGCGGGCATCTGCTGTTTTTTCTTGTCGAGGCGATCAAGGGGAGCCCGTTATCCGAGAAGATGCAGCTACAATGCCAGCGTATCGGCATGGCCCTTCTATTGGCCCTGATGGGACTCGCCTTCTATGTGGATATCTCACGGCTGCTGGGATAGTCAGCAAAGATTCTTTATACTACGGCGTTTTCCGGCCACTGCTGTCGTGTCAACTTCAAGGGGATCATCGGTGGTATCCAGAATTTGTCTCCTCAAACTATCGGCAAGCATGCATCCGATCATATAAACTATCAATAAAAACAAGAAGAAACAGGCTAATGATGAAAAATATTCTGCATACTTGTCACGTTCTTCTGATACTCGGTTGCAGTCTGTTCACAGGGATGGCGGTGGCAGGCTCGTTCCAGGTCAGTGATATTCGGGTCGAGGGCCTGCAGCGTATCTCCGCCGGCACCGTGTTCAATTATCTTCCGGTCAAGATCGGTCAGCAGATCGAGACGGATGACACCGCCTCCATTATCCGCGCACTCTACAAGACCGGATTTTTCAAGGATGTCAAGCTGGAACGCGAGGGTGATGTACTGATCGTGTTCGTTCGTGAGCGTCCGGCCGTCGCCAAGATCGACATCAGTGGCAACAAGGCTTTAGAGACGGATCAGCTGCTGACCTCCCTGAAGGATATCGGGCTTGCGGAAGGGCGGGTGCTGAACCGTTTCATGCTCGACAAGATCGAACAGGAATTGCGCCGCCTCTATTTCAACCAGGGCAAATACGGGGTTGACATCGAGACCACCGTAACGCCCCTGGAGCGCAACCGGGTGGCGGTGGATATCACCATTGCCGAAGGCACCACGGCGCGGATCAAGAAGATAAACATCGTTGGTAATGAGCACTTCGATGAAGACGACCTGCTGGATGTGTTCGAATTGAGCCCCAGTGGTTTTCTCTCGTTTCTCACCAAGGATGATCAGTATTCCCGGCAGAAGCTGTCCGGTGACCTGGAGAAACTCCGCTCATATTATCTCGATCGGGGCTTCATCCACTTCAAGATCAGTTCCACCCAGGTCTCCATTACGCCGGACAGCAAGGATATCTACATCACCATCAACATCTCCGAAGGGGATATCTACCAGATCAAGGAGATCAAGCTGGCGGGTGATCTGGTGCGGCCACCTGAAGAGTTCTTTCCGCTGATTCACCTGCGGCGGGGAGAACCTTTCTCACGCAAGAAGGTGGTCAGCAGTTCCGAGCGCATCACCCAGATGCTCAGTGACCACGGCTACGCCTTTGCCAACGTCAACAACATCCCGGATGTGGATGACGAGGCCAAAGAGGTGGTGATCACCTTTTTTGTGGATCCGGGCAAGCGGGTCTATGTTCGTCGCATCAATATGACCGGTAACAACCAGACCCGGGATGAAGTACTGCGCCGTGAGCTGCGGCAGATGGAGGCCGCCTGGTTCTCTTCCGCCCAGGTGCGCAATTCCCGCGTCCGTTTGCAACGGTTGGGTTATTTCGAAGAGGTCAATGTGGAGACACCGGCCGTAGCAGGCTCCACCGACCAGGTCGATGTCAATATCTCGGTAACTGAAAAGTCGATGGGCAGCCTCAGCGCCGGCATCGGTTTTTCCCAGTCCCAGGGGCTGATTTTCAATGCCAGCATCACCCAGAACAATTTTCTGGGTACCGGCAAACGCATCAGCTTCGCCTTCAACAACAGCTCCGCCAATACCTTCTACCAACTCGGTTACACCAATCCCTACTACACCGTGGACGGGATCAGTCGCGGGTTCACGCTCAGTTATCGCAAGACCGACTTCTCAGAAGTGGATGTGGCCAATTACCTGATAGATAACGCCAAGGCCGGCGTCACCTTTGGTATCCCGACCAGTGACACCGACCGGTTGGTGTTCGATTTCGACATCGAACAGACCAATCTCAAACTGGGCGATGCAGCTTCCCAGGAGTTGCAGGACTTCGATCGTGACAATGGCGGCGAATACCTCAGCTTCCGCCCACGTTTGAGCTGGAGCCATGATTCACGTAATTCTGCCATCATGCCGACCAGGGGTGGCATGCAGTCGGTCAGCGGCAGTTTTGCCATCCCTGGCAGTGATCTGCAGTACTATCGTTTGACCTACAACAACAAGTACTATTTCCCTCTCAGCAAGACATTCACCTTCGCATTGAAAGGAGATGTCGGTTATGGTGATGCCTATGGCGACACGACGGTCATGCCTCCCTGGCAAAACTTCTTTGCCGGTGGCACGAAGACGATTCGTGGCTTCAAGGATTTCAGCCTGGGGCCACGTGATTCCAACGGTGACCCCCTGGGCGGCAACTTTCGCCTGGTGGGGAATGCCGAAATCCTGTTTCCTGCGCCGTTCAAGCTGATGGAGAAAACGGTGCGTCTTGGGCTTTTCGTCGATGCCGGCAACGTATACGATACCCACGATACCGGTTTTGATTTTGGTGAAATTCGCTATTCGACGGGCATGTCCGGGTTCTGGTTGTCGCCTTTTGGCGCCTTTGGCGTCAGTCTGGGATTCCCACTGAATTCCAAGTCAGACGATGATGTGGAAGTATTTCAATTCACTTTCGGGTCTGCCTTTTAACTTTAATCTGGAGAAGGGTCTTGAAAAAGTCTGTCCTGGCTGTCTTTCTGTTCGGTCTGTCGGCTTCCATGGCTGCTATTGCGGCTGGTGAAATCCGTATTGGTGTCGTCGATATCAACAAGATTTTGTTGGAGGCCCCCCAGGCCGATGCGGCGGGAAAATCCATCAAGGCTGAATTCAGTCGACGTAACCGTGATCTGGTAGCGAAGCAGAAAAAACTGAGGAAGCTCGAAGAGAAGCTGTCCCGTGACGGGGCTATCATGAGTGCCGCCGAGGTGAGACGGTTGGAGCAGGACATCCGCACCCAGCAACGCAAGCTGAAGGCGGCCACCGATGAGTACAGGGAAGATCTCAATCTGAGAAAAAACGAAGAGCTTGTCAAGGTCGGAAAGACGGTCACCGAGGTGGTGCATCAGTTGGGCAAGGACGAGAATATCGACCTGATCCTGAGTGAGGGTGTTGTATATGCCAGCCCCCGGGTGAATCTTACTGAAAAGGTATTGAGTCGCCTGAAGAAACAATTCAAAGGTTCGAAGAAATAAGCGGGCGCGAGTGTGGCCTATACCCTTGCTGAGTTGGCCCGACGGGTCGGGGCGGAGATCCGAGGTGATGCTGAGTGCCTGATCACCGGGGTCGATACGCTGCAGGATGCTGCACCGGGGGCCATCGCATTCCTGGCCAACCGCAAATACCGGCGTTATCTTGCCACCACCCAGGCCTCTGCGGTGGTGATCACGCCCGATCTTTCAGCGGAGTGCCCGGTCACGGCGCTGATCTGTGATAATCCGCAACTCTGCTTTGCCCGTATCGAAAACATCCTCTTCCCGCCAACTGCCGTAGAGCCGGGGGTCCATGCCAGTGCCGTGGTTGCAGCGTCGGCCGAGATCGATCCGACGGCACAGGTGGGACCCTGCGCTGTGATTGGTGAGGGGTGCCGGATTGGCCCGGGCGTCAGCATCGGGGCCGGGTGCGTCATCGGTCGGGATTGCGCGATAGGCCAGGATTCACGGTTGCTGGCAAGGGTCACCCTATGCGATGGAACACAGTTGGGGCGGCGTGTACTGCTACACCCCGGTGCCGTCATCGGTAGCGATGGCTTTGGCCTGGTCAAGGATGGGGAGGTCTGGGTCAAGGTGCCCCAGTTGGGCCGGGTGCGTATCGGTGACGATGTCGAGGTCGGCGCCAACACCACCATCGATCGCGGGGCGTTGCAGGATACGGTGATCGGTAATGGCGTGAAGCTGGATAACCAGATTCAGATTGCCCACAACGTGACCATCGGTGAAAATACCGCCGTTGCCGGCTGTGCCGGCATCTCCGGCTCCACTCATGTGGGA
The DNA here is from genome assembly GCA_964544655.1 of uncultured Sedimenticola sp. GTDB lineage: Bacteria > Pseudomonadota > Gammaproteobacteria > Chromatiales > Chromatiaceae > HyVt-443. Next base: position 13,079 of record CAZJCM010000029.1, on the reverse strand, counting down.
CGGAATTGCACTATCGGTGGCGGGGTGGGCCTGGCCGGTCATCTGGAGATTGGCGACGATGTCCATTTTACCGGGCAGTCACTGGTCACCCGATCATTCACCAAGCCGGGATTGTACAGCGGCAATCTGCCGGCCGTGCCAAATCTCGAATGGCGCAAGAGTATTGCCCGCCTGCGGCAGCTGGATGATATGATGCGGCGCCTGAAACGGCTGGAAAAGCAGCTCGCCGTGAAGGCTGATGCGGCCGGCGCAGACGATACATAATAACCAAAACAGAATAGATTCTTTGCCACCGGCAAGATACCGAACGGCGGCAGCAGGAGTGAGATTGTGATCGCGATGGATATCCATAAGGTGCTGAGCCTGTTGCCGCACCGCTACCCGTTTCTGCTCATCGATCGGGTACTCGAGTATGAAAAGGACACCCGTCTGCTGGGATTGAAGAACGTCACCTATAACGAGCCCTTCTTCAACGGGCACTTCCCCATCCGGCCGGTGATGCCCGGTGTGCTGATCGTGGAGGCGATGGCTCAGGCCACGGGGCTGCTGGCGATGGAATCCAATCCGGAAACGGTGGGGAAAAACACCATCTATCTGTTCGTCGGTATCGACAAGGCCCGCTTCAAGCGGCCGGTCGAGCCCGGCGATCAGCTACTGATCGAGGTGCATCAAAAGGCATTGAAGCGGGGTATCGGCATCTTTTCCGGTACTGCCAAGGTGGATGGAAAGATCGCCGCCATGGCAGATATCATGTGTACTGCGAGGACCTTTGACGATTGATTGACCCAAAGGCAATAGTCGATCCCCAGGCCGAGCTGGACGAAGGGGTCAGCGTCGGCCCCTTTTCCGTTATCGGCAAGGGGGTCCGCATTGGTGCCGGCAGCAGCATCGGCTCCCACGTGGTGATCAAAGGCGTGACCGAAATCGGCCGGGACAATCGGATATTTCAGTTTGCCTCGGTGGGCGAAGACCCTCAGGACATGAAATATGCCGGAGAGGAGACGCGGCTGGAGATCGGTGATCGCAATGTGATCAGGGAATTCGTCACCATCAACCGGGGTACCCTGCAGGATAGCGGTGTCACCCGAATTGGCAACGACAACCTGTTGATGGCCTATACCCATGTGGCCCACGATTGCCGAATCGGCGATCATGTGATCATGGCCAACGCCGCATCCCTCGGCGGCCATGTCAAGATCGATGACTGGGCCATTCTCGGCGGCTTCACCACGGTGCATCAGTTCTGCCGCATCGGCAGCCACGCCTTCTGTGCCATGGGTACCGGCACCACCAAGGACATTCCCCCCTATCTGATGGTCAGCGGGCATCCAGCCAAACCCCACGGCATCAACGCTGAGGGCCTGCGCCGACGCGGCTTCGACAGCACTGCGATACAGCGTATCAAACAAGGCTACAAGATCCTCTACATGCAGCAACTAAAGCTGAATCAGGCCCAAGAGGCGTTGCGCGAACTGGCGGATGAGAGCGACGAGATCCAGCTCTATCTGGATTTTCTTGCCCAGAGTGAACGCAGCATCGTGCGCTGAGGCCCGTCTGCAAATATCACCATGGTCAAAATCGGGATAGTCGCCAATGAGCCTTCCGGCGATATGCTGGGAGCCGGCCTGATGCGTGAGTTGAAGCAGCGCCTGCCGGGTGTCCGCTTCGAAGGAGTGGGCGGGGCACTGATGGAGAGGGAAGGGCTGCGGAGCCTGGTTCCCATGGAGCGGCTGTCGGTGATGGGCCTGACCGAGGTGATCAGGCATCTGCCGGAGTTGCTCGGTATCCGTCGTTTTCTCAAGCGCCATTTTCTCGCCTCGCGGCCGGATATCTTCATTGGCGTGGATGCCCCGGATTTCAATCTTGGCCTGGAAACCCGGCTGAAGCAGGCGGGTATCACCACGGTTCATTATGTCAGCCCCACGGTCTGGGCCTGGCGGCCAAAGCGGGTGCACAAGATCCGCCGGGCGGTCGATCTGATGCTCAGCATCTTCCCCTTTGAGGAGCAGTTCCTGCGCCAACACCGGATCCCGGTGGCGTATGTCGGCCATCCCCTGGCCGATGAAATACCCCTGGAACCCGATGCCGCAGGCGCCCGGCAGCGGCTTGGCGTGGCCCCTGATGCATCGGTGATCGCCCTGCTGCCGGGCAGCCGCATGGGGGAGATCCAGGCGCTGGCCGATACCTTTCTGCTCACTGCCCGCAACTGCCTGGCGCAGCGCCCGGCATTGCGCTTCATTGCACCGATGGTCAATGCGCGCACACGTGCAGCCTTTACCGAGCGCTGGCAGGCGGTGGCACCGGAGCTGCCGCTGACCCTGGTCGATGGGGCGGCGCGGGAGGCGATGCTCGCTGCCGATGCCGTGCTTACCGCATCCGGTACGGCCACCCTGGAGGCGCTGTTGTTGAAGCGGCCGATGGTGGTGGCGTACCGGCTCAGTCCTTTGACCTACTGGATCGTCAGCCGCTTCAATCTGGTAAAGACCCCTTATATTGCAATGGCCAATCTGCTGGCAGGGGAGCAGATCGCGCCGGAATTCATTCAGCACCAGGCCACGCCCGAGGCCCTTTCACGGGCGCTGTTGGAGATACTGGATGACCCATCGCAGGCAGCGGCCATACAGGCCCGTTGTCTGCAGATACATCGGCAGCTGCGGCAGGACTCCAGCCGGCGGGCGGCAGAAGCGGTTGCCGGGTTGTTGCCATGACCAAGTGGACGACGATGGAGCTGGTTGCCGGTGTGGATGAGGTGGGGCGTGGTCCCTTGGCCGGCCCGGTGGTGGCCGCTGCGGTGATACTGGATCCCCAACGCCCCATCGAGGGGCTGGCCGATTCGAAAAAACTCAGCGAGAAGCGCCGTGAGGTGTTGGCGATGGAGATTCGAAGCGGGGCGCTGGCCTGGGCACTGGGCCGGGCGGAAGTGGCCGAGATCGATGAACTGAATATCCTCCAGGCCAGTCTGTTGGCGATGCGCCGGGCGGTGGAGGCCCTCTCCCCGGCTGCGATCCATGCCCTGGTCGATGGCAACCGCTGCCCCGAGTTGCCGTGCAGCGCCGAGGCCATCGTCGGCGGTGATGCCAAGGTTCCAGCCATCAGCGCCGCCTCCATCCTGGCCAAGGTGGCGCGGGACCGGGAGATGGTGGCCCTGGATGCACGATATCCGGGCTATGGTCTGGCCCGCCACAAGGGCTATCCCACCAAGGCCCATCTGATCGCTCTGGCGGAACAGGGCGTGAGCGAGATCCACCGGCGTTCTTTCGCGCCGGTACGGCGGCTTATCGGGAAGGAAGGGGTATAAGGCGGAATAGCTCTTTTCGCCGATTCAGCAACCGGCCTGAAATGGCGTTGACCGGTTATTTTTCCTTTAGCCTTCTCTCCCCACTCTGTGGTTAAATTCCTCCCCATGGGCAACCCTTCTTTCGTTCATCTTCGCGTCCACTCCGAGTACTCCCTGGTCGATGGGTTGGTGCGGGTGAAGCCATTGGTGGCGATGGCTGCGGAGCAGGGCATGCCGGCGGTGGCAGTGACCGACCAGTGCAATATGTTCGCCCTGGTCAAGTTCTATAAGGCGGCCCAGGCGGCCGGGATCAAGCCGATCTTCGGGGTGGATGTCTGGATCCGTGATCCGGAGGATGTGAACAAGCCGCACCGCTTGGTGCTGCTGGTGCAGAACGAGACCGGCTATCGTAATCTCACCCGGCTGGTCTCCCGCAGCTACCGCGAGGGACAGCACCTGGGCCGGCCGATGTTGGAGCGGGGGTGGCTGGATGCCAGCAGCTGTGCTGGTCTGATCGCCCTCTCCGGCGGGCGGGGTGGCGATGTGGGCAGGGCGCTGCTGGCGGGGCACCGGGAGCAGGCTCAGGCCCTGCTGGAGCAGTGGCTGACCCTGTTTGGTGATCGCTACTATCTAGAGTTGCACCGCACTGGCCGCAGTGAAGAAGAGGCGTGTCTCCATGCCAGCGTCGAACTGGCCCTGGCGACCGGCGTGCCGGTGGTGGCCACCAACGACGTCTGCTTTCTGAATGCCGGTGATTTCGAGGCCCACGAGGTGCGGGTCTGCATCCATGAGGGTCGCACCCTGGATGATCCCCGACGCATGCGCAACTATAGCGAGCAGCAGTACCTGCGCTCGCCGGAGGAGATGCAGGAACTCTTCTCCGATCTGCCCGAGGCGCTGGAAAACAGCGTCGAGATCGCCCGCCGCTGCAGCCTGGAACTGACCCTGGGCAAGAACTATCTGCCCGACTTCCCGCTGCCGGAAGGGATGACCATCGAAGAGTTTTTCAGTGCCGAGTCGCGCAAGGGGCTGGATGACCGGCTGCAGCGCATCCTCGACCCGGCTGCCGCTGACTATGCCGCCAGGCGCCAAGTCTATGATGAACGGCTGCAGATCGAGCTGGATGTCATCAACCAGATGGGTTTTCCCGGTTACTTCCTGATCGTTGCCGATTTCATCCAGTGGGCCAAGGACAACGACATCCCGGTGGGGCCGGGACGTGGCTCCGGTGCCGGCTCCCTGGTTGCCTATGCGCTCAAGATCACCGATCTCGATCCCATCGAGCACGATCTGCTGTTCGAGCGCTTCCTCAATCCGGAACGGGTATCGATGCCCGATTTCGACGTCGACTTCTGCATGGAGAAGCGCGACCGGGTGATCGACTACGTGGCCCGGCGTTACGGCCGCGATTCGGTTTCCCAGATCATCACCTACGGTTCCATGGCGGCCAAGGCGGTGGTGCGTGACGTGGGCCGGGTGCTGGGGCACCCCTATGGCTTTACCGACCGCATCGCCAAGATGGTGCCGTTCGAGCTCGGCATCACGCTGGAGAAGGCGCTGAGCGAGAGCGAAGAGCTGAAACAGGCCTACGCCACCGATGATGAAGTGACCCAGCTGATCGATATGGCGAAGAAGCTGGAGGGCATCACCCGCAATGCGGGCAAGCATGCCGGCGGCGTGGTCATCGCCCCTACGGTGTTGACCGATTTCGCCCCGCTCTACTGCGAGCCCGGTGGTGACAACCTGGTTACCCAGTTCGACAAGGATGATGTGGAACAGGTGGGGCTGGTGAAGTTCGACTTTCTCGGCCTGCGCACCCTGACCATCGTCGATTGGGCGCTGAAGACAGTCAATCGGGCGCGGCGGGAACAGGGTTTGGATGCCGTGGATATCAGCGCCATCCCGATGGACGACGGCGAGGCCTTCGCCCTGCTCAAGCGGTGTGAGACCACTGCGGTGTTCCAGCTCGAATCCCGCGGTATGAAGGAGCTGATCAAGAAGCTCAAGCCGGACTGCTTCGACGACATCACCGCCCTGGTGGCCCTGTTCCGTCCCGGTCCCCTGCAGTCGGGCATGGTGGACGACTTCATCGCCCGTAAGCATGGGGTGCAGGAGGTGGTCTATCCCCATCCTGATCTGGAGCCGATCCTGAAGCCTACCTATGGTGTGATCCTGTATCAGGAGCAGGTGATGCAGATCGCTCAGGTATTGGCCGGTTACTCCCTGGGCGGCGCCGACCTGCTACGTCGGGCGATGGGCAAGAAGAAGCCGGAAGAGATGGCCAAGCAGCGTGAGATCTTCATGCAGGGGGCGGTGGAGCGCGGGGTGGAGGCCAAGACCGCCACCTATATCTTCGACCTGATGGAGAAGTTTGCCGGCTACGGCTTCAACAAATCCCACTCCGCCGCCTATGCCCTGGTCTCCTACCAGACCATGTGGCTCAAGGCCCACTACCCGGCCGCCTTTATGGCGGCGGTGCTGTCGGCGGACATGGACAGTACCGACAAGGTGGTGACCCTGATCGAGGAGTGCCGGCACATGCAGCTGAAGGTGACCCCGCCCAACGTCAATCGCTCCGGCCTCATGTTCACCGTGGACGGGGATGACACCGTGGTCTACGGCCTTGGTGCGATCAAGGGGGTGGGGGAGTCGGCTATCGAGAGTATCATCGAGGCGCGGCAGGAGAATGGCCCGTACAAGGATCTGTTCGATTTTTGTCGCCGCATCGAGCTGCGCAAGGTCAACCGCCGGGTGCTGGAGTCCCTCGTCCGAGCCGGTGCCCTGGACGAGTTGGGGGCCAACCGGGCCACCCTGATGGCCCAGCTGCCGCTGGCCCTGAAGATGGCGGAACAGCACCATGCCATGCGGGAGGCGGGGCAAAACGACCTGTTCGGCATGGGAGATCCCGAGCCCGAAGCGGTGGCCGATCTGCAGGTGGTGCCCGCGGACAGTGAGGAGTGGGACGATGAGCTGAGGTTGCAGGGCGAGAAGGAAACCCTGGGGCTCTATCTGACCGGTCATCCCATCGACCGCTATGAGCCGGAGTTTGCGGGCCTGGGCGTCAGCCGTATCGCCAATCTGTCGCTGGACAATGGCACTGGAGAGCGGGGTGGTCGCAAACGCGGGTCGGGCCCGCGGGTGATGGTGGCCGGCCTCGCGGTGATGGTGAATCATCGCCAGACCCAGCGTGGCCGCATGGCCAATCTGTTGCTGGATGACCGCAGTGGCCGCATCGAGGCGACCCTGTTCTCGGAGACCTATGAAACCTACCGGGAGCTGCTGGTCGGGGACCGGGTGCTGGTGGTGATCGGCAGCCTGACCTACGATGAATATCGCGGAGGAATGAGCATCCGGGTGGATCAGGTCCTGGACTTCGAACAGGCGCGGGCGGTCCATGCCAACGCCTTGCAGCTGCAGTTGCGGCGCTCCTCGCTGGATGAGCGGGGCCTGGCAGCGGGAGATCTGGTGCGGCAGCTGGAGCAGATCATCGCCGTCCATCAGGGGGGAAGCTGCGCACTGCGCCTCTGCTACCAGCGGGCTGATGCGCAGGTTGTGCTGAATTTTGCCGATCAGTGGCGGGTTAACCCCTCGGATGAGTTGTTGCGCCAGCTCGAACGCCTGCTTGGGCCGGGGCAGGTCAGGGTCAAGTATGGACCGCGCAAGGCAGAGCAGACGGCACCGGCCAGAGCGGCGTCAGGCCATTGAAGCGAACGGGGTAAACGGGAATATCTGATGGACATCAAACAGGATCTGATACGCCACTACCGCTGGTTGCGGCAGTACGGCAACAATGACGCCCACAGCGGGAACGCATCGGTACGCGGTAATGACGATGATTTTTGGGTGACGCCCACGGGGGCGTGCGCCGATCTCCTGACTGCGGATGACCTGATCGCCTGCTCGGTCAGCGCTGGGTGCGGTGAGGGGGCATCTCTGGACGGGCCGCTGCATCGGCTGGTGTACCGCTACAATCCGGCTGCCCGCGCCGTGCTGCACAGCCATGGCCCCTATTCCGTAGCCATTACCCTGGGTGGCGATGATTTTCTGCCACCGGATTTCGAGGGGCAGCTCTACTTTCCGCGGGTGCCGGTGGCGACCATTCCTTACGATGCGTATGTGGCCCAGGCGCCGGAAGTGGTGGCGCGTACCTTGGCTGAATACCCTATCATGGTGGTACGCGGACATGGCGTCTATGCCTGCGCGGAAAGCCTCAATCTGGCCTATAAGTGGACCTGCTCACTGGAGCTGTCCGCCAAGACGGCGGCGATCGCCCGCGGGCTCGGTACGATTGCCGATTGATATTATAAGGAAGATCATGATTACTGAAAAATTCAGGCCGCTTGCCGCGGTGATGACACTTGCCGTTCTGCTGACGTTGACCGCCTGCAGCCAGGAGCAGCAGAACCGTATCTCGCGTATAGGCGTGAGTTGGCTGGAGGGCAACTACCGGGTCACCTATGCCGCTGGCAGCCACGTCAAGGTGTGGGAGGTGAGGGATGGTAAGGTCACCAGCGAGCCGGACAAGGGCTACTATTACTTCTGGGTGACCGATAATGGCAAGAAATATTATGTCCAGACGCCTATCGTGCGCACCTACATCGAAGAACTGCCCTGACTGCTGAATGTCACTTCTCATCCTTGCGAAACCGGATCACTTTTTTTTGCGGTGACAGATTGATCTCGTCGATGTTGGCGCCGGGGCGGGCGTCGAGCATCGCTGCCACCGCTGCTGCCACGTCCTCCGCCAGCAGGTGCTGGTCCGGCGCCTCGCCCGGACAAAAACCAAGGTGATCGAAAAAACCGGTCTGCACCATCCCCGGGTTGACGATCCCCACCCGCACACCGGCACCCGCACACTCTTCGCGCAATGCCTGGGCCAGTCCGCGCAGGGCGAACTTGGTGGCCGAGTAGACCGCGCCGTTGCGTCCGCCAGCGCGGGCTGCCTCGGAGCCGATGAAGATCAGATCTCCTCTGCCCGCGGTCTTGAAATGGGGCAGAAAGGCACGGGCCAGCAGGATTTGGCTGGTCAGGTTGAGGTCGATCAGGTGGCGTATGCGCTGGCTGGAAAACTGCTCCAGGGCGCCGAAGTCACCCCCGCCCGCGTTGCAGATCAGGGCATCGATGGCCGGATGCTCCCGGCGTAGCTCGTTCAGTGCATCCGGCAGCGGGTCCAGGGCCGACAGGTCCAGGGGCCAGGGAGTGAATGCCGCAGGTGTGGTCTCCCACTGGCTGAAGTCTCGTCCAATGCCGATCACCCGATGCCCCGCCTCCAGCATCTGCCGGGCAATCGCCCGCCCGATACCCCGGCTGGCGCCACTGATCAACAGGGTTCTCTGCTGACTCAACATGTCGTCTCCAGTTGCCGGATCAACCGTTCCAGGACCCGGATCTGCCCGGCCATGAGCCGGTTGACCATCTTGCCGTTGATCAGATTGGACGGCTGTCGTGGGTTGTCCGATACCACCTTCAGGCACTGCACCTGCCGTGGCTTGGCATACCGGATGGCCTCGGCATAGAAGGCGGCGCCCTCCATGTCGCAGAGGCCGTCGTGGCGGTAGCCTTTCTCCGCCGCAGGTAACGTGAACAGGGTGTCGGTGGGGCAGGGTGGTTCGTCTGGCAGTTGCACCTGCCACCTCTCTCCTGTGTCCAGGTGGTGGATCTCCCGTGCCAGGAAGATGTCGCCAATCGGGTGCCGGGGGTGACCGGCAATGCCGATGTTGATCCAGAGGGTGTCCATGTCGCTCGTGGCTGCCAGCTGCCGGGCTCCGTCACGGGCCGCCTCAGCGCCGCAGCCGCTGATCAATAAGCGCATTGGGCCGTTGCTGTAGACCGGCCGGCCACTGGCCGCTTGTTCCCGCTGCAGGCCGAAGTGCTGGCGCAGGGGTTTGGCCTCGGCCGGCAGGGCGATGAGCAGGTTGATCCGTGCTGTCACCGGCCCTCTTCCTGCTGTGTGGCGTGGGCCTGCTGCAGCCGTCGATAGTGGGCCGCCTCGCTGTGCCGGCCCCGTTTCTCCGCACCCTGGGCCAGAATGCCGGCCTTTTCACGCAGGGTGTTCCTGGCCGCGACCAGGTCCGCCCCCTGGATGGCCCCGCTGTGGATGATTTTCTCCAGTGCCCGTACACGGAACCGGTCCATGCCCCAGTAGCGGCGGGAGAGTTGATCTTCGTGGCCGCCGTGCTTGACGATTTGCGGGTGCTCCACGAACAACACCGGTTCCCGGGCGCAGATGCGTAGCCAGAGATCGTAGTCCTCGCAGGCGGGGAGGTCCGGGTCGAACAGGCCCACCTCCTCGAACAGGGTGCGGTGGATGATCACCGAAGAGGGAGAGATCACGCACAGTGGCAGGCAGTTGCGGAAGATGTGGCCACCGCATTTGGCGTGCTTCTTCATCGGGTTGACCCGCCGGCCGTTTCGGATCCAGATCTCCTCGGTATGGCAGATGCGGTGCCCGGGGTGTTGCTCCAACAGGGCCAGCTGTGTCGCCAGCTTCTCCGGCAGCCACTGGTCATCTGCGTCCAGAAGGGCGATCCATTGGCCGTCGGCGGCCTCGATACCCAGGTTGCGGGCGCTGCTTACCCCCTGGTTCTCCTGCCGCAGATAACGGCAGCCGGGGAACTCGTTCGCAATCATCTGTTGGGTGCCGTCGTCGGAGCCATCGTCTACCACGATGATCTCCCCTGGCGGTAAGGTCTGGGCGGTGACCGAGGCCAAGGCCTGGCGCAGCCATTCCGCCCTGTTATAGGTGGGGATCACCACCGAGATGTCACAGTTTGCTGCAGGCAAGGGTGGTCAATCCGAGGTGAGGTGGCAACGGGCGGCACGGCGGGCCTTTTTCAACTCATGCACCATCTCCGCCAATGGCGGAATGGTATCCACCCGCTCGATCATGGTGGAGATCGGTCCGAACCGGTCCAGGGCGCGGGTATAGAGCTGCCACACCGGGTCTATCCTCTGCTCCGAGTCATCGATCTCGGATTTGCACAGGGCGACGGCACCGGCCAGATGGATCTGCTGGATCCTTGCCGCGGGTAAACGGGAGAGATAGCGGTCACAATCGAAGCCCTGATTGACGCTGCTGGTGTGGAGATTGGCGATATCGAGCAGGATCAGGGAGTCCGATCGTTCCGCCACTTCCGCCAGGAAGTCCGCTTCGTCAATCTCAGCCGGTTCGTCGTCCTGCTCCATGGGCACGTTCTCCAGCAGGATTGGCCGTTGCAGGATCTCCTGCACCTCCTGGATGCGGGGCACCAGGTGTTCCAGGGTGTCGCGGGTGTAGGGCAGAGGCAGCAGCTTGCCCTGCAGCAGGTCATCGGCGCCGCTCCAGCAGAGGTGGTCCGATACCCATGCCGGTTGCAGCCGGTCGATCAGCCTCTTGAGCCGGTTCAGATAGGGGCGATCCAGCGGCCATGGGCTGCCGATGGCCAGTGAGATGCCGTGCATCACCAGGGGATAGTCTTCACCCAGTTCCTCCAGCTGCTGCAGGATCTCCTCGCCATCGTCCAGGTAGCTCTCCGAGATGATCTCGAACCAGTCCACCGCCGGCCGGCTGCTCAGTATCGGCTGCAGGTACTCCTTGCGCAGACGCAGCCCAAAGCCGAGATAGGGCAGGGTGGTCGTGGATCTGGTCTCGTTACTCATCATCAACCCGGTTGGCAGGTGCGGCAGGGTATGGTGAAGATAACGCCATCGCCCTGCCGGGAGCAAGGGATAGATCCATCACGACATGATCCCGGCAATGCCAGGATCGTGCCGAAATCCGATGCCGCCGATACTCAGTGTAGTGCGTTGAACATCCGGCTGCGGTAGCGCTTCACCAGTTCATTGTCATTGCCGAGGATGTCGAACAGCGCCAGCATTCCCAGGCGGCCGGCATCATCACCGAACTTGCGGTCTTGCTGCAGCAGTTGCAACAAAAGCTCCAGGGCCTGCTCGAAGTCATTGTCCATCACTCTATGGGCTGCCAGCTGGTACCGTGCCTCGCTGTCCGCCGGGTCTTCATCGAGCCGCCCCTGCAGTTCGGCTGCCGGCGGGGCATCCAGGGCGACGCGGTCGAACAGGAAACGGGCCTGCAGTGCCTTGACCTCCGGCTTGTCCTGCTCATCCATGGGCAGTGCCTTCAGTTCCGCTTCGGCGCCATCGATGTCGCCCAAGGTGGCCTTCAGGCGGGCTGAAGCGATCAGTACACGGGGATTGTCCGGGTCGTCACTCCGGGCCTGCTCGATGATACGCACCGCCTGTTCGGTATCTCCTTGTTGGACCAGCTGGTTTGCCTGGGCGACCAGGCTGTCCGACTCGCGGGGGATGTGGCGATCGAGGAAGGCGCGGATCTCTGCCTCCGGCAATGCCCCCATGAATTCATCCACCATCTGCCCGTCCTTGAACAGCTTCACCGTGGGGATGCTGCGGATGCCGAACTGGGCGGCCAGGGCCTGCTGTTGCTCGGTATTGAGTTTGGCCAGGATGAACTTGCCGGCGTAGGCTTCCGCCAGCCGGGCCAGGGTCGGCATCAGCATCTTGCAGGGTTGGCACCAGTCGGCCCAGAAGTCCACCAGTACGGGCACACTGCGGGATCCATCGATGACAATCCGGTCAAAATTCTCTTCTGTGATCTCGAATATGTAGTTTTCGTTGCTCATGGTTTTTATACAAGGTTAGTGAATCATTTCAGGTGCCCATGATATGGGGGCTGATGCACCGCTTTCCAGCTTGAAAAGTGGGTGGGGTATGCCCATCTGATGGCGTAACGTAAGCTTTGAGGAATTTATTGTCATGTCAGACACAGTCAATGTCGTTTGTCCCCATTGTGGTGGCGTGAATCGGGTGCCTGTGGCCAGGCTGGCGGCGGGGCCGAAGTGTGGCAAGTGCCATGCAGCCCTGTTCAATGGTCATCCCCTCGCTTTGAATGAGCACGATTTTGCCCGTCATCTGCAGCGCAGCGATCTGCCTCTGCTGGTCGATTTCTGGGCTCCCTGGTGTGGTCCGTGCAAAATGATGGCGCCGGCCTTTGAGCAGGCCGCTTCCCAGCTCGAACCTCAGGTGCGGCTGATCAAGATCAATACCGAAGAGAATCAGAACCTGGCCATGCAGTATGGCATACGCAGTATTCCCACCCTGGCCCTGTTCCGTGGAGGGAGGGAGATTGCCCGCACTGCCGGGGCGATGGATACAGGTGGGCTGGTGGCCTGGACGCGGCAGAACATCTGATCCCGTCCCCCTTTCTGCTGTTGGTCGAGGGGGCTCCTGCCATAGACAGCCGGGCACGCCTTCAAGTAGAATCCCCTTAGTCGGCGGCCGCCAGTATCGGCGCCGCCGTTCCCTGACTTAATCTGTACGGGATGAACCCTGCCGGGTCTCATCCCGTTTTGCACGCCTGTAGGGGACTGTTTCCTTGAGAAAACCTGCTCTGTTGGTCCTGGAAGACGGAAGCGTATTCCGGGGTGAGTCCATCGGTGCCGATGGCCAGACCGTCGGTGAAGTTGTGTTCAATACCGCCATGACCGGCTATCAGGAGATTTTGACCGATCCCTCCTATTGCCGCCAGATCGTCACCCTGACCTATCCTCACATCGGCAATACCGGTACCAACGATGACGATGAAGAGTCTTCGGCGATTCATGCCGCCGGCTTGATCATCCGTGATCTGCCGCTGCTGGTCAGTAACTGGCGCAGCCAGCAGCCGTTGGATGCCTATCTGGCGCAGCACGGAGTGGTCGCCATTGCCGGTATCGATACCCGCCGGCTGACCCGGATCCTGCGCGAGAAGGGTGCCCAGGCCGGCTGCATCATCGCCGGCGAGGCGCCG
>CAZJCM010000028.1:0-46240 GCA_964544655.1 uncultured Sedimenticola sp. | reverse complement strand
AAATAACCCGCTGTTTTATAACAGGGTTTTGGATAGGGTGACAAATATGGGCTAGCCATTGCGCTGGTGATTGGGGTCAAAGGCCGGATGATCGTCGATCATTTCATGGAGTTGAAGACGGCGAATCTGCTCCTGCGCCGCCTGATGAGGATCTATTTCTATGTCATCCCCACCCTGATCGTGCTGGTCTATCTGTTTCCAGAGCAGTTGGCCAACCTGACCCGGTTATCCTGACTGGGCCGGCAAGCGCTCCACCACCAACTCGTAGCCCAACTCCTGCAGGTGCCGGTCCAAGGCTGCCGGGTCATCCGAACGGTGGCGGATGATAGCGGTGCGCCGCCCCTGGGCGTCCTGCTCGACGGGGGAGACCACAGTGGCGATATAGCCGCCAAAGTTGTTGATGGCGGTCAGCAGGCCGCACAAGGCCCCTTTTTGATCGGGCAGTTTGACCGCGATCCTGCTGGTGCCGGTGAGGCCGCAGCCGGTGATGTCGAGAAAGAAATCCAGGATATCGGTTTCACTTACCACGCCAATCAGCTTGTCTCCCTCCAATACCGGCAGGCAGCCCACCTTGTGTTGGCGGATCATGAACCCGGCCTCTTCCACCAGGGTGTCCGGGGTGCAGGTGAGGGGGTTCTTCTGCATCAGCTGGCCGATGGTGATCTTGGAGGTGAGATAGTTGACCTCGCCCACCGAAAGGGTGGTGATGGAAGAGGGTTCCGCACTGGACAGCTCTTTGTGGCCGAACAGTCCTGTAAGGTGCATCTCTCCATCCACCACCGGCAGGTAACGGCGCTGCTTTTCGCGCATCAGCTTGGCGGCGTGGCTGAGCTTCATATCTTCGGTTGCGGTGTCCAACTGGGTGGACATGATTTCTGATATGTACATGGCTTCGGTGCTCGGTTGTTGTTTGGAAGGGCCAGGATTCTGTTGTTTTGCCCCTTGGCCCTAATACCCAAGATACGCCTTGCGTACCGCCTCGTCTGCCAGCAGTTTTTCGGCGCTGTCTGCCAGCACCACCCGGCCGGTCTCCAGTACGTAGCCGCGATCGGCGATGCCCAGGGCGGCGCGGGCATTCTGTTCCACCAGCAGGATGGTGACGCCCTGTTCGTTGAGCTGGCGGATGACGCGGAAGATCTCCTCCACCAGCAGCGGGGCAAGCCCCATGGAGGGTTCATCCAGCAACAGCAGTCGTGGCCGGCCGAGCAGGGCGCGGCCGATGGCCAGCATCTGCTGCTGTCCGCCTGACAAATTGCCTGCCGCCTGCCCTTTCTTCTCTTCCAGGATCGGGAACAGCTGGTAGATGCGAGCAAGTTCCTGGGCCACCCACGCCTTCTCCTTGCGCAATCCGTACGCCCCCAGCAGCAGGTTGTCTTCGACGCTCAGGGGGGCGAAGACCTGCCGCCCCTCCGGCACGTGGCAGATGCCCGCCGTAACTACTCTATGAGGTGCCCAGCGGGTGATGTCGTGGTTATCGAAGAGAATGTGTCCGCCGCTGGCCCTGTGGATCGAGGAGATGGTGTGCAGCAGGGTGGTCTTGCCCGCGCCGTTGGCGCCGACCATCGCCACCAGCTCTCCCGGCTTCACCTCCAGGGAGATCCCATACAGGGCCTGGATGGGGCCGTAGTGGGTGGAGAGCTCCTCGATCTTCAGCAGTGGTTCAGATGGCATACTGCACCTCACCACCCAGATAGGCCTCGATCACCCGAGGGTCCTGCTGAATCTCCTGCGGCGTGCCTTCGGCCAGGTAGCTGCCGTAATCCAATACCAGGATGCGGTCTGAGACCTGCATCACCAGCCCCATGTTGTGCTCTACCAGCAGTACCGTGATGCCGGTGTCGCAGATGCGGCGGATCAGCCGGCGCATCTCCAGGGTCTCGGTATCATTCAATCCGGCAGCGGGTTCATCCATCATCAGCAGTTTTGGTTGCACGGCCAGGGCGCGGGCGATCTCCAGGCGCTTCAGGACGCCATAAGGCAGGGCGTCGGCCTGATGATCGATGAGATGTTCCAGGCCGCACAGCTCCAGCGCCTCACGCGCCCAGAGCCGGGCCAGCTTCTCCTCGCGCATCACCCGGGGCAGGCGCAGCGCGGCGCTGATCAGGCCGCTGTGGGTGCGCAGGTGGCAGCCCACCATCACGTTGTCCAGCACGCTCATGTTGAAGAACATCTGCAGGTTCTGGAACGTGCGCGAGATGCCCAGTGCGGCGACTTTGTGTGGTGTCAGGCCGATGATCTCCTGGTCCCGGAAGCGGATGCTGCCTTCGTCCGGCACATAGATTCCCGAGAGCATGTTGAACAGGGTGGTCTTACCGGCCCCGTTCGGACCGATGACGGAGTAGACCTGCCCTTCCGGCACCTGGAATTCCAGGTCGGCGATGGCGGTGACGCCACCGAAGGACTTGGTCAATTGGCCGACTTCAAGCAGTGCCACTGGAATTCTCCTCGGTTGCCGCCTGCTTCCGCTGCAGCCGGTGGCGCAACAGGTTCTGGAGCCCCACGAACAGGCCCTGGGGCAGAAAGATCATCATCAGCATCAGGATGGCGCCGAAGACCATCACTTCGTAGTCTTCGAACACGGTCAGCAGTTCGGGCAGGAAGGTGATCACCAAGGCACCGAAAACGGCGCCATAGGTGGAGGCCATGCCACCGAGGACCACCATGGTGACCAGCTCGATGGAGAAGAAGAAGCTGAAGGAGTCGGGGCTGATGAAGGCCTGCTGATGGGCGAACAGGCTGCCGGCCAGGGAGGCGGTGAGTGCGGCCAGTACGAACACCCCGGTCTTGGTGCCGGCGGTGTCGATGCCCATCATCTCCGCTGCCACTTCGGAGCCGTGCAGGGCGCGCAGGGCGCGGCCGCTGCGCGAGGCGATGATGTTGAGCGCCATCCAGACCACCAGCAGCAGGGTCACGGCAAGTATGATGTACCAGCGCAGATCGGAGTTGACCTCCCAGCTGAACAGGGCCAGCCCGGGGATTCCGGCCAGGCCGTCCGGCCCGCCGGTGAGCCCTTCGGCCTGGACCAGGACGATCTGCACGATGATGCCGAGGCCCAGGGTGGCCATGGCCAGATAGTGGCCTTTCAGGCGCAGTATCGGACGGGCGACCAGGAATGCCAGGGCACCGGTGATGACGATGCCGGCGGCCATTGCGAGCCAGGGATTCCAGTCGTAACGGGTGGTGAAGATGGCCGAGCTGTAGGCGCCCAGGCCGAAAAAGGCGGCGTGGCCGAGCGAGATCTGGCCGGCGTAACCCATCAGCAGGTTGAGACCGACGGCGAGGATGGCGTTCAGCATGACGGTGCCGCCGACTACGGTCACGTAGTAATTGTCAGGGAACAGCAGCGGCAGCAGGATCACCAGCCCCATCAGTACGAAAAAACCTTTGCGCTGTTTCATACCCGCTCCACCGCTGCCTTGCCGAACAGGCCGCTGGGACGAAAGAAGAGCACCAACAGCAGAATGATGAAGCCGATGGCGTCCTTGTAGCCGGATGAGATCAGACCGGCCGCCAACGATTCGATCAGCCCGAGCAGCAGCCCGCCGGCCACGGCGCCCATGGGATTGCCCATGCCCCCCAGGATGGCTGCGGAGAAGCCTTTCAGCCCCAGCATTACCCCGGCGTCATATGAGGTGAAGGTGATAGGGGCCACCAGGATGCCGGCCATGGCACCGAGGAAGGCCGAGAGACCGTAGGCGATCAGCATCATCAGCCCCACGTTGATGCCGACCAGGTGGGCGGCAGTACGGTTACAGGCGCAGGCGAGGATCGCCTTGCCCTGGGTGGTATGGTTGAAGAACAGGTGGACGCCGATGACCATCAAGGCGGTGCCGCCCATCACCCAGAGATTCTGCGGCAGCAGGGTGGTCTGGCCCAAGTGGATCGGGGCCTCGCTGGAGAAATGGGGCATGGCGAAGATATCCTTGCCCCATAGCAGCAGGGCGACGCCACGCAGGAAGATCGAGGCGCCGATGGTGATGATGATGGTGCTCACCACGCTGGCGCCGCGCGCCGGTGCGATAGCGAACCGCTGCAGCATGAAGCCGACGCCGATAGTGATCAGGATGGCGAGTATGGCGGCGGGCAGCAGCGGCATGCCGCCATCGCCAGCAGTCAGGGCGACGGTGCTCATGGCGCCCATCATGACGAACTCCCCCTGGGCGAAATTGACCACGTCAGAGGCGTTGTAGATGATGGCGAAGCCGAGTGCGACCAGGGCATAGGTGGCGCCCACTGTCACCCCGGTGAGCAGGAACTGAAGAATCTGATCGAACATCTCGATTTATCGGTCTGTGCGGGGGCTGGCCCAGGCAAGGTGGAGAACGCAGGGAAGTGGTCGGTTAGCGGTACCACAGGGGGTCGGAGTCAAACCGCACAAAACATGGCGGTAAAATCCACATGGTTGGAGCGGTTCGACTCCGACCCCTGTCGATTAAATGCTACTCGATGATGGTCCAGTTACCATTCTTGATTTCCAGCATCTTGAATGCACTGAGATCCAGGCCCAGGTGATCAGTGGGGCTCATGTTGTAGATACCACCGGTGCCGATGAAGCCGTGGGTCTTTTCGATCTCGTCGCGTACCTTGGCCTTGTCCGTGGAGTTTGCCCGGTCGATGGCCTCAGTGGCGATGAACAGGCCGTCATAGGCGTGGCCGCCGAAGGTGGAGACGGGGCCGTATTTGGCTTCGAACTTCTTCTTGTAGGCGAGCAGCACCGGCTTCTGGGGATCGCTGTCAGGCAGCTGATCGGCTACCAGCAGGGCGGCTGCGGGCAGGCGCACGCCTTCGGCGGCCTCGCCGGCCAGCTCGATGTACTTTTTGGAGGCCACGCCATGAGACTGGTACAGCGGCACCTTGATGCCCAGCTGGCGCACGTTCTTGGTGACGATGGCGGGGCCTGTGCCGAAGCCGAAGTTGAGGATCGCCTGGGCGCCGCTGTCACGGATCTTGGTCAGCTGAGTGGTCATGTCCGTATCTTTCTTGCCATAGGACTCGTCGGCGACGATCTCAATCCCATACTGTTTGGCCAGCTTCAGGCTCTGGGCGCGCCCCGACTTGCCGAAACCGCCGCTGCCGCTGATCAGGGCGACCTTGGTGATGCCGCGCTTCTTCATGTCGCCGTAGATCTTGGCGGCGGCCATGGCGTCGGTGTGAGGCATCTTGAAGGTCCACTTCTGCACCGGGACGACGATCTTCACCGAGCCGGCAAGGGAGATGAAGGGGATTCGGTTCTTCGCCACCAGGGGCATCACCGCCAGGGTGGCGCCGGAGGTGGAGCCGCCCACGATGACATCGACCTTGTCTTTCTGGATCAGCCGCTTGACGAAGTTTACCGCCTTCTTCGGGCTGCCGCCGGTGTCGTAGTGGACCAGCTCTATCTGGCGGCCATCCACGCCGCCCTTGGCGTTGATCTCGTCGACGTACATCTGCAGGGTCTTGAGTTCAGGATCACCCAGGAAGGATGCAGGGCCGGTGACGGCCAGAAAACTGCCAATCTTGATGGTGTCGGCGGCCTGTGCCTGCAGGCTGGCCATTCCCAGCAGGGCGCTGATGGCGACGGCGGTAACGCTTTTTCGAATATTCATTATCAGGTTTCCTCTTTCTTCTGCTTGCTCAGCACGTCTTCATATTGGCCCGGCACCATGACGTGATTCGGACCGGGCTTGGTGATCCTTGGTCAGTACCGCCGACGGGCGGGAATTCATGCATTAAGCCGGAATATTATAGGGATTTGCCGTTGGAGCAAAGACAAAATGAAAAAGCCCCGCAGAACGGGGCGTTTGGGATGAGGGGCGGGCCCGCCTGTCAACGGGCAGCCCTTGCCTCAGGGGCAGGCCTTGCGGTCGGCGGGTACCTTCCCGGTCAGCAGGAGGAAGCCCTCGAACGGCCCCATCACACTCATGGCCTCCATCTTCGGGCCTTCGAACTGCAGTTTGCCGGTGGCCATGGCACCCATCGGGCCGCAGCCCCAGCTGCCTTCACCCATGCAGGCCCAGTCATCATCGCTGGCATACATCAGGTAGTCTACGTCTGAATTGAGCTGGCTGTGGCGCACTGCGCCACCGTAGCTGCATTTGGCCTGGCCGTTGTCCTCGCTGATGGTCAGTTCCACCCGCTTCTCTCCCTGGCAATCGGTGCGATAGATTTGAATCACCTTGTAGCCCCGGCCGGCATTGTTGTTGATCCAGTCGCCACCCAGGCCTTTGGTCAGGTCCTGATCCTGGTTCCAGGCCTGGCACGCCTCTGCGGCCCACTCTGGTGACATGAAGGCGGGTGCAGCGATGCTGCCGGCGGATACGCCACACAGGGCGAGCAAAACAGGGATGCGTTTCATCATAGGGTCAATCTCCTCACAAGCTATCGTTATATTTGTCCTGGACTGGGTGATGAGCGGTGTGGTTCCTGTAGTGGGGTTGGGCAACTGAACATAACCTGTTTCGGGTTAAAGGCAGTGCGACACCCATCGCTACCGGGAATAGCGTTCATCACAGACCGGGCATAGTGATTATTGTTATTTTGTAAACCTTGGGCAGGCTGGATGAAAAACCAAGTGGCTGTTGCCTGTCCAAGCGTTTCACTAAGGCCATGGTGCAGAATGGCCTTGTGCCGGAGGAGTCTAACAGAGATCGGAGAAATGATACAAAGAGCCATAAAAAAGCCACCCTCGGAGTCCGGGGTGGCTCGGTTCGTCTCGGCTGAATCAGGCCGCCAACCGGCCTTTCAGCTTCTGCATGGCCGCCTTTTCGATCTGCCGGATGCGCTCGGCGGAGACGCCATACCGGTCGGCCAGTTCATGCAGCGTTGACTTCTGTTCACTTAGCCAGCGAGCCTCGAGAATGGCGCGACTGCGCTCGTCGAGCCCTTCCATGGCCTGGTACAGCTGTGCTTTCTCTTTCTCTTCGCTGTCCTGCCGTTCCAACTGCAAGGATGGCTCCATGCGCACATCCGGCAGATATGCAGCGGGTGCCGACGGTGCCTGGTCGCTCTTGTCGTCTGTGCCGCTGTCGAAGGCAAGGTCGTGATTGCTCAGTCGTGCCTCCATTTGCAGTACCGTATCTGCTGTCACGCCAAGCTCTTCCGCCACCTCTTCCACCTCTTCGCGGGAGAACCAGCCCAGCCGCTTCTTCGAGCTGCGCAGGTTGAAGAACAGCTTGCGCTGCGCCTTGGTGGTGGCGATCTTCACGATGCGCCAGTTGCGCAGTACATATTCATGGATTTCCGCCTTGATCCAGTGCACAGCGAAGGAAACCAGCCGTACGCCGATATCAGGATTGAAGCGCTTTACTGCCTTCATCAGGCCGATGGTGCCCTCCTGGATCAAGTCGGGCAGCGGCAGGCCGTAGCCGGAGTAACCGCGGGCGATCTTGATGACGAAGCGCAGATGGGACATCACCAGCTCACGTGCTGCATCGAGGTCGTTGTGATCCCGTAAACGAACGGCGAGCGCATGTTCCTTCTCTGCACTCAGCATCGGCAATTGATAGGCGGCACTGATATAGGCGTCTATATTACCGGTCGGCAAACTGGCAGATAGTGCAAGTTCTTTATTCATTCCGGAATCCCCCATCGGGTTGATCTAATATTAGATTAGCACTCACTCATGGAGAGTGCTAGCCATTTTGGCAGTCTATTGGTAAGAGTGCTAAAGCGGTGGAGAGTTCCCGCTGATCGATCGGTTTTTATTACGAGTTGGTAATGTTCGCGGGGCACTATCAGGGGTCGCTAGCCTGGTTCTATCTCTGACAGGTGTCGACCGACGGCCAGCCAGGCGCCGCCCAGTCCAAGCAGGGTGCTGCCGCAGATCAGCAGTGAAAAGGTTGGGAGGTTCATTCCCTGCAGTTGGAAGTTACTGTCGTAGAGCGTCGTCAAACGGGCCACCGGAGTGGCAATGAACCACAAGGAGAGGCTGGTCAGGAGCCAGGCGATCAGACCGCCGAACAGGCCATACCAGATGCCGAGGTAGAGGAATGGCCGGCGGATGAAGGCGTTGGTGGCACCCACCAGTTTGGTGATCTCGATCTCTGCTTGACGGTTCTGGATCTCCAGGCGAATGGTGTTGACCACGATCAGCAAAACCGCCGCGGCCAGCAGGGAGCCAATCACCAGCACCAGGCGGCCGGCGATCCGGCTGATCGCCTGGAAGCGCTGCACCCACTGCAGATCAAGTTGGGCAAGTTTGACCTCAGGCAGTTGCTGCAGTTCCAGGCGCAGATTCTCCGCCGCCTGGGGATCGCGGTGAAGTGCATCCGGTTCTATCACCAGCACTGCCGGCAGGGGGTTTTCCTGCAGTGTATCCAAGGCTGCGCCAAACCCGCTCAGCTGGCGGAATTCCTGCAATGCCTGTTCCCGGCCGATGAGGCGCACCCGGGAGATGTCCGGCCGCATACCCAGTTGTCCCATCAGCTCTTTCGCCCGCTCTTCCCGGATTTCCCGCTGCAGATAGAGGGAGATGGTGGCGGCGCCGTCCCAACTGCCACTCAGCTGCTGCAGGTTTTGCAACAGCAAGTGCAGCCCGGTGGGTAAGGCCAGGGCGATACCGATCACTGCTGCTGTCATCAGGCTGGGCAGCGGTGTGCGGGCCAGACGCCCCAGACTGGAGAGGGCGACCTGCAGGTGGCGCAGCAGCCAGATGTTGATGCGCAGGTCTCGCCGGCGCTGGGTGGGGGTGGTGGCATGGCCGCTGCGTCGTTTACGCATCATCGCCGGTTCCGTTTCGGGTGTCCCGTTGCAGCCGTCCCTGATGCAGGGTGAGGGTGCGTTGGCCAAAGCGGGATACCAGGTCCAGATCATGGGTGGCGATCAGCAGGGTGACACCAACCTGGTTGAAGCGGCGGAACAGCTGCATGATATCCAGCGACAGCTCTGGATCCAGATTGCCGGTAGGTTCGTCCGCCAGCACCACAGGGGGCCTGCTCACCACCGCCCGGGCGATGCCCACCCGCTGCTGCTCACCGCCGGAGAGGGTGATCGGGTAGAGCTTCTCTTTGTGCAGCAGGCCAACCCGGTCCAGGGCGGCGCGTACCCGGCGGCTCACTTCGCCATGGCTGAGTCCGGCCACGATCAGGGGCATGGCCACGTTATCGAATACCGTGCGGTCGTGCAGCAGGCGGTGGTCCTGGAAGATCATGCCCACTTCGCGCCGGTGATAGGGGATCTGACGCCGGGCCAGCCGGGTCAGATTTCGCCCTGCCACCCGTACCTGGCCACGGGTACTGCGTTCCAGCAGTCCGACCAGCTTCAGCAGGGTGCTCTTGCCGGCGCCCGAGTGGCCGGTGAGGAATACCATCTCACCGGGTTCGATGTGAAAGCTGACGTTGCTCAGCCCTTCGTGACCGCCGGGATAGCGTTTGCTCACATTGTCGAAGTGGATCATCGACGGTTCGCCGGCTAGCGCTCGAACAGGGCATTGACAAACTCATTGGCATCGAAGTGGCGCAGATCCTCGATGGACTCGCCGATGCCGATGAAGCGGATCGGCAGCCGTAGCCGCTCGGCGATGGCGAAAACGATACCGCCTTTGGCGGTGCCGTCCAGCTTGGTCAGGGTGATACCGGTGAGGGGCACTGCCTGGTTGAACTGCTCGGCCTGGTTGAGGGCGTTCTGGCCGGTGGTGGCGTCGATCACCAGCATCACCTCATGGGGTGCGTCTGGGTCGAGCTTTTTCATCACCCGGGCGATCTTGCTCAACTCTTCCATCAGGTTGCTCTTGGTGTGCAGCCGGCCCGCGGAGTCGGCGATCAACACGTCCACCTTGCGTGCGGTTGCCGCCTGCAGGGCGTCATAGATCACCGAGGCGGAGTCGGCGCCGGTATGCTGGGCGATCACCGGGATGGCATTGCGCTCGCCCCAGGCCTGCAGCTGCTCCACCGCGGCGGCACGGAAGGTGTCGCCGGCGGCCAGCATCACGCTCTGTCCTTCGTCCTGCAGCCGCTTCGCGAGCTTGCCGATGGTGGTGGTCTTGCCGGCACCGTTGATGCCCACCATCAGGATCACCTGGGGGCGCCCTTCGGCGGCTGCTGTTACCGGCGTGTCGCAGGGTGCCAGGATTTCCAGCAGCTGCTGTTTCAGAACCTGGCTCAGGGCCTCCGGGTCGGACAGCTCCTTGCGCTTCACCCGTTGCGCCAGCTCATCGATGATGCGAGTGGTGGCATCAACGCCCACGTCTGCTGTCAGCAGCAGGGTTTCCAGCTCCTCCAGCAGTTCGTCGTCGATGCTTTTCCGGCCCAGCAGCAGATTGGCCAGGCCGTCGGTCAGGTTATGGCGGGTCTTGGCCAGCCGTTCTTTCAGGCGGGAGAACAGGCCGCGCTGCTCCGTTTGCTGTTGGGGTGCCGCGGCTGCGGCCTTCTGTCTTTTCCTGTTGCCGAATCCAAACATCTTAATCCGCCGATTGCGGGCCTTGGGGAACCCCAGAGGCCGTGTCTTGTCAGTATTGAGTCTCTCCTGTCTGTGCCAGCGGTGCATGGTACTGCTGCCGCGGACAGTCGTAGAGATTGCAAACCCCTTTGGACATACCGGCCCGGGTCTGAAAGAATCGGCCGCTTGTCCTGGGGCTGAATCCTAACACCAATGTCCCGATTCAACCTATCCTGCGGTAATCGGAGTCTGTCGGACTGAGGATCGATCTGCTGTGCTGGTGGGAGAGCGGCCCAAATCTCCCTCCATGCACGCTATGACCGCCTGAATCCGGCAGACGCCAAGGAAGAGAAATTATGAAGACGCTGATTGCGCTGTCGCTGTCGCTGTTCGCCGCTTTCGCCACGGCTGGCGGAACGGTCCATGAGTATCGGCTGGACAACGGCATGAAGGTGATCGTGAAAGAGGATCACCGGGCCCCTATCGTGGTTTCCCAGGTCTGGTACAAGGTGGGCTCGTCCTACGAGCCGACCGGCCTCAGCGGAATCTCCCATGTGCTCGAACACATGATGTTCAAGGGGACGAAGAAGCATCCGCCGGGGGAGTTCTCCCGCATCATCGCTGCTAACGGCGGGCGTGAAAACGCCTTTACCGGGCGTGATTACACCGCCTATTTCCAGACCCTGTCGAAAGACCGCCTGCCGGTGGCCTTCGAACTGGAGGCGGATCGGATGCGCAATCTCACCCTGCCCCCGGAGGAGTTCGACAAGGAGGTGGAGGTGGTCAAGGAAGAGCGACGCATGCGCACCGAGGACAAGCCCACTTCACTGACCTATGAGCAGTTGATGGCAGTGGCCTATCGCAATCTGCCCTATGCCCACCCGGTGATCGGTTGGATGAGCGACCTGAACAATCTGCAGGTGACGGACCTGCGTGCCTGGTACAGGCGCTGGTATGCACCCAACAACGCTACCCTGGTGGTGGTCGGAGACGTGGATCCGGAACAGGTGCTGGCGTTGGCGAAAAAGCACTTCGGGCCGCTGCAGCCAGAGGTGATTCCAGCGCAGAGGGCGTTGCGTGAGCCGCCCCAGCGGGGTGAGACCCGGATAACGGTGCGCGCCCCGGCCAAGGAGCCCTATCTGGTGTTTGGTTACAAGACGCCGGTGGTGCGCACTGCGGAGATCGAGTGGGAGCCCTACGCCCTGGATATGCTGGCGTCGATCCTGGACGGAGGGAACAGCGCCCGGTTCAGCCGTAATCTGGTGCGGGGAAAGGAGATCGCCGTCTCCGCCGGTGCCGAATATGGCGCCTTCAGCCGCCTGCCGGGGATGCTGCTGGTGGATGGCTCCCCGGCGCCGGGCCATACCATCTCTGAGCTGGAGCAGGCCCTGCGCGGGGAGGTCGAGCGGCTGAAGACGGAGCTGGTGAGTGAGGATGAGCTGGCGCGTATCCGCGCCCAGGTGGTGGCGGAGAAGGTGTATGAACTGGATTCAGTGTTCTATCAGGCGATGCAGATCGGCATGTTGGAGACGGTAGGACTGGACTGGCGGCTGCTGGACCAATACGTGGAGCGTATCAAGCAGGTGACGCCACAGCAGGTGCAGGCGGTGGCACGCAAGTACCTTACTGACGACAATCTGAATCTGGCGGTTCTCGATCCATTGCCGCTGGAACACAAGCGGCTCCGTGCCGCCATGGGAGGGCGCCATGATGCAGTTCGTTGAAATGGTCGGCATGATTATCTCTGGTGCAGCGCGGAAGGTCCGCTATGCGGTGTCCCCGCCATCCTTGGCCAACCCGCGGCCGGCTGCTGGTCTGCTCCTGCTCCTGCTGTCACTGCTTTTTAGCGGCACGCTCCCGGCCGGGCCGGCGATCCAGAGCTGGACCACGGGCAATGGCGCCAAGGTGTTGTTCGTGCCGGCACCGGATCTGCCGATGGTGGATGTGCGGGTGGTGTTCGATGCCGGCAGCGCACGTGATGGCGACCGGCCCGGGCTGGCCGAGATGACCAGCAGTCTGCTCACCGACGGGGCAAGCGACTGGGACGCGGACCAGATCGCCGAGCGGCTGGAGGCGGTGGGTGCGGAGATGGGCGCCGGCTCCGCCCGCGACATGGCCTGGGTCACCCTGCGTACCCTGACCGAGCCGAAGGCCTATGAAAAGGCGGTGGAGACGCTGGTCGAGGTGTTGGCCAGGCCGACCTTCGAGGCGGATGACATGGAGCGCAATCGGAAGGCGATGCAGACTGCCCTGCGCATGGGGGAGCAACAGCCCGGTACGGTGGCGAGCAAGGCCTTCTACAAGGCCCTGTTCGGCAGCCACCCCTATGCCAGCCCGACCGGCGGCACCCGGGCCTCTCTCGCTGCCATGACGCGGGATGAGGTGAAGGCCTTTCATCGGCGCTTCTATGTGGCCCGCAATGCGGTGATCGCCCTGGTCGGTGATCTGGAGCGGGCGCAGGCGGAAGCGTTGGCAGAGCGCCTGGTAGGTGCGCTGCCGGCGGGTGCGCATGCGCCGGAACTGCCGCCGGTGCAGCCGCTGCAGCAGGGGCGGGAGATACGCCAGCCCTTCCCATCCTCTCAGTCCCACATCCTGATGGGGCAACCGGGTATGCATCGGGGTGACCCCGATTATTTCGTGCTCTATGTGGGGAACCACATCCTGGGTGGCAGTGGGCTCGTCTCCCAGCTGAGCGATGAGGTGCGGGAGAAGCGCGGCCTCTCCTACAGCGTCTACAGCTATTTTTCGCCCATGCGTCGAAACGGCCCTTTCATCATGGGGGCCCAGACCCAGAACGCGAAGGCGGACCTGGCCATTCAGGTGATGCGCGACACCCTGCGGCGCTTCATCGAGAAGGGTCCGACCGATGAGGAGCTGACCGCGGCACGGCAGAATATCACCGGTGGCTTCCCGCTGCGTATCTCCAGCAACAGCAAGATCGTGGAGTATCTGGCGATGATCGGCTTCTATGATCTGCCGCTGGATTATCTGGATACCTTTGTCGGCCGTATCGAGGCTATCACCGGAGCGCAGATTCGCGACGCCTTCCGTCGCCGTATCCACCCTGACCGCTTCGTCACAGTGGTGGTGGGAAATGGTGCCGCGGCGAAGAAATAGAGCTGGAGCACGGCCTGGGCACAGTAACCAGGTGCGGATCATCGGCGGCAGGCACCGCGGGCGCCGGCTGACGTTCCCGTCGTTGCCCGGTTTGCGGCCGACCTCGGACCGGGCCCGCGAGACCCTGTTCAACTGGCTGCAGCCCTGGCTTCCCGGTGCGCGCTGTCTGGATCTGTTTGCCGGCAGCGGTGCCCTGGGGCTGGAGGCCGCTTCCCGCGGGGCGGGCCGGGTGGTGATGCTGGAGCGCTCCAGCGTTGCCGCCCGCCAGCTGCAGCTGCATATCCAGACCCTGGCGCTGGAGCAGGTGGAGTTGCACCAGGCAGATGCCCTGAACTGGCTGGCTCGGCCCGGCGAACCTTTCGATATCCTGTTTCTCGATCCTCCCTTTGCCGATGATCTGCTGGCGCAGAGCTGTGATCTGCTGCGGCGGCATGGCTGGCTTGCTCCGGGCGCCCTCATTTATCTGGAGACGGATGCAGCCCGGCCACTATCCGTCTGGCCCGATGACTGGGTCCTGTTGCGGGAGAAAAGGGCCGGGGAAGTCTGTTATTATCTCTGCCGCAATCAGAATGGCGCCGATACGGGGTCTCTGATCGAGTCATGAAGCTGTGGCTTGCGGCCGGTCTGGCGGATCTTCCACGCAGTCTGCTTTCTACCTGCGATATGTGTACTTGATTCCGCATATTCCGCCCCGCAATCTGTTGCCGCCAGACCCGATCACGGGTGCCGTAGTGACGCTTGAGTGAGAATTATCATTTGACTTGACGGGACGCAGTACTATCATCCCGCCGTTAGCGCGTAGAGACAGGCCGATGAAAACAGCGGTGTACCCAGGGACCTTTGACCCGATCACCAATGGTCACAGTGATCTGATCAACCGGGCCACACGGCTCTTCGACCGGGTGATCGTCGCCATCGCCGCGAGTCCCGGGAAGAATCCGCGGTTTTCCCTGCCACGGCGGGTGGACTTGGCGCGGCAGGTGCTTTCCGGGATGGAGAATGTGGAGATCCGCGAATTCGATACCCTGCTGGTGGACTTCGTCCGTTCCTGTGGTGCCGATGTGATCCTGCGTGGACTGCGGGCAGTGTCTGATTTTGAGTATGAATTTCAGCTGGCGGGTATGAATCGCCGGTTGGCGCCGGAGGTGGAAACCGTGTTTCTCACCCCGGCTGAGCAGTTTGCCTATATCTCATCCAGCCTGGTGAAGGAGATCGCTGCGCTGGGCGGGGATGTCGCTGAATTCGTTCATCCTTGTGTGGTTGCTGCACTTGAGGAACAAAATTGCGAATAAGTCGCCGTTCGAATTACAATTGATAACCATTAGCCTTTATATCAGGAGTTGACGATGGCCTTGATGATTACCGACGAGTGCATCAACTGTGATGTGTGTGAACCCGAATGCCCCAATGGCGCGATCAGCCAGGGTGACGAGATCTATGAGATTGATCCGGATCTCTGCACCGAGTGTGTCGGCCATTACGACACGCCCCAGTGCGTCGAGGTCTGTCCTGTGGATTGCATACCCAAGGATCCGGATCACGAAGAGACCCATGAGGAACTGCTGGCCAAATACGAGCGGTTGCAGGCGGCGAGCTGATTCCCTGATTTCAGTGCTGGATGCCAGATGATGCGGTGATACCGAGGAGAAGATGATGCAATTCAGTCCATGCCGCGGTGGTGACAACTGCACCCAGGGTGGTACCCATTGTGAGGGGTGCGGGCGCAGCCACGAAGAGATTGCCAAGACCAGGGAGCTGATCGGTGCCATCAGTCGTTTTGCCCTGGATATGGAGTATGAGAATATCGAGGAGTTCACCAGCTTCGTCGGTGATAAGGCAGCCAAGAAGACCCGGGCCGCATTGATGCCGGAGCAGCAAGGCGGCATCGGCATCGGTATCCCCCTCGGCAAGTCCTGATCCACTGTGCGGACCGGCCGTAGTCCCGGTCCGCACTTTTTCCATGCAGTAGATTAATCCTGAATCTGTCAGACTCCCAGGGTCTTCCCGTTATCAGCCGGTCAATGAGAGAAACAGCTTCGGCAGTTTCTCCGGCAGCCGGTCCACATGGTCGATGACGCTGTACTGCTGGCCGAAGATATCGGCCACATATTCGTCTGCCTTCGGATCCAGATTGATGCAGTAGCTGTAGATACCGTCCCGGTCCAGTTCCTGCACCGCCTTGCGGGCATCCTCTATCAGCATCCGCTCATCGCTGACGTCGATGTCGGAAGGCTCGCCGTCGGTGAGGACCAACAACAGCTTCTTGTCCGTTTTTTGTGCCCTCAGATAGTGCCCGGCATGGCGCATGGCCGCGCCCATGCGGGTGGAGTAGCCGGCTTCCATGGCGGCCAGCCGTGCCTTCACCTCATCACCCCAATGCTCCCCATAGCCCTTGATGTGCTGGTAGCGGACTTCGTGCCGCGTATTGGAGGCGAAGCCGGCAATGGCGAACGGGTCACCCAGCTTTTCGATCGCCCAAGCCAGCAGGGCCACCGCCTCCTGGCTCAGTTCCAGGATGGTCTGCTGACTGCCCGGAGGCGTTTCGTTGAGGGATGCAGAGAGATCCAGTAACAGTGTCACCGCGATGTTGCGGCCATCGTGGCGGTGACTCATGTTGATCCGCGGATCCGGGGTGTGGCCGCTCTTGAGATCGATCAGGGAGCGGATGGCCACATCCAGGTCCAGCTCGCTGCCCTCCTCCTGGTAACGGATACGCACATACTGCTGCGGCTTGAGCAGATCCAGCAGCTGCTTCAGTCGTTTGGCCAGGGCGCTGTGGCGGGCCAGCAGTTGATCGATGAAGCCGGGATCGCCGGCCGGATGCAGGTTTTCGTACAGGCTGACCCAGTCCGGGCGATAGGTCTGGGTCTGGTAGTCCCATTCAGGATAGTGGCGGGGCGGCAGTCCCTCCAGTTCCTCCGGTTCATCGGGCCGGTCCTGCTTGTTGAACTGTTCCTCCTCGTCACCTTCTTCGATCAGGATCCACATGTGCCGGTTGTCGTCCCGGTAGTCGATTTCCGTGTCCTTGAAATAGACGTTGGGCAGCTGATCCGACTGCAGACGGGTGCGGGCGACGAAGGAGATGGCCAGGTTGGCGATCTCGGCGGTACTGGATTCACCCTCGGCCATGGTCTGATGAAAGCGTGCGGTGAATTCGAGCACGTCCTCGTTCTTGTAGGGATGGTCGGGATCGAGGATGGCGCGGGAGAGCATCGCCAGGCGGTGGCGGATGCAGGACTCCTCTTCCGGGCGGCAGTCCGTCTCATCCGGAATTGGGTGCAGGGCCTGGAAAATGGGTCGCAGGCCGGGGAATTCCCGCATCGCCAGGTATTCCACCCGGGAGTCCTCGAGACGCTCGATGGCGACGCGCTGAAACGGACTGAAGTTGTCGGCGATGATGGCCCGGGTCCAGCGCCGGTGGGCGGCCATGTGGGCCAGTATGGCCCGATAACGGTCGATACCCGAGATGCCGCTCAGCTCATCGAGCACATCGGGGATACGGATGCCCAGGCCGTCGTAATAGGGGCGGGGTTTACGCAACTCGTCCCAGCCCAGGGAGTAGGGAACCAGATGGTCGTGGTCCTGCCACAGGGCGCGCAGGTAGAGATCGAGCCGGCGCTCATTGTCCATGAACAGGGTGCCGTGGCGCTCCCGCTGCAGCATGGCGCGGCTGTCGGCCGACTGCAGCATGAAGTAATCCTTCTGCCGCTCCGGATTCTCCTTGTAATTGCGCACCCCATAGTCGATCCAGTTTTTCAGGCCGCCCAGGGAGAGCTGGTTCAACAGGTAGGGGATCTGCTCGAGCAGGGCCGGCAGGCCGGGGCTGGGGATGGTGCTGTGGAAGCCGTGGATGGAGCCGGTGGTGCGTTCCATCATGTCGAACACCAGATCCAGATAGCGCAGCATCTGTTTCTCGCTGCCAAGCCGCCGGGCGGCCTCGGCCAGGGACTGGAGGAATGGCAGGATGGCAGCGCCGTTGGGGGTGCGGGAGAGCTTCCACACCGACTGGGAAATAGTGCCGAGCATGGCCTCGCCGCAACGGTGGGCCACCTGGGGCATCTCTTCCAGATAGACCAGCACCGGTTCGAAGCCGCGGCCGATCATGCACACCAGTGAGGCTCCCTCCAGGTAGGCCTCGATGCCTTTCTGGCTGAGGCAGGCGGCAGCCTCGGTCATGCAGTCGGCAAATACCTGATCTAGCTGCTCGAAGCTGCAGGTCAGCGCTTCCCGGTAGTCCTGAAGTTCGGCTTCACTGAGACTCATGTCTTGTTCCAATTGGCTGGGAACATCCCGTTCGAGGCCTATGCGAATACCGCATCGATGGCGTGATCCAGGGTGCTGCGGATATCGGCATCATCGGTGATCGGGCGCACCATGGCCATGCGGCAGGCGTCACGGGGAGCGATGCCCTGCTGTATCAGGCTGGCGGCATACACCAGCAGGCGGGTGGAGATACCCTCGTCCAGACCGTGTCCTTTCAGGTTGCGGGCAGTGGTGCCCACCTTGACCAGCTTCTCAGCCGTTTCCCGGTCGATTCCGGTCTCTTTGGCAACGATGTCCGCTTCCAGCCCTGGACTGGCGTAGTCGAAGTCCAGCCCGGTAAAACGCTGCTTGGTGGACTGCTTCAGATCCTTCATCAGGCTCTGATAACCGGGATTGTAGGAGATCACCAACTGAAAATCGGGATGGGCGTTCACCACTTCGCCCTTCTTGTCCAGGGGCAGGGTGCGGCGGTGGTCGGTCAATGGGTGGATCACCACGGTGGTGTCCTGGCGCGCCTCCACCACCTCGTCCAGATAGCAGATGGCGCCGATACGTGCGGCCACGGTGAGGGGGCCATCCAGCCAGCGGGTGCCGTCGGCATCCAGCAGATAACGGCCGACCAGGTCGGAGGCGGTCATGTCTTCATTGCAGGCCACGGTGATCAGGGGTTTGCCCAGTCGCCAGGCCATGTGTTCGATGAAACGGGATTTTCCACAGCCGGTCGGGCCCTTGACCATCACCGGCAGGCGAGAGGCATAGGCCGCCTGGTAAAGGGCGATCTCATTTCCCTGGGCCTCATAGTAGGGCTCTTCCTTGATCAGATATTGCTCATAATCACTCATGTCTTGTGTCCGTCTTGGTTTGCTCGGTGAGTAGATGCTTCTGTTGCCAGTTCGTGCTCTTCGATCAACTGGGCTATCAATTCGCTGCCGCGGCCGGTCAATTTCCGGCACAGGCGCTTGTTCAGGTTACGTATGCCCATCTGCTTGAGTATATCTTCACAGATTTGGTCACCGGCCACTTGTTCCAGCAATTCATGATAACGTGAAGCCAGTTCGCGGACCTCTCTATTGCCACCTTTCCGCGGCGCTGCGCCGGTGACCATGCCGAGGGCCATGGCACCGCCGGTGAATACGCCGCAGGTGGCCTTCTTGTTGCCCATTCCGCCGCACAGGCCGCTGGCGATACTGGCGGCCTCGTTTCGTGCGCCATTGAGATAGACGTCACTTATGGCGAGCATGATCGCTTCCGAGCAGCAGTAACCCCTGGAGAAATAATCTTCAGCAGACGCCCCTGCCCGTTGGATGTCCTGGCGATGCTTGTTGTTTGTACTCAATGTTCTGGTCGTCGTGCAGCGGGTGGCGGAAGAGTTGGTTCAATGATAACAGCTGTCGGGGCGCGGGTGCCGGGGATAAAAAAGCCCCGCCGGGGCGGGGCTTTTCCGTACGGTAATCTTTCGATTACTTGTGCACACCCAGCTTGTCGCGCCAGCCCGGGAACAGCTTGTCCGCGTCGTGCGGAAAGGACTCGAAGGCACGGGCGAATTCCTTGTGCTCCTTGGCGAACTCGATCGGGTCGGCACCTGCCTTCCAGCACTCATAAGCCTGGCGCAGGGAGATGGCGCCGG
Source organism: uncultured Sedimenticola sp. (assembly GCA_964544655.1). GTDB lineage: Bacteria > Pseudomonadota > Gammaproteobacteria > Chromatiales > Chromatiaceae > HyVt-443. Next base: position 26,880 of record CAZJCM010000028.1, on the reverse strand, counting down.
CCGCCGGGCTGTCGATGTGGCCGTAGGAGCCGCCACCGGCGGTGTTGATCACGTTGGCGTGGCCCAGGTTCTCGAAGAAGCCGGGCAGGCGCAGGGCGTTCATGCCGCCGGAGATGATCGGGGTGGTGGGCTTCATGCCATACCACTCCTGGTGGTACACCGGGCCGTCCACGCTGTCACGCTCGATCATGTAGGCGATGATGCGGTCGTCGGCGTCACCTTCCATCTTGCCGTAGCCCATGGTGCCGACGTGGATGCCCGAGGCCCCCTGCAGACGCGCCATCTTGGCCAGCACGAAGGCGGTGTAGCCGCGCTTGGAGCTGGGCGAGGTCACGGCGCCGTGACCGGCACGGTGATAGTGCAGGTACTGGTTGGGGAACCAGCGACGGGCGGTGGTGATCATGCCCGGGCCACCGACATAGCCGTCCACCAGGAAGGCGACGTGGTCGGCGAATTCACCGAAGGTCTCGAGGATGTATTCACCACGGGCAACCATTTCCGAATGGTCATCGGCGGTAATGTTGGCCGAGAACAGCTTGGCTTCGCCGGTCTCGTCCTGGGCGCGCTTCATGGCATCGGCCACCAGCGGGATGACCTTCTTCATGGGGGCGAACACCTGGTTGCCCTGGGGCTCGTCGTTCTTGATGAAGTCACCCCCCAGCCAGAACTGGTAGGCCGCCTCGGCAAAGGGTTCGGGGCGCAGGCCCAGCTTGGGCTTGATGATGGTGCCGGCGATGTAGCCACCGTCGACGATGGGACGACCGAGGATACGCCACAGGTCGGAGATGTCCTTGGACGGCCCGTCGAACAGTTCGATGGCACGCTTGGGCATGTAGAAGTCGATCATCTTGGCGTATTCGATGTCGCCCATGCCCTGGTTGTTGCCGATGGTCAGGGTCAGGAAGGACACCAGCATCATGCGGCCGTCGATCACGTTGCGGTCGAACAGCTCGATGGGATAGGCGATGCGCATATCCTCGGTGGCCTCGTCGATATGGTAGACCAGCGCGTCCACGCCCTTGGTGAAGTCATCGGTGGTGGAGACTTCCACGTTGGTACCGGTGGAGGATTCGGCGGCGAAGTGGGCCGCGGCCTCCAGGTAACCGTAACCGTCTTTCGGCTTCATCTTGTAGGCGCACAGGATGTGCTTGCCGCCGGCGATCAGGTCTTCTTCCTTCAGGCTCAGGTCTGAATAACGGCTGGACTGGTCTAATGCCATGGTGATTACCTCTGTTTTGTCAGGTTTGTCCTTGGGAACCCTCAGCCTGCTCGTTACCGGTGTGGCTGCTGGAACTGAGATGCACTATAGCGACCTCGCGCTATAAATAAAACTAAAAGAAACTGATAAGCTTCATAAGTAAAATGTTATGATATAGTTGTTTCATATCAAAAGCAGGTTGGCCATGGCCTGTTGCCATCCTGGGCTGAAGACGCCAAATGGCCGCTCCTGCGGCGTCCGACCTTTGGTCCTGATAATCTGATCTGACCTCTATGCACGTAACACTCCGTCAACTCAAGGTATTCGAATCCGTCGCTACCCACCTCAGCTTCACCAAGGCGGCCCAGGAGCTGTACCTGAGCCAGCCCGGTGTCTCCATGCAGATTCGTCAGCTGGAAGAGAATATCGGCCTGCCCTTGTTCGAGAAGCTGGGCAAGAAGGTTCATCTCACCGAAGCGGGGAGGGAACTGCACCAATATGGGCGCGCCATCTTTGCCGAGTTGGAAGAGGTGGAGCAGGTGCTGGAATCCCTCAAGGGGGTGAATCGTGGTCGGCTGGACATTGCCGTGGCTAGCACCATCAACTATTTTGCCCCGCGCGCGCTGGGTGCCTTTTCCCGTCTCTATCCGTCTATCTCCCTGACTCTGGAGGTGAGCAATCGGAAGCACCTGATGCGTATGCTGGAGAATAATGAAAAGGACCTGGTGCTGATGGGGCAGCCGCCCAAAGGAATCGATCTGGAGGCGGAGCCGTTCATGGATAATCCACTGGTGGTGATTGCTGCACCGGATCATCCGCTGGCCGGTGTGCGGCAGGTTCCATTGGCACGGCTGGCGGAGGAGCGGTTTCTGATGCGTGAGCCGGGCTCCGGCACCCGGTTGGCGATGGAGCGTTTTTTTGAGCAGGCGGGGGTGACGCTCAAACCGGGTATGCAGATGACCCGGAACGAGGCGATCAAGCAGGGCGTGCGGGCCGGTTTGGGTTTGGGTGTGATCTCCATCCATACCATGGAGCTCGAACTGGAGACCGGTCGGTTGGCGGTGATCGACGTGGAGGGATTTCCACTGCAGCGGAAGTGGTTCATCGTGCACCGGAAGGGCAAGCGGCTGTCGCCCTCCGCGCTGGCGTTCAGGGAGTTTCTGCTGGCGCCGGAGCTGGAGCTGCGCCTGGCGAAACAGGAATCGGCCGCATAGTGGCGGCGGATGCGCTATAATATGACGCTTTGCCGGTGGTGGTTTTGCCCAGCGCCGGAGTAGGGCAGATTGCGGCTGCCGATACGTGAGATTCTGCATGTCATCAACCGAAGGCAAAACAACAGATCGGACCCCTGGGGCCTATCCGCTGCTCGAGGCGGTGGATTTCCCGGAAGATCTGAAGCGGCTGGCACCGCCGCGACTGCCTGAGCTGGCAGATGAACTGCGCCGGTTTCTCATCGAGACGGTGTCACAGACCGGAGGTCATCTGGCCGCCGGTCTGGGCGTGGTTGAATTGACCGTTGCCCTGCATTACGTCTTCGATACGCCCCGTGACCGGCTGATCTGGGACGTGGGCCACCAGGCCTATCCTCATAAGATTCTCACCGGACGCCGCCAGCGGATGGGGTCGCTGCGCCAGAAGGACGGCATCTCCGGCTTTCCACGCCGTGAGGAGAGCGAGTACGACGCCTTTGGCACCGGCCACTCCAGCACCTCCATCGGTGCTGCCTTGGGCATGGCCGCGGCGGCCAGGCAGCAGGGTGTGTCACGCAAGGTGGTGGCCGTCATCGGTGATGCGGCCATGGGTGGTGGAATGGCGTTCGAGGCGCTGAATCACGCCGGTGCCTCGGATCTGGATCTGCTGGTGGTGCTCAATGACAACGACATGTCCATCTCCGCGCCGGTCGGCGCCTTCCGCAATCACCTGGCGCGGGTGCTTTCCGGCAAGCTCTACACCAGCGTGCGTGAGAGTGGCAAGTCCGCGCTCAGCAACCTGCCCAGCCTGAGTGAACTGGTCGGCCGTTGGGAAGAGCACATGAAGGGCATGGTGATGCCTGGCACCCTGTTCGAGGAGCTGGGCTTCAACTATATCGGCCCGGTGGACGGCCATGACCTGGACACCCTGGTGGCCACTCTGCAGAACATGAAGTCCATGCGCGGCCCACGGCTGCTGCATGTGGTGACCCAGAAAGGCCGGGGTTACAAGCCAGCCGAGGGTGACCCGTGCAATTACCACGGGGTGACGCCGTTCGACCCGGATACCGGCAGGATGGATGGCGGCAAGCCGACGGGACCCACCTACACCCAGGTGTTCGGCGACTGGTTGTGCGACCTGGCCGCGGTCGATGAGCGTCTGGTGGGAATTACGCCGGCGATGATCGAAGGCTCCGGCCTGGTCCGCTTCTCCAAACTGTTTCCCGAGCGCTGCTATGACGTGGGTATCGCCGAGCAGCATGCGGTCACCTTTGCTGCCGGCCTGGCCTGCGAGGGCATCAAGCCGGTGGTGGCCATCTACTCCACCTTTTTGCAGCGGGCCTATGACCAGCTGATCCATGACGTGGCGCTGCAAAATCTCGATGTCACCTTCGCCGTGGACCGGAGTGGTCTGGTGGGTGCCGATGGGGCGACCCATGCCGGCAGCTTTGACCTCAGCTATGCCCGTGTGCTGCCCAATATGGTGGTGATGGCGCCGGCCGATGAGAACGAATGCCGTATCATGCTGCAGACCGCCTATGAACATCCTGGTCCGGCGCTGGTGCGCTATCCGCGTGGGACGGGCCCCGGCGTTGCGGTGGAGAAGTCCCTCGCTACCTGCACTATCGGTGAGGGTGTCCAGGTGCGCAGTGGCCGGCAGGTGGCATTCCTCGCCTTCGGCAGCATGCTGTCCCGGGCACTGGATGCGGCCGACCAGCTGGATGCCAGCGTGGCCAATATGCGCTTCATCAAGCCGCTCGACGAGGCCCTGGTTCAACGTCTGGCGGATAGTCACGATTTGCTGGTCACGCTGGAAGAGAATGCGGTCCAGGGCGGGGCGGGCTCTGCAGTGAACGAATATCTGACCAGCATCCAGCATCCGGTGCAGATCCTCCACCTGGGCTTGCCCGATCACTATATCGAACAGGCCACGACGGATCAGCAGTTGCATGAGGCCGGGCTCGATGTAGAGCAGATCCTGCAGGCCGTTCGCACCGTCTGCGATGCGAAGAAGATCCCCCACGTCGGATAGAGTTTCCAAACATCTCGAGTTTCGGGGGTTGTGGCTGTGGTCGGCAAGGATTGCAGCTGTTCGAGGCGTGCTGTGAATACATCCCTGTACGCTCAATTGCGGCATCCATGCCGCAGATGGCCTCGAACAGCTACAATCCTCGCCGCCCTTCGTCGACCCAGGATGGCTTGAACCCCGAAACTTTGGTTAACATCAGATACGCCACTGGTACGGCAATATTATGAAAAAAATTCTATATATCCCTCTGTTTATCGCTGTCCTGGTGCTGGCGATCCCTGCGCTGATTGGGTTCAAGGTGGAGGAGCAGTACGGACAGTTGCTGGCACAACTGGCCCGGGACGGCGCACAGATCGCCTCCAACCAGTATGAGCGCGGCTGGTTCGGTGCTGAAGTGGAGACCGAGCTGGTACTGACTCCGGCGGCCGCGGATCAGTCGTCCGAACCACTGCATATCGTCCTGCGCAGTCGGATCCAGCATGGACCTTTCACCGAAAACGGCATCGGGTTGGCTGAGATCGGGACCTGGCTGCAGGTGCAGGGTGAATCACTTTCACCCGATCAGGAGCCGGCCCCGATCACTACCCTGGTCGACCCGCTTGGCCGCTGGAATTCACGGCTCAGGTTTCCGCAAAAACGATTCACCCCGCAGGTTGCCGATGCGCCCACCATAGATTTTGCCGGCCTTAGCGGGAAACTGGCCTATGACCCGGCATTCGGCAAGCTGAGTCTGAGGGCGGATCTGCCCGGCCTGGTTATCCATGCGCCCCAGGGTGACCAGATCAGGTTGAAAAAAATGCGCCTGGAGTCCCGTATGCAGCGTGGCAGTTCAGGTATCTCTCTGGGTGAAGGGGGAATGTATCTGGAGCAGTTGGATTTCGCACAGGCCGGGAATCCTGTCACCCTGTCGCTGCAGGGGCTGGGGTTGAATTTCGACAGTTATGAACGTGAAGGTCTGGTGTACGCTGGTGCCAGCTATCGGGTACGTTCGGTAAAGGGCGAGGATGGGGTATTCGGTCCCGGGCGTCTGCGTCTGGAGATGAAACGGCTGGCGGCGGCCCCATTGCTGCAGATTCAACAAGGTATGGAGCAGTTGCGACGGCGTCACCTTTCTCCTGAGCAGGCCCGTCAGGAGATGCAAAGGCTGTTGTCGGATGTGGCCCCGGAGCTGTTGCAGGCCAATCCGGGTATCGTCTTCAAGCCTGTCACCCTGGTGACACCAGATGGCACCCTGAAGGCAGCGTTGAGTCTGGAGAGCCGTGATCTAAAATGGTCTGAGGTCACCAATCCCGTGTTGTTGATGGAGAAACTGGCAGCAGAGGCCTCGCTGCGGATACCGGAGAAGCTGTTTCGCCGATTGTTGGGGCAACAGATCAGACTCCAGATAGCCCAATTGCAGCAGGCAGAGAAGATCAGCACGGATCTGACGGCGGAGCAGCTGGATAAGTTGGTGGCGGATCAGGTGGACGGCCAGCTACAGCAGCTGGTCCGGCAGGGTGTGCTGGAACGGGATGGGGAGTATCTGGCCACGGTGGCCAGGTTCTCGGATGGCCTGTTGACGGTGAACGGCAAGACCATCCCTCTTGCCCAGTTACTGCAGCTGCAGTAACTGTCGGAACCGCCTTTCTGCGCAACAGCCCTGGCAGACCCGCCAGGGCTGTGCTGCCTTCACGACAGGAGAGCCGTGTCGTCTCAGTCGCGCTGCTCCATCATGCGTTCGATGATGGGTTGCAAAATGATCTCCATGGCAAATCCCATCTTGCCGCCGGGCACTACGATGGAGTTGCGCCGCGACATGAACGAGCCGTCCAGCATGGAGAGCAGGTACTGGAAGTCGGTGTCGAACTTCTTCGGATCCTTGAAGCGGATCACCACGAAGCTCTCGTCCGGCGTGGGAATGTCGCGGGCGATGAAGGGGTTGGAGGTGTCCACCGTCGGCACGCGCTGAAAGTTGATGTCGGTGCGTGAGAACTGGGGGGTGATGTGGTTGATGTAGTCTGGCATGCGTCGCATGATGGTATCGACGATCGCCTCCTCACTGTAACCCCGTTCAGCGTTGTCGCGGAAGATCTTCTGGATCCACTCCAGGTTGACGATGGGAACCACCCCCACGCCCAGATCCACGTGTTGCGCCACATTGTTCTCATCGGTGACCACCAGCCCATGCAATCCTTCGTAGAACAGCAGATCGGTACCGCTTTCGATCTCTTCCCAGGGGGTGAACTCGCCGGGTTTCTTGTTCACGCCCAGGCGTGCGTTGTGCTCGATAGCCTCGTCTTGACTGTGCAGGTAGTAACGTTTTTGTCCGCCGCCGGTTTCGCCGTAGGTTCTGAACAGCTCCTCCAGTTTGTCAAAGCGGTTCGCTTCCGGGCCAAAGTGGCTGAGATGCTCTTCCGCCATCCTCACCCGCATCTCTGTACGGTCATAGCGGTGGAAGCTGTCGCCTTCGATGATGGCCGGCTTGAAGCCGTCCCGGTGGAATATGTGCTCGAAGGCACGTTTTACGGTCGTGGTGCCGGCGCCGGATGAGCCTGTAACAGCAACGATTGGATGCTTCTTTGACATGATAATCTCCCTAGATAGCGCAAAACCCACCCGCCCCGGATGATCAGCCGGATCAGGCTATAACTTTTGTCTTATCAGTTGGTCGTATTTGTATCTTCGACCGTTTGACGATGCATTGCCGGTGCTCACTCAGCTGCCTCGATATTCAGTGCATGCCGATGCCAACTAGTTGCCCTGGAAGGAATATCCGCTGGTAGCGATGCATCTTGAATGCAGCTGAATAGTCAACGTTATTCAAGAATATATCATGATATGTGTAATTTCTGAGGTAGCAACTACTGATGCCCGGTTAAAGGTTTTCTATGGACCTGATGTTACCTCGGGCTGCGCATGCTCAAGGGTATGCGGCGTTGAGCGACAGGTGCAGCTGAACGGCGGCCAGATAACCGAGGAGTATGACGGGGGTCCAACGCAGGTGGCTGAAGAATGTGTAGATGCCCCGGGCCTGGCCCATCAGTGCGATGCCTGCCGCGGAGCCAATGGAGAGCAGACTGCCACCAATGCCGGCCGTGAGAGTGACCAGCAGCCACTCTTCCCTGGTCATCTCCGGCGCCATGGCGAGGACCGCATACATGGTGGGGATGTTTTCCAACACCGAGGATGCCAGGCCTACCGCGATGTTTGCCGTGGTTGCCCCCCATTGGTCGTAGAGTAGCTCGGACGCCATCGCCAGGTAACCCAGATAGCTCAGGCCGCCCACTGACAGGGCGATGCCATAGAGGAACAGCAGGGTATCCCACTCTGCACGTGCCACCCGGGCAAACACATCGTATGGACGCTTGCTGTCTGGAGGTAGAGAGGCCATCAATGGCTGATGGTCATGGCCACCCTGACAGGCAGGGTGGGTGCGCTTCAGGTAATACCCGAAAAACTGCAGATAAGAGAGGCCGGTCAACATGCCGATCACTGCGGGAAGATGCAATACGCCTTGAAACACTACGGCAGTGGCAATGGTAAGCAGGAACAGCAGCATGATGCGTCGCGCACCCCGGCGCAGCCTGACCGTTTTCCCCTTTTTCAATGTGGAACTGCCCGGGATGGAGAACTGCATGACGCTGGCGGGTATCAGCCAGGCAGAGAGTGCGGGCAGGAACAGGCTGAAGAAGCTGCTGAAGGTGAGGATTCCGCTGCTGCTTTGGATATTTTGCTGCCAGACCATCAGGGTGGTGATGTCGCCAAACGGGCTGAATGCACCACCTGCGTTGGCTGCCACTATCACATTGATGCAGCCCAGGGCGGTAAAACGGGGTGCATCCTTGCCTATGATGAGTACCACCATGCCGATCAACAGGGCTGTCGACAGATTGTCCAGCAGCGGGGAGATGAGAAAGGCGCTCAGGCCGGTAAGCCAGAACAGTTGGCGATAACTCATTGACCTGTGCGTGATCCATGTCCGCAGGGCATGAAAGACACGGCGCTCATCCATGGCGTTGATATAGGTCATCACCACCAGCATCAGCAACAGCAGTTCGGCGTATTGCAACAGGTTATGGTGCACCGCCACCTCTGCTGCATGGGTGGTTCCCGTCTGGATGCCATGCCAGGCGATGAGACCCCAGATCAGCCCGGCGCAGACCACCATAGGTTTGGATTTACGCATCTGGGTGACCTCCTCGAGGGAGACGAGAAGGAGGGTGATCAGGAAAATGCCCAGACTGAGATATCCGATCCAATGATCGGTCAGTCCACTGGTGGGTACGGTGGTGTAGTGTCCGGCCAGCGCAAGCGCGGGAAACAGCAGTGGCAGAAGGAGTATGCTACGGAGGAGATTCGAGCGAGGAGTGGTTGGTGTTGGATACATAGATGCGCTGCATGTATAGAAATTGGTCGCAACGCCTGAATGCCTGGGAAATAGTGACCCCGGCACAAGGTGCCGGGGTCACCCTGCTATTCAGAAGATTGAAGCATTGATCCACATATGGACCAGGATGCTGCCAGCATACCCAAGCGCGATAACCGGTGTCCACTTGAGATGGCCGAAGAAGGTGTATTTGCCCCGGGCCTGTCCCATCAGGGCGACGCCAGCGGCCGAGCCGATGGAGAGCAGGGAGCCGCCTACGCCGGCGGTCAGGGTTACCAGCATCCATTGGCCCATGGACATGTCCGGCATCATGGTCAGTACCGCAAACATCACCGGAATGTTGTCGACGATGGCGGAGAGCACGCCGACGGTGACGTTGGCGCTGGTCGGACCCCAGCCCAGGTACATCACCTCTGAAGCGAGGCTCAGGTAACCGATGAATCCGAGGCCGCCGACGCAGAGCACCACGCCGTAGAAGAACAGCAGGGTGTCCCACTCCGCCCGGGCCAGCTTCTGGAATACGTCGAAGCCGAGAGGCTGCCCCATGCGTGTGTCGTGTTCCATCTCCTCGTTGGCCTCGTCCGTGCTCATGTCTGCTTCCCGATGAAAGGTCTTCTTCAGGTAGTAGCCGAAGAACTGCAGATAGGCGAGGCCGGTCAGCATGCCGATCACCGGCGGCATGTGCAGGAAGTTGTGGAAACTGACCGCCGTGACGATGGTGGCGAGGAACAGGAAGATGATCGTCACTGCCCCCCGTTTCATCGACACCATCTCATCGCCGGCGCTGGGCTGCTCATTGGGTACGGCAAAATGCATCACCGCTGCCGGGATCAGCCAGTTGACCAAGGCTGGAACGAAGAGGGTGAAGAAGGCCCAGAAGTCGACAGCACCCTCTGGGGTATGGATGCCTTTCTGCCATACCATCAGGGTGGTGATGTCTCCAAACGGGCTGAAGGTGCCGCCGGCATTGGCGGCCACTACGATGTTGATACAGGCCAGCAGCACGAACTTCTTGTTGTCGCCGCCCACTGCCATTACCACTGCACACATCAGCAGGGCGGTGGTCAGGTTGTCGGCTACCGGTGAGATGAAGAATGCCAGCAGCCCGGTGATCCAGAACAGCTTGCGAAAGCCAAAGCCTTTCTGGATGAGCCATGAGCGCAGGGCCTCGAATACGTTGCGCTCGTCCATGGCGTTGATATAGGTCATGGCCACCAACAGGAACAGCATCAGTTCGGCATATTCCAGCAGGTTGTGGCGAACGGCCTCCTCTGCCATGCCGGAATGCAGTTCCGGGTGTGTCTGATAGACTAGCGCGATAAGGGCCCAGATGATGCCGGCAGCAAGTATCACCGGCTTGGATTTTCTCAGGTGGGTGAACTCCTCTGCCATCACCAGGGCGTAGGCCAGGGCGAAGATCCCCAGCGCGGTGAATCCAACCCAGTGGCTGGTCAGGTCCAGGCGCTCGGTACCCGTGCCGCCGGAGGCCAGGGCGAGGGTGGGTGAAAGCAGTGAAACAACTACAAAGAATAATGACCAGGCTGCTCTGTTCACGTCATCTATTTCCTATGATTGTAACCTGAACCTGTGGATTCAGGTGAAAAGCAATATCCATCTTCTGTCCGATAGGTTCCAGAATCTGATGGCACGGATGGTAACTGCAGTTTGTCACCATCTTTTCGGCCGGTAGGGGAAGTAATTTAGTATTTTCTGCATTTCAATTCCATGTGAAATGAAAGTTACCGATACCCGTATCAGTCATCGCCTGGCTCTGGTATCCCTTTACCTGGGTTGAGGATGTTTCTGGGGTCGAACTGGCGTTTTATATTTTGCATCAGATGCAGGGTGACGGAATCGATCTCCCGTCCGACGAAATCCCGTTTCTCCAAGCCTACGCCATGTTCGCCAGACAGGGTGCCACCCAGCTGTAGCACCAGGTCGAACATGGCATCGAGGCAGTGTCGGGCCCGGCTCATCTCTTCCTGATCGTCAGGATTGGCCAGCAGGTTCACATGGATGTTGCCGTTTCCGGCGTGGCCGAAGTTGACGATGCGGATACCGGTTTCCGCAGAGAGCTGTTCCAGACCTTCGATCAGGTCCGGGATGTGGGAGACCGGGACCACGACGTCTTCGTTGATCTTTTTTGGCGCCACGTTGCGCAATGCCGGGGAGAGGGCCTTTCGGGTGCGCCAGAGCTGTGCTACCTGCTCTGCATTCTCGGCGATCTGGAGCGAGAGCACGCCTTCCACCCGGGCCGCGGCCTCCACCGCCCGTACCGATTCGGTGAGGCAGTGGCGCGGGCCATCCACCTCGATCATCAGCAGGGCGCCGACGCTGGCATCCAGATCCAGGTTCGAATAGTCCCGGACCATCTCGATGGCTGCCCCATCGATGAATTCCAGGGCACAGGGAGTGACCGGCTGGGCCATGATGGCCGAGACCGCCCGGGCGGCGGCATGTACGTCCCGGTAGCAGGCCTGCATGGTGCGTTTCGCTTCTGCCAGGGGGGTCAACTTGAGTACTGCTTCCGTGATCACCGCCAGCGACCCTTCGGAACCGATGAGCAGGCGGGTCAGATCGTAACCAACCACCCCCTTGCTGGTGATGACCCCGGTGCGGATCTCTTCTCCGGCGCCGGTCACCGCCCGCAGGCCAAGGGTGTTCTCCCTGGGGGTGCCGTATTTCACTGCTCTGGGTCCGGCAGAGTTGTAAGCCAGGTTACCGCCGATGGTGCAGATGGCGGCGCTGGTGGGGTCCGGTGGCCAGAAAAAGCCCTGCTTCTCCAGCGACAGTTGCAGTGTTTGATTGTTGACGCCAGGCTGCACCCGGGCGAGCCGGTTCGCCGGATCGATCTCCAGGATTCGGTTCATGCGCTCCAGGGAGAGCACGATCCCGGCATGATCGGGTACGCTGGCACCGGTGGTCCCGGTGCCGGTACCGCGGGGAGTGAGGGTGACCCCCTCCTGGTTGCATAGCTGCAGGACGGCGGCCACCTGTTCATGCCGGCTGGGGAAGACCACTGCCTGTGGCAGCGCGTGCCGTCGGCTGTTGTCGTAGCCATAAGGCCAGCAGTCGCCTGGGTCGGTCAGCAGCCCGTTGCTGCCGAACAGGTCCCGCAGCTGCCTGATGAGGCCGGCAGGCAGGGGATGCAGCGGGGCCTCAGATATACTCAAAGATTTTTACCACACGCTTCACGCCACTGATGTAGCGGGCTTTCTCGACTGCTGCACTGGCTTCTTTCGGAGTCACCATGCCCAGCAGGTAGACCACCCCTTTTTCCGTGACTACTTTGACCCGGGTGGGATCGAAGCTGGGAAGGTCGATATCGAGCAGGGCGAATTTCACCTTGGTGGTGATGAAGGCGTCTTTGCTCTCTTCACTGAGACTGGTCGAGGGGCCGATCTCGATCTCATCTATCACCCGCTTCACCATCGGGGTATTGCGCGCCAGTTCCACTATCCGGTCATGTATGCCGGCGGTCGCAGCCTGGCCGGTGAGTAGCAACACATGGTTGTAACTGGTCGCGCCAATGCTGCTCTGTTTATCCAGCTGGGAGTCTTTCTGGATCGCAGACAGTACGCGAAGCTGGATGGTTTTGTCATCCAACACGGTGCCGGCAGAGCGCCGGTCATGAATCACGGCGGCACCGGTGGTGACCCCGCCCACAAGCACCGCGCCACAACCTTGAAGCAGGCTGGCAGAAATTATGCTGATGATCAGAAAAAACGAGAACTTGCTCATGGTGTGTTTTCCTTTGATGGTGAACTCAGTTGCCCAGCAGTTGCTGGTCGGTCAGGTCGCACAGACAATGGATCAGAAACAGTTGCAGCTCCCGCGTGCGGGCCGGGGATTCTCCCTGACAGCGGATATGGACGTCATCCGGCTGCAGCTGCCGGGACAGATCGTCGTCGATGTCGCCATTCAAGGCAATGACCCGGATCGTCCGCTCATGGGCTGCGGCAACGGCGGCGGAGATGTTCTCGTCTCCGTTATGGTTGATGGTCAACAGCAGGTCCCCCGCTTGTCCCAGGCCGTGGATCTGCCGGGCGAAGATATCATCGTAACCATAGTCGCTGGCGATGGCGGACAGGGTGGTGATGTCGGCCGTCAGGGCGATGGCCGGCAGGCCCGGCCGTTCACGCTCGAAGCGGTTGAGCATCAGCGAGGTAAAGTACTGGGCGTCGGCGGCTCCGCTGCCATTGCCGCACGCCATGATCTTGCCGCCCTTGAGCAGGCAGTCGACGATCATCCTGGCCCCGGCAGCAATTGCGTCCGCCACCTGGGGCAGGAGTGCCTGCTTGGCGGCGATGCTGGCTTCGAAGTTGTGCTGGATCCGTTCGTTTAGCTGCATTCGGTGTATTCCTGTAATGTGGCCGGCATTATACCTGTCAACACCATGGGGCGGCTGCCACTTTGTGCAGGATTTGCGTACTGGTCATGCCTGAAAGGCGTCCTTTATCCAGTCTACCTGCTGCGGCTGGCTGCCGGATATGGTCACCACATCGAAGCGGCAGCTGTTTTGCCCCCACTTGCCGTTGGTCAGCAGAAAATAGTGCGCGGCGGCGATGATACGCCGCTGCTTGGGCCGGGTGATGCTCTCGGCGGCAGAACCAAAGCGATCGCTTTTCCGCTGTCGCACTTCGATGAAGACCAGTTGCCGGCCGTCGGCCATCACCAGGTCGATCTCCCCCTGCCGGCAGAGAAAGTTGCGCTCGATCAGACGCAGGCCGTGCCGGCACAGATGATTCATGGCCAACGTTTCAGCTGCCTGGCCCCGTTCCCTGGGATTGCCTCTGGTCACGCGGCTGGCTGCTCCCTCACCTCCCGGTCACCAGCCGGTATGGCAGGAGTGGCTGGTGGCTGGTCCGTCGGTGCAACGTCCTGCCGGGGCTGCTGTGGGGTGAAGCCCAGTATCTTGGGCTGACCCCGTTCCATTTGTGCCCATACCAGCTGACGATGGATCAACTGAAGGCGGTCAAGATAGAGGTTGCCGGTGCGGCCCTCCATCATCTCCCGGGGATTGCTTGCCAGCCGTGCGAGATGGTCCGGCAGTTGAAAGCTGTCCATGCCCATGGCATAGAGGGGCAGATAACGGGTGGGGATGTCGGGATAGATGCGGCTCAGTCGTTCTACCGCCAGCGGGTCATCCTGATCCACCCCGATCAGCCAGGGCATTAGTGGAAAGCGGATACCTTCCAGGTCACGATCGGCATCGATGGAGATTTTGCCGGAGAAGATATGTGAGGTGCTGTAGACCGGCAGGTCGGCTGCGTGATGAAACTGCAACTGCGGGCGGATCTCCCGCGCCTTTGCGCTCTTTGCAGCAAGAAAGATGAAGTCGGCATCCTGCCGGCGGCGGGGCTCGAATTCCGGCCGTTTGCCGAGCAGTCGCTGCAGTGTCTTGTTCCGGGCAATGCTCTCATCCAGATTCAGCAGTGCGGTGATCGGTCTGGCAAAGTCATTGTCTTTGGTGTCGTATTGCTGATATTCGGCCAGTACACCACCCAGTTGTTCCCAGCGGGCCAGGAAGGCGTCATGGATCCGCTTGCCCCATGCATCGGCGGGGGTCAGGACCAGCGCCGTGGTCAGACCGTCCGACCAGGCCCGTTCCGCCACCTGCCGGGCTTCGTCCTCAGGCGTCAGGCCGAACTGATAGAGTGTTTCGGGCGGGGTGGTCTCCGGGGCCACCTGATTGAGGGTGAGCACCGGTATCTCGAGTTCCCCGGCCTGGGTGAACTGCTTCACCCCGGCCTTGCTCAAAGGGCCGATGACCATCTCAGCCCCGGCCTCGATGGCCTCCTGGTAGCGTGGCCAGATCTCCTCGGGATTGCTGCTGTCGTAGAATGCCAGCCGTGGTCGCTGTGCCTCATCCTGGGTGAAATAGCTGGCAATGATCCCGTCACGGATGGCTGCGGCCACCCGGGCGAAACGGCCACTCTCAGGCAGCATGACTGCAATATGGGCAGGGCGGCGGTACAGAACCCCCAGCTCTTCATAATATCCTGCCAGCAGCTCAGGCATCGCCGGATGTTGGGGAAAACGCTGGCGCCACTCCTCGAATTTCAGCTGGATCTGCTGTGAGTCATTGGCATAGGCCTTGATGATGCGGGCCAGTTCCATCCAGCCGCCCTGGATGCCTGGCGGTGAGGGCTGCAGCAGCGCCAGGGCCTCGTCGCTCAGCGTGGCATAGGTGCGGATGATCTCCAGTTGATTTTCCAGCTTGGCGGCCTGGTCCGTGATCAGCAGATCGAGCTCGCCCAGCTCACGGCCTCGCTCCAGCAGATTCCCGCTCTGGCCGAAAGCGGCCGCGCGGATCTTGTGGTAACGCCGGCGCAGATCGATCCTCGTCTCTGCCTGTGGAGGCTGCTGCAACAGATCTAACACATCGTCCGCCCGGCTCTGCTGCAGGAGCAGTTCGGCCATCAGCAGCCGCTTGCGGAAATCCAGCTGTGGCTGGGTGGTGGTATCGATCCGCTGCAGCAGGTTGGCGGCACCTTCACTGTCGTTGGCGCGAAAGCGGATTTCAGCTGCCTGCAGCAGCTGCTGCTCCCGCTCCGGCGGCGGCCTGCTGATGGCGATCGTCTCCAGCAGTTCGGCTGCGGCAAGATGGTTGCCACTGGATTCCAGTGCAGCGACCTGGGTCAGACGCGGATCGGGTGCAGGCGGGGCAACCGGTTTTTCCGGCTTGATGTCGGGGGTGGGTACGCAGCCTGCCAGCAACAGGAGCAACCCGATGATGAAAAGTGGATTTCTTTTATTCAGTTGCATAGTGGTTTCACGGCAGGCACGATTGGTCAGTGAGGCCAGGCGTCGGGCTGGCAGGCTGTGAGTATCTTGTGTGGGGTGGATCGTGTCAATTGAGAAGGGCGTGTTGTATGTGGTGGCAACACCGATCGGGAATCGGGGGGACATCTCCCGGCGGGCCTGTGAAGTGCTTGCTGAAGTGGACTTGATTGCCGCCGAAGATACCCGTCACAGTCGCCCGTTACTGCGTGATCTCGGGGTGGCGACGCAGCTGCTTGCCCTGCACGAACACAATGAGCAGCGCATCCTGACCCAGCTGATCGGCCGTTTGCAGCAGGGCGAAACGATAGCGTTGATCTCGGACGCAGGCACACCATTGATCAGCGATCCTGGTTTCCCTCTGGTACGGGAGTGTCAACGTCAGGGTATTCGCGTGGTGCCGGTACCGGGCCCCTGCGCCGCCATTTGTGCCCTTTCGGCAGCTGGGTTGGCCACTGACCGTTTTCTGTTTGCAGGATTTCCCGCGCGCAACAGCGCGGCGCGTCGGGAGCAGTTCAAGGCATTGTCGTCGTCCCGTACCACGTTGGTGTTCTATGAATCCAGCCACCGGATCGAGCAGTCGCTGGCAGATATGGTTGAGATCTTTGGCCAGGACCGACCGGCGGTGTTGGCACGGGAGCTGACCAAGCGCCACGAGACCATTCTCGCCGCTTCATTGGGTGAGCTGTTGCAGCTGGTGCGACAGGATCCCATGCAACGCAAAGGTGAGTTCGTGGTTCTGCTCGAGGGCAACCGGCCGCAGCCCGGGGATATCTCCCCGGAGAGCCGCAGGACCTTGGAGGTTCTCTGTGCCGAGCTGCCGCTGAAACAGGCGGCCGCCCTGGCCGCCCGTCTCACCGGGGAAAAGAAGAATCGGCTCTACCGCTTGGCGCTGGCGCTGAAACAGTCCTGACAGGATAGCGACCGGGTTGCGTTGGCACAGATTCTGCCGGCTGTCGCTCGCTTTGCCTCTCCACGGCATCACGCCTGCTGTACGTTGATACGCCTGCGGGTGATGCGCTCCTTTTTCGGCAGGCGAATGGTCAGGACGCCCTTCCTGTACTTTGCGCTCACCGCCTCATCGTCGACACTGGCGGTCAGAGGAATGGCGCGCTCGAAGCGGCCATAGGCCCGCTCCATGATGTGGTAACGGCCACGGCTCTCCTCACGCTGGATATGCTTTTCCCCACGGATCACCAGCACGTCATCATGCAGGCTGATGTCGAACTGGTCCCGCTCCATGCCGGGGATCTCCAGGCGGACCAGGATCTCATCGTCAGATTCCCGCATTTCGGCGGCCAGCAGGCCCCAGCGGGGAGATACCGCCTCCAGCTGTTGCTGCTCCCTGTCCTCGTTGCTGTGGCTCAAGCTGAAATGGGTAAGGGCGTGTGATGTCCGTTCCCGTAACTGTTGCCAGCCTTCCTGGATGCTTTCGAAGGCACGACCGATGCCTTTTCTGATCTGTTGCAGTGTGCTCATCTCCTGCTCCTTTGATTTACGCCGCCTTTGCAGAAATACCCTTCTTCAAGGGTGCCGACACACTTCCGGTCATGAAGCCAGCTTCATCCCCGGCTGCACCGGCACCCTGTTCACGGCATGTTGACTGATCAGCTTTTGACCTCGATCTTGCGCGGCTTCTGGGCTTCGCTCTTGGGAATCACCACTTCGAGCACGCCGTTCTTGCCGCTGGCGGCAATCTTCTCGGGGTCAGCGTCATCGGGCAGCGCGAAGCGCCGGTAGAAGACGCCATGCACACGCTCGATCCGCTTGTAGTTCTCCTTCTCTTCGCTGCTCTCCAGCTTGCGTTCACCCTTGATGGTGAGAACGCCGCCATCCATGGAGACCTCGATCTCTTCCGGTTTCACTCCCGGAATGTCCGCATGCAACAGGTACTTGTCATCCTCTTCCTTGATGTCCACTGCCGGAGTCCAGTCACCGCCCTCGACCCGGGTATCGTCCTGAGTGGTGGGCAGGCCCATGGCCCGGTCCATCTCTTTTCTCCATTCCTGCATCAACTGCCAGGGATCTCTTACGATCAGTGTCATTTTGCACCTCCGTCGAATTATCTGTCGGGTTCTATCCGTTCTGACCGGTAGGTGGGGTTGGGCAGAAAAAAATCAAGGGTGAATTCACCTGGAACCAGGTGGTCAGAGAGTTGGTGCCGCTCATCTCCTGAATCTGTATCCAGGCTTCTGGAGAGCCATGACTACAGCGGAAGAGTTGCAGATTTATGGCATAAAAAAACCCGGCTCGGATGAGCCGGGTCGTATGGGGGGAGTCCGTTCAGCCGGCGAAGTTTTGAGCCACGAATTCCCAGTTGACCAGGTTCCACACCTCTTCCAGGTATTTTGGACGCGCGTTGCGATAGTCGATGTAATAGGCGTGTTCCCATACATCGATGGTCAGCAGGGGGGTCTTGCCGTCGGTCATCGGATTGCCGGCGTTGGAGGTGTTGACGATCTCGATGCTGCCGTCGTCGTTCTTCACCAGCCAGGTCCAGCCGGAGCCGAAGTTGGTGGCACCCGAGGTGGCGAACTTCTGCTTGAATTCATCGAACGAGCCAAAGGTGCTGTCGATGGCATCGGCCAGGGCGCCGCTGGGCGCACCACCGCCGTTGGGGCTGAGGCAATTCCAGTAGAAGGTGTGGTTCCAAACCTGGGCGCCGTTGTTGAAGATGCCGCCGGAGGCCTTCTTGATGATCTCTTCGAGGGAGGCGTTTTCGAACTCGGTGCCGGGGATCAGGTTGTTCAGGTTGGTGACGTAGGTCTGATGATGCTTGCCGTGATGGTATTCCAGCGTCTCCTGGGAGATGGTGGGGGCCAGGGCGTCGATGGCATAGGGCAGTGCGGGCAGTTCATGGGTCATATGGATTCACTCCGTAGGATCTAGGGGGTTCTACAAAACCCACCAAATAACTTGGTAATATTTGGATCAATTCTATTTCACATCCAGAGACAATGCAAGGGAGGTTGGGAGAT
This sequence comes from uncultured Sedimenticola sp., assembly GCA_964544655.1. Taxonomy (GTDB): domain Bacteria; phylum Pseudomonadota; class Gammaproteobacteria; order Chromatiales; family Chromatiaceae; genus HyVt-443. Next base: position 8,336 of record CAZJCM010000028.1, on the reverse strand, counting down.
TCAATAAATATAGCAGCTGCTACGGTCGTGTCACTGAGAACATGCCGTCCAGAGGCGTGGCTTTTCCGAGATAATGTCCTTGTGCAAAGTCCACTCCTATACCTTTCAACAGCGTAAGGATTTTTTCGCTCTCGACGAATTCGGCAACTGTCTTCATGCCCATTGTCTGACCGATTTCGTTGATTGACCGCACCATTGCGTAATCGATGTTGTCTGTTGCGATATCACGCACGAACGTGCCGTCGATCTTCAGATAGTCGACTGGAAGTGTTTTCAGATAACTGAACGAGGACATCCCGGTTCCAAAATCATCCAGAGAGAACATGAAATCGTAATTCTGCAGACGCTCCATGAAATGGCGTGCGGTGGAGAGCGAGCGAATGGCTGCCGTCTCGGTAATCTCAAAGCAGAGTTTGTGCCCACTGGCAACGATCTCCGGATAACGCTGTTCCAGGAGTTCCAGAAGATCGGGATCGCCAAGGGATGGCCCGGAGAGGTTGATCGATAGTTGCAATGGCTGTTCGGATTCGAGGGTCGGCAGCGTGTCGAGCAGTTTCGTCAGTACCCAGCGATCGAGCGTGGTGATCAGATTGTAACGTTCCGCCGCCGGGATGAAGGCCCCTGGCATGGTGATGGTGCCATCTTCTTCACGCAGCCGCAGTAATATCTCATAGTGCGCCGGAGTGCCCTGAAGATTATCCAGGGCATAGATTGGCTGGCAATAGAGTTTGAAATGATCGTCATGCATGGAACGGATGATGCGTGTCACCCACTGCATTTCGCCCTCACGGCGGCGCACCAGCTGATCATCCTTGTGGTAGACCTGAATCCGGTTACGCCCGCGCTCCTTGGCCATATAGCAAGCTGAGTCGGCACTGCTGAGGACATTTGCCATGTCGCCACTGTCCTGGTCTATGCCAGCCACGCCGATGCTGACGCTGATATTGAATATGTCGTCATTCCAGGCAAAGCGGAAATCCTCTACCGCTTTTCTGAGATTGTCGGCGACCTTGCGTGAATCCTCCAGCGTGCAATATTTCAGCAGCATGCCGAACTCGTCGCCGCCGAGACGGGCCAGGGTATCCTGTGCCCGGACATAGTCGCATAGCTTGATGTTCAACTGCTGCAGCAGGGCGTCACCTGCCATGTGGCCGCAGGTGTCGTTGATGACCTTGAACTGGTCCAGATCCAGGTACAGCAGGGCATGTTGACATTTCGTCGCCTTGGCCTCCCCCAGCGATTCCACCAGGCGGCGCTCGAACTCACGCCGGTTGATCAGGCCGGTCAGCGGATCATGAGTGGCGTCATAGGTGGCATTCTCTTTTTCCAGGTTCAACGCCTCTGCCGTGCGGCGGTGGTCGTCTATCTCCCCCATCAACTGCTTGTGGTAGGCCTGGAGGGCATCGCGCATGGTCGCAAAGCTGGCGGACAGTTGGCCGATCTCGTCCCGGCTGTCCGCCGGCAACTGAGTATTGTACTTACCATCGGCAAGCTGTTCACTGGCATATCTCAACGCCCGCAAGCGACGGCTCACGATCAACTCGAAGAGCATGCCGATAACGCCAATCGTAGCTGCCAAGAATATCATCATGGCGATGATGAACTGGCGTTGAAGACTGCGTGTCGTTTCATACAGTGGTGAAAAATCGACCGCCAGTTCCAGGGTCCCCAACGGGGGTGAGGTGAATCCGACTTCCTGTTTGATGACCCGAATGTTGTTGCTGTAACCTTCCGTGGAGGGGGCGTCGAGTGGATAGAGGCGCCGCCCATAGGTATCGGTCAGGATCAGATGCTGCCAGTCTGGGTTTTCTTCCAGCAGTGCATCCAGGCTTTCGTAGATATTTGCCAGTTGGTTCTCGAGCAGCAATGGAACGAGGCCTTCGGTGACGCTTTGCAAGTGGGCGTGCAGATCATGCAGAGCCCGGTTCTCCAGGCTGTCGATGAAGGCCGGCAGCCAGACCAGCCGGGCGAAACCGATGAAACCGAGAAAGATCAACACCAGTGGCAACAACAGCTTGCCCATCAGGCGTATGTTATGCCCTCTCTGTTCTCCTTGCTCTGTCTGGCCCTTCTTATTGGGGGACATAGAAGGCATCCAGGCCCCAGGTGCCCAGTTCTTTGTAGTCATCGATGCTGGTGGTGACCGCCTTTCGCATGGGAATCTTGGCCATCAGTTTTGCGCCTTCGGGCGATGCGGCAATATCCAGCAGCGCCTGGCGTACCTTTTCACGAACTTCAACCGGGATTCTGGGGTGCGCGACGATGGGGTGGGGTGGCATAGGTCGCGTTTCATAGATCACGCGCAGATGCTCGCGAACCTCCTGTTTCTGTCTTGCCAGCGTGCTGGCCACCCCACCACCAGCCTTGGTCAATCCCGTTGCCACGTGCAGATAGACCGAGCTGTGCGTCTGCACGTAGAGAGGCATGAAATTGATATGGTGCAGCTTTTTCAGGTCGGCCCGCATCAACAGGGATGCACCCAGGGCGTTGGGCGCAGGGAAGGCGATCATTTGTCCGTTCAGGTGTTCCAGTGACTTGATGTCGCTGTCTCTGTTCACGACGAGGATACCCTTCAGCTGTCGGCTGCCATCTCGCACCATGGGTATATATCCCTGTGCTGCAGAGGCCATCAAGGCGTGATAGGGATTCATGTAGGCAAAGTCGAATTGTCCGGCCAGGAACAGTTGTTCGAATACCGGGATCCTAGGGCTGCCCTTGAGCCGGAAATGGAACCCGGTACGGGTCTCCAACCGGTCAAGGATGGGACGCCAGATACGGAACAACTTACGTTGCTCGAATTGAGGCACCACACCAAAGGTGTAAGTGGTGGTCTGATTGCCGTCCATGGCGCCGGATGAGATGCCGGAGAACGCCAATAGTGATATTAAAACGCCCGCGGCCAATGCCGATGTGATACGAGTCATTGTGCACCAAGCAGCTGGTTCTGATTATTGTAACCGCGATGATAACATCCTCAACGCCGATTGACGCGGGGTTGCTGACATGGATGCATGAGCCTCCCTTGCATCGAACGATGCATCAGGGGGCCCGGGTCATAGGGGCAGATCGGTCAGCACTTGCCCGCCATGTTTCGGTTGTATACGTGACACCGGGAGATGATGGCCGGTTCGCCACTTTCTCACTGCATCGATCTTCTCTTTTCCTGTGATCAGGAACAGCATGCTGCGGCAGTCGCTCAATGCCGGAAAGTTGAGGCTGACCCGGTCCGGGGGTGGTTTGGGGGCGTCGTGTACCGGCACCACCAGCCGCGAAAGGGGGTGTCGATGGCCGGGGAACAGGCTGGCGGTGTGGCCGTCGTCGCCCATCCCGAGCAGCACCAGGTCGAAGGGAAGGATCGCCCGGATCAGGGGCTCGTAGAGGTCGGCTGCTGCTTCCGCATCCAGTTCCGCCGGGATCGGGTGGATCTGCTGTGGGGGGATGGGGACGTGGCTCAACCACTTTTCCCAAGCCATACGGCTGTTTCGGTCGGGGTGATCCGGCGGCAGACAGCGCTCGTCACCGAACCAGATGTGCCAGCGCTGCCAGTCACTCTCCGATCCAGCCAGTAACTGATAGCAGCGTTCCGGGGTGCTGCCGCCGGCCAGTACGATGTGAAATGCCTCTCTCTCCCGGATGGCGTGGCCGGCCTGTTGCAGGATGTGGTCACGGGCGGCCACCGCCACCGATTCGGCATCGGGCAGGGAATGCCATGAGAGATTGGATGGGGCGCTCATAGCGGGCATGGCTGCAGGCGCGCCGCCCCGGTGCGAAGCGGGGTGGGCTGGTGTTTGGCCATTTGTGGCGGGGATGCCGCTCCTACTCCGGATCGAGGCTGTGGCGCCACTGGTGCTCCTCCTTCTCGAACAGGCGCCGGCTCTCCTCCGGTCCCCAGCTGCCGGCGGGATAGGTGTGGATGAAATCGCGCTCGGTGGCCCAGCTGTGCAGGACCGGATCCACCACCCGCCAGGCATACTCCACCTCGTCATAACGCAGAAACAGGGAGCGGTCGCCGTTGATCACATCCAGTAGCAACTCCTCGTAGGCGTCGGTCAAGGTTTCCCCCTCTTCGATCAGGCTGGCGTCCAGACTGGTCTGGCGCGTGCGCATCTCCAGTCCCGGCTCCTTCACCGTCATTTCGATGCGCAGGCATTCACAGGGCTGGATGCCCAACAACACCCAATTCTGGCGCATCCGCTCTACCTGGGTGCCGCGGAAGAACTGTTGTGGTGGATGGCGAAAACAGATGGAGACCAGGGATTGCTGCTGGGCCATGCGCTTGCCGGTACGCAGGTAGATGGGCACCCCGCGCCAACGCCAGTTGTCGATGTAGAGCTTCAGTGCAGCATAGGTCTCGGTGACGCTGTCCCGGGGGATGTTTTCTTCCTGCAGATAGCCTGGTACCCGCTGGCCGCCAATGCTGCCCTCGCCATACTGGGCGCGGAAGGCGTGGGCGTGAACCGCGCTGGGGCGGATTGGGCGTACCGATTTCAACACCTTCACCTTCTCATCGCGCAGGGCCTCCGCCTCCATGGAGACGGGGGGCTCCATGGTCACCAGGGTGAGCAGCTGCAGCAGGTGGCTCTGGATCATGTCGCGCATTGCGCCGGCGCCATCGTAGAAATGGGCACGGCTGCCTACGCCCAGGGTCTCGGAGTGGGTGATCTGGATGTGGTCGATGTAGTTACGATTCCACAGGGGTTCCATCATGGTGTTGGCAAAACGGAACACCAATACGTTCTGCACCGTGGCCTTGCCCAGGTAGTGGTCGATGCGGAACACCTGGTCCTCACGCAGATAGCGGCCGATGCGCCGCTGCAGGGCTTGGGCGCTCTCCAGGTCGTAGCCGAAGGGTTTCTCGATCACCACCCGTTTCCACCCAGGTCCTTCATCCAAAAGGTCGGCGTGGTGTAGCTGTTCCACCACCACGCCAAATTCGGCCGGACTGATGGCCATGTAGTAGGCGATGTTGGCGGGAAAGGTCGGCTGCTCGTCGAGGAACTGGCGCAGCGCCGGGTACATCTGATTATCCGTCAGATCGCCCTTGAAATAGTCGAGTCGCTCGGCGAAGCGCCGGAATATCGCGTCGTCGAGCTGCCCGGGGATCTTCTGCTCGATCCATTCACGGACTTCGCTGATACAGTGTTCCCGGGTCCAGGGGCGTCGGCCCAAGGCCAGGATACGGGTGCCGCCGGGCAGTTTGCCGGCGACCTCCAGGTGATACAGGGCCGGCATCAGCTTGACCCGTGAGAGGTTGCCGGTGGCGCCGAAAATAACGTATGTGCAGGGTTGGCTCATGGGCCTCGTCCTCGTGCTTAGACCTGGTAAGTGGATGAGGCGGTCGGTCCGCCGCTGCCGGTCCAGTCGGTGTGGAAGAATTCACCGCGGGGGTGATCCACGCGCTCGTAGGTGTGGGCGCCGAAGTAGTCGCGCTGGGCCTGCAGCAGGTTCGCTGGCAGCCGGCCGCTGCGATAACCATCGAAGAAGGCCAGTGCGGCGCCGGTGGCGGGGAGGGGAATGCCGAGGCCGATGCCCAGTGCCGCGCTACGGCGCCAGCCCGGCAGGGTGGTGTTGATGGCATCGACGAAGAACTGGTCCTGCAGCAGGCTCTCCAGCTGTGGGTCGTTGTCGAAGGCCTGTTTGATATTGTCCAGAAAGCGGCTGCGGATGATGCAACCACCGCGCCACATCAGGGCGATGTCACCATAGTTCAGGTTCCAGCCATACGCCTTTGCGGCCTCCCGCATCAGCATATAGCCCTGGGTGTAGGAGATGATCTTCGCTGCGTAGAGGGCATCGTGGGCATCCTGTATCGTCTGTCCGTCATCACCCTCGAAAGGTTGCTCGGGCGCAGAATAGATCGCTTCCGCCCGCACCCGCTCCTCCTTCAGCGCAGAGAGACAGCGGGCGAACACCGCCTCGCCGATCAGGGTCAGGGGGACGCCCAGTTCCAGGGCACTGATGCCGGTCCATTTGCCGGTGCCCTTCTGGCCGGCGGCATCGAGAATGTTGTCGATCAGCGGTGTGCCATCCTCGTCCCGTTTGCCCAGTATATGGCTGGTGATCTCGATCAGGTAGGAGTCCAGTCTGCCCTGGTTCCAGGTCTGGAACACCTGCTGTAACTGATCCACCGACAGGCCCACGCCCGCCCGCAGCAGGTGGTAGCTCTCAGCGATCAACTGCATGTCGCCATATTCGATACCGTTGTGGACCATCTTCACGTAATGGCCCGAGCCGCCCTCGCCGACCCAATGACAGCAGGGTACGCCATCCACCTTGGCGGCGATGGTTTGCAGGATCTCTTTCACCTCCGGCCAGGCCTCTGGGTTGCCGCCGGGCATGATGGAAGGCCCGTGACGTGCCCCTTCTTCACCGCCGGAGATGCCACAGCCGATGAAACGGATGTTCTGTGTCGCCAGTTCCTGGCAGCGGCGGTCGGTATCGGTGAAGCGGGAGTTGCCGCCGTCGATGATGATATCGCCGGTCTCCAGATGGGGCAGCAGCAGCTGAATGAAATGGTCCACCGGATCGCCGGCTCGAACCATCAGAATGATTTTGCGCGGGCGTTGCAGACTGGCGGTGAAATCGGCCAGATGGTGAAAGCCCTGGATCTTCGTGTTCCTGGCCGGGCCGTCCAGAAACGCATCCGTCTTTCCACTGGTGCGATTGAAGACGGCGACCCGGTAGCCGTGATCATTGATGTTGAGGGCCAGATTCTGGCCCATGACGGCGAGGCCGATCAGGCCGATATCCGCTTGTGGCATGGGGGGTCCTTGAATTACAGATGGATCGGTTCAGCAAGTAATGAAGTATGGCATACTTTGATTTCGGGTAACTATTCGGATGCCTCGATGGTTCAGCGGCGCGGCCGGGCCCTGGCTGGACGGTTTCGGGACACGGGGTGACCGGTGCGCTGATGTGCCGGAGAATATTGAGGGAGTGACCAGGTATGTGCGGTATCTGTGGTGAGTTGAGATTCGATGGTCAGGAGGCTGATCTGGCGGCGATCCGGCGCATGACCGCCCGGCTTGAGCGGCGCGGTCCCGACCATGGCGGCAGCTACAGCGACGGCCCACTCGGTTTCGGCCACCGGCGGCTCTCCATCATCGATCTGTCCGAGCAGGCCAATCAGCCTATGGTCGATCAGGCACTGGGGCTGGCTCTGGTGTTCAACGGTACTATCTATAACTATCCGGCCTTGCGTGAGGAGTTGCAGGCGAAGGGCTACCATTTTTTTTCCCACGGTGATACCGAGGTCATTCTGAAGGCCTGGCACGCCTGGGGCGAGGCCTGCGTGGAGCGGCTTCACGGCATGTTCGCCTTTGCCATATGGGAGATGAAGTCGAGGCGGCTGTTTCTCGCCCGTGATCGGCTGGGGATCAAGCCGCTCTACTATTCTATAGATGAAACCCGGTTGCGCTTCGCCTCCAACACCCAGGCCCTGCTCGCCGCCGGCGGGGTGGACAAGGGCATCGATGCGGTTGCCCTGCACCATCAGTTCACACTCCATGGGGTGGTTCCAGCGCCGCACACCATTCTGCAAGGGGTGCGCAAACTGGCCCCGGCCCACTGGTTGTCGATAGATGGCAAGGGAGAGCGGCGGGACCGGTGCTACTGGCGATTCCCCGCCACCCGGCCAACAGAGGCAAAAAGTGAGGCGCAGTGGCTGGATGAGATCCACCACGGCCTGCGGGAGGCGGTGCGCAAGCGCAATGAGATCGCTGACGTCCCGGTTGGTGTATTGCTCTCCGGCGGACTCGACTCCAGCCTGCTGGTGGCCCTGCTGGCGGAGACCGGGGCTGCCGATCTGCGCACTTTCTCGGTCGGTTTCGAGGACCATCCGGATGAGAAGGGGAGCGAGTTCGAGTATTCCGATCCGGTGGCGGAACGTTACGCCACCCGTCACCACAAGTTTCTGGTGCCCAACAGCGAGGTGCTGAAACGGTTGCCGGAGGCGGTGGATGCGATGGCTGAGCCCATGTTCGGCCAGGATGCGGTGGCCTTCTACCTGCTCGGTGAACAGGTGTCGAAACAGGTCAAGGTGGTGCAGTCGGGACAAGGGGCAGACGAGGTGTTCGGCGGCTATTTCTGGTATCCCCGGATGCAGGCCGAGCGCGAGGGCACGCCGGTGGAGCGTTTTGCCAAGCACTATTTTGACCGGGACCATGAAGAGTTCAGACGCATGGTGATGCCGGCCTGGCAAGGAGAGGATTACACCTCGGAGCTGATTGCCCGGCTGCTGGCCGAGCCGGAGGCCGACAGCTTTATGGACGCTGTGCTGCGAATGGACGTGACCACCCTGATCGTGGACGATCCGGTCAAGCGCGTGGACAACATGA
>CAZJCM010000027.1:0-47334 GCA_964544655.1 uncultured Sedimenticola sp. | reverse complement strand
CCTGTGGCGCGCCACAGGCATGAAGGACGAGGATTTCGACAAGCCGATCATCGCTGTCGCCAACTCCTTCACCCAGTTCGTGCCCGGCCATGTCCACCTCAAGGATATGGGGCAACTGGTGGCGCGTGAGATCGAACGCGCTGGCGGCGTGGCCAAGGAGTTCAATACCATCGCCATCGATGATGGCATCGCCATGGGCCATGGCGGCATGCTCTATTCTTTGCCGTCACGGGACATCATCGCCGACTCGGTGGAATACATGGTCAACGCCCACTGTGCCGATGCCCTGGTCTGTATCTCCAACTGCGACAAGATCACGCCGGGGATGATCATGGCCGCCCTGCGGCTGAACATCCCCACCATTTTTGTCTCTGGCGGACCGATGGAGGCAGGTAAGGCCGTGGTCCATGAGGAGACACTGCATCTGGATCTGGTAGACGCCATGGTGATGGCGGCGGATGACAACGAGAGCGATGCGGATGTGGCCATAGTGGAGCGCTCCGCCTGCCCCACCTGTGGCTCCTGCTCCGGCATGTTCACCGCCAACTCGATGAATTGCCTGACCGAGGCGCTGGGCCTCTCCCTGCCCGGCAACGGCTCGCTGGTGGCCACCCATGCGGATCGCAAGCGCCTGTTCCTGGAGGCCGGCAGCATCATCGTCGGCCTGGCCCGCCGGTACTACGAGAACGATGATGAGTCGGTGTTGCCCCGCAGCATCGCCTGTCGTGAGGCGTTCGAGAATGCCATGGCCCTGGACATCGCTATGGGGGGATCCACCAATACGGTGCTGCATCTGCTGGCCGCCGCCCATGAGGCGAAAGTCGAGTTCAACATGGCGGACATCGACCGCATATCGCGCAAGGTGCCCCACCTGTGCAAGGTGGCACCCTCGATCCAGACCTATCACATGGAAGACGTGCATCGCGCCGGCGGCGTGTTTGGCATCCTTGGTGAGCTGGACCGGGCCGGCCTGCTCCACCGGCAGCCCCCCACGGTGCATGCCCGGACCATGGGTGAGGCCCTGGCCTTGTGGGACGTGCGTTTCAGTGACGACCCAAAGCGCCAGGAATTCTTCCGTGCTGCGCCCGGCGGTGTTCCCACCCAGGAGGCGTTCAGTCAGAACAAGCGCTATCCCAGCCTGGATCTCGACCGGGAGCAGGGCTGTATTCGTGACCAGGTCCATGCCTACAGTCAGGATGGTGGTCTGGCGGTGCTCTATGGCAATCTCGCGGAGGAGGGCTGCATCGTCAAGACTGCCGGTGTGGACGAGTCGATCCTGCGGTTCAGCGGCCCGGCCCGGGTGTTCGAGAGCCAGGATACGGCGGTGGAGGCGATCCTCAATGGCCGGATCCAGCCGGGTGACGTGATCATCATCCGTTATGAAGGCCCCAAGGGTGGTCCGGGCATGCAGGAGATGCTCTATCCCACCAGCTACCTCAAGTCCAAGGGATTGGGCAAGGTCTGCGCCCTGATCACCGACGGCCGTTTTTCCGGTGGTACCTCCGGGCTCTCCATCGGCCACTGCTCACCGGAAGCGGCGGAGGGGGGTAATATCGGCTTGGTGGAGGAGGGCGATACCATTGAGATCGATATTCCCAACCGTTCCATCCGCATAGCCCTGAGCGATGAGCAGCTTGCCGCCCGTCGTGAGGCGATGGCGGCCAAGGGCGAAAGCGCCTGGCAGCCGGTCGACCGGGAGCGGGTGGTGTCGGAGGCGCTGCGGGCCTATGCGGCCCTGACCACCAGTGCCGCCCACGGCGCGGTGCGGGATCTCTCCCAGCTCAAACGCTGAACCTCCGCATGTGACTACCCCACACCCTGCAGGAGCAGCGCCTTCGCCGCTCCTGCGGGGGTAATATGGTTGAGGTCCGCTTTACAGCGACCCCCAACTGCTCTTGCGCCGCTGGAAGCGCAGGTGGGGCAGGATCAGCCCCAGAATAATTCCCAGGATGATCACCCCGGCGCCGATGATGAACCACTGCTGGTTGCTGTCGTTGTTCAGCTCCCGGTTCTCCTGCTTCAGCTCCTCCACCTGGTGCGTCAACTGGGCCACCAGCTTACGCAGCTCGTTGCGCTCGTTGGAGATGCGAATTGCATTGGCTGCAGTGCGGCGGATCGATTCCAGCTCTTTGCTCAACTTCTCCTTGGTCTGCTTCAGCGTGCTGTATTCGTCCTGCAGCGTCTGGTGTTCCGTCTGCAGTTTGGCCAGCTGTGCAGAGAGCTTGTCCGGCTCTTGCTGCAACTCACGCAATCTCTCCTCCGCCTTGGCCAGCCGCTCACGGGCAACCGGGATCTTCATCAGCTGCCGGGTCAGCACATAGCCGGTCTTGCCATCTTTGGTGCGTACCTGGGAGTAACCTGTCTTGGGGTTCGATTTCAGCAGTTCCAATTTATAGCCGCTGGGCAGCATGCGCACGATCTTGTGGGTGGCGCTCTCTCCTGAGCGCATGGTGATCTTGAACTGGTCGGTGACATAGCGGCTTTCCGCGAAGATGGCGTTCGACGAGAGCAAGAGCAGCAGAAACAGCAGTATTTTATTCACGATGGCCTCAAGATGAATTCAGCGAGTGCGCGGGAGTTCTGGGCCGTCAATTGTTTCAAAAGGGGCCCGGGATGTCCAAGCCCCTCTTCACGTTTCTGTGCGATTACGGGGCCGTGGCAGCCTTGGTTATATGGGTTATGCACACTGGAGTGTGACGCTATGCCAGGAAAGGCGATGCCTGTCAATAATCTGCAAAGAAAAAGTCTTTCGCCGTAAGTCATTGATTTTGTGCGAGATATAATTTGTATGTTTTTTTTACAATTTAAAGAAACTTGCGCTGGAATGCGGGTTTGCGGGAAATGCCCGGCAATTTTCCACAAAGTTATCCACAGAAACTGTGAGTAACCGGAATTTGATTTTTATCAACAAGATGATATTGCCGCAGCTGCATTTGTCTTCTCATGAATCGGCGTTAACTCATTGATTGACATTTCCCCGCAGCCAATCTGACACAATGCTGAATAGTTGCCCCGTTGTTGCCTGAATCAGCTATAATGGTCGGCTTTTCATTGCCCGACTCCTTAATTCTCCTGCTGGAACCCCCCTCTCATGATCAACAAGCTTCGTAATATCGCCATCATCGCCCACGTCGACCATGGCAAAACCACCCTGGTCGACCAGCTGCTGCAGCAGTCGGGCACCCTGGGAGACCGCTTCGGCCCGGTGGAACGGGTGATGGACTCCAATGACCTGGAGAAAGAGCGGGGTATCACCATTCTGTCGAAGAATACGGCGATCCGCTGGAACGATTACCGGATCAACATCGTGGATACTCCCGGTCACGCCGACTTCGGCGGTGAGGTGGAGCGGGTACTCTCCATGGTCGATTCGGTGCTGTTGCTGGTGGATGCGGTGGAAGGGCCGATGCCGCAGACCCGTTTTGTCACCCAGAAGGCGTTCAAGCACGGCCTCAAGCCGATCGTGGTGGTGAACAAGATCGACCGTGAAGGGGCGCGCCCCGACTGGGTGATCGACCAGACCTTCGATCTGTTCGATCGTCTGGGCGCCAACGATGAACAGCTGGACTTTCCCATCGTCTACGCTTCTGCCATCAATGGCTACGCCGGACTGGAGGAGGATGTCCGGGATGGCGATATGACCCCGTTGTTCCAGGCCATAGTGGACAATTGCCCACCCCCTGATGTGGATCCGGACGGGCCGTTCCAGATGCAGGTCTCCACCCTGGCCTACAACAGCTATGTGGGGGCTATTGCCGTGGGACGCATCACCCGTGGGTCGGTATACCGCAATATGCAGATCGTGGTGGAGAAGCGGGACGGCGATACCCATCGGGCCAAGGTGGCGCAGGTGTATGGCTTTCTTGGCCTGGACCGGGTCGAGGTGGAGCAGGCCAGTGCAGGCGACATCGTGGCCTTGGCCGGCATCGAGGCACCGAATGTCTCCGATACATTTTGTGACCCGGAGCATGTGGAGGCGCTGCCGCCGCTGACCGTGGATGAGCCGACTGTGAGTATGACCTTCCAGGTCAACAACTCACCCTTTGCCGGCAAGGATGGCAAGTATCTCACCTCCCGCCAGCTCAAGGATCGATTGGAGCGGGAGTTGATTCACAATGTAGCCCTGCGGGTGGAGGAGGGTAACGACCCGGAGAAGTTCCGGGTTTCTGGCCGCGGTGAGCTGCACCTGTCTATCCTGCTGGAGAACATGCGCCGCGAAGGTTATGAACTTGCCGTGTCGCGTCCGGAAGTGATCTTCCGTGAGGTGGATGGAGAGATCTGCGAGCCCTATGAGCAGCTGACCGTGGACGTGGAGGAACAGCATCAGGGTGGCGTCATGGAGGCCCTGGGAACCCGTAAGGGGACGCTCAAGGATATGGTGCCCGACGGCCGTGGCCGGGTGCGCCTGGACTATGATATTCCGTCCCGGGGGCTGATCGGTTTTCAGACCGAATTCATGACCCTGACCTCGGGGACCGGTCTCATCTATCATGTGTTCGATCGCTACGCCCCGGCCAAGAGTGGTGGTATCGCGCCGCGTAACAACGGTGTGCTGATCTCCAACGGTACCGGCAAGGCCCTGGGCTATGCCCTGTTCAACCTGCAGGAGCGGGGGCGTCTGTTCACCAAGCCGGGCGACGAGGTGTACGAAGGCCAGGTGGTCGGTATCCATGCCCGCAACAATGACCTCACGGTGAATCCGCTGAAGGCGAAGCAGTTGACCAATATCCGTGCTGCCGGCAGTGATGAGAATATTCTGCTGACGCCGCCAGTGGTCTTCTCCCTGGAGCAGGCCCTGGAGTTCATCGAGGATGACGAACTGGTGGAGATCACGCCGTCGTCGATCCGCATCCGCAAGCGCCATCTGAAGGAGCCGGAGCGCAAGCGCGCCGCCCGCGGCAAGGCTGAGTAGGCCAGGCGGAGGATGCTGCGTTTCTGTGTCGGGGGGGGTGTGGGAGTGGCCTCCCGGCACGACTTGCCGGATCGGTGACGACAGCACTGGCGCCAAAGAAAAACCCCGGCAGCATTCCGTGCTGTCGGGGTTGTGTCGCCGGGCTTGGTTGGCAAAGGGTACCCGTCCTTAGGATTCATCCATGGGAGCGGTTTTCATTCCGTGGACATCCTTGATGGCGACGGTTATTAGTTTACGGATTCCGGTGATTTCCTCCATGGGGCGGAGGCGCGACGGTGTGTAGGTGGATTCTGAAGCGGCATTAGGGAAAACCCTGTCTACCCTTCGTCGTTCCGGGATGGCTGTAACTTCGCAACCGCTGCAGCGTGGCTTTGCCCGCCCCGGACAGATCCGGAACAATTGCGGCAACCTCGACAGGAAGAGGGAATGATTGGACTGATACAACGTGTGACCCGGGCCGAGGTCACGGTGGCGAAGCGGACGGTGGCCCGCATCGATCGTGGCCTGCTGGTGCTGGTCGGCGTGGAGCGTGAAGACGATGAGGCCCGTGCCGATCGCCTGTTGGCGCGGATCCTGGGGTATCGTGTGTTTCCCGACGCGGAGGGGCGCATGAACCACAGTCTGCGGGAGGTCGCGGGGGGGTTGTTGCTGGTGCCTCAGTTCACCCTGGCGGCGGATACGCGGAAGGGGACGCGTCCGGGATTCTCCACCGCAGCGGCACCGGATGACGGGCGGCGGTTGTTCGAGCATCTGTTACAGCAGGCACAATCTTCCTATCGGCCGGTGGCCAGCGGCATCTTCGGTGCGGATATGCAGGTGGGCCTGGTGAATGACGGCCCGGTCACCTTTTGGCTGCAGGTGTGAGTGAACGCTGCACGCAGCGCCGCTTCAAACTCGTCACAGGAGACAGGATGTTAGGTTAGCGCCATCGGCCCTCTCTGCAACAGGGTGCCAGCCTCTGACAGGGGCACTGGGCGGGAGTAGTAGAACCCCTGCCCCAGATGGCAGCCCATGGCGGTGAGGGCCTGGGCCTGGGCTGCGGTTTCGATACCCTCGGCCACCACCTCCATGCGGAAACTCTGGGCCATACGGATGATTCCATCCACCAGCGCGGCCTGGGCCGCGTCGTCCAGAAAGCCGGCGATGAAACTGCGATCGATCTTGAGCGTCTGGGCTGGCAGGCGATGGAGATAGGCCAGCGAGGAATAACCGGTCCCAAAGTCATCCAGGGCGACCTTGTAGCCCATCTCATTCAGCCGCCTCAGTATCTGCGCGGCGGCGTCCGGATCTCGCAGCAGCAGCCCCTCGGTGACCTCCAGCTGAATCTGCTCCGGCCTCACTTTGGTCGCTTCGGTGACGCGCATCAGGGACTTCATGAAATCGCCCTGGGAAAAATGTTTGCTGGAGAAGTTCACCGCGAGATAGAGTTCGTCCATTATTCCGGCGGTGAAATGGTCATGCCATGCCTCGAGAGTCGCACAGGCTTGCTCCAGCATTCGGTGGTCTATCTCCCGCACCAGCCCCAGCTCTTCGGCCATCGGGATGAATTCGGCGGGTGGGATCAGGCCGCGCTCCGGGTGACGCCAGCGGGCCAGTAGCTCAAACCCACGGATACGCCCTTCCGTCAGGCTTACGATGGGCTGGTACCAGGCCTCGATCTGGCCCTCGTCAAGCGCTGTCCTCAAATCCTGTTCACGGGCCAGGGCCTGGTGTGCAGCGCCGTGCATCTGAACATCGAAAATCACGCTGCGTCCATTGCCCTCGGCCTTGGCCTGGTACATGGCGATGTCAGCATCACGCAGCAGGCCGTCTGGGGTCGGGTCGGGGGTATCGGTAAAGGCGATACCGATGCTGGTGGATGTCGTCACCGTTCGCCCATCGAGATGAAACGGCAGCGCCAGGGCATGATGGATGCGCTCGGCGATATGGGTGACGGTGGTGTGATTGCCCGCATCCTGCACCAGCACGGTGAATTCATCACCGCCCAGGCGTGCAACCGTGTCCTGGGGGCGTACGCAGCTGGCAATGCGTCTTGCCGACTCGGCGAGCAGACGGTCACCAAGGTCGTGGCCCAGGGCGTCGTTGATGGTCTTGAAGCGGTCGAGATCCAGGAACATCACGGCTGAGAGACACGGTCTGCGGTTGTGCTCGCTGTCCAGATGGTGGTGCAGGTGATCCAGGAACAGGCTGCGGTTGGGCAGGCCGGTGAGATGGTCATAGAAGGCCTGATGTTTCAGACGTTGCTGGGCAAGATGGCGCTCGATCAGGTTGCCCAGTATATCGGCCACCGAGGTGAGGAAACGTATCTCCTGGGCATTCTGGAGATGGCCGTCGGCCACGTAGAGAGTGAACACGCCGAGCAGGCGCTCACCGCTGCGGATGGGTACGCAGTAGTGGCCGTGGGCGGGCATTCCAGGGTAGCGTGTCTCGTGGCGTTCATCCACGCAGCCTGCAAACACTATCTCGCGTGTGGCAGCGGCCCGTCCGCAGAGGCAGTAGCCGAAAGGGATCCGGCTACAGCTCTCCAATAGCGGGGGAGCCAGGCCCACCTGCGCTGTCAAGAGCAGGGACTCATTTTCAGGGTCCGTCAGAAATATCGCTCCCTTGGACTGCAGGTCGGTCAGGGGGTTGCATGTGGTCGCCTCAAGGATGCGGTTCAGCTGGGACTCGAAGGGCAGGTCCGATAGGGACACCTCGAGAATGTCGCCCAGGGTGCGCTCATTGCTCAGTTCCTGCTCCAGTTTGCGCTCCATGTCGGCGCGCTGCCGCGCCCAGCGCCCAGTGAGGTTGAAGCTCCACAGGATGCCGAGCAATCCCAGAGACCAGATCAGGCCATGGCCGAGCCATACCCCGCGGCGGTGCTCGGCCATGACCGCCTCCAGGGAGGTCAGAGGGACCTTCACCGAGAGACCGCCGAGGATGTCCCCGGGTTTGACCCCCTGTTTCTGATGGCAATGCAGACAGTCTGGCGAGGCGATGCGCGGCCTGAGTTCGCGCCACCAGCGCTCACCATCCTCGACTACCATCTCCGACCAATAGGGTGCTCCTGCGTGAACACGGCGCAGGGCTTCCCGCTCCCAAGGGTCCGGGGCGTTTTTGCTCGACAGGACATTGAGCGCGGTAGCTCGTACCCGCACCTGCTCACGGTTCTGCGTAGCTTCGTCCACCAACCTGATCAGGTAGGTGGAGTTCACCAAGGTGAGCAGCTTGCCGCCGGGGCCAGGGATGTCCCGGTCGGGGAGGTGGGCAAGGAAGGGGCTGGGCTCAATCCCCTTGTCCACGGCTACATAGATCCCACCTACGTTGGTGACGAAACGGCGTGTGGCGGCCTGGGTCTCCAGTGCCGCACGTGCCTGACTGCGTGCCACTTCCAGTATGCCCCTCTTCTGCTGCCACAGGTTCCAGGTGAGAGAGGCGCAGATTACCAGTGTCCACAGAAGTGCTGCGGCGAATCCCAGGCCACGGCGGCGTTTTCTCTGATCATCGAAGGTGAGATCGCTGGACATCTAATCTGCTGCTTGACAGGCTTTTCTTGTTTTTCAGTTAGAGGGGCGGCAACTTGCAGCGGCTCTTGCTCCGCGCGCTCGGGGCGCTGCACACAAGGCCGGTCAGGGATGGTTCCATGAACCACTGTTACCAATCTACTCGGCAGCTGAGGCGATAACTTGACCCATTCTTTATTAATACTATACCCCCTGTGGTATGGCGCTGACACACCCTGGTAGGGGCCCGTGCTGGTTTCATGGGTCGATACTATGGGGGCTGAATATGTTTCAGGGAAGATAACCGGGTGCGATCATTGCAGACATAGCATAAAATGGCTCATTCTTTAAACCTTGATAGTCTGATGGGCGGCAGAACGCCCCGTCTGGTGGAGTCCGATTCATGCAGCGAAAGGCGGAAATCGAGCGCAATACCCTGGAGACCCGTATCCGGGTCGCCATTGATCTGGATGGAACGGGTGAAGCCAGGTTGAATACCGGCCTGCCGTTTCTTGAGCACATGCTGGAACAGGTGGCACGCCACGGTATGATCGATCTGGATATTCAGGCCAAGGGCGACCTCCATATCGATGGTCACCACACGGCAGAGGATATCGGCATCACCCTGGGGCAGGCGATGGCCGAGGCCGTGGGGGACAAGAAGGGGATTCGGCGTTATGGCCACGCCTATGTGCCGCTGGACGAGGCCCTGTCGCGGGTGGTGATCGATTTTTCCGGTCGCCCCGGACTGGAGTTCCATGTGGATTTTCCTCGGGCCCGTATCGGCGAGTTCGATACCGAGCTGTTCTATGAGTTCTTTCAGGGGTTCGTCAATCATGCCGGGGTGACCCTGCACGCGGACTGCCTGCGCGGTCGCAATGCGCACCATATCGCCGAGACCCTGTTCAAGGCATTTGGCCGGGCCTTGCGGATGGCCCTGGAGGCGGATCCGCGCATGGCCGGTATCACCCCGTCGACCAAGGGCAGCCTCTGACTGGCAGATGGCCACTGCTCCTGCAACAACAGGCTGAACGGCTGTTTCGGCTTCAAGTTACGATACAACTATTGATCTGGCGTCAGTTATGACACAAACCATTGCAGTTATCGACTATGGCATGGGTAACCTGCGCTCCGTCTCCAAGGCGGTAGAGCACGTGGCGGCAGCCGGAGACCGGGTGCTGGTCACCGATGATCCGGCGCTGATCGGGCAGGCCGACCGGGTGGTCTTTCCCGGTCAGGGGGCGGCACGGGACTGCATGGCGGCCATTTCCGACCATCACCTGAATCAGGCGGTGCTGGAGGCGGCCCGCAGCAAGCCCTTCTTCGGCATCTGCATGGGGATGCAGGTGCTGATGGCCTTCAGTGATGAGAACGGTGGTACCGAGCTGCTGGGGCTGATTCCGGGCAAGGTGCGACGGTTCCCGGAGTCCCACGATGCCCAGGGCCGGCGTATGAAGATCCCGCAGATGGGATGGAACCGGGTCGATCAGCGGCCCCATCCATTGTGGGCGGGGATTCAGGATCACAGCCGGTTCTATTTTGTGCACAGCTATTATGTGGTACCCGAAGATGAGTCGCTGGTGGCCGGTACCACCGATTACGGGATCAGTTTCACCAGTGTGGTGGCGCGGGAAAATCTGTTCGCCACCCAGTTTCACCCGGAGAAGAGCGCCGCCGCCGGCTTGCGTCTGCTGCAGAATTTTCTGCAATGGATGCCTTGAGATTCCGGGATCAGGCGGGAGATGATGTACCCGCTCATGGGTCGGGGGATGTTCACCGCTTGCCGGAGACGCCGTAAATCCATCCATGGAGGCTTGGCGGCGGCATCCCTGCCGCCGACACTCCGGCAAATGGCGATCATCCCCCGGTTGGGCAGCACAGCCATGGTCTTGTCCGGTTGTAAAGACCGTAACCAACCATATTTTTCATAAAAGGTTCATGGAACATGTTATTGATACCCGCAATCGATCTGAAGGATGGGCGTTGTGTGCGTCTGCGACAGGGCCGCATGGATGACGAGACCATTTTTTCCGATGACCCGGTGGAGGTGGCCGGCCGCTGGGTGGCGGCGGGCGCCCGTCGTCTGCATCTGGTGGATCTCAACGGCGCCTTCGCCGGTGAGCCGGTGAATGGCGATGTGATCCGCCGCATCGCAGCCGCCTATCCCGATCTGCCGATCCAGGTGGGTGGGGGTATCCGCGACCTGGAGACCATCCGGGCCTATCTGGATGCCGGGGTCAGTTATGTCATCATCGGCACCCAGGCGGTGAAGACACCGGACTTCGTCAGCCAGGCGTGCAGCGCGTTTCCCGGCCATGTCATCGTCGGTCTGGATGCCAAAGACGGTATGGTTGCCATCGACGGCTGGGCCACGGTCACGGAACATCGTGTCACCGATCTGGCGCGGCGCTTCCAGCAGGACGGGGTCACCGCCATCGTCTATACCGACATCGGCCGCGACGGCATGCTCACCGGCCCCAATGTGACGGCCACGGCCGCCCTGGCCGAGGCGATCACCATTCCTGTGATCGCCTCCGGTGGTATCACCAATATCGATGACATTCGTGCCCTGTGTGAAGTGGCCGGATCCGGTATCATGGGCGCCATTACCGGTCGTGCCATCTATGAGGGCACCTTGGATTTCGCCGAAGGGCAGCGGGTGGCGGACGCTGAACAGAGCTAAATGGAAACGGTTTAATCATGCTGGCAAAAAGAATCATTCCCTGCCTCGATGTCGATAACGGACGGGTGGTGAAAGGGGTCAAGTTCGTCGATATCCGCGATGCGGGCGATCCGGTGGAGGTGGCGCGGCGGTATAACGAAGAGGGGGCCGATGAGATCACCTTTCTCGATATCACCGCCAGTTCCGACGACCGGGAGACCATCGTTCACGTCGTGGAGGCGGTGGCCAGTGAGGTGTTCATTCCGCTCACCGTTGGCGGTGGCATCCGCAGTACGGAAGATGTGCGGCGCATGCTCAACGCCGGTGCCGACAAGGTAGCGATCAACACTGCTGCGGTGTTCAATCCTGAGTTCGTCAAGGAGGCAGCGGAGCGCTTCGGCTCTCAGTGCATCGTGGTGGCCATTGATGCCAAGCAGGTCAGTGGTGAGGGTGAACCCCTGAAGTGGGAGATCTTTACCCATGGCGGTCGCAAGCCTACCGGGCTGGATGCGGTGGAGTGGGCGCAACGGATGGTGGCCTACGGCGCCGGCGAGATCCTGCTCACCAGCATGGACCGGGACGGCACCAAGATCGGCTTCGACCTGGCCCTGACCCGGGCGATCAGCGAGGCGGTGACAGTACCGGTGATCGCCTCCGGCGGCGTCGGCACCTTGCAACATCTGGTGGATGGTGTGGTCAAAGGGGGGGCGGATGCGGTTTTGGCCGCCAGCATTTTTCACTTTGCCGAGTACAGTATCGGTGAGGCCAAACGGTATATGGCCGATCATGGGGTCGAGGTCCGCCTCTGAGCGGCGGCTCGTGATAACTCGCCGGGGACGCTGTAGAGAGAGATAAAGAACGATGATCAGAACCATTCTGCCGCTGCTGCTGATCCTGCCCCTGTTGGTCGGTCCCGGATCGGCTGTCGCTGCAGGCGGTGACCAAGAGGTGAAGCTCGCTGAAGTGATCGAAGTGCTGGAACAGATCGGCCGGATTCCAGAGAAGTCCATTCCCCGGGCCCTGCTGGAAAATGCCCAGGGCATTGCCGTGATCCCCAAAGTGATCAAATTGGGGCTGGTGATCGGTGGCCGTTATGGCAAAGGTGTGGTGTTGGTGCGTAAGCCTGATGGAACATGGAGCGGGCCGGCCTTCGTCTCCCTTACCGGGGGCAGCGTCGGCTGGCAGATCGGGGCCCAGTCCACGGACGTGATTTTGGTATTCAAGTCGCGCAAAGGGGTGCAGAAGATCGCTGCAGGCAAGCTCACAATCGGCGCCGGGGCCTCGGTGGCGGCGGGGCCGGTTGGGCGGCATACCGGGGCGGCGACTGATATCGGGTTGGGGGCGGAGATCTATGCCTACTCGCGCAGCCGGGGGCTGTTTGCCGGTATCTCCCTGGATGGTGCCTCGCTGAAGATGCAGCCGGCGGACAATATCGCCTACTATCGGCGTCCGGATGTCACACCGGAGCGGATATTTGCCGGTGACATCGGGGCCCTGCCAGATTCTGCCCGCCAGTTGCAAGGCAAACTACAGGAGATGACCGAGTGACGGTGACGGATGATACCCTGAATCGATTGGCCGAGGTGCTGGAGGCGCGCAAGACGGCTGATCCCGATACTTCATACGTGGCCGGCCTGTATCACAAGGGGCTGGACGCCATTCTGAAGAAGATCGGTGAAGAGGCCACGGAAACGGTAATGGCGGCCAAAGACGGTGATGCGGAGAAGATCGTCTATGAAACGGCGGATCTCTGGTTCCATTCCATGGTGTTGCTGGCCCATCAGGGATTGGGACCGCAGGACGTGGTGCAGGAACTGGCGCGCCGGTTTGGGCTTTCCGGGTTGGAGGAGAAGGCCCGGCGCGGCCAGTGATGAGTCTGCGCCGGACGGCATTTTAATGTATCATCAGCGGTCGGCACGGAACGGGATCCGGCCGGAGATCAGGATTCACAATCAGTAACCCGGCCGGACGGGCAGGGGCTGTAGCTACTTTAGAGGTATTAGAGAATGGGTTTCGGTGGAATCAGTATCTGGCAGTTGTTGATCGTTCTGGTGATCGTTCTGCTGCTGTTCGGCACCAAGCGGCTGAAAAATATCGGCTCGGACCTGGGTAGCGCCGTAAAGGGTTTCAAAGGTGCGATAAAGGACAGCGAGCAGGAGGCGGACAAAGCCAAGCTGGAGAAGGCCGATGAAGAGAGCGTCATCGAAGGTGAGGTGACCAAGAAAGAGAGTGAGAAATCCTGACTTCATCGATTGCCCCTGAGGCTGCCTTTTTGAGCTGTAAGCATCATGTTTGATATCGGTTTCTGGGAGCTGATGATCATCGGCCTGGTGGCCTTGCTGGTGGTGGGGCCGGAACGGTTGCCGAAGCTGGCCTATACCGCGGGCAAATGGCTCGGCAAGGGGCGGAGTATGTTGCGCGCCGTGAAATCGGAGATCGACAAGGAGATGAAGGCGGAAGAGCTGCGGGAGATCCTGGAAAAGCAGAAGCAGCAGCTCAACCCCCTGGAAGAGGTGATCGAGGAGACCACATCGGCGGTGAACGAACTGAAGCAGGCGACCGGGCAGGCGGTGCGGGAAGGGCAGAAAGAGTACGGTTCGGAAGAGGAGTCGTACAGCCGCTTTGGCGATCCGGCAGAAGTTTCCACTGATCATACTCATGACAACACAGAACGACCCAGCTGACACTACACTCAAGGAACAACCCTTCGTCTCCCACCTGCTGGAACTCCGCGACCGGCTGTTGCGGGCGGTGGCGGTGGTGGCGGTGGTGTTCCTGCTGCTGTTTCCTTTCGCCAATGACATCTATATCTGGGTCGCCACCCCACTGATGGCGGCGCTGCCTGCGGGCACCAGCATGATTGCCACGGAAGTGGCCTCGCCGTTCCTCACCCCGTTCAAGCTCAGCCTGATGGCCGCGGTGATCCTGTCACTGCCGTTCATCCTGTATCAGCTCTGGGCCTTCATCGCCCCGGGGCTGTACCAGCACGAAAAACGCCTGGTCGCACCGCTGGTGGCTTCCAGCACCCTGCTGTTCTATCTGGGCATGTTGTTCGCCTATTACGTGGTCTTTCCGCTGGTATTCGCCTTCCTTACCAGTACCGCGCCGGAGGGGGTGACGGTCGCCACCGACATCGCCAAGTACCTGGATTTTATCCTTACCCTGTTTTTCGCCTTCGGCATGGCCTTCGAGGTGCCGATCGCGACCATTATCCTGGTCTGGATGGGCGTCACCACGCCGGAAAAGCTGACCCAGAAGCGTCCTTACATCATCGTCGGCGCCTTTGCCCTGGGGATGCTGCTGACGCCGCCCGATGTGATCTCCCAGACCCTGCTGGCGGTGCCCATGTGGGTGCTGTTCGAGATGGGCGTGATCTTCTCCCGCTTCTTCGTCCGCGCTAAAGCGGAGCGGGAGGCGGAGCAGGGCAACGCTGCCTCGGCTGCCGCTGTAACGGCAGATCCTGGACCGGTCAAGGCGGCAGCCAGCCCGGCGGAACCGGTCAAAGCGGCGGCCTCGGGTGTGCCCACCTTCGATGGGGATCCCTCTCCCGGTGAGGATGATGCCGCAATCGACAGTGAGCGCTTCGTACCGCTGACCGAAGAGGAACTGGATGCGGAGCTGGATCTGATCGAGTCGGAGGAAGACGACGATGAAGAGCCGGAAGAAGAGCCGCTGGACCCGGTAGAAGAGAAACTGCGCAAGGTGCAGACTCTGCGTGAGGCCGGAGTGGAATCCGCTGCCCGCGGGCTGCTGTACCAGGTCCTGGCCGAAGGCAACGCAGATCAGGTGAAGGTGGCGCAGAATATCCTGGAACAGATGGACGAGGAGTGATCCACGCGCTGTCGTGCAGCACCTCCCCAGAGGTCGAGCGAAATGGTCTCTGCTCCCTCTCACGGGGGCGTCTGCGGCCTGGATGGTCGCAGTAGATCAACCCGCAGCAGGTCAACCCTAAGTCCGACAGGCTCATAGGGAACCTCTGGATTAGTCGATTCGACTCTGCCCCCTCAGTGCCATGCAACCTTGATCCTTCGCCGGGGTCGAATCTTCACGATTCGTAACTATTCAGCTCATGGGAGGGTTATCACCGATACCAGCTATTTCTTTCGGAAAACGCCGTCAACACCTCCCTGTAGGCCTGACGGCGGCATCCCTGCCGCCGACATTTACCTCCAGAAATAGCCAATATCACTGCTGTCCCATAAACTCCATCTCCCTCAGGGAGAGGGTCGGAGGGAAGGGATCAGAAAAGCTGATGCTTTGATTTTTCATCCCCTCATCCCGACCTTGTGGAAGAAGGGGCGCCCATATCAGACATTTCATGTCTGAAAGAGCCAATAAGTGTGAAAAAATCACCTTTCAACACCAGGTTGCATGAATACTGAACAAAGTTTGTAGGACAGCAGTGAGCCAATGGCAGTGACTCAATGGCCAATCTGAAATAGTGCAGAATAATTACCACGATGCAATGACTGTCCCGCTGCTGCACACTGATGCGGGCACATGACCGGCGGAGAAACCCATGCCCCGTATCCTGCTGCTGTTGTTGTCGCTCTGTGTCTCAGGCCTGGTCCAGGCCGCCCTCACCAATCAGCTGAAAAATCACCCTTCTCCCTACCTGGCCATGCACGGTGATGACCCGGTGCATTGGCAGCGCTGGAGCCGGGATGTGCTGGCGCGGGCGAAACGCGAGAATAAGCTGATCTATATCTCCAGCGGCTATTTTGCCTGCCACTGGTGTCATGTGATGCAGCGAGAAAGCTACAAGAATCCCCAAGTGGCCGCACTGCTGAATGAATACTTCATCCCGGTGAAGGTGGACCGGGAGCTGCAGCCCGCACTGGATGCCCATCTGATCGATTTCGTACAGCGGACGAGGGGACATGCCGGTTGGCCGCTGAATGTGTTTCTCACTCCGGAAGGCTATCCGCTGATCGGCCTCACCTACTCTCCCCGTGACGGCTTCATCCGGCTGCTGCGAAAGCTGCAGCGCCTGTGGGCCGACGAATCCACTGAACTCAGTGCGACGGCACGCCGCGCAGCCGCGGCAGTGGGGCAGGACGCGGTATCCCGGCAGCCCCCGGCGTCGATGGACTGGGCGGGGCTGGAGCAGGGTTTGATCGGTGCCGCCATGGCCCTTGGTGATGACATGGAGGGTGGGTTTGGCCGCCAGAGCCGTTTTCCCATGGCGCCCCAATGGTCGGTGCTGCTGCAACGGCTGGAACGGAAGTCGCAGCCTCAATTGGCTGCACTGACGGATCTGACGCTGAAGCAGATGGCCCGGCAGGGGATGCGTGACCATATCGGCGGTGGTTTTTTCCGCTATACCGTGGATCCGTCCTGGCAGACGCCTCATTACGAAAAGATGCTCTACACTCAGGCCCTGCTCAGCCGCCTCTATCTGCAGGCGGCTGAGGTGCTGGGGCAGCCGGCCTATCGTGAGGTGGCGCGGGATACGCTGGATTTTACCTTGCGTGAGTTGAAAGGGGAGGCAGGTGGCTTCATCGCCAGTCTCTCTGCGGTCGACCCGGTGGGGGTGGAGGGGGGCGGCTATCTATGGACCAAGGCGCAGCTCGAGGCGGCCCTGGATGAGCAGGAATTGGCCTTTGCCCGTAAGCGCTGGCGGCTGCAGGGGGCACAGGCCCAGGAGGGCGGCTACCTGCCGGTCGATGAGACGTCGCTGCTGACGATGGCAAAGACGACAGGTGGGTCGTTGGAGCAGTTGCAGCAATTGGAACGGCAGGTGAAGCGGAAGTTGCTGCAGGCCCGGGCCCCACGTAACCATCCGCGGGATGTGAAACAGCTGGCGGCCTGGAATGGCCTGATGCTGTCCGCATTGGTGGACGGGGCGCGTTCGTTCGGTGATGTCCGCTACCGCAAGGCAGCGGCCGGCGTGCGGGACTTTCTGCTGCAACGGCTGTGGGATGGACGGCAGCTGCATCGGGCCTGGGGAGACGATGGCCCGCTGGGCAGCGCGGCGCTGGAAGACTATGCCTATGTGGCGGCCGGTCTCCGGGATTGGGCGGCATTTACCGGCTCGGCCGATGACATGGCGCTGGCGCGACGCCTGGTGACGGACGCCTGGGAGCGCTTTTTCACCGGTGACGGCTGGCACGGCACCGATGATCTGATGCTGCCGGGAATTGCCACTGAGGCAGTGATCCCGGATGGCCCTTTGCCCTCACCGGCGGCCCTGTTGATCGACCTGGGCTGGACGCTGGAGATCCCTGCCATTCGCCAGCAGATCCGGCAGGCGCTGGAGATCAGCTATCAGAAGGCCCGTCAGGGGCCGATCTGGTATGCCACCCATGTACAGGCGCTGCTCGATGCGCGTGCCTGGCTGCTCTTCCCTGCTCAGGGGGTGGAGCGGTAACGCATGCGCGTCCCATGCAGCAGGGACAGCGTGATCTCCTCTGCCGTCAGTTCCACAGGAAAATAGGCGCCGGAGATCTTTGCCCCATTCAGACTTGCGCCTTCCAGCCGGGTCTGGGAAAAATCTACGCCACGGACATCTGCCTGCCGCAGGTAGCAATTGCTTAGATCCAGCCCCTTGGCGTCGATGCCACGCAGATCGATGCCGCGCAGGTCGCTGCCGCGCAGGTCGCACGCCTCGCCGGCCTGGCGGCGCTGGTTGAACTCGTCTATCAAGCCTTCCCGCAGCATCTGGTACAAGGGAGAATCGATCAGCTTGGGTGATGTCATGGAACAGCTCCTGAATGTAGCAATGTGAGTTAGATTATGGACCAAAATCGGCCTGTCGGCAGGGGGGCAACTACCCGGTGTCAGCGGTAATTCATGCAGATATCGTGGCTTGTTTCAAGCCGTCTTTTGCTGGCGGGTCACGGCGATGTAGATCGCGGCCAGGGTGATGGCTGCGCCCAGAAGGTCCAGGGCAGAGGTCGGGCGGCCAAACAACAAGATGTCCCAGACGAAGGAGAGTGCCGGCTGTAACAGGATGACGATGCCGGCGATGGAGAGATCCACACGGGGCAGGTTGCGGGAGATCATGTACCAGCCAAGGGCCTGGCAGAGTACACCATATGCGATCAGAGACCAGAGCGATGTCGTATCGGGAATGCTGAATGATTCGCCGGTCAACGGTATCCCGATGGCCAGAAACAGGCTGGTCCAGAGGGCCACCAGGGCCATGTTCCAGATCTGTTGGGCGTTGTCCTCCGATGTCTGCTGCATGCATCGCAAGGTGATGATGAAAGCGGCATAGAAGAGTGCGGTGGCGAGGCCATACAGAACGCCTGAGCGCCAGTCTGACGGCCATTGGGTCCAGCCAGGCCCCACCAGCAGCAACAGGCCGGTGAAGGCCATGATCACAGCCAACAGCGTGCGACTGGTCACACGCTCATGCAGAAACAGGGCACCCACAGCAACCATTACGAATACCTGGAAATTACCCAGTATGGTAGCCAGGCCGGGGCCCACGCCATGGATGCTGCGGTGCCATACACTCAGATCGCCGGTGAACAACAGCCCGGCGATTGCGCTCAGCAGCAGGGTTCGTGGCTGGATTCTCAGGGGCTGTCGCAGCAGCGGCAGGATCAGCAGCAAAGTCAGGGCGCCGAACAGCATGCGATAGAACCCGGCAGTGGCGGGGCCCACGTCGGCCAGCGCCACGAAAATGGAGGAGAAGCTGATGGCAACGGCGCCGCCGGCTACGCCGAGGATGGCGCTGAGCCTGTTGTGCTGTTTGTTGGGGTATCTGTCCACTCTTCTTCAAGCTGTCTCGGGGTTTGGTTCAGGAAACATGTCGGCAATCACGGGCTGGTGGCTGGGGGCTGCTCTTTGGGTTCACCGTGAATCCATCCTTGGAGGCTTCGCGGTGGCATCCTTGTCGCCGAGACCCCGGCGAGCAGCCCCCAGCCCCAGCCAGAGCCAGCTATATCGTTTGGCCAGCTTAATTAGGTTCAGAAAAGGCACCCACCGTCCGCTAAAGGTGCTATTGGGGAGATATATTCCCCGTTCCCGTTTCCGTTTCCAATATGGAGGTTCCGCGCTTGTCGGCATGGTTTGAGAAATACCGTGAAAAGCAGGGCCGTCTGATCGATGGTCTTACCATCGCCATGCTATTTACCCTGGCGTTGATGGGGTTCGCCCTCGGCTGGATGGAAGTGGGTGAATTTCGTGAATTCAAGCAGTATCAGGCTCAACTGGCACAGCTGCGCGTAGAGCAGACTGCGGACAGGATTGAGCACTATGTGGAGCGTCTTCAACAGGACCTTGGGTTGTTCATCGATGCCCATGCTGTTCTGATCGGTACATTGGCCCAAGACCCCGACCAAGAGCCAGTCAAGGCCTGGCTGGGTCAGCGGCTTGAACGATATTTCACGGATATTACCGCATTTCGGGTCTTTGCTCCCCAACATCGGCCTGAGCAGGCGGTAAATGGGGAGGTGCCGGCGGCCTCTACGGGTATATGGCTGGATCCTGAGGCTCAAACGCTCGGCCTTCAGCAGCCTCTGGATGCAGCGGGGTGGCCAGAGGGGCGGCTGGCGATCACCCTTTCGCTCGATTCGCTGAATCGGCTATTGGGATCGATTCCCGTAGCGGGGCACAGGCTGGAGTTGGTCCAGGTGGCCAACGGGGTGCTGATGTCCATTGATGAAACCGGTGCATCTGACGGCGATACGGTGGCGGATGTGCGTTCAGTGCCGCTCTATGGCCGCCTGATCAGGGGAACCGGATGGCGGCTGGAGGATATGCCCGAATACGACCTGTTTCGCAAGAAGCTGCTGCAGCTGGTGCAGCAATTTCTGATCATTGGCGTCGCCTTTCTATCTTTGTTTCTTCCCCTGTTGCATCGGCTGAGAAGGAATCAACGCAATCTGGAGGAGAGTCATAGCCGGTTTCAGGCGCTGGCAGAATCGGCCTCAGACTGGTTCTGGAAGACGGACCTGCAGCACCGGTTGAGTTTCGTTTCCCCCCGCCTGGAGGAGCTGATTCCGATACGGCGGGAGGATCTGCTGGGGCACAGGTTCTGGGAGATCGGCTGTTGTCATGAAGAGCGGGAGATCGATACGAACCTTGAGGAGTGGATGAGAAATCATCGCTCTTTCAATGACTATCGACTCACCCTGGAGGGTCCCGAAGGAAAGCAGATGCATGTGCGATTGAGTGGCAAGCCGGTCCAGGACGCACAGGGCAGGATGATTGGTTACTGGGGCACAGGCACCGATGTGACGGAGATGGTGGAGGCAGAGCGGCGTGCGATCCGTGCCGAGCAGCAGTTACGGGGTATCCTGGAGAATCTGCCGGGCGTGGTGTTTCGCTGCGTACTGACGGTGGACGGACGGCTGCAGTATCCCTACATCAGTGCCAGCACCCATGAAATCCTGGGTTATACCACGGCAGAACTGGAGACCGATCCCACGGTTCTGTTTCGCGCCACCCACATGGATGACACCAACCGTTTCTATGACGCCATTCAGCGCTCTGCCATCGAACTCACGCCACTGGTCATCGAGTATCGCATCATCGGCAAGGGCGGGAACTATCTCTGGGTCCGGGAGATGGCCAAGCCTCAGCGGCGCAGCAACGGTGACGTGGTGTTCGACGGTATCATCCTGGACATCAGCGAGCGCAAGATCATGGAGGAGAAGATCCACCTCCATTCCACCATTCTGGAATCGGTCGCCAATGGCGTGGTGATCACGGATCCAGACGGAATCATTACCTGGGTCAATCATGCCTTTACCGAACTCACCGGTTACGCCCTGGAAGAGGTTGTGGGAAAAGACCAAAACATACTCAGTTCCGGCAAGCAGGACAGGGCCTTCTACCAGAAGATGTGGGATACCATCAAAAGGGGTAAGGTCTGGAGCGGTGAATTGATCAACCGGCGCAAGGACGGCACCCTCTATACCGAGGCCCTGACCATCACCCCAGTGACCAACGATTTCGGTGTGGTGCAGCATTTCGTGGCAGTGAAATCGGATATCAGCGAACGCAAATTGCTGGAGTCTCAGCTGTCTCAGGCGCAGAAGCTGGAGTCGATTGGCCAGCTGGCCGCCGGCATCGCCCATGAGATCAATACCCCCAGCCAGTACGTGGGCGACAATACCCGTTTCCTGCAGGAGGCCTTCGAGGATATCTCCCGCTTGCTGACACAATATGACCAGTTGCGGGAGATGGCGCGGCGAGGGGAAACCGATGATGCCCTGTTGTCACGCATAGACAGCCTGGTAGACGAGATCGATCCGGCGTATCTGGCGGAGGAGATACCGACCGCTATCGACCAGTCTCTGCAGGGGCTCGCCCAGATACGCAGGATCGTGGGGGCAATGAAGGAGTTTTCCCACCCGGGTAGTGACCAGATCGAGTCGGTCGATATCAATCGTCTGCTCGAGAGTACCATTACGGTGGCGCGAAATGAGTGGAAATACGTGGCCGAGGTGGAGACCGATCTGGATCCACGGCTGGAGCCCGTAGCGGGGATACATCAGGTGCTGGGGCAGGTGTTCTTGAATATCATCGTCAATGCAGCACATGCCATAGCGGATACCATGAAGGAGGGCAGCCAGGAAAAGGGGCGCATAACCATTCACACCCGTCAGCTGGTCGGGCGGGCCGAGATCCGGATAACGGATACCGGCACCGGCATACCCGAGGAGATCCGTAACCGCATATTCGACCCCTTCTTTACCACCAAGGAGGTGGGAAAAGGGACCGGACAGGGGCTCTCCATCGTCTGGTCAGCGGTGGTGGATAAGCACAAGGGCTGTATCGAGGTGGAGTCGGAGGAGGGGAAGGGCACCACCTTCATTCTGCAACTGCCCCAAGATGATAAAACCTGCAAACAGAGAGACGTATGACAAAGGTACTGTTCGTCGATGATGAGCCGATGGTGCTTTCCGGGCTGCGCCGGCAGCTGCGCAGCCTGCGCAAGGAGCTGGAGATGACCTTCGTCAACAGTGGTGAAGAGGCGTTGCAGAGCATGGCGGTCAGCCATTTCGATATCATCGTCAGTGATATGCGCATGCCGGGCATGGATGGTATACAGCTGCTGCAACAGGTGGGGGAGCGTTACCCGGACACCATTCGCTTCGCCCTCTCCGGTTATGCCGACATGGAGATGGCCCTGCGCTCCACCGGGGTGGTCCATCAGTTTCTGACCAAGCCGTGCTCGGCGGAGGATCTGCGTACCACCATCGAGCATGCGGCCGGTATGCGCAGGTTGATGGAGAACGAGACCCTGATCCGTTATGTCACCGGTCTGAAAAATCTGCCCAGCCTGCCGCGGCTCTACACCGATGTGATCCGCGAGATCAATTCGCCGGATGGCTCCCTGGCCCGGGTGGGAGAGATCATCGCCCAGGATATCGCCATGTCGGCCAAGATCCTGCAACTGGTCAATTCCGCCTTTTTCGGCGTACCCCAGCATGTCTCCGACCTGCCCCAGGCAGTCAGCCTGCTGGGCATCGACATCATCAAGTCCCTGGTGCTTTCCATCGGCGTCTTCTCCCGCTTTGAGCAGTTCGATGTCGAACAGCAGACCCTGCAGCGTTTGTGGCAGCACAGCTTGGCAGCCGGCAGCCTGGCACGGGAGATCGCCATCAGGGAAGGGCAGGATCTTAAGTTTCAGGGTGATGCGCTGATGGCTGGCACCCTGCATGATATCGGCAAGCTGATCTTTATCAGCAGTGATCCTGCCCTTTACCACCAGGCCCAGGAGATGGCTGCGGCCGACGGGACCCCTGTCTGGGAGGCGGAACAGGCCCTGTTTCATTGCGCCCATGCGGAGGCAGGCGCCTATCTCCTGGGGCTGTGGGGCCTGCCCTGCCAGATTGTCCAGGCGGTGGCCAATCATCACCATCCGGAACGTAACGGCGATAACTGTTTTTCCGTACTCACGGCATGCTACGTGGCCAATCAGATGCTGCGCAACGCCGCTGAGGGTGATCAGCCTTCCGGGCTGGCGGACCTGGATGCGTCCTATCTGTCCGGGCTGGAACTGAGTGATCATGTTTCGTGTTGGCAGGAGGCGTTTGAACAGATGAGGCAGGTGCAATGACAGAGAAGATTCTATTCGTCGATGATGAGGTCAATATCCTCAGCGCCTATCGGCGCAGCCTGCGCAAGCAGTTCACCATGGATATTGCCGAGAGTGGTGAGGAGGCCCTGGAACGGTTGCAACAGCATGGCCCTTACGGGGTGATCGTGTCCGACATGCGAATGCCCGGCATGGATGGGATCGAATTGCTGACAATCTGCAAGCAGCGTTATCCAGATACCATTCGAATCATGCTGACCGGCAATGCGGAACAGCAGACTGCCATCGATGCGGTGAACAAAGGGGATATATTCCATTTTCTCACCAAGCCGTGTGGTCCGATCGAGATGGCACATGCCCTGGAGTCGGCTCTGGAGCAGCGCCGCCTGATTGTGGCGGAGCGAGAGTTGCTGGAAAAGACGCTGCGTGGCAGTGTCCATGTCTTGACCGAGGTGCTCTCGTTGACCAATCCGGAGGCCTTCGGACGTATGGCGCGCATCAAGCGGCTGATGCGGCGGGTGGGGGAGAAGATAGGTATCAAGCGCATCTGGTGGCTGGAGACACTGGCCATGATGTCCCAGATCGGCTGTGTCATCCTGCCGGATGGTGTGTTGGAGAAGGTGGCGACTGCAGCACCGTTGACCGAGGAGGAGCGGCAACTGTATGAGATGGCGCCCTGCGTGGCTGCGGATATGGTCAGAAGCATCCCGCGGCTGGACGAAATGGCCAGTTCGATCCAGTATCAGCAGAAGAACTTCGATGGCAGCGGGCCACCCAATGACGAGGTGGCGGGACAGAAGATCCCTGCCGGTGCCCGTCTCCTGAAAGTGGTCCTCGATTTCGATGCCTGGGAGGCATCCGGACTGCAGGAGAAGGAGGTGCTGGCCCGGATGCTGGAGCAGCGGCAACGCTATGATCCAGCCGTCCTGTCGGCGTTACGCAGCCTGCTGGGGGAGGATGCCAGCCTGGATGTGCAGGAGCTGAAGCTGTTTGCTCTCGAGGATGGCATGATCTTTCACCAGGATGTCAAGACCCATGGCGGCGTGGTATTGGTCTGCAAGGGGCGGGAGGTGAGCCTGTCGGTGCGGGAACGGTTGCGCAGCTTCGTTCTGTCCGGGCAGGTGAGTGAGCCCTTCCGCGTCATCGTTCCCCAGCCGGATATGGAACAGGGGGCGGAGTCAAATTGACACGGCATGCGATGGCGAACAGGGGGCGGAGTCACCGGGCCCCTCGTCATCAAAGGTTTCCCTGATGCGGGGCCGTTGACCGGACATCGCCGGTTCTACGGTGTATGGTGGTGCTCCGGGGATTCCATGGCTTCCATCGGGCGCGGGCGGGTGATCAGGTAACCCTGGGCATAGTCGACGCCCAGTTCGAGCAGCAGTTGTGCGACCTCCCTGTTTTCCACGAATTCTGCGATCGTCCGTTTGCCCATCACATGGGCCAGCTCATTGATCGATTTGACCATTGCTGCATCCACTGCATCCCGGTGCATCTGTTTGACGAACATGCCGTCGATCTTGAGGAAGTCGACCGGCAGGGTGCGCAGATAGGCAAACGAGGAGACACCGGTACCAAAGTCATCCAGGGCGAAGCGAAAGCCATCCGCTTGCAGCGCCCTGATGAAACGCACCGCCTGCTCCAGGTGGGATACCGCCGCGGTTTCGGTGATCTCGAGGCAGATCTTCTCTGCCGGGACTCCACTGCTGAAAAAGGCCTCGCGAATGAAATCCAGCATCCCCTCGTCGCCCAGTGAATGACCGGAAAGGTTGATCGAGCAGAGTGACAGGCGGCGCAGGTTATCCGGGTGGGCGCTGAACCACTGGGTGATCGCCCCGATCACCCAGCGGTCGATTCGTGGTGACAGTTGGTAGTTCTCGGCGGCGGTGAGAAATTCTTCGGGTGAGATGATATGTCCCTCCGTATCCTCCATGCGGAGCAGGATCTCATAATGGTCTCCCTGGTCGCGACCCTCAGTGAGTGGGTTTATGGTTTGAAAAAAGAGCCGAAAGCGGTCCTCTTTCAATGCCTGGTTGATTTTGTTCACCCACTGAATATCGTTCAGGCGCTGGGTCAGTTTCTGATCGTGATCGCTGGCTGCATGGATCCGGTTCCGTCCCAGTTCCTTGGCTACATGGCAGGCGGTCTCAGCGCTGCTGATCAACTCGGCGGCACTGCCACTGCCGCCCGTGACTGCTATCAGCCCAATGCTGGCGGTGAGGGGGAAAACGATCTCATTCCATTCGAAGTGATGTGCCCTGAGCCGTTCCTGTATTTCGTTGGCATACGCTTCCGCTTCATCCAGTGTGCAGTCGTGAAGCAGAAGGGCAAACTCATCCCCTGCCACCCGTGCCAGCAGGCCGTGTTCCCTGGATTGTGCCGACAACAGGTTGCCGATCTGCCGTAACAGTTCATCCCCCGCTGTGTGTCCGCAGGTGTCGTTGACCAGGTGAAGGTGATCCAGGTCGATATAGCAGAGGGCGTGGGTCCGATGTTCCTCACATGCGGATTTCCAGGATGAGTGGAGGGTCTGCTCGAAGACGTGGCGGTTGGCAAGGCCGGTGAGCAGATCATGCTGGGTTTGATAGGAGAGCGCTGCTGTCAGGTCCCTGACGGCATCCTGTTGTCTGTGACGCTGTTCTTGCTCCTCGCGCTGCTTTCTGAACTGCAGCAGGCCCGCCTCGATGGCGGCTGCCATGGCCTCGGTGCTGCAGGGCTTGGTGAGGAAGCGGAAGACATCCCCCTGATTGACGGCATCCACCGCCGTTTTCTGGTCTGCGTTGCCGGTCAGCATGATGCGGACCATCTGCGGTCGCATCGCCTTTACCTTGATCAGCAGTTCGAGGCCACTCATGCCGGGCATCAACATGTCCGAAACGATCAGTGCATAGTCGTTACCAGCGCTGATTTTTTCCACTGCCTGCTGTCCGCTGGTGGCGATGTCGACGCGGAAACGGCGGCGCAGGCCGCGCCGGTAGCCCTCCAGGACCAGCCGTTCGTCATCGACGATGAGCACCTTCTCCTTCATGCCGTTTGTGCATCCTGATATACAAAAGTGGTTGGTAACCATTCAGCTGTATCAGCTGTATTTGCGGACATCGCTGCCAGCGGGTATTTTTCGGAAACCGCTGCGAATGCATCCGTGTACGCCCGAAGGCGGCCGCCATGCCGCCGACGTTACCTCCATAAAAAACCACTGACAGTGATTTGCGCTGAATTCTCATGGCAGCTGAATAGTTACAGTGGTTCATCCCTTATCGGCAGGCAGTGGGAGCAACTTGATGTCCGCTCCTCCCCACCACCACTCCAACCATGATGCCGTTCAGCCGCTCTTGTCTGCTGCCCGAAGGCCGATGGTTAAGAAAATGAAACCGGATCAATGCGTTGTCTTGCTTGTCATGGGTTGACTGGCATGCGCAATACGAGGCCATTGATGTTTTCAATAAATGATAGCGGGCGAATATCGTAAATAAATAGGGAAAACTTCCCTATGTCCGTTGTGATTTCAACTGGTGCCCATTATGCCTCCAGGCTATAAAGTAACTGCCATGATTCGACGCTATCTATTTATAGCCAAAAGGAAAAATTCACCGGCTCCCAACCTGCTCATGCATTCCCCATAAGTCGTTGTATAGAAGAGGTCAATTTGTTGAAAGCGTTACCCCCCCACCCTCACTGGCTGATCTCCCTGACACTGTTCGGGAGTGCCCTGTTGACTGCTATGGGTCTGCTGGTGGTCGTCGGCTGGGAATTTGGCATCCAGAGCCTGATTCAGCTCCATATGTCGCTGCCGCCCATGCAGTTCAATACCGCCCTGGGATTCATTCTGATGGGTGTGGGGCTCTGGTCCTTGGTCCATCGGGGTCGGCGCCTGGCATCCCTCTATGCCCTGTTGGTCGTTGTCCTGGGCATCACTGCCGGGCTTGAGTATGTGGTGGGAACGGATTTTGGAATCGATCAGTTGCTGATGGAACAGCCCCTGCAGCCTGGGGTGTCGAGCCCGGGGCGTATGGCCCCCAATACGGCACTGGCCTTCGTCCTCAGTGGCCTGGCCCTGCTCAGCCTCCTGTCGGCCAGGTATGCAGGCTGGTTGCTGAGCCTGGGGCAACTGGCCGGATTGCTCATTACCTATCTGGCATTGGAGTCCCTGGTGGGGTACATGGCCGGCCTGGAATCCGGCTATGGCTGGTTTTCGTTTACCCGCATGGCCCTGCATACCGCGTTGCTGTTTCTCTGTGCCGGTGTCTTGTTCGTCACCTGGACCAGCTGGGAACTGCTGGCCATATGGCGCCGGCAGAGTGACCAAGGCCTGGACTTGGGTGATTGGCTCGAGTCGGCGAAACGGGCGCGCTGGCGTATTCTGTGGAATGTGGCCCTGATCATGACCGTGGCCTCGCTATTGGTGGGCATCACGGTGAGTCGGGTATTGCTGCATTCTGAATGGCAGCAGGAAGAGCATCATCTGATGCAGCAGTTGGACAGGACGGTGCAGGTCATCGAGACGGCGGTTCGCACCGGGCGATGGGACGCTGGAGACAATAATGGTCTCGTGTATGACTACCTGCAGAGTGGAGACCATGACAGCCTGGCCAAGGGTATGTACAGCCCGGCCGCTAAGATTTTCATCGCCCGCCGTCAGGGGGACGCTTTTCACTGGCTGATCGGCCCCGAAGCGCCGACCGATACCGGGCAGCTGGCAATGCCGCTGGCGAACGCGCTGGCCGAGGCGATGCGCCGCGCCCTAAGGGGAGGGCAGGGAACCCACAGCGGCCCGGATCACACGGGCAGGATGTGGGTGTTGGCCTACCGCCCGGTCCCTGACACCGGAATGGGGCTGGTTGCCGCCATACCGGCCGATGAGATTGTGGCACCCTTCCTTCGCGCCTTTCTGTTCGCTGGTCTGCTGGCCGGTCTGGTGATTTTGGTCAGCGCACTCGCGGTGTTGCTCCGGGTCAATCCCATCATCAGCCGGATCGAGGGGAGTGACAGGCTGGAGCGCACCAACCGTGAACTGCTGGAGGAGATCCAGCAGCATAAGCGCACGGAGGACCGGCTCCAGCAGTTCACCCAGACCCTGGAGCAGCGCATTCAGGAGCGAACCCAGACTATCGAGCGGGAGAAATGGCAGAACCAGCTTCTGAACCAGTTGCTGCAAATCGGCCAGTCAGCTGATCCACTGGGCAACAAGCTGGACGCTGCCCTCGCTATTCTTTGCGCCCAGCGATGGCTGGGCCTGCAGTCCAAGGGGGCGATCGTGCTGGTGGACGAGGGGGAACGCTACCTGCGGCTGTTGGCGCAGCTCAACATGCCGGTGGAGCAGCAGGAGATCTGTAACGGAATGCCGGTGGGTGAGTGCGTCTGTGGCTGGGTGGTGCAGCATCGCCGCCCCCTGCTGGCGAGCGAGGCGAAAGCGTTGCTGAGCAGTGACTGCCGTACCATGCTGGAGGAGGGGCTGTACCTCCTGCCCCTGGCCAGCAATGATGGCGTGGTTGGCGTGCTCATGCTCTATCTGGATGTTGCGCACCAGCCGGCCGGGCAGGAAACGGCCTTCCTTGAGACCGTTTGCGTCACCCTGGCCGGGATCGTGGAAAAGGCCAGGGCGGAGGAGGCCCTGCGCAAGAGCGAGGAGCGCTTCTCCCTGGCCATGCGGGGGGCCAAGGACGGACTCTGGGACTGGGACCTCAGGACCAACCAGATCTATTTTTCACCCCGCTGCCAGGCGATGCAGGGATATGCGGAGGAGGGGGTGGTGCAGTCGCCTGAGGCCTGGCTGGCCCAGGTCCATCCCGATGATGTCGATGATCTGAGGCGGGCTATCCAGCGCCACCTGGACGGTGCATCCGACCACTTCGTCTGCGAGTACCGGATGCGCCATCGGGATGGGGAGTATCAGTGGCGTCTGAGCCGGGGGCTGGCCACCCAGCAGGTGGATGATGAACCTTCCCGGATGGTGGGCTCCACCACCGACATCAGCCAGCAGAAGGCGATCGAGGAGCAACTGCTGCACGACGCGTTCCATGATCCGCTGACCGGACTCGCCAACCGGGCGTTGTTGGTGGAGCGGCTGGGCCACGTCCTGCAGATGGTGAAAAGGCGGTCCGATTTCGAGGTGGCTGTGCTGTTTCTCGATCTGGACCGTTTCAAACTGACCAACGACAGCCTGGGGCATTTGCTCGGTGACCAGTTACTGATCGAGGTGGCCAGGCGGCTGCGCGGTCTGCTGCGCAAGAAAGATACGGTGGCGCGCCTCGGCGGTGACGAGTTCGTGGTGCTGCTGGAGGGTATGGATACGGAAGTGAGGGTGTATGAGATCGCCAGCCGCATCCAGCAGGAGCTGAACTCTCCGATCGAGATGGAAGGGCATACGGTGAGAACCAGTGCCAGCATCGGTATCGCTTTCATTGGTGAAGAGTATCGTCGTCCCGAAGAGATGCTGCGGGATGCGGACAACGCCATGTACCGGGCCAAGGAGCGCGGCGGGGGCACATTCGAGGTCTTTCGGAGTGAGATGCACCAGGGCGCCATGGCGCGCTTCAATCTGGAGAACGAGCTGCAGAGCGCACTGGACAACGGCGAGCTGGAGGTCTATCTGCAGCCCATCGTCAGGCTGACGGACCACTGCATCCAGGGGTTCGAGGCCCTGCTGCGCTGGCGGCACCCGGAGCGGGGCTGGCTGTCACCGGCGGAGTTCATCCCGGTGGCGGAGGATACCGGGCTGATACTGCCCATCGGTGCCTGGGTCATGCATCGCGCCTTCGGTTTCCTGAATGAACTGAAGGCATATTATCCGGAGGGGGGGTTACCCCGGATCAGCATCAATTTGTCACCGCGGCAATTGGCCGACAACAAACTGGTCAAAACGGTAAAGAGCCTCCTCTCCGGTCATGGCATCGACCCCGCTCTGGTGTACCTGGAGATCACGGAAAACGTGATCATGCGGGACCCGGATGCCGCCGTCCAGGTGCTGGCTGAACTCAAGGGCCTGGGTATTGGGCTCAGCATGGATGATTTTGGCACCGGCTACTCCTCACTCAGTTATCTGCACAACTTTCCTCTGGATGTGCTCAAGATCGACCGCTCGTTCATCAGCCGGATGGGGGAACATCCACGCAACCGACAACTGATAGAGACCATCCTGAGCCTGGCCGACAGTTTCGATATGGAGGTGGTGGCCGAAGGCATCGAAGAGGAGTGGCAGATGCAGTCTCTACGGGAGATGGGCTGCGACTATGG
The DNA here is from genome assembly GCA_964544655.1 of uncultured Sedimenticola sp. Classification (GTDB taxonomy): domain Bacteria; phylum Pseudomonadota; class Gammaproteobacteria; order Chromatiales; family Chromatiaceae; genus HyVt-443. The sequence continues at coordinate 17,047 of CAZJCM010000027.1, read as the reverse complement.
TCAGGGCTTTCTGATGGCCCGGCCGATGCCGATAGAAGAGGTCACCCGGTTTCTGCAGGACCAGACAGAGTTGAAGAAAGCCTGTCCCAGGGCGACGACGACAGCCTGATGCCACGGGTGGTGTGGCTCTTCAACGCTTGGCATGGCAGCGTCCGAGAAGGGTACCGTTTGCGCCAGAATAAGGCCGAATAAGGCCCATGTGACCTCCCTGGAAATGGGTAAGCGCAATGCCGAAGTGATCGAAGGAGAGGTCAGGCTGTTCTGGCCTCGATGAAAACTACAGGGAGTCGAGATGAATCGTTTTGAGTGTGAGATATGTGGATGGTCATACGATGAAGAGCTGGGGCTGCCGGAGGAGGGGATTCCGCCGGGCACACCGTTCGATCAGATACCTGACGACTGGGTCTGCCCCGACTGCGGCGCCAACAAAGAGGTATTTAACCCAAATCTGAGCGGGGCAGCCGAAACGAGCTAAGGAACCTAAGGCTGTCAGAGAAAAATGATATGTTACAGAAGATAAGGACGGATCAGCTCCGCGTCGGCATGTATATCCTGTTGCCGCGATCCTGGACCCGGCACCCCTTCCTGCGCAACCGCTTCGCTATCAAGTCTCAGGATCAGATCCGGAAGATCGTCGAGAGTGGTATCACGGCGGTCATGGTCGATCCTGTGCGAAGTACGGTGCCCGTGCCTGCAGAAGCTATGGAAGCAGAGCCTACCATGGAAGAGCTGGGGCACATGAGCCATGACGGGAAGGTAGTGGACCCGAAGACCCAGACGCCACCCGATGGATGGGACCCGGAGCAGCTGAAGGTGGAGGCACTGACCGCCGCCATCGAGGATAAGAAGCTGACACCGGAGGAGAAGGCAGATGCGGTATATCACCACTCCATGCAGATGATGGAGCAACTGGTGGCGCATCCCAGCCGCGAGAATATTCTCACCTCCAAGCGGGCGGTGAGTGCCATTACCGATCTGATCCTCTCCGATGATCAGACGTCAACGAACCTGCTGCGTATCACATCCCACGACTTCTACACCTATACCCACTCGGTCAATGTGGGGGTGACGGCGATCATGTTGGCCAAGGCCCTGTTCAGACGATCCGATGCCCACGACCTGCACGAACTGGGGGCGGGATTCTTTCTGCATGACCTGGGCAAGGTCAAGGTCGATTCCGCCATCATCAACAAACCGGGCCGGCTGACGGATCGGGAGATGCAGCGGATGCGTACCCACCCGTACCAGGGTTACAAGATGCTGGAAGAGGCGGGGGCACTCTCCGAGGAGTGCCGCTATATCGTGATGCAGCACCATGAATTTGCCGATGGCGGCGGCTATCCGAAGCGCCTGAAGGGTGATGAGATACATATCTACGGGAAGATTTGCGGTATTGCCGATGTGTTCGATGCCCTGACCGCCGAGCGCTCCTACAAGAAGGCGATGACACCCTTCGACGCCCTGAAGCTGATGCAGCAGCAGATGTCGCATCACTTCGACCGGGAGTTGTTCAGCAGGTTCGTGCTGCTGTTTCAGTAGATGTGACTGTTCAGCCTATATCCCTATCGGCAGCCTGTCGGAGCATGGGAGTACGTAGCGATAACCGTAGATCGGTAGATACCGCTCCCGCAGCACATCGTAACCCGACACTGCTCCGTTGGATTACGACGTGAGGGAAACGTGCTGCCGGCTCTCGACTGCTTAAAGGTAATAAAGCGTCTGCCGTTAGATTCACTATTCCAAGCCGTTCCTGGTAGTGGCCCCCCACGCCAAGGTGCTTTGATCATTGGCAATTGAGTTATACCTAAAAGAATAGACCGTTATGAGAAGCATCCGCTCCCTGCTGGTTCTGGCCGCCGCCCTGGTGGCAGTGTTGCTGGCGGTCACGATCTACCTGGCGGTTGCCAGGGTCTACAGCGTCACCACCAGGGAGGATGCGGCCCGGATCTCCGAGCTGCTGGCCCGGCAGACCTTCAACGCCATGTATCAGGTGATGTCCCGTGGCTGGTCACGCCAGGAACTGGAGCAGTTCATGGCGCACACCAATGAGGGGATGCGTGACAGCCGCTACCAGCTACAGATCTACCGTGGCCCATTGGTGGAGTCGCTGTTCGGCCCCATCGGGCAGCCCGCCATGGACCAGCCACTGCGCGACAGCCTGGCCACAGGGCGGCCCCAGGAACTGCCCGATGGCGATGGCATCCGCTATCTCTACCCCCTGAAGGCCACCGAAAAATGCCTGAAATGCCATACCAATGCCACGGTTGGGCGGGTGCTGGGGGTGATCGAGGTGCGTCAGAATCTGCGGCCACTACTGGAACAGGCCCGGCAGCGCTTCATGTCGGTTCTCTTTTGGATACTTCCACTGCCCCCTCTGGTAGCGCTTTTGGTGGCATTCTTGATCAGCCGCCGGGTGGAACGGGGTGTCAGGCGGCTGCGGGAAGACATCCATGCGGTACACCGGGTTTCCGATCTGGCCACCATCTCTACCGGTCGGGCACGCACCGGACTGAAGGAGCTGGACCTGGTGCTGGGCGAAGTGGACCAACTTACCAACCGCCTGCGCAGTGTCGCGGTGGACAAGGGTCTGCTGGAGTTCGAGATTCGGCTGCTCGAGGGGTTCGTGCTGACCTCTGAAGTGATTCGCGATTGGCGCGAGAGTGTCGCCACCTTGTTGCTGGAGATCAACCGTTTCATCCCCGCCTACTCCCTGTTCTCGGTCTTCCGCAGTAAGGGCGACTTGGTCAAACTCGAAGTATTCTGGCACCGTCCGCCGAGTGAGGCGAGCCGTCAGTTGATGGAGCACAACATTATCCAGGTGCTGGGGCAAGATCAGGTCATTGGCGGCAGTGAGCTGGATAAGATCGAGCACCATGTGGCAACGCGCGGCGGTGAGGTGATGGAACTGGATCCGGATAAGCTCCAGATGCAGCGCAAGTCCCTGCTGCTGGAGAGCCCCAAGATCGGCGGTATCGTCGGCATCGGCCTGCACGCCCCCTTCGGCGAGGACACCACCCGCCATCTGGTGGTGGAGGGGATCCTCTCCACCCTGCTCAATGTGGTCGGCTCGGTGAAGGCGATCTCCCGCTACACCCAGGACCTGGAGTATTACGCCACCCGCGATCCGCTGACCAATCTCTACAACCAGCGGGTCTTCTGGGAGATGCTGGGCTACGAGGTGAGCCGCGCCAGCCGTCACGGCCACAGTTTTGCCCTCCTGGTGATCGACCTGGATGACTTCAAGGCGATCAATGACAGCTTTGGCCACACGTTGGGTGACCGCTTTCTGCAGGAACTGGCCGATCTGTTCCATCAAAGTCTGCGTCAGGGCGATATCCTCGCGCGCTACGGCGGAGATGAGTTTGTCGCGCTGCTGCCCGAGATCGAGGATGAACCACCCCAGAATGCCGCCGAACGGATCCGCCGGCAGGTCGAGGCCTTTTCCCTGGATGCTGGTGACGGCGCCAAGGCCCGCTGTACCGTCTCCATCGGTATCGCCACCTTCCCCGAGCATGCCGACAATGGGAAGGATCTGTTCATGTTCGCCGATAACATGATGTATCAGGCCAAGGGTGAAGGGAAGAACCGTCTGGTGCTGCCCAGTGATGCGGCGGCACTGGCCAACCTGCAGGATCTTGCAGAGAAGAACGCCTGGGTGCGCAAATCTGTAGATGAAGGCCTGGTGGAACCCTGGTTTCAGCCGATCGGGTACAGCCGGGACGGTGCTATCTGCGCCTACGAGGTGCTGGCGCGTATTCCCACCCGGGAGCAGGGCGTCATGAGCGCCACCCAGTTCATCCATATCGTGGAGCGCCAGGGGCTGATCCGGAAGATGGACAACCAGGTTATGGAGAAGGCCTTTGCCCAGGCAGCCGCCATGGACTATCAAGGACTTCTGTTCGTCAATCTCTCGCCCAAGGCGCTGGCGCTGGATGATTTCTTCAGCAGCATTGGTGAGTTGGTCAAACGTTATCGGCTGGCGCCGGAGCACATCGTCTTCGAACTGACCGAGCGGGATACGGTGAAGAACATCGGGATGCTGGACCGGTTCGTCCGGCACCTGACCGGGGAGGGCTTTCGCTTCGCCATCGACGACTTTGGTTCCGGTTTCTCCTCGTTCCACTATATACGCCGCTTCCCGGTCGACTTCATCAAGATCGAAGGTGAGTTCGTGGTCAATATGTTGCAGGATCCCAGGGACGCGGCGCTCGTCCACAGTATCGCCAGCCTGGCAGCCGACCTGGGGATTCACACCATTGCGGAGTACGTCGAGAGTGCCGAGATCATGGCGGAGGTGCGACGGGCGGGGATCGATCTGGTGCAGGGATACCACCTGGGGCGACCGGCGCCGAAGCTGCAGCAAGTCCACTCAGACCTGGATCTCTTCCAGAAAACATAACCAGTCAGCCGGGAGTCTATCAGCTTATGAGACAAATCATTGCCTACCGGATCCAACGGGGCTTCGAGATCATCGGTCTCAAGAGCATAGACGCCCAGTATCTGTTCTCCTTCGGCCTCATCGTACTCTTCACCCTGGCGACCTCCGCCAGTCTGTTCCTCTCCCTGGGTGACAGCGCGAGCGGCATCAACCTCGCCGGCCGCCAACGCATGCTTACCCAGCGCATGGCCAAGGAGACCCTGCTCGCGGCCCAAGGCATCCTGCCGCGGACCCGGGTCGAAGCCACCGTGAAAGAGTTCGAACAGGCTCACCACCGCCTCTTGGAGGGTGACTCCCAGCGCCATGTAAAGGCGGTCGAGAGTCCTGCCATCCGTGCCCAACTAGAGCGGGTATGGCGCCAGTGGACGGCCTACAAGGCCAGCTTGCTGAATTACCTTGCGCAGCCGTCTCGCCCCGGGCTCGAAGACATCGCTGAGGCCTCTCCACGGATTCTGAACAGCATGAACCAGGCGGTGGGGATGATGGAGGCGGAGGCCAATGACGTGACCCGCCGGCAGCAGGTCATTGCTCTCGTGATGAGCCTGGGGGTGCTTGCCATCGTGATTCTCGGGCGCATGTTTGGCTGGACCGTTCTGCTGCAGCAGTTCGATACCCTCCGAAAAGACCTGGAGCGCGTCGCCCAAGGAGACTTCTCCCATAAACTGAAGGTGGTGAATCGTGAGAATGAGGTGGGGCGCATGTTCACCGCCTACAACGACATGGTGGGACATGTGGAAAAGATCGTCTCCGGGGTGATGCATGCGGCGGCCGAAGTGATCACCGCCGTGGATCGCGGTCGCAGCGCCCTGGAAGCGGCCAGCCGGGATGTGGAACGGCAGAGCGCCGACCAGGAAGCCGTCGTCGCCATCATGCAGGGCATGGTCAACAGCATGGAAGAGGTGACCCGCGACATCACCCGCACTGCCGCAGTGGCCTCCGAGGTGGACAGCAAGGCCGAAGATGGCCGCCGCCTGGTGCTCGAGACATCGAAAGGCATCGAGTCACTGGCGCAGCTCATGGAGGGAGCGGCCGGGTCCATGGCTCGCCTGGTATCCGACTCCCAGGCCGCCGGTCAGGTGATCGACGTCATCCGGGGCATCGCTGAACAGACCAATCTGCTTGCCCTCAACGCAGCCATAGAGGCCGCACGCGCCGGTGACAAGGGCCGCGGTTTTGCCGTCGTGGCCGACGAGGTACGCAAGCTCGCCCAGCGCACCCAGCAATCCACGGTAGAGATCCGGCAGATCATCGAGCAGCTGCAGGGCGAGGCCAGCCGCGCCGCAGATGCAATGCAGGAGAGCACCGAACACAGTCGTCTGAGCGTTTCCAACACCCAGGCCACCTTCGGTACTCTGGAGGAGATCATCAGCGGGGTGGGTGAGATCGCCGGCATGAGCCGCACCAGTGCGCAGGCCGCCGATCAACAGAGCCGCATCACCGCAGAGACCGAGACACGTATCCACAATGTGGCGGAAAGCTCCAAACGTACCACTGAGGCGATGCGCACCACGGTGGCCCTCAACAGTGAGATCAGCGAACAGATGGAACGCCTGCGCGCCCTCGCTGAAGGCTTCAAGACGGCTGTTCGCGGTGTCGATCTCTCCGCTGCCAAGACCGCTCACCTGGCCTGGAAAGGACGCCTGCGAAGCTTCCTCGATGGCGAGGGCAGTCTCACCACTGCCCAGGCTGTCTCGCATCACGATTGCGTGCTCGGCAAGTGGTATTATGGCGAGGGTCTGGAAAACTACGGTCAGCTGGCCGAGATGCAGGAACTCGATGCGCCTCATGCCGAACTGCACCACACGGTCAAGCGGGTTATTGAACTGCGCGAAGCCGGCCGGCCCGATGAGGCGGAGGCCGAATACGCCAGGATCGAGTCCCTGTCACACCGCATCGTAAATCTGCTGGAGTCGATCGAACGCCGTAGTGCGACGGCATGACAGCCTCCCGTCACTCTTTACTCATTGCTCAGAGAGTAATTCCGCCACCACCCGCAACAGGATCTCGGGTTCCACCGGCTTGCGCAGAAAGCGGCTGATTCCTATCTCACGGGCCTGCTGTTCATCCAGGGTTTCGCTATAGCCCGAGTAGATGATCACCGGCAGCCCGGGTCGCAGGGCCAACAGTTTTTCGGCCAGCTCCGCACCGGTCATGTCGGGCATGATCTGGTCGCTGATGACGAGGTCGAAGTGCTCCGGTGCCTGTTTGAACTGCTGCAGTGCTTCCCGGGCGCTGTCCACGGCGGTGACGTGGCAGCCATGCTCCTGCAGCAGATCCTTCAGGTAGCCGATCAGCGAATGCTCATCGTCCACCACCAGCAGCTCTCCGGAGAGTCTTTCAGGTGCAGTTCCTTCTGCCCATGAGGATGCGGGATCGATGACTGCTTCGTCCGTCTCTGGCTGCTCAGGGATGGGGAACAGCATGCGGAAGCTGCTGCCTGCTCCCGGCGTCGAATCGACCAGAATGTGGCCGCCATGCTGTTCCAGGATGCCACGGGTCACTGCCAGGCCGATACCGGATCCCTGGTCAGGCTCCTTGGTGGTGTAGAAGGGGTCGAATATCCGCCCCAGCTCCTCCGGCTCGATTCCCTTCCCCTGGTCGATGACCGCCAGCTCCACCCAGCTCCCTTCCAGGGCCCGATGGCAGCCGGCGCATTCCCCCTGCACGCTGTCAAGCCTGCGCAGGCGGACCCGGATCAGGCCCCGTCCGTCCATGGCGTCACGGGCGTTGATGCAGAGGTTGACCAGCACCTGATGGGCCTGCACCGGGTCGATCAATACCGGTGGCGTATCCGGATCCAGGTCGGTGTCGATACGGATGCCGGTGGTCATCGGGGCCTCCAGCATCTTCACCACCTCCTTCACGAGAGGGGCCAGGTTCAGATGCCGTGGTGTGCCTCCGCCCTCCCGGCTGAAGCGCAGCAGCTGTGCTATCAGGTCCCTGGCCCGTTCTCCTGCGATCTTGACCTCCTGCAGGTAGTCGACCATCTTCGGTGGAGACTGGTCGCCGAAGCGCTCCAGGGCCAGCCCGGTATAGCCCAGCACGCTGGCCAGGATGTTGTTGAAGTCGTGGGCGATGCCACCGGTCAGACGTCCCACCGCTTCCATCTTCTGGGCCTGGGCCAGTTCCCGGCGCAGCCGTTCCCGTTCCTTGTCGGCCTGGCGCAGATCGGTGATGTCGGTGCCGGAACTGAAGCTGCCGTTGATCTTCCCGTCATCATCGATGATCAGGGCATTGCGCCAGGCGATCAGGCGTCTGCCACCGTCCCGGGTAAGGACCTCGTTCTCGACATAGGCGTGCGGCTCCACCTCACCGCGCATCAGCTCGTCGAACACCTTCTTCACCTGCATCGTACTGTCTTCAGGGATGGTGGTATCGAACCAGTTCAGGCCGTCCAGAGAGCCGGGGTCGTAGCCGAGGACCTCATATCCCTTGCGGTTGAGCAGTTCGATCCTGCCATTCCGGTCCAGTCCGACCAGGATCACCTCGGCCACTTCGAGGTAGCGTTCGGCCCGCCGGTGCTCCTCCCGCAGCGCCTGCTCCGCCAGCTTGCTTTGGGTGATGTCGATACAGATGCCAAGTACCCGTTTCACCTCCCCGTTTCCTTCCTGGGTAAGCCGGCCGTTGCAGTGCAGCCACACCACCCGGCCCGTCTTGTGCCGGACCTGCAGCTCCATGGTGAGATGTTCATGCCCGCCCCGCTGCAGCCTGATGATCTCTCTTTTGATCAGGCGGCGGCTTTCCGGCAATGCCAGTTTGATCCACTCTTCCCAGTTTGGCGCCACCTCGTCCCGCTGGTAGCCCAGCAGATCGTACAGTGTGTCATCCGCCTGCAGCCAGCCGGTCTCCAGCCAGAGCTCCCAGGCAGCGACTCTGCCTGCCTCGGCGGTGAGCCGGTAGCGCTGTTCCGATGCGGCCAGCCGCTGCTCCAGGCTCTTGCGTCGGTCGATATCCACGTGGGTGCCGATCATACGCAGTGGGCGGCCGTCGGTGTCGCGCTCGACAACCCGACCCCGGGTCAGGATCCATTTCCATTTTCCGTCCTTGGTGCGCATACGGTGGTCCAGGGCGTATTCCGGGGTGCGCCCTCTGAAATGGGCCTCCAGCGCCGCCTCCACCAGCGGGCGGTCGTCCGGGTGGATGCGCTCTGACCAGCTGTGTTTGTGCTGGGGAAGCTCGCCGGGTGCGAAGCCGAGCATGGTCTGCCAACGGGGGCTGAAATAGATCTCATCGGTGGTTATCTGCCAGTCCCAGACCCCGTCATTGGCGTTGTCGAGGGCATAGGCGAGTCGGGCTTCATTCGCCTTCAACGTCATCTCGGTGTGTCGCTGGGTGGTGATGTCGAACAAGGCGCAGTAGGTGTTGGCACAGAAATCACTGCATTGGTTGGCATGGGGCGTCCGGCAGATGCGGCTCTCCACGGCGACGACCAGGGGGCTGCCGTCCTTGCGCAGCAGGGTAATCTCGCCGGCGTGAATCTCCTCGCCTTTGACAAAGCGGGCAAATTCCTCGTCGAAGCACCGCCTGGCCTCCGGTGCCACCAGCTCCCGCATGGGGTGGCCAATGACCTCGCTCCGCGAGTAGCCGGTGAGTTGCTCCCACTTTTCGTTGACCTCGCGGATAGCGCCATCCTGGTCCAGCGACTGGTATGCAGTGGGGGCCTGCTCGTAGAACTGGCGGTAGTGATCCTGACTCTCCTGCAATGCCAGGAGATGCTGCCGGGAGAGCAGCCTCTCATGCCGGAGCAGCAGATAGACGAAGATGGTGCTGAACAGGAGGTGCAGGGAATCTTTCCAGATTTCACGCCATGCTGTGGGGAAGGCATCTGGAAACAGTCGCTCGATCACCCCGTCACCCCCCAGAAACCAGAGACCGGTGACAACGGCAAACAGCAGTGTCAGGTAGAGAGGTGTTCGCAGCCCAGCTGCCACAACATGAGGTCTCGTATTCATCGGGTCAGCCAATGGCAGGGTGATCCTTGAATTGCGCCGCCGGTACGGGGCGTCCAAACAGCCAGCCCTGCCCTTCGTCGCAGCCCTGTTGGAGCAGAAAATCACGCTGGGCCTCGGTCTCCACCCCTTCGGCAATGATCTGCAGGTTGAGACCCTGACCGAGCGCGATCACCGCCCGGGCGATGGCCACGTCTTTGTCCGCAGCAGGCAGGTTGCGGACGAAGGCACGGTCGATCTTCAGCTTGTCCACCGGCAGGTGCTGCAGGTAGCTGAGAGAAGAGTACCCGGTGCCGAAATCATCCACCGAAAGCTGTATCCCGAGAGACTTGAGCTCCTGCAGTTGCCCCAGGGTCTGCTCGGTCTGCTCCATGATCACGCTCTCAGTAATTTCCAGTTCCAGGCGGGCCGGATCGAGACCGCTCTGCTGCAGCGCCTCGGCCACCCGTTCCACCAGGTTGCCGCGGCGGATCTGCACCCCTGATACATTCACTGCCATACGGCCGAACTCGATTCCCTGATTACACCAGTCGGCGGCCTGGCGGCAGGCGCTGTTCAGCACCCAGGTGCCCAGCGGTTCGATCAGCCCGGTCTCTTCCGCCAAGGGGATGAAGTGGTTGGGGGGTATCAGTCCACTGCCGGGGCGCTGCCAGCGCACCAGGGCCTCGACGCCGCACAGTCTGCCACTGGAGAGGGTGACCTGGGGGTGGTAGTGCAGCTCGAACTCTTCCCGGATCAGGGCCCGGCGCAGGGCCGTCTCCATCTCCAGGCGGGCCTTGGCCCGGGCGCTCATGGTTTCGTTGTAGAAGTGATATTCGCTCAGCCCCTGTTCCTTGGCGTGGTACATGGCGATATCCGCGTGCCCGATCAGCTCGTCCCCGTCCTCGCCATCTTCCGGGTAGAGGCTGATACCCATACTCACCTGCAGGGATAGCTCCGAGGCCTCCAGCCGGATTGGCGCCTCCAGTGCTGTCATGATCTTTTGCGCCACCTGTTCTGCCTCGTCGGCCGAATCGATACGGTTGATCAGGATCACGAACTCATCCCCACCGAGGCGGGCGACGGTATCCTCCTCCCGTACATTGCTGCGGATGCGCCCTGCCATCTCCAGCAGCAGCTGGTCACCCATGGCATGACCCAGGCTGTCATTGATGTCCTTGAACCGATCGATATCCAGAAACAATACCGCCAGGGCATAACGGCTGCGCCGTGCCTGGCGTATGGCGATCTTGAGACGGTCGCGGAACAGCAGCCGGTTGGGCAGGCCGGTGAGGGGGTCGTGGTGGGCCAGGTGCTCGATCTGCTCCAGGCTGTGTTTCAGCGGGGTGATGTCGGAGAAGATGCCCACGTAGTTGGTAATTTCGCCCTGGGTGTCCTTGACACTGCTGACGGTGAGCCAGGCGGGAAAGATCTCGCCGTCCCGCGCCCTGTTTCTGATCTCGCCCTGCCAGCGGCCCGACTGGCGGATGCTGTGCCACATGGCTTCATAGAAAGTTGGGTCATGCTCGCCGGAGCTCAGGATCCGGGGGGTCTGCCCCCGCACCTCCTCTTCGCTGTACCCGGTGATCTCGCAGAAGGCCCGGTTGACGGTCAGGATCTCGCGCTGTGCATTGGTGACGATGATGCCGTCGTGGGTATTGTCGAATACGGTTGCCGACAGACGCTGCCGCTGTTGCGCCGCTTTGCGCTCGCTGATGTCGTGAAAGGTGACCACGGCGCCGGTCACTTCACCATCGCTGGATAGCGGGACGCAGGTGAACTCCACCGGGATCCCATGGCCGTCCCGGTGGATGAAATACTCCTCGCCCCGGCTGAGGCGGCCGTCGGCCAGGCTCTGGTGGATGGGGCAGGCGCTGTGTGGATAGGGCGTGCCGTCGGGGTGGGCGTGATGCACCGTTTCGTGATGGGGGGTGCCCAGGAGGTCCGCTTCCTCATGGCCAAGCAGATGGCAGGCGGCGGCGTTGATGAAGGTGATGTGCCCGCCGCGATCCAGCCCTAACAGACCCACGGTGGTGGCGTTGAGGATGGTGGCGAAACGCTGGCTCAGCTGCGTGTTGTCGGCGGGCTCAGCCCCGGTTTCGATGGAGTCCGGGGTGACAGTGCCGGGATGACGCTCTGCTGTTGAAGTGGTGGTGAGCAGGCCCGGGGTGCGGCTGGCGGCACTCCCGAGCGCCAGATCGGGGATGGTCCTGGCGATGGAGAAGTCATCCGGGGAGGGCTGCTCCTCTGTCGGCAGCTGCATCCGGCTCAGCTCCGTCTGCAGGAAGGTGAGAAAATGGTCGGTCAGGAGCGGGTCCAGCCGTCCCCGGTCCCGTTCCTGTGCCAGATGATCAATGATCTGGGCATGGGGTATGGCCTGCTTGTAGGGACGCTCGGATGCCATGGCGTCGTAGATGTCGAGCAGCTGGAATACTCGTGCCAGGTAGGGGATCTCTTCTCCCTGCAGGCCGTCTGGATAGCCGCTGCCGTCCCAGTACTCATGGTGATGGCGGATCAGCGGGGCCAGCGGCTCCAGAGTCTTCGTGCCTCTGCATAGTCTGGCGCCGACCACGGGATGGAGTTGCATCACGGACATTTCGCTGGGGTCGAGCTTCGTCTCCTTGAGCAGGATGTGGTCGGGGATGGCGAGTTTGCCGATATCGTGCAGGGTGCCCAGATGCTCCAGTTGCCGGATGGATTCATCGTCCAACCCCAGGTAGCGGCCAAACAGGGCACTGTTGTGGGCCAGTCGGGCGCAGTGGCGGCCGGTGTGCCAATCACGGGCCTCGACCATCCGGGCCAGGGCGAAGTAGAGCGCCTCCACGTGCTCGAGCTGATCCAGCAGTCGCTTGTGGCTGGCGGCCGCTTTCACCCGGGCGATCAGCTCGGTAGGGCTGTAGGGCTTGCGGATGAAGTCGGTGGCACCGGCATTCAGGCTTTGGGCCAGCTCATCGCTGCTGCCAAGGCCGGTCACCATGATCACCGGCAGCAGTTGGTCGTTCATCTCTTCACGGATCTTACGGCACACTTCGTCACCGCTGATCCCGGGCATGCGTTTGTCCAGCAGGACGACGTCGAATTTGTGCGCCCTGATCGCCTTCAGGGCAGCGTGGCCATTTTCTGCTTCACGCACCTGAAAGGCCGGGGAGGAGAGGATTTCACGCTGCAGAAAACGCTGCCCCGACTCGTCGTCCACCAGCAGGACATGGTACGGGGAGGTGTGGGATGGATATCCGGTTGCTGCCTCCATTTCGGGTGCCTCTGTATCCACTATTCGGACAAAGGATCGGTGGTCGCCGCGCCGGGGCTGGTCGTGGCTCCGGTGATACCCAGCTGTAGCAGCAGCCGTTCCCGGTCGAACGGCTTGGCCAGACAGGCCTCAGCGCCCGCGGCGAGGATGCGCCGCTCATTCTCCTGGGTGTGAAAGCCGGTCATGGCGATGATCCGGATACTACGGGTGGCCGGGTCTTGCTTCAGCAGGTTACAGACGGCAAATCCATCCAGTCCCGGCATCATCAGGTCCAGCAGGATCACATCCGGGTCGAACGATCTCACCTTCATGCCGGCCTCGAAACCATCGTGAGCGGCTGCCACCGGCCCCACACCCGGCTCACCGCTCAGTAGTTCGGTCAGATAGCGCGCCAACTGCCGGTCGTCGTCAACGATCAGAATACGCAGATCGTCGGCATCCCGAGTATGTATGGTCAGACCCCGTTCACGGGCGAAACGTTCCACCTCCTGTTGCAGGAAACGGCGGTGGCCGCCACCGGTCAGCTCGGCCTTCAGCCAGCCCTTTTGTGCCCATTGCCGCACCGTCACCGGCGCTACCAGCAACCGATGTGCCACCTCGGAGGGTGTCAGGTAGGCGGGACGGCCCGATTTCTGTTTCATGAGATCGTCCTTCGTCGGTTACTTGGAAAGATGCGGAATTCTCCAAGTGCGCATTATATCGATATGATTCAATATATCGCTTATAGCGATTTAGCGTCGATGAACCCGGAAACTTTAGCAGCAAATTGCTCACAGGGAAGTAAAATTGCCAGCCACCGCCATGAACTCAGAAACTTGGGTTGTTAGCGGCCCGGCTGCCTGGAGCAAATTCAAACCAGCGCAACGCGGCCGATGGGCTTGGGCGGGAAATCGCAGTTTCGGTCAATAATACTGTGATTTGCTAATATGAGGGGAAATTCAGGATTTGGAGCCAAAAGCCCGCTCATCCCCGGATAAATCATGCCCAATACACCGGAAGATCTCCCAACCCAACGCTTGCATAAGCGCCAACTCTGGCTTGCTGCATGGTTATGGACAAGCGCAGTGGTGACGGCCTCTCTGATCCAGTTCCTCACCATCGATACGGAGGGCGTGACTTTTTTCCATCAGGGTATCGTTCTCGATATCGAATGGGTTCACCTGGGATTGGATTTCCTGATGTGGCTGGTCGGTCTGCTGTGTATCGTCGCGGTGATGAGAAAGCTGCACAAGAACGGCTCGTATCTCCACCGGATGCAGCAGGAACTGCAGTTGACCCAGGCTGCGATAGAGCAGATGCATGACAGTCTGTTTCTCATCGGAGACGGAGGGCGCATCAGGCACGTCAACGAGACGGCGGTTCGGAACCTTGGCTATACCCGCCAGGAACTGCTGCGGATGACGGTGATGGACATCAACCCGGATGCCGACATGGTAATCCTGGATGCACACTGGAAAACGATGCCACAGACCGGTTCCCGGACCTTTGAAACCCGCCATCGGCGCAAGGATGGGGAAATCTTTCCGGTAGAGGTCACCAGTTCCAGATTCAGCCATGAGGGCAGGGAGTATCTGCTCAGTATTGCCCGTGATATCTCGCAGAGGAAGAAAACGGAGGTGTTGCTCGACCGGCGCCTGCAGCATGTCACCGGTCTTTCCGCCTTCTCGAGGGCGTTGCTGGACCACTCTGCCGACGCCATCTCCCGTGCGCTGGCGCATCTGCTGGAGGCTGCCGCCACCAGTCGGGCCTATCTGCTCGAGGCCCGGGTGGAGGCTGATGATGGCGCACAGATCGTCTCTATCCATGAGCAGTGCGGCCCGGAGGTGGAGCCCCGCTTCGGGGGGGGTGACATCACCCACGATTTGCCTCGAATCAGTCCGCCCCAACGCTGGCTGCAGTCGTTGCAGCAGAACGAACCCGTTGGCGGTCTGGTGGAGGATCTTCCGCAGTCGGAGCAGGCCCGCCTGACGGCATACGGGGTCCAGTCGATCCTGCTGATGCCGGTCTGGATCGGTAATCGATGGGGGGGGTACATCGGCCTGGAGGATACCAGGGCAAGGCGGCGCTGGCAGGATGGGGAGATCGAACTGCTGCGCGCTGCTGCGGAAATGCTGGGCATCTACCTGACCCACCAGGGCACCGAGACCATACTGCGTGACAGCGAGCAGCGGCTGTCGGAGGCGCAGCGGATCGCTCATATCGGCAGCTGGGAATGGCGTCTGCGTGATGGCTTGATCATTTGGTCAGACGAGACCTATCGGATTTTTGGCAAGGACCCGGATCGCTTCGCACCCACATTCGACGCCTTTATGGAGTGTGTCCACCCCGATGACAGGGACAAGGTGAAGGCTGCGGTGGATGCGGCCTCCCAGGATGGCGCCGCCTATTCGATTGATTATCGAATCCGGCAGTCGGACGGAACCGTGCGGCAGGTGCACGCGCGGGGTGAAGTGGTCGTCGATGACTCGAACGAGCCGGTGGGTATGAACGGTACGGTGCGGGATGTCAGCCGGCAGAAAGAGACCGAACAGCAGCTGCATCGGCTGCTGGAACAGAACCAGCGGTTGCACCATCGCTGTTTGCTGGTGCAGGAGGATGAGCGAAGATTGCTGGCCCACGAACTGCACGATGAGATGGGGCAACTGCTGAGCGCAATCAAGATGGATGCCGCCTATATCGAGAAGAAGTGGGGCCAGGAATCGGCCGAACTGGCATCGGTGGCAGCCGATATTCAGGATATCGTGCTGCAGGGCATGCAGGGGATCCGGGTAATCACCCAGCACCTGCGACCACCGATCCTGGATCAGTTCGGTCTGCTGGATGCCATCCAGGAACTGGTGGACGAATGGCAGCGGCGCAATCGGGATACCGAGGTCAGCCTGTCGATGGTGGATGAGCTGCCGGAACTGTCAGATATGCAGAAGATATCCATCTATCGCTGCGTTCAGGAGGGTCTTACCAATATCAGCCGACACGCCCGGGCCAGCCACGTCAGCCTGTGTCTGCAATATGGGGATGAACGGTTGGAGTTGGTCCTGGAGGACGATGGGTGGGGTATGGACACCGCTTTGCCGCATGATGGCCTGGGATTGTATGGTCTGAAGGAGCGTGCGGAGGCCGTCGGCGGCTCCATATGCTATCGGTCGGAGAAGGGGCAGGGTTTCAGGTTGAGTATGGTATTGCCACTCTCTCCGTAGGGGGATGGCGGTGTTGAATAGTCACCAATGTGGGAAAACATGTTAATCTTTTCCCTATATGACACATAAAAAAACCACCATCCTCCTGGTCGACGACCATTCCGTGGTTCGTGCTGGTTATCGGCGTCTGCTGGAGATGCAGCCGGAATTCAGGGTGGTAGCCGAAGCGGGTGATGGAACCGAGGCCTGTCAGCAGTACCACGAACACCGCCCGGATCTGGTGATCATGGATCTCTCCCTGCCGGGCATGGGCGGAATGGAGGCCGCCAGGCGGATGCTGTCTCACCATCCGGAGGTGCGCATCCTGATCTTCACCATTCATGACAACAGCGTCTTTGCCGAGCGCGCCATCAAAATGGGCGTGGCGGGCTATATCACCAAATCCAGCGATCCGGACATCCTGCTCGAGGCAGTGGCCCAGGTGGCGGCAGGTGAGATCTATCTGGGGCCGGACATTGCCAGAGAGCTGGCGCTGCGCCAGATCAACAGCGACGATTCACCATTGAGCCAACTCACCGCGAAGGAGTTCGAGATCTTTCTGATGTTGGCGAATGGCAATAAACGGGCCACTATCGCCGAGACCCTGCACATCAGTGTCAAGACCGTCTCCAACTATGCACATCACATCAAGAAGAAACTGGGTCTGTCGACTGATGCCGAGATCGTGCACCTGGCGATCCGGTATGGTGTGATCAAGACCTGAACGAAAAAGGCGCTGTTGCCTGTCTGTGGATGCTGTTCTGTAACTGGTTTGGTGCCCGTACAGAAACTGCAGCGACCATTGTAGATCCCTCTGTCCTCAGAGTCTCCATGGTGAATGGTTTGTTGTTTTTTATTGGTGGGCCCAGTAGGACTCGAACCTACGACCAAGGGATTATGAGTCCCCTGCTCTAACCAACTGAGCTATGGGCCCTGAAGATGATTTGCCAGCAGCCATCCCTGGAGCATCGACCGGCCCGGCCTTCCCTGGCCAGGCGTTCGCCAGACTTCCTTGGTTCGCGGGACCAAGGGGTTCCGGCCACCCTGCTCTGACCAACCGAGCTATGGGCCTGAAACGGCATGCATTGTAGCAAAAAAGTCCGCTGTCCGGGCTATTCGCTGTCGAGAAAACTGCGTAGTTTCTCCGAGCGTGACGGATGGCGCAGCTTGCGCAGGGCCTTGGCCTCGATCTGACGAATTCGCTCGCGGGTGACGTCGAACTGCTTGCCCACCTCTTCCAGGGTGTGGTCGGTGT
>CAZJCM010000026.1:0-47851 GCA_964544655.1 uncultured Sedimenticola sp. | reverse complement strand
GAATACCGGCCTGTCACGCCGGGGGTCGCGGGTTCGAGTCCCGTCCGCTCCGCCAATATGGCGAGAAGCGGGGTATCATTCAGATACCCCGCTTTTTTTTGCTTGAATTTACTTAAAATCTATATCGAGAAACACCATGCTTCAGGAAATCAGGGAACGCGCTCAGGGTTGGATTGCCTGGTTTATCGTCATCCTCATCAGTGTTCCTTTTGCGCTCTGGGGGATACAGTCATATCTGGGAGGCGGATCGGCCCCGGTGGTGGCGTCGGTAAATGGCCAGGAGATCACGGAGCGTGCCTTTGAGACCGCCTATCGTGATTTTCGCCAACGTCTGCGGCAGCAGCTGGGTGCCAGCTACCGCCCGGAGCTGATCGATGAGGCCATGCTGCGCAAAGAGGTGCTGGACTCGATGATCCGTGAAGAGGTAATCCTGCAGGCCGCACAGAAGATGGGGCTTGGTGCCGGAGACGATCTGGTGCGCAGTGCGATCATGAGTATCCCGTCGTTTCAGGTGGATGGCCGTTTCAATCAGCAGGCCTATGAGCGTGGCGTGCAGTTGCGGGGGTTGACGCCGACGGCCTTCGAGGCCCAGGTGCGCAGGGCATTGATCACCGAACAGCTGTCGAAAGCGGTCACCGGTTCGGAAATCGCCACCGATGCCGAAATGTTGGAACTGGTGAGGTTGCGTCAGCAGAAGCGCGACTTCAGCTATTTCGTGATTCCGTTGCAGCGTTACCTGGACGACGTCCAGGTCACTGCGGATGAGATCAAAAAATACTATGACGGGCACCAGGATCGTTTCATGGCGCCGGAGCGGGTCAAGGTGGAGTATCTGGAACTGGATGTGGCCAATATCGCCAAGACCCTGAAGGTGGATGAAGAGACCCTCCAGGGCTACTACGAGCAGCACAGGACGGAATATGTCAGTCCGGAACAGCGCCGTGCCAGCCATATTCTGATCCCGGTGGATGAGGGTGCCGATGAGCAGGTGGTGAAACAGGCGCGGCAACAGGCCGAAGCAGCACTGAAGCGGATCCGTGACGGTGAGTCATTTGCCGATGTGGCAAAAGAGGTGTCCCAGGATCCTGGATCGGCGGCACAGGGTGGTGATCTCGGCTTCTTCGAGAAGGGCGTGATGGACGATGCCTTCGACAAGGCGGTGTTCAGCATGCAGGAAGGTGGTGTGAGTGAGCCGGTGCGCAGCAGTTTTGGCTTCCATATCATCAAACTGACCGGTATTCGGCCCGAGCAGGGCAAGGCCTTTGCCGACATCCGCAAGGAACTGGAAACCAGTTACCTGAAGAGCGAGGCCGAGCGCCTGTTCTATGAGTATGCGGAGCGACTCAGTGACCTGGCCTATGAAGACCCGGACAGCCTGCAGCCGGCGGCCGATGCGCTGGGTATGGAGACCAAACAGAGCGACTGGTTCGATCGCAACGGGGGATCCGGCATCTTCGCATCGACCAAACTGGTGGGCGCCGCGTTCAGTGATGATGTGCTGGTCGAGGGCCACAACAGCGAAGCGATCGAAGTGGGACCGGAGCAGATGGTGGTGCTCCGGGTGACCGAACACGAAGAGGCCGCGATTCGCCCGCTGGACAAGGTTCGGGATGAGATCGTCTCCCTGCTGAAGCGGGAAAAGGCCGAGCAACAGGCTCAGGCCCAGGCCGACAAGCTGCTCACCGAGGCGAGAGACGGTCGGGGTCTGCAGCAGATCGCCAAGGCCGAAGGCCAGCAGTTGACCCAGAAGAGTGGCGTTGGCCGCGATGACAAGGAGCTGCCGCCGGATCTGTTGAACAGCCTGTTCAAGGTGCCGCGCCCGGCATCTGCCGATGCCCATGCATTCGGCAAGGCGCGGCTCGGCAATGGCGACGTCGCCATCATCGAATTGGAACGTGTGGTGGATGGCACCATGGATGAAATCGAGCAGCTCGGTGGCGAGAAGATGCTGAAGAATGCTCTGGAGCAGTCACGGGGCCGGAGCTACTATCGTCACCTGGTGGAGAGCCTGAAGGCGCGGGCGGATATCAAGATCCTGAAGAAAGAGGGGTAGGTGGGCAGCGACGGGGACTGCCGGTGGTGTTGTCCGGCAGTTCCCTGTTTCCTGCGAGCCGCCGGTATGGTCGAAGGAACCGGTGTCAAACCCACCCAGCGCTAATAACTATTCCCTTCATGCTTTTTGCGGTTTGACGCCGACTCCTGAAGTGTCCCCATGAAGTGGGGTACAAATCGCCGCCAGTGGAAGTTTCTCCCGGAAACCGCTGTGAATACATCCCTGCAGGCCCGACGGCGGCTTCCCGCCGCCGACGTTTCTTCCAGAAACATCCGCTGACTGCGATATCCAGGGGATAAGGAGTCGGTGTCAGGGGTGCTGTATCAGGCCATGCCCAGGATGTGGTAGCCGGAATCCACGTAGAGCACGTCACCGGTGATGCCCGATGCCAGGTCGGAGCAGAGGAAGGCGGCCGCATTGCCCACTTCCTGGATGGTGACGTTGCGCCGTAGCGGTGTTTTCTGCTCGGCTTCTGCCAGCATCCCGCGGAAGCCGGAGATGCCCGAGGCGGCGAGGGTGCGGATGGGCCCGGCAGAGACCGCATTCACCCGTATTCCCTCAGGTCCCAGGGAGTCAGCCAGATAGCGCATATTGGCCTCCAGGCTTGCCTTCGCCACCCCCATCACGTTGTAGTTGGGCACCGTGCGCACTGCGCCGAGGTAACTCATGGTGACCAGGGCGCCGTTGCGCCCCCGCATCATCTCCCGCCCGCTCTTGGCCAGGGCGGCGAAGCTGTAGGAGCTGATGTCGTGGGCAATGGCGAAGCCCTCACGGGTGACCGCATCGGCGTAGCTGCCTTCCAGCTCTTCCCTGGGGGCGAAGCCGATGGAGTGGACGATACCGTCCAGACCGTCCCACACCTTCCCCAACTCCTGGAACATCTCATCGATCTGCTGGTCTGAGGCTACGTCCAGGGGCAGTACGATCTCTGAGCCCAGTTCGGTGGCCAGCTTCTCCACCCGGCCGCGGAGCTTCTCCGTCTGATAGGTAAAGGCGAGCTGGGCACCTTCGCGGTGCATCGCCTGGGCGGTGCCCCAGGCGATGGAGCGGTTGCTGGCGACACCGGTGATGACGATACGTTTATCCTGCAAAAAACCCATGGAAACACCTCACTCGTTAGAAATTACGCAGCCATTCGATGCTTACGTTAGAATGCACCTTCGCGATTATCTTTCCCCGGTAGCAGATGTACAAGGCCAGCAGACCAATTAGTCGTCAAATTTTCGATGCCACTATCCTGTTGCTGATGCTCAGTCTGCTGTCGGGCTGTGGTTCCGGGCCATGGAACGATCCCTATCCCGCAGCCGAGTCGCAGCGCAATATTCTATACAGCTCCTTTTCCGAGCGGCCGAAGCACCTGGACCCGGTACGTGCCTACAGTTCCAATGAATACGCCTTCATTGCCCAGATCTACGAACCGCCGCTGCAGTACCATTTTCTCAAGCGGCCCTATCAGCTGATTCCCCTGGCGGCGGCGGAGATGCCCCGCGCGGTCTATTACGATGCCGCCGGCAATCGTCTGCCGGATGATGTTGAGCCGGGCCGGATTGCGGTCAGTGAGTATGAGATCAGGATTCGCCCCGGTATGCGTTATCAGCCCCACCCGGCCTTCGCCCGTGATCAGCAGGGGGACTTCCGCTATCAGGATCTGGATGCGCAAGCGATCGCTGAGCTGAACACACTGGCGGATCTCCCCCAGACCGGGAGCCGGGAGGTGACGGCGGAGGATTTCGTCTATCAGATCAAGCGGCTCGCTTTTCCCCAACTCAATTCACCCATTGCCGGCATCATGGAGGAGTACATCCTCGGTTTCTCCAGCTTCGGCAAGCAGGCCAACGCGGCTTATGCCGCATTGAAAGCGTCGACCGGTCAGCAGAAGCCCTGGCTGGATCTGCGCCAGTTCCAGTTGGCGGGGGTGGAGGTACTGGATCGTTACCGCTATCGAATTCGTCTGCAGGGAAAGTATCCCCAGTTTCTCTACTGGCTGGCGATGCCCTTCTTCGCCCCCATGCCGTGGGAGGCAGAACGCTTCTATGCCCAGCCGGGAATGGCGCAACGCAATATCAGTCTCGACTGGTATCCGGTGGGAAGCGGTCCCTTCATGCTGGAGGAGAACAATCCCAACCTGCGCATGGTGCTGACGGTGAACCCCAATTTTCATGGTGAGGTCTATCCGTCCGAAGGCGCGCCTGGGGACCGGGAAGCGGGGTTGCTGGACGATGCGGGTAAGGCACTGCCGTTTATCGAGAAGGCCTCCTATAGCCTGGAAAAAGAGTCGATCCCCTACTGGAACAAGTTTTTGCAGGGGTACTACGATACCTCGGGTATCTCATCGGACAGCTTCGATCAGGCGGTGCAGTTCACCGCTCAGGGTGAGTTGGGGCTGACCGATGCCATGCGGCGGCGCGGCATCAGCCTGCAGACGGCGGTGACCAGTTCCGTCTATTACATGGGTTTCAATATGGCCGACCCGGTGGTTGGCGGGGACAGTGAGCGGGCACGCCTGCTGCGCCGGGCCATCTCCATCGCCGTCGACTTTGAAGAGTATATCTCTATCTTCAACAATGGCCGTGGTGTCGCGGCACAGGGACCGATTCCACCGGGTATCTTCGGCAATCGGCCGGGAGAGGAGGGGATCAACGGCTATGTCTACGAGGTGCAGGACGGGCGTGCCCGGCGCAAGGATATCGCGCAGGCGAAACGGCTGTTGGCGGAGGCGGGGTATCCCGGTGGCAAGGACCAGGCCACCGGCAAATCCCTGATCCTCTATTACGACACCACCTCGTCCGGCCCCGATGGCAAGGCGCGGCTCAACTGGATGCGCAAGCAGTTCGCCAAGCTGGGGATCCAGCTGGTGATCCGCTCCAGCGATTACAATCGCTTTCAGGAAAAGATGCGCAAAGGGACGGCGCAGATCTTCATGTGGGGCTGGAACGCCGATTACCCGGATCCGGAGAACTTCCTGTTTCTGCTCTACGGACCCAACGGCAAGGTGGCCCATGGGGGTGAGAATGCTGCCAACTATGCCAATCCGGAGTTCGATGCCCTGTTCATGAAGATGAAGAATATGGAGAACGGCCCGGAGCGGCAGCAGATCATCGATCGCATGGTGGAGATCCTGCGCCGTGATGCGCCCTGGGTGTGGGGGTTCTTCCCCAAGTCCTTCTCCCTGTTCCATAGCTGGTATCACAATGTGAAGCCCAACCTGATGGCCAACAACACACTAAAATACAAACGCCTGGATCCGCTGCTGCGGGAACAGTTGCGCACGGCCTGGAACCCGCCCATCGTCGGGCCGCTGCTGCTGCTGCTGTTGCTGCTGGTGGTTTCCACCATCCCTGCCGTCCTGCTCTACCGGCGGCGGGAGCGGAGCGCCGCCCGATGATCGCCTACATCATTCGCCGGGTGCTGTACGCCATTCCCATCCTGATCGGGGTGAATGTGCTCACCTTCGTGCTGTTCTTCGTCATCAACTCGCCGGACGACATGGCGCGGATGAATCTGGGGATGAAGCGGGTCACGCCGGAGGCGGTCGAGAACTGGAAACGGGAGCGGGGCTATGATCTTCCACTGCTCTATAACGACGCCGCACCGGGTGTTGGCAAGCTGACCGATACCATTTTCTTCCAGAAATCCCTGAAGCTGTTCCAGTTCGATTTCGGCCAGTCCGACAGCGGCCGCGACATCGGCTACGACATCTCTCAGCGCATGTGGCCCAGCCTGGCGATCGCCATACCGGTGCTGCTGGTGGGGTTGCTGGTGAATATCAGCTACGCCTTGCTGATCGCCTTCTTCCGCGCCACCTATATCGATTTCTGGAGCGTGGTGCTGTGCGTGGTGATGATGTCCATCTCCGGGTTGTTCTACATCATCGGCGGCCAGTACCTGGTGAGCAAGCTGTGGCACCTGGTGCCCATCTCCGGCTACGACACCGGGCTAAACGCCATCAAGTTTCTCATCCTGCCGGTGATCATCGGGGTGATCGGCGGTATCGGCGCCGGTACCCGCTGGTACCGCACCCTGTTTCTGGAGGAGATCAACAAAGACTATGTGCGCACGGCCCGGGCCAAGGGACTGTCGGAAACAGTGGTGCTGTTCCGCCACGTGTTGCGCAACGCACTGATACCGATTCTGACCGGGGTGGTGGTAGTGTTGCCGCTGCTGTTCATGGGCAGCCTGATCACTGAATCCTTTTTCGGCATCCCGGGGCTCGGCAGCTACACCATCGATGCCATCAACCGTCAGGATTTTGCCATCGTCCGGGCGATGGTGTTCCTTGGTTCCGTGCTCTATATCCTGGGCCTGTTGCTGACCGATATCTCATACACCCTGGTCGATCCGCGGGTGCGGCTGTCATGATCTCCCAGCTGGTCATACTCTGGACCGATGCCCTGGTGTTCCTGCTGCTGGTCTGTATCATCGGTTTTGCCCTCTATGCCGCGGGCAGGCCTCATCTGCGTGGCCCCTGGCGACGGGTGGTACGCAATCGGGTCGGCATGGGCACCCTGGTGGTGCTGGCCTTCTATGTGGCGGTGGGATTGCTGGACTCCATCCATTTCCATCCGCTGGTCGAGGACAAGGCGGGTCGGCATCTGTCGTCCGAGGTGGTCAGCCTGTTCGACACCCTGGTGGAGGGGCTGCGCAGTCGTCAGGAGAAGACCTACTCCGCGCCCCTGGCGTACACCCTCTATGCCAAGGAGAACATCGAACTGGCCGACGGCAGCACGGTGCGGGGTTATCCTCGACTGAAATATGGGGGCGCCCACCTGGACGATCCGCAGCGGCAGTGGGGTGCGGACATCGTCCGGCGCAGTGCCATCGGTTTGTTCAAGGGGCTGGTGGTGGCCATCGTGACGGCCAATGTGCTGATCATGCTGCTGGGCATCCGTAACAAGCGCAGCTTTGCCGCTCAGGCCAGGCTGATCCTGCTGGGACGTACCGAGATCCCCTGGCGCATGGCTCTGATTATCCTGGGTCTGCTGCTGATGCTGATTTACTGGAGCGCCGAACTGGCCGCCGTCTATCATCTGTTGGGCACCGACAAGGTGGGGGAGGATGTCTTCTATCAGGCCCTGAAGAGCATTCGCACCGGCCTGCTGATCGGCACCCTCACCACCCTGGTGATGCTGCCGGCGGCGATCCTGCTGGGGATCATGGCGGGATATTTCCGCGGCTGGGTGGATGACCTGATCCAATACACCTACACTACCCTCAACTCCATCCCCGGGGTGCTGCTGATCGCTGCGGCGATCCTCATGCTGCAGATCTACATGGCCAACCATGCGGATGAGTTCAACAGCCTGGTGGAGCGGGCCGATCTGCGCCTGCTGTTCCTCTGTATCATCCTGGGTGTCACCAGCTGGACCGGCCTCTGCCGCCTGCTGCGGGGGGAGAGCATGAAGCTGCGGGAGGTGGACTATGTGCAGGCTGCCACCGCCCTTGGCGTCGGCCATATGCGCATCATCAGCCGCCATATACTGCCCAATGTGCTGCATATCGTACTGATCACGGTGGTGCTCGATTTTTCCGGCCTGGTCCTGGCCGAGGCGGTCCTCTCCTATGTCAATATCGGCGTCGACCCGACCATGAACAGTTGGGGCAACATGATCAACAGCGCCCGGCTGGAGATGGCCCGGGAGCCCATGGTCTGGTGGTCTCTGGCGGCGGCCATGATCTTCATGTTCGCCCTGGTGCTGGCGGCCAATCTCTTTTCCGATGTGGTGCGTGACGCCTTCGACCCCCGCCTGCGGAGCCGCCAATGAGCGACACTGAAATGAATCAGGATGAACAGCGGAGCGGAGATGTGCCGCCGTCTGCTTCAGGCAGGGAGGCGGTGATCGACGGGACGCAGACCAGTCCGATCCTGTTGCGCATTGCCGGTCTGAAGTGCTGGCTGGGTGATACGGACAACCCGGTCCGGGCGGTGGATGGGGTGGACCTGGAGATCCGCCGCGGTGAGACTTTTGCTCTGCTCGGAGAGTCCGGTTGTGGCAAGTCCATGACTGCCCTGTCGGTGATGCGCCTGCTGCCCACCTCCGGCCGTGTCGTGGCCGGGCATGTCTATCTGGGTGACACGCCATTGCTGGATCTGCCGGAGATGGCCATGCGCCGCGAGCGGGGGGGGCGTATGGGCATGATCTTTCAGGAGCCCATGACCTCACTCAACGCGGTGCTCACCATCGGTCAGCAGATCGCCGAAGCGGTGCGCCTGCATGACCCCGACAGCCGAGACCGCATCGATGGCCGGGTCGAGGAGTTGCTGCGGGCGGTGGGTATTCCGGACCCGAGGCGGCGGCTGGCTGAGTACCCCCATCAGCTATCCGGCGGCATGAAGCAGCGGGTGATGATCGCCATCGCCCTGGCCGGCCGGCCGGAACTGCTGATTGCCGATGAGCCGACCACGGCCCTGGACGTCACCATCCAGGCCCAGGTGCTGGGCCTGCTGAAAGGGTTGCAGCGGGAGACCGGGATGGCGGTGCTGCTGATCACCCATGACCTGGGTGTGGTGTCGGAGGTGGCCGACCGGGTGGCGGTGATGTACGCCGGCCAGATCATCGAGCAGGCGCCGGTGGCCAGCTTCTTCCGACGCCCTTCCCATCCCTACAGCCGTATGCTGTTCGATTCCCTGCCCAGCCGCAACAAGCGGGGAGAGCGCTTGGCGGTGATCGAGGGCACGGTGCCGAAGCTCGACAGCACCTTCACCGGCTGTCGCTTTTTAGCCCGCTGCAACCAGGCGCTGGAGATCTGTGAGCAGGAGCCCCCCCCTTGGTGTGAGCACGGTGATGCAGGCGCGGTGCGCTGCCACCTGTGTGATGCGCCGACAGGTGCGGCTGATCTGGCCGGCGCCTCTCCCATGGCGGACGGGAACGAACCGGGGCTGAACCGCCCGTCTGCGGCCGATGATTCGCCCCATCGGCTCATCGTGTCAGATCTGCAGGTCCATTTCCCGATCCGTAAGGGGTTGTTGAAGCGGGTGGTAGGACATGTGCGGGCCGTGGACGGGGTCTCATTGCGCATCGGCCCCGGACATACCCTGGCCCTGGTGGGGGAGTCGGGTTGTGGCAAGACCACAGTCGGCAAGGCGATTCTGCAGCTGATCCGTCCGACTGCGGGAAGCGTCCGTTTCAATGGTGAAGAGCTGACCACTCTGACCGGGAAGGCATTACGGGACTACCGCGCTGCGCTGCAGATCATCTTCCAGGACCCGGTCTCATCCATGAACCCGCGCATGCTGGTCGGTGACATCATTGCCGAGGGGATGCAGGCGCAGAAGCTGCTGGACAGCCCCAAGGCGCGGCGGGCCCGGGTGCTGGAACTGCTGCGGCAGGTGGGCTTGCCGGAGGAGGCGGCGGATCGCTATCCCAATGAGTTCTCCGGTGGCCAACGCCAGCGCATCAGCGTGGCCCGGGCGTTGGCGGTGAACCCGCGCTTCATTGTCTGTGATGAGCCGACCAGTGCCCTGGATGTGTCGGTACAGGCGCAGATCCTCAATCTGCTGAAGGATCTACAGGCCGAGTACGGGCTCTCCTATCTGTTCATCACCCATGATATATCGGTGGTGACCTATCTGGCCGATGAAGTGGCGGTGATGTACCTGGGGCGGATCGTGGAGCAGGGTACGGAGGCGGAGGTGTTGGCGGATCCGCGCCACCCCTATACCCGGGCGCTGCTCTCCGCCGTGCCACAGACGGATCCGCAGCTGCGCAGGGAGACGATAAGGCTGGAGGGGGATATGCCGTCACCTGCCGATCCGCCAGCTGGTTGCTATTTCCATCCCCGCTGTCCCGAGGCCAGCGCGGAATGCCGGGCACGTTATCCGGAGCCGGTGCAGCTGAGCGACAGCCGCTGGGTGAGTTGCCACAAGGTATAGGATGGCGGTTGGGCGGGAAATGGTGCGAGAAGAGCATGCTGGCAGCATGCCCCCGCTCCCCTTTGTCAACTCTGCTCCGCCACGTCCAGATGCAACTTCAGCCGCTGACCCGGGTGCAGGTATTTCCCGTTCAGCCGGTTCCAGCGTTTGAGATCGGCCACCGAGACCTTGAAGCGTTTGGCGATATGGGACAGGGTGTCACCCTTGCGTACCCGGTAATACAACGGGCTGCGGGTGTCTATCAGCGGGCCGGTATCAGCGGGAATTCGTTGTGCCAGTCGCTTCGTGCCGCCAGATGATTGGGTCCATATGACCAGTTTCTGGCCGGGTCGTAGCGGGTCACGGGGGGCTATGCCGTTCCAGCCGGCCAGCGCTTTGTAGCTGACATTGTGCCGGCGGGCGATCTGCCACAGGCTGTCACCGGGTTTGACGATATAACTCAAGCGGGTGCCGCTGCGTTTTCGATTCTGCAGACGCGCCTGGCGCTGATTGGCCGATAACGCATAGTGGCCGGCGGCCTTGCTGGAGAGTGGGATCAACAGGTGCCTGCCTGCGCGGATTCGGTTGCTGCTTAGCTTATTGGCCTGTTTCAGGGCACTGACGGTGGTGCCGTGGCGCTGGGCAATGCGGCCCAGGCTGTCTCCAGGGCGGATCTTGTAACGCTTCCAGCGCAGTCGCTGCTCCGGCTTCAGTTGCGCCAGCTTTTCGGTGAAGCCATCGATGCTTTCCAATGGCAGGACGATGCGATGGGGGCCATCGGGGTCTGTGGCCCAGCGGTTGAAGCCCGGGTTCAGGCGGTACAGCTCATCGATGGAGATGTCCGCCATCTCCGCGACCAGGGCCAGGTCGATCTGCATCGCCACGTCGACCTGCCGGAAGTAGGGCTCGTTGGGGATGGATGACAAGGCGATTCCGTATTGCGCCGGATGCTTGATCACTTCCGCCAGGGCCAACAGCCGCGGCACATAGGCCTTGGTCTCCCGTGGCAGGTTCAGCGACCAGAAATCGGTGGGTTTGCCCCGCTCACGGTTTTTTCGTATCGCCTTGCGTACGGTACCGGCACCGGAGTTGTAGGCAGCCAGGGCCAGTTCCCAGTCACCATCGAAGCTGTCGGCGAGTGACTGAAGATAATTCAGGGCGGCATTGGTGGCCGCAGTCACGTCTCGGCGGCCGTCATACCACCAGTTCTGCTTCAGGCCCAGCATCCTCCCGGTGGATGGAATCACCTGCCAGATGCCGGCGGCCCGTCCTGGTGAGTAGGCGAAGGGGCGGTAGGCGCTCTCGACCACGGGCAATAGGGCCAGTTCCATGGGCATGTTGCGCCGATCCAACTCCCCGACGATGTAATAGAGATAGGGGCGGGCACGCTCCTCGACCCGTTGCAGGTGCCGTGGGTGGCTGGCAAACCAGCGGATCTCCCGGTTCACTCTGGGATCGTCAACCAGGGTCAATCGATAGCCCTGGCGAATGCGCTGCCAGATATCGTCTGGAGGGGGCGGGGCTTCTGTGTCCCGTTGGCCGTTATCCGGGACCGGCGTGGGCGACCCGGCCAACGCACTCTCGGCAGATTGCTTCTGTTCATGGGCGGGGGGCGGGGCCGGAATGCCGGATGGCGTCGACGGTGTAATCTGCTCTGGTTCGGAGCGGGTGAGGAGTGTGCCGTTACAGCCGGAAAGGGCAATGGCTGTGAGTGTCAGAAGTCCAATGAAAGATCGGGTTTCTATGGGCATCTGTTTCCTCGTCGAACGGCACCGGGCGCCGTAACGTACCTGCTGTATGGTCAATCGCCAAAATATACGCAATATGCGAATGATTTTCCAGGTCCGGTACTTTCATGCCACAGGTTGTGCCGCTCCTGCAGACGTTGTTTTCGAGGCGCTCGAAAATAGTGCATTGCTTTCTCTACCTGGATTTGTGGATAATATTGCGCCATATCAACCAGGAGTCCGCCAACCCATGCAACTGACTTTGCTGAAATGCAAACTGCACCGTGCCTGTGTAACCCATGCCGAGCTGGATTATGAAGGATCCTGTGCCATGGACGTGGCGCTGATGGAGCGTGCCGGCATTCTCCCGTTCGAGCAGATCCAGATCTACAATCTGACCAATGGCGAGCGCTTCACCACCTATGCCATCGAGGCAGAACGGGATTCACGCATCATTTCGATAAATGGCGCTGCGGCGCACAAGGCATCGCCGGGGGATCGCATCATCATTTGTGCCTATGCCGGCCTCAGTGAGCAGGAAGCGGCGAGCTTCAAGCCCTCTTTGGTGTACCTGAACGAAGAGAACCGGATTATCGGAACCAACGACCAGATTGCAGTGCAGGTGGCTTGAGTCGAGCTGCGCGTCATGCCTCTTACTGGATGCCGGCCGCGACTGGGCTTGGGGCCGGGTTCTCGATTGCACGCCGGTAGATTTCCAGGTACTGGCGGGCACTGGCATCCCAGCTGAAGTCCTGCCGCATCCCGTTCGTGGCCAGCTTTTCCCACCAGACACCGGGGCGCTCCCAGAAGCCCATGGCGCGTTCCATGGCATACCAGAGGCTGACTGAATCGGGCTGGTCGAAGACGAAGCCGGTGGCGACCCCGTCCAGCAGGTTGCGCGGTGTGGCATCGATCACGGTGTCGGCCAGTCCGCCGGTCCGGTGCACCAGGGGCACGGCGCCATAGCGCAGGCTGTAGAGCTGGTTCAGGCCGCAGGGCTCGAAGCGTGATGGCATCAGGAAGCAGTCGCATGCCGCCTCGACCCGGTGGGCCAGTGACTCGTCATAGCCGATGTAGGTGGCCACCCGATCCGGGTGTTCTGCCGCCACCCGGATCAGGGCCTGTTCCAGCGCCTTGTCACCTGATCCCAGCAGAATCAATTGCACCCCCTTTTTTCTGATCAGGCCGGGCACGATTTTGAGGATCAGATCCACGCCCTTCTGTTCCACCAGTCGTCCGATGTGGCCGAAAAGAAGTGCCTCTTCATCTTCCGGCAGTCCCAACTCCTGCTGCACATGCAGCTTGTTGATGCGCCTCAGATGAAAGGTGTCGGCATCGAAATGCTGGGGAATGGCAGGATCGGTGGAAGGATCCCAGGCCTCATAATCGATGCCGTTGAGGATGCCGGTAAGGCGCTCTTCCCGGTGTTTCAACAGACCCTCCAGGCCATAGCCGAATTCCGGTGTCAGAATCTCGCGGGCATAGGTCGGGCTGACGGTGGTGATCCAGTCAGCGAAGGCGAGCCCGCCCTTGATGAAAGAGAGATTATGGTGGAATTCCAGGCCATTGAGTGACCAGAGGTTCTTTGGCAGATTCAACTGCTCGAAGGTGGCGTAGGGGAATACACCCTGGTAGGCGAGGTTGTGAATGGTAAAGAGGGTGGCCGGGCGATTGCCCTCGCTGGACAACAGAGCGGGGACCAGACCGGTTTGCCAATCGTTGCAGTGCACCAGGTCCGGGTGCCAATCGAGGCCGGAGTGGTCCAGGGCGATGGCCGTGATGGCGCGGCAGAACAGGGCGAAGCGCTGTGGGTTGTCCGGCCAGTCTCTTCCGGTGCTATCGGTGTAGGGATTGCCGGTGCGGTCGAACAGCCCGGGGGCATCGACCAGATAGACCGGCAGCTTCCCCTGTAACGTGCCTTGCAGGATCCTTACCGGCTCCTGGCACTCTGGCAGTTGCAGGGTTGCCACCTGTTCCAGCGGGATCGCGCGCTCGACGGCCTGAGGGTAGGCGGGGATCACCAGTCGCACGTCGTTGCCTTGGTGTTTCAGGGTCTGGGGCAGGCTGCCGGCCACGTCCGCCAGCCCACCGGTCTTGATCAACGGCTGGGCCTCGCTGGATGCGAACAGGATCTTCAACGTTTGCTCGGATGCATATCTC
This sequence comes from uncultured Sedimenticola sp., assembly GCA_964544655.1. GTDB lineage: Bacteria > Pseudomonadota > Gammaproteobacteria > Chromatiales > Chromatiaceae > HyVt-443. The sequence goes on along the minus strand of CAZJCM010000026.1, from coordinate 34,062 downwards.
ATATTGACCACTTCAAGGGATCGGGGCAAAGTTAAGGAACCCCTGATCAATTCATGGAATGACGTCTTGCGGCTGAAATCACCCATCTCTGCGTTGTGAATCTTGTCAATAGTCCTGCTATTGGCTGCGATTCACGCCTTGATCTGGACAATTTCATTCCACAATACGCCTATCCCAGAATTAATCAGAGGTTCCTTAAAGGTGTGTTCGCCGATCAAACCGGGATCCGATAGGCTGGGAGCCTGTCCTAAATCCGACAGGCATCCTGGGGACGTAGAATATGCACAGAAACGGAGGGTTCGCAAAGATTATCGATGCGTCTGTTTACGTTTCACGGCGTTTTTCCGTGTCCGGGCCAGATATTTTTCGTGCGTACACCATGATTTATTATATCCGGAATTCATCAGAAGGCTGGAATTCCTGCGCAAGCCTGGAAAGGCAGTGAGGAACCATGAAAGCAGTAGATGAGACACAGCAATGGCAGGCCCTGGAGCAACACTGGAATGAAATCGAGTCGCTCCATATGCGCGATCAGTTCCAGCAGGACCCGGGACGTTTCACGCGCATGTCACTCGATGCGTGCGGCCTGTTTCTGGATTACTCCAAGAACCGGATCACTGACAAGACGCTGGAATTGCTGTTCGATCTGGCCCGGCAGTCCGACCTGCAGGGCTGGACCCAGCGCATGTTCAGTGGTGAAAAGATCAATCTGACCGAACAGCGGGCGGTGCTTCATGTGGCCCTGCGTAACCGCTCCTCGCGCCCGGTTTTGGTCGACGGCGAGGATGTGATGCCGGCGGTGAACCGGGTGCTGGCGCAGATGCAGCGGTTCAGCGATGCGGTGCGCGATGGCGAATGGCTTGGTTTTACCGGGCAACGCATCACCGATGTGGTCAATATCGGTATTGGCGGCTCCAATCTGGGGCCACTGATGGTGACTGCTGCCCTGCAGCACTACCACTCGCCTGATCTGCGCCTCCATTTCGTCTCCAATGTCGATCCCAGCCATTTGGCAGAGACCCTGAAGCCGCTCGATCCGGCCCGTACCCTGTTCATTGTCTCTTCCAAGACCTTCACCACCCAGGAGACCCTGACCAATGCCCGAGCCGCCCGCGACTGGTGTCTGTCGGCGCTGAAGGAAGAGGCTGCCGTGGCCCGTCATTTCGTCGCCGTCTCCACCAATAGTGAGGCGGTGCAGGCGTTTGGTATCGATCTGCAGAACATGTTCGCGTTCTGGGACTGGGTCGGTGGGCGTTACTCCCTCTGGTCGGCGATCGGACTGCCGATCGCGCTGGCGGTGGGTATGCCGCGCTTCATCCAGCTGCTGGAGGGGGCCCATGAGATGGATGAGCACTTCCGCACGGCTCCGCTGGAAAGGAACATGCCGGTGATCATGGGGCTGCTGGGAGTCTGGTACCGAAATTTCACCGGGGTGAAGAGTCATGCCATCCTGCCCTATGACCAGTACCTGCGCCACCTGCCGGCCTATCTGCAACAGGCGGACATGGAGAGCAATGGCAAGCGGGTGACCCGGGATGGCCGGCCGGTGAACTATGCCACCGGGCCGGTGATATGGGGTGCCGCCGGTACCGATGGCCAACATGCGTTCTATCAGCTGATTCATCAGGGTACCCAGCTGATCAGCTGTGATTTCATTGCTGCCGTGCACAGTCACAATGAGCGGGGCGACCAGCAACAGAAGCTGCTGGCCAACTTCTTCGCCCAGACGGAGGCGCTGATGAAAGGACGCACCGAAGCCGAGGCGCAGGCCGAACTGGCAGCCACAGGGATGGCGGACGAGGACCTTGCGGCACTGCTGCCGCACAAGGTGTTTCCAGGAAACCGTCCCACCAACAGTATCCTGATCGACCGTCTGACACCGCAGCGTCTCGGCGCCCTGATTGCGCTCTATGAACACAAAATCTTCGTGCAGGGTGTCATCTGGCAGGTCAATTCTTTCGACCAGTGGGGGGTCGAGCTGGGCAAGCAGCTGGCTGGCGTGATCCTGGATGAACTGACGGAAGAGGGGGTGGAGCGGGCGCACGATGCCTCCACCTCCGGACTGATCGAGCGCTACCGGCAGCTGCGGCAGGCGGGATGAATGTCGCCCCCCCGAGAAGGTCGTGTAACATCGTGAAACCGCGATAATTTTTTGACGTTTAGTCTGCTGAGTAATATCATTGCGCGCTTATGTCGCCGCGTATGCCTGAATTTGTCGATCCTTGGCGCCTCGCCGACCGGGAAACCGGGTTCTCCGGCCGGATTGCGCTGGACAAGCTGCCGCGTCTTGCCAGTGCCCTGATGACGGTCGCAGGCGAGGTTGTGTTCGACATCCGCTTCAGCCGGGATGCCCGGCACCGGGCCTGCATCCGGTTGCAGGTGCAGGCGGAACTCGGTCTGGAGTGCCAGCGCTGTCTGCAGCAGATGGAACATCCGGTGGAGGCGGTTGTCGATCTCTCTGTGATCGAGGTGCCGGCCGAGGCCGAGCGGCTGCCGGATGAGTATGAACCGGTGCTGGTGGATGATGGACGGTTGCGTCTGCTGGATCTGGTGGAAGATGAGTTGCTGCTTGCGATTCCACAGATCCCCATGCATCGGTTGGATGCCTGCCAGCCCATTTTGGCTGGCGGTACGGCGCCGGAACCGGCGCAACAGGCGGCGAATTCAGGCCGGCCCAACCCGTTCGCGGTGTTGCAGGGGCTGAAGACAGACAAACAGCATTGATACTTACCTTTACTTGTACAGGAGCTTGAACCAATGGCGGTCCAGCAGAACAGAAAAACCCCTTCCCGGCGCGGTATGCGTCGTTCCCATGATGCCCTGAAGGCGGAGACGCTCTCCATCGATCCCACTTCCGGTGAGACCCATCTGCGTCATCACGTGACCGCGGATGGCTTCTACCGTGGCCGCAAAGTGATTGCGGGTAAGGGTGAGTAGCACTTTGGCTGCAAGCGGCGCTGTTCCTCTGCGATATCAGACCGTCCCTGAAGGGGCGGTCGTCCGTTGTCGTGGAGAAAAAACCGGTTACGGACCATTCTGCCATGTCTGAAGACGATCCCATCACAATCGCACTCGATGCCATGGGTGGTGACTACGGGGCCAGCGTGGTGGTCCCGGCCGCGATCGATTTCCTGCGTCGTAAGCGTGAGGTAAACCTCATTCTCGTCGGTCGTGAGGAGGAGATTCGTCGCCACCTTGGCAATGCCGACACCGGTGGGCGGATCAGCATTCACCATGCCAGCCAGGAGGTCGGGATGGATGAATTGCCATCGCGGGCGTTGCGTGGCAAGAAAGACTCTTCCATGCGGGTCACTATCGACCTGGTCAAGCAGGGTGTCGCCAATGCATGTGTCAGCGCGGGCAATACCGGGGCATTGATGGCCACTGCCCGGTTCGTGCTGAAAATGCTGCCCCATGTGGATCGCCCGGCGATCATCAGCGCCATACCTGCGATAGACGGCCATACCTGGATGCTCGATCTGGGCGCCAACGTGGACTGCTCGGCCGAGCAGCTGTTTCAGTTCGCTGTCATGGGCAACGAACTGGTAAGGTCTCTGGATGATGAGGTGGGCAATCCACGTATCGGTCTGCTCAACATCGGACAGGAGGAGATCAAGGGCAATGAGCAGGTGAAGCAGGCCCATGCGTTGCTCTCCGGCAGTTCTCTCAACTACATCGGTTATGTGGAGGGGGACGATATCTACCTGGGCGGAGTGGACGTGGTGGTCACCGATGGGTTTATCGGTAACGTGGCGCTGAAGAGCTCTGAAGGGGTGGCGAAGATGATAAGCCACTTTATGCAGAGCGGTTTCAAGCGCAATCTGCTGACCCGGCTGGCCGGATTGGCGGCATTGCCGGTGCTGCGTAACCTGCGACGCCAGATGGATCCCCGGCGTTACAACGGTGCCAGTCTTCTGGGCCTGCGCGGAGTGGTGATCAAGAGCCATGGCGGTGCTGATGTCCTGGCCTTCGAGAATGCTATCGAGATTGCCTGCAAGGCGGTGTACAGCAATGTGTCTGAGCACATCGCCCAGGGCGTTGAGGATCAATTGAACAAAAGGGCCGAGGCGTCGTGATCTATTCGCGTATTACCGGAACCGGTGGATATCTGCCGGAAAATATCGTCACCAATCATGATCTGGAGAAGATCATGGATACCTCGGATCAGTGGATCCAGGATCGCACCGGGATCAAGCAGCGGCATATCGCAATCGATGGCGAGACCACCTGCGATCTGGCGGAACAGGCGTCATTGCTGGCGATGGAGGCGGCAGGCAAGGGGGCGGAGGATATCGATCTGATCATTCTTGCCACCACTACCGCCGACCAGATCTTCCCCAGTACCGCCTGTCTGTTGCAGAGCCGGCTGGATATCCATGGCTGTGCCGCGTTCGATATTCAGGCGGTCTGTACCGGCTTCATCTATGCCTTGTCGGTGGCGGACAGCTTCATTCGCAATGGCAATGCCCGCTGTGCGCTGGTGGTGGGTGCCGAGACCTTCTCCCGTATCCTCAATTGGAACGATCGCGGTACATGCGTCCTGTTCGGTGACGGCGCCGGCGCGGTCATCCTGGAGGCCAGCGACGAGCCGGGCATCATCTCCACTCACCTGCATGCGGACGGCGACTATGCCAGTATGCTGGAGGTGCCGGCAGGGGTGTCCAAGGGCTATGATAAGGTCAAGGAAGGAGCGGCCTACGTGGAGATGCGTGGCAACGAGGTGTTCAAGGTGGCGGTCAATACCCTGGGCAGAATCGTCGACGAGACCCTGGAAAAGAGCGGCCTGGAGAAAAGCGACATTGACTGGCTGATCCCGCATCAGGCCAACATCCGTATCATCCGTGCGACGGCGAAAAAACTGCGCATGCCAATGGATCACGTGGTGGTGACGGTGGCGGAACATGGCAACACCTCTGCCGCTTCGGTCCCCCTGGCGCTGGATGTGGCGGTGCGGGATGGGCGCATCAAACGAGGAGAAACCCTGTTGATGGAGGCCTTCGGCGGCGGTTTCACCTGGGGATCGGTACTGCTCAAGTTCTAGCTCATTCATGAACCCGCATCTTGCGCCCCTGATGTCAGTCTCGTTCGTTGCAAAACTCCGCCGTAGCAGGTCATCATGTGCGCCTGCCGTCTTGCCGTCGTGGGGCCTGCATGGGTCTGTTCACGGCATTTTCCGCAACAGACGGCCGCTGCCGGTGGCGCCCTCGCCATGCGCTGAACAGCTATAGAAAACGAATACGGAGAGATCATGCTTGAAAACGAAATTGCCCTGGTGACCGGAGCCAGTCGCGGTATCGGCAGTGCCATTGCCGATGCCCTCGGTAAGCAGGGAGCCACCGTGGTGGGAACCGCCACCAGCGAGCGTGGTGCAGCGGCAATCAGCGAACGGTTCGCTGCTGCCGGCATCCAGGGTACGGGGATGGTGCTGGATGTCACTGATCCGGAGGGTGTGAAGGCGGTGATCAAGGCGATCGGAGAGGCCTATGGGGCGCCATCGATCCTGGTCAATAATGCGGGTATCACCCGTGACAATCTGTTGATGCGGATGAAGGACGAAGAGTGGGATGCCGTCATCGACGCCAATCTGACCGCCCTGTTTCGGCTCAGTAAGGCCTGTCTGCGGGCTATGATGAAGGCGCGCAAGGGGCGTATCATCAATATCGCCTCGGTGGTCGGCTCCACCGGCAATCCTGGTCAGGCGAACTATGCCGCGGCCAAGGCCGGTATGCTGGGTTTCAGCAAATCCCTGGCCCGGGAGGTCGGTTCCCGGGGCATTACGGTCAATTCGGTGGCGCCGGGTTTCATCACCACCGACATGACCCATGAGTTGCCTGAAGCGCAGCATGCGGCGATGCTGCAGAGCATCCCGTTGGGTCGGGCCGGCCTGCCGGAGGATGTCGCCAATGCGGTGGTTTTTCTGGCATCACCGGCTGCCGGATATATCACGGGTGAGACATTGCATGTCAATGGCGGCATGTATATGGCTTGAGCCAGCAGCTGGCTTAAGCTGATGCAGTATCTGTTATACTTTACGTTATTTGCTGTAATATATTGAGAATTATATGGAAATTCGAAAAGCGGAGGTGGATCATGATTTACTTCCAACTTTTCGGGTTTATGCATACAATAGCCCAGCGGTAACCGTTGGGTGCCTACCATTACGATCCGGAGGGAAGTAAGACCATGAGCTCTGTCGAAGAACGAGTTAAGAAAATTGTAGTAGAACAGCTTGGTGTCACTGAAGACGAGGTGACCAACGAAGCCTCTTTCGTTGACGACCTGGGTGCAGACTCTCTCGATACCGTGGAACTGGTCATGGCCCTGGAAGAAGAGTTTGAGACGGAGATACCCGACGAGGATGCCGAAAAGATCACCACCGTTCAGCAGGCGATCGATTATGTCAATGCCCATAGCGGCTGATTCCCCAATCTGATCCCTCGAACACAGGCCGCAAACCGTTTATTGAAAATGGTTTGCGGCCTTGCATTGTGGCGTCAGGGGGTTCCCCAAGATGAATAGTTAAAGGGTACTTTGCACATGTCAGGAAGAAGGGTTGTGATAACCGGGCTCGGCATGGTTTCACCGGTCGGTCATACCGTCGAAGAGTCCTGGGCCAATATCCTCGCCGGTAAGAGCGGCATTCAACCGATCACCCATTTCGATATCGAGCCGTTCAGCGTTCATTTTGGTGGGCCGATATACGGTTTCGATATTACCCAGTACATCTCCAAGAAAGATGCCAGAAAGATGGATAAGTTCATCCACTACGGCATGGCGGCCGGCTGCCAGGCGATCGAAGAGAGCGGGTTCGAGATCACCGAGGAGAATGCCCATCGCATCGGTGTGGCCATCGGTTCCGGTATTGGCGGTATCACCGGCATCGAAAACAACTACCATGCCTATCTGGAGAAAGGGCCGAGAAAGATCTCACCCTTCTTCGTGCCAGCCAGCATCATCAACATGGTGGCGGGAAACCTCTCCATCAAATATGGCCTGAAGGGCCCCAACTATTCCATCGTTTCCGCCTGCAGCACCGGCAGTCACAATATCGGTGAAGCAGCCCGTCTGATCCGCCATGGCTATGTCGACATCATGGTTGCCGGCGGCTCCGAGATGGCAACCTCACCGGTCGGCCTTGGTGGTTTTGCCGCCGCCCGCGCCCTGTCCACCCGTAACGACGATCCACAGGCCGCCAGCCGGCCCTGGGACCGGGACCGGGATGGCTTCGTGCTCAGCGACGGTGCTGGCGTGATGGTGCTGGAAGAGTACGAGCATGCCAAGGCGCGTGGCGCCGTGATTTATGCCGAAGTGGCCGGTATCGGCATGAATTCGGATGCCTATCACATGACTTCGCCATCGCCAAATGGCAATGGTGCCCGTGATTGCATGCTGCTGGCGTTGAGTGATGCGGGCCTGAACAAGGAACAGGTGGATTACATCAACGCGCACGGCACCTCCACGCCGGCCGGTGATCTGGCAGAAACCATGGGTGTGAAAGGCGCCTTTGGTGACCATGCATACAAGCTGGCCGTCAGTTCCACCAAGTCCATGACCGGCCATATGCTGGGTGCGGCAGGTGGTGCGGAAGCCGTATTCACCGCGCTGGCGATCCGGGACCAGGTCGCACCGCCGACGATCAATCTGGACAACCAGGATCCGGAGTGTGACCTGGACTATGTGCCGAACACGGCCAGGGAGATGAAGATCGACGTCGCCATCTCCAACTCCTTCGGTTTCGGTGGCACCAACGGCAGCCTGGTGCTGCGTCGGCTGGACGACTGATAGCGGGTGCTTCATTGCGGTGCCAGGACGCCTGCCAGCGTGGGCGTCTTGGTATCCTTTCGTGCTCCAGCATTCGTGATATATTCTGCGTTCCGTACAACACTCCTCTGCTCGGCGGGCGTTGTCGACATGCAGACGTCCCGGCAGCGGATACGTCCCACTTCCAAATATGAAGGGCATGGTTTACTGCCAGAACCCGTGAGTTCAGGTACCAGGTGATGAGGCAAGCGCACTCTTGTTGCTGATCAACGGTGAACCAGCCACAACCATCGATGCCACCGATCGTGGCCTGCAATATGGTGATGGTCTGTTCGAGACCTGCGCCATCTGGAACGGGCGCCCACAGCAGTGGCAGCAACATTTCCACCGGTTGACCCTTGGCTGCAAGCGATTGGGCATCCCCTTGCCTGATGGAACGTTGCTGTATCAGGAGGCGATGCAACTCTGCCACGCTGTCTCTCGAGGCGTTCTGAAGATCGTCGTTACCCGTGGCGGGGGTGGGCGTGGTTACCGGCCACCGGCGCAACCGGCGCCGAACCGGTTGCTTCAATCTCTTCCCTGGCCCGATTATCCTGCAAGCTATCGCCAGCGGGGGATACGGGCGCGGCTCTGTGCCACCCCTGTCGGACAGTCGCCGGCACTGGCCGGACTGAAGAGCCTGAACCGGCTGGAGCAGGTACTGGCGCGGGCGGAATGGTCTGACCCGGAGATTGCCGAGGGGTTGATGCTGGATCCGGCGGGGCATCCCGTCGAAGGGACCATGAGCAATCTGTTCGTCGTGATCGATGGCTGCTTGCGGACACCGGACCTGTCCCGCGGGGGTGTTGCCGGAATAATGCGGCAGCTGATCATTGAGATGGCAGCGACACTGGCTATCGAGTGCCGGGTGGATACCCTGACCCTGGAAGACCTTTGGTCCGCTGATGGCCTCTTTTTCTGTAACAGCCTGATCGGCCTCTGGCCGGTGCGGGAACTGGCGGGCCAGGCCATGGACCCGGAGGCCATACCACGGCGCCTGATCGAATCACTTACCAACCAGCTTGAATATTTGTAGACATGCTCCACCGCATCCTTGGCATCATCGTAATCCTCGGCAGCTTTGGCGTCGCCTGGCTGATGATGGACTTCAACGAGTTTGCCGATGCGCCCTTGGCCTTGCCGGCCGACGGCCTCGACTATCAGCTCGACCCCGGCGCGACGGTTGCGACCCTGGGACGTGATCTGCAGGTTCGGGGATACCTTGAGAAGCCACTCTATCTGCGCCTGCTGGCGCGCCGGGAGGGGCTGGCGCAGCGGATCAAGGCGGGGGAGTACCATCTGTCGGCTGGTATGACGCCCCGTCAGTTGCTGCAATTGCTGGTTTCCGGCCGGGTCACCACCTATTCTCTGACCCTGGTAGAGGGCTGGACCTTCACCCAGGTGATGGAGGCCATTCGCAACAACCCGGTTCTGCGGCAGACACTGGACGGAGCCGGTGAGGAAGAGATCATGCGCCGGCTCGGGCATGAGGGTGAGCACCCGGAGGGCCGCTTTCTGCCGGATACCTACTATTTCCCCCGTGGCACCACCGATGTGGCCTTTCTGCAGCGGGCGTATCGGGCGATGCAGCGCTTGCTGCAACGGGAGTGGCCGGAACGGGAGCCGGGATTGCCATTGAAGTCCCCCTATGACGCGTTGATCCTGGCCTCTATTGTGGAGAAGGAGACCGGCCTCGCCAGTGAGCGGCCGCAGATTGCCGGGGTGTTCATTCGTCGCCTGCGCAAGGGGATGCGGCTGCAGACGGATCCCACCATCATCTATGGTCTCGGTGACAGCTATGATGGCAACATTCGGCGCCGTGACCTGAGGCAGGACACACCCTACAACACTTATCTGCACAAGGGGCTGACACCGACCCCGATCTGTATGCCCGGGGCAGATGCAATACATGCCGTACTGCATCCGGCAAAGGGGAAGACCCTCTATTTCGTTGCCCGCGGCGACGGGGGTCACCAATTCTCCAACACGCTGAAGGCGCACAACCGGGCAGTGCGTCAGTTCCAACTGAAGCGATGAGGCGTACCGGATGAGCAATACGAAGGGGAAATTCATCACCGTCGAAGGCATCGAAGGTGCCGGCAAGAGCAGTAATCTGTCCTTTATCCAACACTATCTGGAGGCTGCCGGGCACTCGGTTCTGTTCACCCGTGAGCCGGGTGGGACCGCGTTGGGAGAGGATATCCGTGACCTGCTGTTGGGCCACAAACATACGGGTATGACCGATGATGCGGAGCTGTTGCTGATGTTCGGTGCCCGGGCGGAACACTTGGGGCAGAAGATACTGCCAGCGCTGAATCGCGGAACCTGGGTGCTGTGCGACCGTTTCACCGATGCCTCATACGCCTACCAGGGGGGTGGACGGGGGATACCAAGGCAGCGTATCGCCGTGCTTGAACAGTGGGTTCAGGGGGATCTGCGGCCAGACCTGACCCTGTTGCTGGACTTGCCGGTGGAGACCGGCCTGGGCCGTGCCGGCAAGCGATCCGCCCCGGACCGCTTCGAGCGTGAGACCCATCTCTTTTTCGACCGGGTGCGCTCCGCCTATCTGGAGATAGCCCGTGAGCAGGCGCAACGGGTCAAGGTGGTGGATGCCAGTCGCCCGTTGAACGAGGTACAGATGCAGATAGAACGGATCTTGCAGGAGACTTTTGGTTGATCGATTATTTACCTGCATAACAGCTCAGCACTTTTTGAGACATTACGAACGATTCAAAGGGGTGCTGAATAGTTACTTACCTGCATTTGTGGCATGCTGGTGCTTGAACCGTTTCAGCATCGATTATCAATGGAAAAATGGTTGGCCTGGCCGAGATGAATACCCTGTTGCCCTGGTGTGAGCCGGATTGGATGCGCATCCAGGCCGAGCGTTTTGCCGGAAAATTGCCCCATGCGCTGCTGGTTACCGGAGCCGAAGGCGTTGGCAAGGGCAGCTTCGTGGAGATGCTTGCCGCATCGTTGCTGTGCGTGCAACCGGCAGAGGATGGCATGCCTTGTGGCTGTTGCCAGGGCTGCCGTCTGCGACTTGCCGGTACCCACCCGGACTATCGTCTGATCGCGCCGGAAGAGGCGGGCAAACCAATCAAGGTGGACCACATTCGTGAATTCATTGCCCAGGAAGGCCTGACCGCCCAGGCCGGGGGTTACAAGGTGATCGTCATTGCACCGGCGGATGCCCTCAACCAGGCTGCGGCCAACAGTTTGTTGAAGACACTGGAGGAGCCGGTGCCCTGGACCCTGATGATTCTGGTCAGTGCATTTCCCGGCCGGTTGCCAGCCACTATTCGCAGCCGCTGCCGGCAGCTCAGGATAGCGCTGCCAGCGCGCAAGAGTGCCCTGGAGTGGCTGCGACAACAGCAAGTGGAAGGGGACCCTGAGCTGCTTCTCTCGTTGGCTTCCGGCGCCCCGTTGCGCGCCCGGGAGTTGGCAGACCCTGAGTGTCTGGCGCTGCGTATAAAGTTATTGGAAGCGTTTGCCGCTATCCTGCAACAGGGGCGGGACCCGGTGGCGGTGGCGGCTGCCTGGAGTGGACTTGATGTTGCCATGGTGTTGAACTGGTACAGCGGCTGGCTGATCGATTGTCTGCGCCTGAGGTTCGATTCCGACACCCGGGACCTGATTAATCCAGATCAGAGAAAACGTTTGCAACATATTGGCAGGTCGGTAGAATCCAGGAAGTTATTCGCGCTCCTGGATAGCGCCTTGGAAGCAGTCAGGAGCCTGGGTTCCCAGCTCAACACCCAGCTGATGCTGGAGGGGCTGCTGCTGGAGCTGGCCGCCGTCAATGAGCACACATAGCTGAACAGAAAGCATGACCACAGCCAAAGCACCACCGGCCAGACAGGGCATCCTGTCCCTAACCATCAAGGACAAGAACGCCTTGTATGCGGCCTATATGCAGTTTGTGCAGAATGGGGGACTGTTCATTCCCACCAACAAAAAATATCAGTTGGGGGATGAGGTCTTCATGTTGTTGACCCTGATGGAAGAGACCGAGCGCATTCCAGTGGCCGGCAAGATCATCTGGATCACTCCGGTCGGGGCAGAAGGCAATCGTGCCGCAGGCATCGGCGTCCAGTTCAGCGAGCAGGATGGTGGTGCGGCACGCAACAAGATTGAGACCTATCTTGCCGGTGCCCTGAAATCGGATCGTCCCACTCACACCATGTAGTTCGTCTCTCCGGCTGGTGCCGGCACTGGCCCCGAAGCTGCCCCCGGTCGCTGAATATGCTGTCTGATTTGCTGTTTTTAATCCTGTATTGGAAAGTAACGAAACGTAACCGCACCACCGCTGGACGCGTCTTCGCACCGATTTGAATGCCCTCAGCCGATATTTCCTCATTCATCAATTAGGTTGAGCTATTGATCCAATCAGAAAATCGCCTGAGAACGCCCTTCTCGGTGCGATCATCGCGTCCCCGGGTGCAACTTTGAGGCTGGAGGTAAGCACAATGCTGGTCGATTCCCACTGTCATCTGGATCGTCTGGATCTGGCCCCGTTCGAGGGGGATTTCGGGCGCCTGATGGCGCAGACCCGGGAGGCAGGTGTAGAGCACTTGCTGTGTGTCTCCATCGATCTGGAGTCCTACCCCGCCATGCGCGAGCTGGTGGCGCCCTATCCCTGGGTCTCTGTTTCCGTCGGTGTCCATCCCAACGACCGGGACCGCCGGGAACCGACGCCGGATGAACTGGTGACGTTGGCTGCAGATTCCAGAAATGTGGCCATCGGTGAGACCGGTCTGGATTATTTCCGCAGTGAAGGGGATCTTGACTGGCAACAGCAGCGTTTTCGCAACCATATCGCTGCCGCCCGGATGGCTGGCAAGCCCTTGATTATCCATACTCGTGCAGCACGGGAAGACACCATCGATATCCTTACTACTGAGCAGGCACGGGATGCGGGCGGTGTCATGCACTGTTTCACCGAAGATTGGGAAATGGCCAGGCAGGCCCTCGACCTTGGTTTCTACATCTCATTTTCCGGCATCATTACCTTCAATAGCGCCGCCGACTTGCGGGAGGTGGCAAAAAAAGTCCCCCTTGACCGCATGCTGATCGAGACCGATGCCCCCTATCTGGCACCGGTGCCCCATCGGGGTAAACCCAATCTGCCCCAGTATGTCGGCCGGGTAGCCGAGTGCATCGCCGGGCTGCGCGGCATGTCTACTGAAGCGTTTGCCGAGGCCACCAGCGAGAATTTCTTTCGATTGTTTGCGGCCAAAGAGGGTTGAAAGGCGCCCCGGAAAAAGCCGGAGTGCGCCAGCGTAGACGGGATGGGATCATCGGGTGCTGCGCCAGCGCGTCGACATCTCATCGGCGATCGAATACAGCATGTGGGGCGGCGTCCTTTCCCTGATTGGGTTCCCATTCAGCACGACCCGAGTTCATTTGCATCCTCTGTTTGCCAGGCAGGGGAAGGGCCTTTGCTGCATTCAGTTCATCACATTTGAAGGGTGATGGCCTCTCTAGCATGCAGGATGTGCTGGGGCGGAATCACGATGAGGATGTGGCTCCTGCAATGACGGATGGACTCCGTTACACATTTCTTTGTGTCTGCCTGTCAACCATTGTTGCCATTGTTCGTTGTAGTCAGTGAGCACGGGGCAATTCCCCGGAGCCAGGCAAACAGAAAATGGAGAAATGTGATGAAAAAGACGATGATTACAGTGGTTTCCCTGCTGACCATGGCCCTGCTTTCAGCCCCGGTGCTGGCCGCCGATGTCAGTGGACGCGGATGGGTGAAGGGTCAGGGCGCCGCCCGTGGCAGCGGTGTCTTCAAGGGTACTGGCACGGCCAGCGGCACCGGGGTGGTGATCTACCGTGACAACAACGGTCATGTCCGTTATAAGAAGGGCACGGGCACCGTCAGCGGCCGCGGTATCGCCATCGGCAGAGGCGGCGTTGCCGGCAGCGGCAAGGGCGCAGGTCGTGGTCGTGTAGTTGGACGGGGCAAGGGGCGGCGGTTTTGACCCCACCCAACATTGCATCCGGTCACGAATAAATGGCGTTTCCGGGTGCGATATGGGTGGCAGGATGGATGGTGTCGGGTAGCTTGGAGAATCATTGGGGAAAGCGCTGGATCAATGGAGCCTATGGACCAGTTTCTTGCAGGGATCGAGCGCCGCGCCCTGGTGATGGCAGAGCTGGCCACCCACAATCGGGAGGATGCCCTGGATCTGGTGCAGGATGCGATGATGGCGTTCGTTGGCCGTTATAGGGGGCACCCGCAGGCTGAGTGGCCGCCACTGTTTTACCGGGTCCTGCAAAACCGTATCCGCGATTGGCACCGGCGAAAGAGATCCAGAGGGCGTTGGTGGCGGCTGCTTGGAGGGGGGGATTCCTGCCGTGAAAATGCTGGGGATCCCCTACAGGCAGTCCCTGGGTCATCCCAGATGCAGCCAGAAAAAATCCTTCTCAGCCAAGAGATAACGGAAGATATCTTGAAAGCGGTGGAGATGCTTCCGCTACGCCAGCAACAGGCGTTTCTACTGCGGGTCTGGGAAGGACTGGATGTGGCGGAAACGGCAACGGCCATGGGCTGTTCGGCCGGCAGTGTGAAGACCCATCTGTTCCGCGCCATGCAGACACTGCGCGGATCATTGCAGGAGCGGAAGTGATGAAGATATCCCATGTCGACCCACTGGAAGAGCGTTTGCGCCAGGCTTTGGATGCGCGTGCAGCCGGCCTCGACAGGGAGAGCATCGAGCGGTTGCGGACGGCCCGTCAGGAGGCTTTGGCGGGCTCCCGATCCGGCGGCCGTCTCTCCCGCTGGTTGCAGGGCAAGCGCCTGACCGACAGTGGATGGATACCGGCGGCGGCTATGGCCTCTGCCTTGTTGATTGGTGTGACCATGCTGCTGGTACAGCATGGTGGGCAGCAGGGGGACGTCCCTGTGGGAGATCAGTTCGATGCCCTGCTGGTCAGTGAAGAGCTGGATCTCTACCAGCAACTCGATTTCTACCTGTGGCTGGACCAGACCCCCGAGGTGATGCAGCAGACCGACCACAAGACATGAGATGGCGGTGGCCTCATTGCTGTTGCCTCTGCTGCCTCGTCCTGCTGAGTGCGAACCCTTTGGCGGCGGAGCAGACGACACCGGCCTCACCGGGTATCGAATTGCTCGAGTTTCTGGGTGAGTGGGAGACGGATGATGGTGAGTGGGTGAACCCGATGAGTCTGTATGGAGATCGCATTCGGGCAGAAGTGGAAGCAGAGCGCTATTCCGAGACGAAAGGCAACAGGAGACCGAGGCAACAATGATCGTGAGGATTCTGGCCCTTGTCCTGGGCATGCTTCTGACAGTGACAACCGTCGCTGCCGGTTCTCCCTCCTGGTCAGATTTGGGTGCTGCGGAACAGAAGATACTTGGCCTGACGGCAAAGCAGTGGCGGCAGTTGCCGGCTGAGAAACGCCGGCAATTGCACAAAGGGGCTCAGCGCTGGCTGCAGATGTCCTCGGGTGAGCGCAAACTGGCGAAACACAATCTGAAACTATGGCAGCGGCTTACACCGGATGAGAAGAAGTATATCCGCAAAAAATTCAAAGAGTTCAAGAAACTACCTAAAGTCAAAAGAGAACAGCTGCGCAAGCTCAGAAAATGGTTTCAGGGGCTCCCGCCCGAGCGCAGGAAGCGTATCCTGAAGCGCTGGCGCAAGGCCAAGGACAAGGATGCTTTCCTGCAGCGGGGGCTGGATAAGATGAATGATCGCTGAGTTGCATCCCCTGGCGATGATCGGTTAGGATTTAATCTCCCGAAGAACGGAATCCTCGGAGGATAGATATGGAAATTGAAAATAGGGACGCCCGCCCGTCGGGGCGTGGTTTGGTGTTGGCCTGTTGTTTGTCACTCTTCTCAGCCCCTTCCCCGGCACTGCCGGTATTCATCAACGAAATCCATTACGACAATGTCGGCGCCGACGATGGCGAGGCGGTCGAGCTGGCCGGGGTTGCCGGCACGCTGCTCGATGGTTGGCGTCTCCAACTCTACGACGGCCGCCGGGGCAGGCCCTATAGCACACTGGTTCTGAATGGGGCCCTTGCGGATGCGGGGGATGGGACGGGGTTTCTGACCCTTTATCACCAGGGAATTCAGAATGGCAGCCCGGACGGGCTGGCTCTGATCGATGCTGAAGGTGTGGTGCGGCAGTTCATCAGTTATGAAGGTGCGTTCATCGCTCTCGAAGGTGCGGCGGCCGGGCTCACCAGTACCGATATCGGGACCATGGAGCCGGCGAACACCCCATTGGGCCAGTCGTTGCAGCTCTCCGGGCAAGGGGGTGACTATGGGGATTTTTCCTGGCTCCTCGCCCCGGCGACTTTTGGCGCCGTCAACGTTGGGCAGTCATTTTCGCCAACCCCGGCGGTGGTGCCCCTGCCGGGAGCCTCCTTGTTGCTGTTGTCTGGGCTTCTGCTGTTCCACCGGCGTAGCAAGGGCTCAGGTTGACAGGGTCAGTGGTGGGATTTTTCATCTCTGGCAGCGGCATTGTTGCCGCTGCCAGTGCTCAAGGCTCGATCACAGGCTGCGCAGTTGTTCGACGATCTCAGCCGGCTCCAGACGGCGGGTGTAGTCGGCATCGACAAAATGGAAACGGACCATACCTGTCTGGTCGATGATGTAGGTTGCAGGCATCGGCAGGCGGAAGCTCTGATCGCCGTTGTAGGCTGGAATGTCCAGTCCGAACTTGTCATAGATAGGACGCAGCACTTCCGGCAGGGTGAATACCAGGCCGAAGCTTTCTGCGATCTGGTTGCCCTGGTCGAAGAGGATATCGAAGCCAAGGGCGTTCTTTTCCCGGGTGGAGAGGGATTTGTCCGGCAGTTCGGGTGATATGGCGATCAGGCGGGAGCCCGCGGCCTCGATTTCAGGCAACACCCTTTGCAGGGCGTTCAGTTCCATATTGCAGTAGGGGCACCAGCCGCCGCGATAGAAGCTGAGTACCAGTGTGCCCCGTTCCAACAGAGCGTTCAGATCCTGCATCTCACCCTTGTGATTAGGCAGGCAAAATGCCGGTACCCGGTCACCGCTCTTGACGCTGTGGTCGCTGATTCCTGCGCGCTCCAGATCCAATGTTGCCTGATCCATCATCTGCAGGATCTCTGCCGGCACCTTCTGTTTCTTCTGTTCGTCATACCGTGCGATCGTTTCTTTCAAGGCTGCCATGGGTTTCTCCATCAGTAGTGATTCGTCCGCCGGGTGAGTTCAGTTCAAGTCGTCGTCAGTGGTGCCTTTGCGCCTGCTGAAATAAGATGGCTGCATCATGAGGCCGGACGTAACCGTCAAGGCTCAGGCAACTCCCGCGGGCGGCGATCCTCGTCCACCCCAACGTAGGTGATCGAGGCCGCAGCCACCTGGTCCACGGTGCGGGGATCCCGCTCGCGCTCGGCGAATACCTCCACCCGGACCCTGATCGAGGTGCGGCCGCGCCGCTCCACCTCGGCATAACAGCTGACCAGGTCCCCCACCAATACCGGCTTGAGAAACTGGAAATCGTGCACGGCGACGGTCACCACCCGTCCCTGGGCCACCTGGATGGCCAGGATGCTGCCGGCTATGTCGACCTGGGACATAAGCCAGCCGCCGAAGATATCGCCGGCCGGATTGGTATCGGCAGGCATCGCCAGCACGCGGATGGTGAGCTGGCGTTCGCCCGGGTTACGCTCTTCGATGGGATGTGATCTCTTCATGGTGCGGTCAGTGTCCTGCATAGAGGGAATTGATCGAGGATTGATAACGGGAGATGATTTTGGCCCGGCACAACTTCATGGTGGGCGTCATCAGGCCGTTGCCGATGCCCCATGGCCCGGCGAAGGCACCGGCCAGGCTGCCCGCCTGTTCCAGGGTGATGATGTCGGTTTTACTCGAATTCATCGCTGTTTCCATATCGTCTCGTTCGCGGAAAAGGAAGCCCCCAAGGCCTGCGCTTTTCATGTTGTCCATGGCATGGTCATTGATAACCGCGCCATATGCAACATCTGTGTAAAGTCCCCAGCCTGCGCTACCCGATGGGCTGGGCGCTATCCACGGGATGGTCACAGGGCCAGGGCCGTCCATCCGGGATCGGCCTTGAAGGCGCTGCCGTGCCGTATCGCCAGCGCCTTCAGGCTGCCCTGACCCATCTCTTCGATATCGTCCAGACGGCTGATATAGAGGGTGGAATGGGTCCAGGTGCCGAAGTCACACAATGGCGTGCTGCCGGGCGATTCCTCATGGGGAAACGTTCGTTATTGGAGGAATCGAGGGGGGGATGAAAGTCATTCGCACCAGGTCTGGCGCCCCGGTGCGAACGATACAGGGCAACGCCTGCAGCAGGCTACAGTTCGATCTCCTGATGCAAGTCCGGCATCACTACATGGGTATTCTCCAGCCGTTTTGCAAATGCCTGCATGGCCTCCTCGTCACCATGGACCAGGAAGGTGTAGTCAGGGTTGCCGGTGGCACCATGCCATGCCAGGAGTTCGTTCTGGCCGGCATGGGCGGAGAACCCGCCGATGGTGTAGATCCTTGCGCGCACCGGAATCTCTTCGCCAAACAGGTGGATCCTCTCGGCACCATCCACGATGCGACGTGCCAGGGTACCGTGGGCGGCGTAGCCGACGAATATCATGCTGCTGTCCTGGCGCCAGATATTGTGCTTGATGTGGTGTCGTACCCGGCCGCCGGTGCACATGCCGGAACCGGCCATGATGACGGCGCCCCCCTTTATCTGGTTCAGGGCCATGGACTCGGCGGTCTCCCGGGTGAAATGGAGACCGGGAAGGTCGAACGGATCGTCTCCAGACTCGAACAGGGCTGCCGTCGCCTTGTCATAGCACTCCGGGTGCCGGCGGAAGATCTCGGTGGCCGAGATGGCCATGGGCGAATCGAGGAACACCTGCATGCTGGCAGGCAGCTCATGCGTATTGACGCCTTCCCGCAGGTAATAGAGGATCTCCTGGGCGCGTTCCAGGGCAAAGGTGGGTATCACCACGTTGCCACCACGTCGGAAGGTGTCCTGTATGGCCTCGTACAGCTCCTCGATGGAGGGGTGCAGCGACTTGTGCAAGCGATCGCCGTATGTGGTCTCCATCACCACCACGTCTACCTTGCCGGGCAGCGTGGGGTTGCGCAGGATGGCGCGATCCTGGTAACCCAGGTCCCCGGAGAACAGCACCTTTTTGTGCCGTCCCTTTTCCTCCAGTTCCAGCAGGATACTGGCGGAACCCAGGATATGGCCGGCGTCGATGAAAGTTGCGGTGATGCCCTCGGCAAGCTGAATGGGCTGATCGTAGCGGGCGGTGCGGTCGAAATAGTCGAGGCTGTTGAGGGCATCCAGGGTGGTGTAGAGAGGTTCCGTCTCTCGTCCCTTGCGGCCTTGTCGCAGCGCCTTCTTCGACTGCCAGGCGGCGTCCTCCTCCTGCAGATGGGCGGCGTCCAGCATCACCAGGCGGGCCAGTTCACGGCTGGCGGCGGTGGTGATGATCTTGCCACGGAATCCCTGCTTCGCCAGTAGCGGGATGCGGCCGCAATGGTCCAGGTGGGCATGGGTCAGCAACAGGTAATCGATCTCCCTGGGATCGAAACCAAAGGGTTGGTGATTTTCCTCGTTCAGCTCGCGGCCGCCCTGATACATACCGCAGTCAATCAATATCCTTTTACCGTTGCAGGTGATCAGATGGCAGGAGCCGGTAACACCATGGTCCGCACCGTGAAAGGCGATCTTCATCATCGAGTCCCTTGTTCGGAAGGTATGAAAAAAGAAAGGAATCTGCCGGATCCCGTTATCATGGGCTGTGGGCAATTACCCTGTCTCAGCGTTGCCACAGGATCTGTTCCGCTTCCAACGGCAATAGCGCATGGGGATGGAAAGGCCGGGCGCGCGGCGTGTAGTCCGTGACCGGTCTTGGGGTCTCGATCCGGCAGCTGTAGAGAAAGCCGTTGATCGATCCGGCCAGTGCCTCGCCCTTGGTCATGAGATGGATCTCCGGCGCCTGTGATTCATTCTCCGCAAACAGTTCCACCCGTACATTGTCTGCTGCCAGATCATCCAGATAGAGTGCCACACTGAAGCGATGCTGCCGCCCATCGCTGTGTACGGACAGATTGCCGAAATGCACCAATGGCCAGTGGCTGCGGATGTGCTGCCGCCACTGGTTCAATTGCCTGGCGATCTGCCCGTTATGCTGTGAGCGGAGGTGATAGCGATGGGCCAGTTTCTGATAATACTGCTCTACATATTGCCTGAGCATCCGGTTGGAGGAAAAGCGCGGGGTCAGTTCCGCCATGCTGGTACGGATGCGGGATACCCATTCACGGGGAATGCCATGGGCATCACGCTGGTAGAAGCAGGGGATGATCTCCTGTTCCAGTAATCTGTACAGGGCATCCGCCTCCAGTGCATCCCAGGCCGGGTCATCATCATGTTCCCGGCGATCACCAATGGCCCATCCGACGGCGGGCTGAAAGGCTTCCGCCCACCAGCCGTCCAGTTCCGACAGATTGAGGCCGCCGTTGGGGAGCACCTTCATGCCACTGGTGCCACTGGCCTCCCAGGGGCGCCTCGGCGTGTTGATCCATAGATCGGCTCCTTGCACCAACTGCTCCGCCACCCGAATGTCATAGTCATTGATGAACACCACCCGGGTGTGCAGCTGGTACACCTCGATGAACCGGATCCACTGCTGGATCATCGCCTTACCGGGTTCATCCTGTGGATGAGCCTTGCCGGCAATCACCAACTGTACCGGATGGATGGGATTGGTCAGCAGCCGTGCCAGCCGGTCCGGATCGCTGAGTAACAGGTTGGGCCTTTTGTAACTGGTAAAACGGCGGGAGAAGCAGAGGGTGAGGGCATTGGGGTCCAGCAGCTCCATGGCCTCATCCGGGGTCGACACCCCGGATTCTGCCCATTGTCGACGCAGGCAGGCCCGAGCATAGTCGATCAGTTGCAGACGGCCCTCGGTACGCAGCGACCAGAAGGCCTCGTCCGGCAGATCCCGGATCATTGCGGCCGTGGTTTCCAATGTGCCGAGCCAGCGTTGCTTGCCGCAGGCCTTGGTCCAGAAACGATCGGATTGGGCCGAGTCCCACGACGGCACATGAATACCATTGGTGACATGGCCCACGGGTACCTCTGGCTGGGGCCAGCGGGGAAACAGGGGTTGAAACAGGGTTCGGCTCACTTCGCCATGTAACTGGCTGACCCCGTTGACGGCACCGGCCCCGCGTATTGCCAGCCAGGCCATATTGAAGGAGCTGTCAGGGCCGGCACCGGGGGCCTGGCCCAGTGAGAGCAGATGTTTCATGTCGATGCCGAGCAGTTGGCAATAGTGGCCGAGATAGTGCGTCATCAGTTCCTGATTGAACCGATCGAAGCCGGCGGCCACGGGTGTGTGTGTGGTGAACAGGTTGCCGGCGCGGGTGGCGGTGAGTGCGGTTTCGAAATCGCAATCATACCGTTGCATGAAACTATGGGCTCGCGCCAGGATGACAAACGCAGCATGCCCCTCGTTCAGGTGGGTCACTTCGGGGTCGAGTTCCAGTGCCTGCAGCAGATTCCAGCCGCCAAAACCGAGAACCAGCTCCTGCTGTAAGCGCATCTCCGGGCCGCCGCCGTAGAGTTCACCGGTGATACCGCGATCCGCCGGACTGTTCAGCGGGTCGTTGCTATCCAGCAGATAGAGCCGGGTCCGCCCCACCACCGCCTGCCATATCTGGAGTCTCAGGGGGCGTCCGGGAAGCGGGATCGTGATCCGCAACCATTCGCCGGAGCTGTCCCTGACTGGCATCACAGGCATCTGTAACGGGTCGTTATAGGGATAGAACGCGTGCTGCCGACCATGGTTGTCCACCACCTGGCGAAAGTAGCCTTGCTGATAGAGCAGGCTGACACCGACCAGGGGTACCCCGAGGTCGCTGGCCGTTTTCAGACAATCACCCGCCAGGATGCCGAGGCCGCCGGAGTAGAGGGGGAGGGCCTCGGTCAGACCGAACTCCATGCTGAAATAGGCGATACAGCTCAGCTGCTGATCCAGCGCATTCTCCCGGAACCAGCCGGGCTCCTGCAACGTCTCCTGATGCTGCCGGATCAGCCGGGCGAGTTGGGCGGTGAATTCCGGCTCTTCGGCGAGCGCTTCCAGCTGCTGTTTGGATACGCTCTGAAGGATCAGCCAGGGGTTGTGGGTCTGTTGCCACAGGCTGGGGTCCAGCCGTGCCCACAGCGCGTCACAGGCGTGATTCCAGGACCAGCGCATGTTCAGGGCCAGGTCGGCCAATGCCTCCAGACCGGGGGGCATCTCAGGGAGTAGATAGCGGGGGGACGGCACCATGGTTTCGATCAATCCCTGTGTCTTGAAGCCGGTATCGAAGAGTGTATCAGCATGCTCAGGATGCAAGATATGCGTTCATGAGGCAGGCAGAGTTCCCAACAGGTCTTTTTTTACCTCCGCCAGGGCGGCCTCGATTGCCTGCAGAATCAATTGATCCGATTCCCGGTCATCGTTTTCCGGGATGTCCCAGTCCATGGCGCGGCGATACTTTTCTACCAGCTCTTTTACATCGTCCATGATCTCATTCTGGTAACGATTGATTTCGATCTGTTGCATTTCGCCCATTTTTTGCTCCTGTGAATATGGTCTCTAACGAGTAAGGGTATCAGTAGTTGTCATTACACCATTTTCTTTCGTATCGGGGGGCGGTGCTCCTGCACGATAGTCGCCTCATACCATTGGGGCATAGTATCGCTGCGAATAATGTATGGCAGCACTTGCAGGCTAGAGTACGATTTCCGGATGCAAGTCCGACACTATCACATGGGTGTCATCCGGCCGTTTTGCAACGGCTTGCCTGGCAATCGTCTTCATCACCTGGCCGATCCGGTCATCTTCTCCAGCAGCCAGCCGTTGGCTATGGAAAAGAGTCCCATGTAGAGGGTGAGAATGATCATATAGCTCAGGCCGAAATAATGCGCCATCAATGGCAGCCAGGGCAGCTTGATGGAACGGGCGTACAGGAAGGCGGCGATCAGGGCCGGCCTGACACCATGTGCTTTCAACTCCTGCAGTAATGGATACCAGGGATAGACCGGGCCGTGAGAGAGAATGCCGCCGGTGACTGCCACCACCCAGCCCTTGATGCCACTATCGTTCCCGGACAACCGGATCAGTCTCTCCTTCATGTCACTGCTCAAGTTGAATATCCAGAGAAACAGGAACACCAGGATCAGCACCGGCAGCAGATCTCTGCCCATCTTCAGGAAGTGCTGCAGGCTGTTGTGGGCATATTCGACATCAAATAGTGCTATCGACAAATAGAGCAGCACCACTCCCAGCAGAAACCACCAGCCGGTACGGCCTTTCCGGCCTCGGGCCTGTTTGTTTGCCGGGGAATGCCCCCGTTTCGTATCAGACATTGAGGGTCACCACGGTCAACCAGGCGATGAGCAGCGACAATATGAAGGCGATCAGGTTGCGCCAGAGGGCAAAGCGCCAACCCAGCATGACCGCCTCGGCGGGAAGGGAGATGACACCCACCGTGATCCAGGCGGTAATGAATGCAGTTACCGCAACCAGATCGATGCCGGCCGTCTGCAGCTCACCCGCCAGCAGGTAACTCACTACCGGTTGTCCCGTTGAAATGCTGGCGATGCTGGCGGCGATCAGCGTATCGCTGAATTTGTCGTGACCAAACAGCCCCATGTGAATTAACTGAGGGACGACCTGCACCACCAGGCTCGCCAGTAACAACACCCCGGTCAACACCGGCAGCAGCTGCCAAAAGGCAACAGCGGTCTTTTTCACAGACCTGAACAGATCTTGCTTTTCTATCATGTGGCATACCCAACTGATCGATGCGAGCAGTATAGAGGGAAGGGTAATATTGCTCATTGACAGGCATCATTGGCCAGCCGGATGTGGTTGCCGCGTGCCTGTGGCCATTCTGGGTGCCAGGTATTCACGGAGAGGGCCACTTCCGCAGCCCATGCAGATCATTTTATCGAACCGATGGTGGGTGTGCCCTCCAGTAGACCAGCAGCAGGTAGCCGAACAGCATGCCACCGAGGTGGGCGAAGTGGGCCACGCCGGGCAGCGTACCGGTAACACCGAACCAGAACTCGATGGCGCCGAAGATGATGACGAACCATTTTGCCTTCAGGATCACGGGGGGAAAGACCAACATCAGGCGTTCGTTGGGGAAGGTCATGCCGAAGGCCAGCAGGATGCCGAATACGCCGCCAGAGGCGCCGATGGTGGGATAGAGCTCACTGCTGTAACTGGCCACCAGCAACTGGATCAGGCCTGCGCCCGTGACACAGACGAGATAATAGATGCTGAAGATGCGGCTGCCCCAGCTGTTCTCGATACGTGTGCCGAAGAACCAGAGGGCGTACATATTGAGTAGCAGGTGCATCAGACCACCGTGTAGAAAGGCATAGGTGATCAGCTGCCAGGGCTGAAACAGTGATGGTGAGCCATAGGCGGTGAGGCGACCGGCCAGGTCGAGGGGCCAGAGGGCCAGGTAGTAGATGAGGATGCCATCGTTGAACAGCTGCAGCAAAAACATCCCGCCGTTGGCGAGCAGAAGCAGCTTTACGGCTGGTGGAAGGATGGAGGTTGTTGGATTGTAGGCTGCCATATTTACCTTGAAATGACATCACGCACTGCTCTGCAGATGCGCTCAGTTGGATATTCGTCGATTTCCTGCTGATCGGCATGCTGGAAATCTCCACATGCGGACGGTCCAATACAGATGCAATAGCCAGTGCAATCTACAGGTGGGCCGCTCAGACATGGCGCGCCCACCCGGTCAAAGCTTCTGTTGCCGAGATCAAGCCAGACAGTTGGCTGGCCAATGATCGCTTATTGATCAGAGGTTCCTTCAGTGTTTGGCCTCGATGCGCTGGAGGCCCGAGTTCTCCATGATCTGATCGGATATCTGCTGATGCGGATAGCTGCTCTGTTTGTCCAGCTCGCCTACCAGGTCTTCACGAATGAACACCGACAGTCGGGCCAGTTCCCTGTCGATATCGTTGGTCTCCTCCACCGCAAACGACTGGTCGCTGGCCGCCTGGTTGAACAAACGCACGAAGGACTCATACTGTTCCAGGACCCGGGGGCTGGCCACCAGGGCGAGCCGGTGGGTCAGAAAGCGCATCTTCACCAGATCCCTGGGGGTGCTCCTGCCGGCCAGCAGGATCTCTTCGATCTGATTCAACAGATCAAAGTAGACGCGGGTCTTCAGCTCCAGAAACTTGATATTCTCCTCTTTTTTCAGCTCCACCTCGGTCTGCTTGTTGAGCAGCATGGCGGTGATCATCACCGTAACGATGGTTCCCAGGACGATGAGGATGATCTCCTGGGTGAAGGGTAGCCGGTCGCTGATATGGTAGGCAAAGCGTAGAAAGAAGTATCCACCCACCACCAGCACGGCACTGAGTAGCAGGTAGAGCAGATTTTCCCGGTGGAGGCGTCTGGTAGGAGGCATCGATCAATGTTCTCTTGATTCAGGCATATAGTCCTTCTCGCCGCAGCAGGTAGTAAGTCCCCTTCTTCACTGCATCGTTGAACAGACCCCAGGCCAACGCATAGAGCCAGATGTAGCCGGCATAGGTCCAGCCGATGGGCTCCACCCACCAGCCATATACGCAGATCAGGGTGCCCAGCACCGCACTCCAGAAGCTGGCATGGAGCAGAATCCCGGAGGGCAGGGGCCGTTTCCACAGCCAATCCTCGGTGCGGGTGACGAAGATAGTGGTGTGGCCTGCCACGATCAGTTTACAGAAGATGATGGATTGGATCAGGGGCTCTGGGAACTTCATCTCCTGCAGCACGAAGAACAGGAGAAACGAGCTGACCACCCCGGCAATGCCCAGAACGCTGGAGATGATAGTCAACTCCTGCATATTCCAGCGTACCGGCTTCTTCCGCACCTTGGTATGGTCATAGGCGATGGCCAGGATCGGGATGTCGTTGAGCAGGGCCAGGATGACGATCATGATGGCGGTGATCGGGTAGAAGTTGAAGACCACGATGGAGAGGGTCATGAACAACAGTACCCGAATCGTCTCGGTGATGCGATATACCGCATAGCTTTTCATCCGCTCGAAGGTGATGCGGGCCTGTTCCATGGCTGCGTTGATTACCGACAGGCCAGGGGCGGTGAGAATGATGTCTGCTGCGGCGCGTGCCGCCTCGGTGGCATTGGATACGGCGAAGCCGCAATCGGCCTTCTTCAGGGCCGGCGCATCGTTCACACCATCGCCGGTCATGGCCACGATATGACCGGCCTTCTGCAGACTATCCACCAGGTCGTACTTATCCTCCGGCACCACTTCGGCGAAGATGTCCATGGATTCGATCATCTCCAACAGGGCCGATTCATGGATATGTATGAATTGCCGTTCCAGCAGGCTGGTGTCATAGATGTTGGCCAACTCATCGATGACGCCTTCGGCGAACTGCCGGGCCTGTTTCAAGGATATCTCGGGGTTCAGTTTGTGATATATCGCGGTGGCCAGGGCGCGGGACAGACCCACCAGTTCATTGGCGGATTTCCCGGTCAGCTGATCGGCCCGTATGGCCTTGCCTTTTTGCAGGCCCAGCATGGCGCCGATCTCGCGGGCGATGGCCAGGTTGTCGCCGGTGACCATCTTTACCTGCACACCGTAGTCGCGCATGTTCTGAATCACTGCAGCGGAGTCATCCCGTGGCGGATCGATGAGGGGAATGAGCCCGATAAGATCGAGCTTGCCGTCCCCTGCCTGCCGGGCTACAGCCAGGGTGCGATAGCCCTTGCTGGCCAATAGATCGATACTGTGCGTGATGGCGATGCTCTCATTGTCAGGCAGTTCTGCCAGGCCCAACAGCACCTGAGCAGCGCCCTTCATTACCCGAAAGTGGTCGCCGTCGTCTTCGATCAACGCCTCGGTGCGTTTGCGCACCGGGTCGAATGGGAGGAACTCCAGCTGTCGATACTGCTGCAGATCCAGATCAGGATATTTTTGATCCAGATAATGAAACAGCGGCATCTCAATGGGGTCATGATTCTCGCGCCGGGAGGCGAGAGCGGCATAGAGAAACAGCTCCTGTTCCGTATGGCTGTCCAGTACTACCGGGTCGGCCACCTGCATCTCATTCTTGGTCAGAGTGCCGGTCTTGTCGGAGCAGAACACATCCACCCCGGCCAACTCCTCGATGGCGGTAAGGCGGGAGACGATGGCTTGCCGACGGGCCAGATTGACTGCCCCTACGGCCATGGTGACAGAGAGCACCGCGGGCAGTGCCACCGGAATCGCCGCTACGGTGAGGATCATGACGAAGCGTAGGATCTCCAGAAAGTTCTCATGGCGAAACAGGGCCACCATCAGGATCAGGGCCACCAGTACGATGGTGACGATGATCAGGAAATTCCCGATGCTGATAACCATCTGCTGAAAATGGCTACGCTCTTCCAGGGAGGCCTTGGCCACCAGGGCGACGACGGCATTAAAGCGGGTGTTGGCCCCGGTATTGACCACCACAGCCCGCATCTCACCCTGTTTGACGATGGTATTGCTGTAGGCCACTTCATCGGGGCGTTTGGTGACCGGCAGTGATTCGCCGGTGAGGGCCGACTGATCGATGGCCAGGTAGTCGCCATCCAGCAGCTGTACATCTGCAGGAACCAGGTCACCAATACGCAGCTTGAGGATATCGCCTGGAACCAGCTCCCGGGCGGGGATGATCCTGTATTCACCATCACGCAGTACCGTGACCTCCTGCGCCAGCTTCTGTTTCAGGGCGGCCAGGGCGTTCAGTGCCCGATGCTCCTGAAAGAAATCCAGGGCCGCATTCACCAGCAGCATGATGACGATAATGGCGAAATCCTCCCACTTCTGCACCAGCGCCGAGAGGATCGCTGCCGCTTCGATCATCCAGGGCATCGGGCCCCAGAAGCGGCGAAAGATCCGATGCCAGAGTGGCTCTTCCCGTTCGTGGATCTCATTGGGACCGAACTGCTGCAACCTGCTGGTCGCCTGTTCAGCGGTTAGGCCGGCTTCGCCGTTGCTTTCCAGTTGTGAAAGGGTGGTGCTGGCAGCCTGGCCAGAATAGTCATCCGTCTGCTTTGTCATGCTGAACATCTGTTGATCCTGTCACAGGTGAGTGGCTTACTGTTCTGAAGATACTACATACAGAAATCCACGGTATTGCAGATGCGCGCTTATGGAAAGGTTGAATTCGGCACAGTATGTGGGGTTTAGGGTGGCGGTTTTTCAAGCCTCAAACAGGGTATCTGTAAATCCCCACCTTTCGGCGGCAAGTGAAATTACCCCTTCTCCCCTTGAGAGGAGAAGGTTGAATTGGTCAAGTAATATTGGACAGATTCATGGGTTAAGTCATTACGCCGCCATGGCCTCTACAGAGGCTGGAGGCAGGTAGCCATTAAAGCTGTGCGGCCGCTCCCGGTTATAGTAATGAGTCAGGTACGGCAGGATGTCGGTCTGCGTTTCTTGGAAACTTCGATAGCCTCCTGCTGGAATCCACTCGGACCTCAGACTCCCGAAGAACCGCTCCATCGGTGCATTGTCCCAGCAGTTTCCCCGCCTGCTCATGCTCTGAATCATGCCGTATTCCTCAAGCCGTTCACGAAATGCCTGGCTGCTGTAATGGCAGCCTTGGTCTGTGTGAAATATGACCTTTTCAGGGCGATTTCGGGCTTCGTAGGCTACGCTCAGGGCCTGTTTTGTCAGTTCAGTGTCGGGGTGGCGGGACATTGCCCAGCCCACGACCCGGCGGGCATACAGGTCCAGCACCACTGCCAGATATAGCCATCCGCTCCCGGCCCGGATGTAAGTCACATCCCCGCGCCAGACTGTATCAGGGTGTGTAACTATAAATTCCCGATTCAGTCGGTTTGGCGCGATCCGGGACACTTGATCCGCAACACGATAGCGATGGGGGTGCCGCTGGTGGCTGACAATCCCGGCCTCTCACATCAGGCGCCGGGTTTTGTATCGACCGACTGTCTCGCCCTCCGCTCGCAGAGCCGCTGACAGGGTTCGTGAACCCGCTGCGCCCCGGCTGGCCGCATGCAGACTGACCACCTTGGCCTTCAAGCGCTCCCGATCTACATCCACCCGTCTCTGGTGCTGTTGTCCGTGGTAATAACTGCTGCGTGGGAACTCCAGCACTTCACACAATTCCTCTACTATGTAACGCGCTCTCAATTCGTTGATTATCTGACGCTTGTCAGTGAATCCGACATTAAGAGCGCGGTGGCTTTTTTTAAGATTTCTTTCTCCCTTTCGACCTTCCTCAGCCGGGCTTCCAGTTCCTGGATACGTTGTTGCTCAGGCGTCAGTGCCTTGCTTCTCTCTGGTGTGATGCCTTCCCGTTCCTGACGCAGCTGATTCACCCAGCGCCGCATCGCAGTCTGGCCGACGCCCATCGCTTCGCAGGCTTGCCGTACACTGTATCTCTGGTCAAGCACCAAGCTGGCCGCTTCTCGTTTGAAATCCGTCGTATAGCTCTTTCTTGCCATCATCTTGAACACCTCGGTCGTTATGGGAGTTTAGCACTCCTCAGGGTGTCCAAAATCACTAGACCACATCAAAAGGGGACATTACCGCTTTGGGCCAACATTTTTAAATCACCCCTTGACCCACGGAGAAGAGGTGATTAGTATACGCGCCTCGACCAATTCCTCGGTAGCTCAGTCGGTAGAGCGGGTGGCTGTTAACCACTAGGTCGGCGGTTCGAGCCCGTCCCGAGGAGCCAAACAAAACAAAGGGTTAGAAGCGACAAGCCTCTAACCCTTTGTTTTTTTCAGCCGACTTTTGTCGCGTTCCTTGTCGCGTTTCCGTTTCGTCGCTCCTTCCCATGGCACGTTGGCCACGTCATTCATGTCGTGATATCGTGACCCCGTCACCAGCTCCGGCCCAGCCCCCGCCACCTAGTGGCAGCCGCACCTCCAAGCCCTGGGGCGGCATCTGTTTCCGCTTCCGCGCACCTGAGACAATAACCTTGAGGCGATCTCGCCGCTAGAAGGCCTCAAATTTCTTGACAGTTTTATATCTAGGTAGATATATTGATCGCCCTTTTCATACATGACGATGTCATCAATACTGATCTGGAGGCTCTTTGGGAGAACGAGCCACAGGCAGCAAGCCGAGTCCTGGCCCTGTTGGAGCAACTGGAAGGTGATCCCGATCTGTTGGACCGCCTGACCCAGCACGATTATGGCGCTCACCACTCGGCCGATTTTCATGTCAGCAAGTGGCAGGAGCAATGGAGAAAGGGGCGCGATCTGTGGCGATTGAAAGTGTGGGATCTGGAGGACAAAGGGCTCCGCTATCGCGTTGTCTATGCCTTTATTCCACGCAAACAGCACTACCATGTATTGGCCATAGTGCCCAGGAGGGATTTCGACTATGAAGAACGTGACCCCATCAGCCAGCGCATCCTCCGCACCTACCAAGAGCTTTGAGAGGGTCTTCGGCCAGCCTGGCGCGGCGGTCGAGACCAGCAGCCGCACTCATTGCCAAATCTACACCTTCGAGGCCTATACCGCACCCCAGCCGGAGGTTCCCGCCAAACATACCTCGATAGGCAATCTGGTCAGGCAGTGGGAGCAGGATGAGAGAAAGCGCCACGCCTTGGAGGAGGGCCGGCGCTGGGTGGCCGATACCTTCTATGGCGAGGATGGCGACACGGTGCGTACCCTGCGGCTATGCAAGGGGTGGACGCAAACCCGGCTGGCCGAGGCGCTGGGCACCAGTCAGCCCCATGTCGCCCGGATCGAGCGGGGTACGGAAAATCTGACCATCGAGACCTGCCGCAAGCTCGCCAGGGCCTTGGAGATCGACTTGAACACCCTAGACCAGGCACTCAAGCGCCAGGAAGCTATTGCGCAGGCGAACAATAAATGATCCCACGCCACGTCGAGACTCTTTTTTGTGACGACATCCGCCATGAGATGGGCGGGAAGCTCTCATTTATCGGCGTCTATTCTGGCAGTTTGTACGTTCCAGCGTTTCCGGTCACGCTTCCCAAGCTGTGTCTGTCTGTGAAAATCATAACGCCTGCCGATGAGCCGCTTCGTACGGTGACCCTTAGTGTGTTGAAGGACGAAGATACCCTGCAAGAGATCGCTGTCGATGAAGAGCAGCTAATGGCAGCATCTGATTCGGCAGATGAGCAGCCGCAAGAGCGTGTCCAAGTAATGCAATTTGCGTTGGTCTTTTCTCCTATTCAGTTTGATGGGCCTTGTATCTTAAGGGTTCGCGCACAGACAGAGGATGGTGAATTGCGAGGTTTAGCGTTGAGAGTGGATCAAGCCCCACCAACAACTGACTTAACCCCTAACAAGTCTGATTTGTAAGAAGAGTATCCACCTATCCATGTGTTGGCGGCATAGTGGAAGCGAATGTACTCACGCTGCTTCTGGCCGCTGATCTGGAACATCTCCTCGACCAGTCGCATGGCCGGTTCGATCCGTTGCTCCAGGTGGCTGTTGCGAGCCAGCCCGACGATATAGCCGACATGATGACGTTCACACCAGTTGAGCATCCGATGGAGGCAGAATCCGGAGTCACCGCGGAAGATGATGCTTACACCCGGCCAGGCCTGGCGCAAGCGGCGAACCAACAAGGCCAGGATCGCCCAGGCATGGCGGGCACCATCGATGTTGCTGGGGCGAAGATAGGCAACCAGCGGCTGATCGCCGCAGAAGACGTACAGCGGCAGGAAGCAGTAGCGGTCGTAGTAGCCATGGAAGAAGCGCCCGACCTGGCGGCCATGGACCGGGTCGTCGGTGGCATCGAAGTCGAGGTTCGCTCGGTGCGGCACAATGGCGAGATGAAGTGGCGTGGGCAACGTCTCTATGTCTCCGAGGTGCTGGCCAAAGAGCCCGTCGCCCTGCGGCAAATTGACAACCATCTGTGGGAACTGCGTTTCAGTTTCCACTTCCTCGGCTACCTGGATGAACGCACCATGACGATTTCTACACCCAGACATAAACGCTAATCACATCGAAATGTGTAAACCATGTGCCCGGGTTAAAATGTAAACCATGTCCGGGTTGCACAGTGAGGGGATCAGAAAAGCTGATGCTTTGATTTTTCACCCCCTCATCCCGACCTTCTCCCGGTGGGAGAAGGGGCGTCCATATCAGACCTTTCATGTCTGGAAGCGCCAATAAGGATAATAAATCGCCTTTCGACACCAGGTTGCATGAATACTGAACAAAGTTTGTGGGACAACAGTGATGTGAGATATCCATATTTTGCACACGAATTCCAAGCTTTTTTGAACCTGTGAACTGATTCAGGTTCATTTCATTTTAATCTTGTAACCTTCAGCTGCGCTATGATGAATAGCTGCGACTTACAGTCTTATAGAGGAGATAGCGAAATGATAAATAAAACCGAAACCGGTAACGAAGAAAGTATTGATCTTGAACGTCGATCCGCCCTTGCCAAACTTGGTCTTGGCGTATCTGCGAGCTTCGTTGCACCCATACTACTCGCCTTCAGTGATGCCCACGCCAGTGGCGGCGAAGGCGGCGAAAGCGGCGGCGAAGGCGGCAACCAAGGCGAAGGTGACGACGGTGAAGGCAACGGCGGCGAGCACGGAGATGGACCCGGCGATGATGGAGCACAAGGCGGCGACCAAGGCATGGCAGGCAACAATAATGCAGCCGGAGGCAATGGCGCAGGAGCAAATGCCGCAGATGCAGCAAGACCTGCTGCCCAATAGAGCAGCGTAGTATGGACGCATCTCCCTGCATTCTGGACGAATGCAGGGAGATATACACCCTCATGAGTCAGTCATACAGAAGCATTAAGCTACAACCACTGATCGAGCCCCTGCTGGCAACGGCAGATGCAGTCGCAGGCCTGCAGCCTTTTCTTCGAGTCATTCTCCGTGACTGGCCACTAGATATCACAGCCGGGAACGGGATCCCTGACCTCCGGAGGCCATCAGGCATCCGCTTGAAAACGGTTGAAAAAGGCTTCATTCGAAGGTCGAACTGGCTGAAACGGCCTGCAATCTATCATCACCCGGTGGATGCCTGTTGCGACCTGGTGGTGGACCTGGTCAACGCCTATGCGCAACAAAATCCTGATCTACTCTGCCTGCACTGTGCTGCAGTGCTGGGACAGCAGGGACTGATCCTTTTTCCCGCCACCCATCAGGCCGGGAAAAGCCTGCTCTCGGCACAACTTGCCGCATCCGGATATCGGTTGTTCAGCGATGATATTCTGCCAGTAGGCAAATCAGACCATCGAGGTATTGCATTGGGTATTCAGCCACGTTTGCGTACCCCTCTACCCGATAAGGTGAATACCGATCTACTGGAATTCATCTCTGCACATTTGGGACCGGCCAGCGATCGCTTCCTGTACCTCGATCTGAAGCATGACCATCTGGCCAAACTAGGAGAAAGGGCGCCGGTCCGTCATCTTGTACTATTGAAACAGGATTCCTGTAACAGCAAAACCACACTGCAACCGATCGAGAAAGAGCAGATGTTGATGACGATGATTCAGCAGCGCCTTCCTCACTCTGGAACGGCATCCGATGCACTCGATTGCCTGTTCACCATGGTGCAGAATAGCGACTGTCATGAACTCCATTATGAGGACCCACGGAGTGCTGTGAATATGCTACAGCAGTTACATGCACCACCAAGCACAGGGGAACAGCCAGGCCTGCAGGAGATGGTTCAATGACGGAGATACGATATCTGCGCAGTCCCGGTATATTCGAAAAGCACCTCGATCAATCTCACTTCCTGACCAATCCAGACGATGACCAGCTGTTCTATCTCAACAGTATCAGCTCAGCTATCTGGCATCTGCTTGAACAACCCACCAGTGAAGCACAGGCCACGCAGCTGCTGCAGACCGCCTTCCCAGAAACCGACCCAGAATTGATCTCCGAGCATGTGGCCTCGTTTTTTCGCGAGCTTCATCATGCCGCCCTGATACGGCCCTTGTCGCAACCTGATAATCAGTAGCGACAGGGGGCAGGCCTGACATTCAATTACCACTGCGGTCCCATAAACGCCCTCTCCCTCAGGGAGAGGGTTGGGGTGAGGGGATCAAAAAAGCCAATGCTTTGACTTTTCACCCCCTCATCCCGACCTTCTCCCAATGGGAGAAGGAGCGCCCATGCCAGACCTTTCATGGTTTGTAGGACAGCAGTGAGGTCACATCACTGCTGCCCCATAAACGCCCTCTCCCTCAGGGAGAGGGTTGGGGTGAGGTACAGACCGGTAACATCGTTTAC
>CAZJCM010000025.1:0-47889 GCA_964544655.1 uncultured Sedimenticola sp. | reverse complement strand
AAATAACCCGCTGTTTTATAACAG
Source organism: uncultured Sedimenticola sp. (assembly GCA_964544655.1). GTDB lineage: Bacteria > Pseudomonadota > Gammaproteobacteria > Chromatiales > Chromatiaceae > HyVt-443. The sequence goes on along the minus strand of CAZJCM010000025.1, from coordinate 47,865 downwards.
GGTTTTGGATAGGGTGACAAATATGGGTTAGGACTTGAGCACCGCTGCCAGCGCCAATCTGATACCCGCTCTCCAGCCAGCAATAAATAGTGATGTCACCCCTCGACCCGCCCCCTTGACTTTGTGTTATTCAAACACTATCTTATTCGTGTCATTGATACACCAACCGACATGCCCACATCCTACTGCTACGAATACCCTCACCCCGCGGTCACCACAGACGTGGTGGTCTTCAGCATCAGGCAGCAGCGCCTGCAGTTGCTATTGATACGCCGGGCAGCAGACCCATATCGTGGGCATTGGGCCCTGCCTGGTGGATTTCTCGATATCGACGAGGATCTGGAGGCCTGCGCCAAACGTGAATTGAAGGAAGAGACGGGGATAAGCGGCGTATTTTTGGAGCAGCTCTACACCTTTGGCACTCCAACGCGTGATCCACGCGAACGGGTGATCAGCGTCACATACTATGCACTGGTGCCTTCGGCCCGACTGCAGGTACGTGCCGCCAGCGATGCAGCCGCAGCGGACTGGTTTCCCCTCGATCAACTGCCCGATCTCGCCTTCGATCATCGGGAGATCATCACCCTCGCCCATCAAAGGCTGGTGGCAAAACTGAACTACTCCACCATTGCCTTCCAGTTCATGGATGAAACCTTTACTCTGAGCGAGTTACAGTCGGTTTATGAGATCCTGCGTCAGGAGCAGTTGGACAAGCGCAACTTTCGTAAATGGATACTGGCGATCGACCAGATCGAGGAAACAGGAGAACTGCGCCGGGACGGCAACCACCGCCCGGCCAGGGTCTATCGGGTGAAGCACCCACAGCGGGTTGAGATCATCCGCTGATATTTTTTCATAACGAGCCTAAAGAGCATGAATCAAACCATCTCACCTGAAGACATCGCCCGCCGACCGATACATGTGCCACCGCACCCCCAGTGGCCAACCCTTTCTGCGCAGGAAAAAACGGCACTGAAGGGGCGTATCCGCCGGCTGCTGGAGGAAAAGAACGCCGTACTGGTGGCTCACTATTACACGGCAGCCGATCTACAGGAGCTGGCGGAAGAGACTGGCGGCTGCGTCGCCGACTCTCTGGAGATGGCCCGCTTCGGCAGCGAACAGGATGCCGAGACCCTGGTCGTCTGTGGCGTTCGTTTCATGGGTGAGACAGCCAAGATCCTCAACCCGGAGAAACGGGTATTGATGCCTGATCTGAACGCCACCTGCTCCCTCGATGAAGGCTGCCCGGCAGACGAGTTCCGCCAGTTCTGCGACCAGCATCCAGACCATACGGTGGTGGTCTATGCCAACACCAGTGCTGAAGTGAAGGCCCGCTCGGATTGGGTCGTCACTTCAGGCATTGCCCTGCCCATCATCCGGTATCTGGCCGAACAGGGAGAGAAGATCATCTGGGCGCCGGACAAGCACCTGGGGCACTATGTGCAGAAGCTGACCGGTGCCGACATGCTGTTCTGGCAGGGCTCCTGTGTAGTACATGAAGAGTTCAAATCGGTAGCCCTGGAGCGGACCCGGCGCCTACATCCAGACGCAGCCGTTCTGGTACACCCGGAATCGCCCGAGTCGATCATCGAGCAGGCCGATGTGGTGGGTTCCACCACAGCCCTGATCAAGGCGGTGACCGATATGCAACAGAAGGAGTTCATCGTCGCCACCGACGGCGGTATCTTCCACAAGATGCAACAGCTGGCCCCGGACAAGGTCCTGATCGAGGCCCCCACCGCCGGCGAAGGCGCCACCTGCCAGAGCTGTGCCCACTGCCCCTGGATGGGGATGAATGCCCTGCAGAACCTGGAACAGGTACTGCTGAGGGGGGACAACGAGATTCGCATCGACCCGGCGATTCGCGAGCAGGCGGTGAAACCGATCCGCCGCATGCTCGAATTCGCCCGTGAGCACAACATTGGCACGAAAAACAGTGGCAACGCCTGAACCCCCGGCAGAGGCGCCTCCTGCTCACGCCCGGCCAGGAAATACATCAGGTGCCCGAGCTGCTACCAGCCATCAGTCACGGTACCGGATGAGTCTCTTGGCCGGGTAAAAACAGCCTGTTGGAAATCTACCGGATCACTCCTTCAGCGGAGCCAGGCTCTGCCCGCACACCCCGGCGGATTGCGCATGTTCACGCAGTCCATCGGGGTCGAGGATCTCGATATGACCCCCTTTCACCTTGACCAGCCCCTGGCGGGTGAAATTGTGCAATATTCGGGAAAAGGTCTCTGGCTTCACGGATAGTCGGGATGCCAGCACCCCCTTCGGGGTATCCAGATCGAACGCCACCCGGGTCTGTCCCTTGTAGACGTACTTGCCGCAGAGGAAACCGGCCACCCGGCCAGTTGCACTCTGCAGGGTCAAATCATCAATCTCCTTGATCAACTGGCGTAGACGAAGACTCATGTCACCCATGACCCGGAAACAGGTATCCACTGATTCCCGCAACAGGGTCTTGAAGGCATTACTGTCGAAAGAGAGCAACTCTGTGGCGCCGATAGCGACCGCCCGTACCGGGTAGTGGGGCTTGTCCTGAAACATCAGTGCTTCTGCAAAGGTGTGTCCCGCCCGTACCACCTCGATCACCTTCTCATTGCCGTTCATGGCGAGCCGGGACAGCTTGATCTGCCCCTCTGTCACCATGAAGAAGCTCTTGGCCTTGTCCTCCACCTCGAACAGGGCCTCACCATCCTCCAGATTGATGATCCGGCTCATGGCTCTGACCCGGTCAAGCTGCTGGTCATTCAGCTGACAAAACAGATAGGTCTCTCTCAGATCGACTGCCATTACAGGTTCATTCGCATGTTTGTTGTTCGTCGCTTACAGGCATCTATAGGGCGCTGCCAGGACGCTCAATGGACATGCCCATGGTCGAGTTCTTCCGGGGTCGCCTGGCGGACCTCCTGAATGGACACCTCGAAGTGTAACACCTTCCCCGCCAACGGGTGGTTGGCATCGATGGTCACTTGCGTATCACCCACCTCGCGCACCATGATGTGGTGGACATTGCCCTGACCATCATCGGCCTGCAGTGGCATGCCCGGCTGCAGATCCTCGATCCCCTGAAACGCCTCCCGTGGCACCTGCTGAATCATCTCCGGGTTGATCTCGCCATAGCCGTCCTCAGGCTGCACCACCACCTTGAGCTGCTCTCCCGCCTGTTTTCCGGTCAGGGCCTGTTCGAGTCCGGGGATGATGCCATGGAAACCATGAAGATAGGAGAGAGGCTCCTGTCCTTCAGAAGAGTCAATCTGGGTTCCATCACCATCCGTAAGATCGTAGTGGAGCGACACCACACAACCATCATCGATAATCATTTGATACGAGGCCTCGGTTATCAGGAAATTCCTGGTATATATAAAAGTATCCGAACTATACCCTGATCACGCACCTTGCAGCAAAACATCATCCACAATGGACGCCATGTCAAACCGGCGTTCGGGTCCGGCAAACCAACTCAAAGGGTTCACTGCCTCTCCATCAGAGGAGGGCACAACCCCACTCTCGACGCGCATCAGGGTGTACCTTACAGGCCTTCCCAGGCCCACCTATAGCCACACAACATGCTGAATAATATATATTATTTATCCCATGTGCCAGCATGATATTCCGCCACCAGGTCCAGGTGCAACATGAATCGAGACAGGGTTTTATTACCGCGCTCTCGATCCAACTCAGCTCAGCTCGTCCCCATGCGGAAAGCCCCGCCACTATGACGCCATAACATCCGTGCATATTGCTGCATCGGGACCTCCAGGACCTCTCCAAGCACGGCAGCGGCAGCATAGAAATCACGCCGATCCAGCCGCGGCACCCGCTGATCGAAGGCGAACAGGATACAGTTACCGTCAGGGATCTCCAAGGTGACGAATGCGCCAGCAAACACCTCGACCAGGGTCTGATTCAAGGCATATGCAGTGAGCTTGTCCCCGGACCAGTAGTTCGCCACCAGCAGACCGCCGGGGGTAAGCGCACGCCGGCAACTGGTGAGAAAGGGCCTGCTGACCTGGCCGGCATCCATGCCATCCGCCAGGTAGAGATCGAGGAACAGGATGTCTGCCGTCTGCGGCGCACTGTGGAGATATTCGGCAGCGCTGCGCTGAACGACCTTGAGACGCCTGGTATCAGGCAGACTGAACCACTGGCGCGCAACATCCACCACCAGAGGACGCAACTCCACTGCATCCATCCTGCACCCCGGCAGGCACCGCAGCAAGGCATGCAGCAGGGTCCCGGCGCCCAGTCCCAGTACGGCAACCGCATCAGCCTGTGGCTGCAGCAGACAACCCAGCAACATCATGCGGGAGTAGAGATGAGGAGGGCAATATGGCCGCTGCAGATCCATGCAGCCCTGCTCGACATCATTGCCGAAGGTCAGATAGCGCCGGCCTTCTGTTTCCCAGACAGCCATCTCCCCCCACTCATCCCGGCATTGAAAGAGGCAATCTCCAGGCGGACGCATAGCGCGACGTATTACAGCCAGTCGGTCAGCTCGATGCCGACACCGAATGAGTTGTTGTAGTGATCGTAATCGATCAGGCTCTCACCATAACCGTTGAACCACTGCAGGTAGCCACGCATATGGCGATAGAGGGGAAAACTCCAATCCAGCTGGAATGCCCCCCGGTTATCACCAAAATCCAGATTGTTGCGCACCATCAAGCCAAAGCGGTTCCTCCCATACTTATAGATCCCCAGGAATTCGAAGTTGCCCAGATAATCGGTGATATCCGGATTGTCGTCATTGGAGAACTTCTCAGGGATCCGCCACCAGGGCTTGAGCGAGAAGTAGAAGTCACCCCGCTCGAAAATAAAATCCGCATACAGCCGGTTCCAGCTGCGTGACAAAGGTCCTGCCCTGCCATTGGATTGATGCACTGCACCCAAGGCGATGACACGGTTTTTGAAACCCAGCAATTCCCAGTCAGGAGTGAATTGGAGCCAAGCCTCCGGTTCATGGTTGGTATCCCTGAACGGTGAAGAGATATCGCCATTGAATGCCTGCCAGAAAGAGCGATTGGTATAGGCAAAGTACAGATCGCCATCATCCCCGAACAGGCCGTTGACGACGGGGAACTTGAAGCTGATCTGGAATTTCATTGTCAAAATCGAAGCTCTCTCCCGGAAATGCGGCTCGGAAAGGGGCAATATTGGAACTCCTGGCACTATATCCATAGAGCAGATAGTTTGGCTTATGGGGCGTGATCACGAACGGCAATGCCTCCGTCTCCCGCTCCTGACTCAGACGCTTGGTGATCAACGAGGCGCGCCCTCCCGGGTCGCAGCGGTCAATCGATGACATTCGGCTTTCAAAGCCCCCAGGGTCATACTCTCCTCGGCGGTGCGCAGCTTCTCCATCATACATCGATCGAATGCTCCAGCCGCCGCGCCGGCAACTGCGTTTTCAGACGCTGCTGCAATCACCGATATAAGGCAAACGCCCATCGCCAATCCAATCCCGCTGTTCCAGCTCATTGTCCTTCCTTGTAGGAGTCCCGTGTGCCATTGTGACCAACCATAGATCGAAGGATATTAGCACACGCCTACCCAGGCACAGGTCAGCGATATTGCCTATCGGATCTACAGCCACCCATCTGCAGCCAAATAACTCTGACAACGGATGCCTTCCATGTAATAGTTACCGATACTTTTCCATTACCGATTTGATCACACAGGCCATCACCTATGCCCCGTAAAGACCATTACGATTTACTGATCGTGGGGGGTGGCATCAATGGATGCGGCATCGCCCGCGATGCCGCCGGTCGCGGCCTCGATGTACTGTTGTGCGAACAGGATGACCTGGCCGCCCATACCTCATCGCAAAGCACCAAGCTGATTCATGGCGGCCTGCGCTACCTGGAGCAATATGACTTCCGCATGGTGCGGGAGGCACTACGGGAACGTGAAGTACTGCTGAACATCGCCCCCCATATCGTCTGGCCCCAGCTGTTCGTGCTGCCACACAATCGCCATCTTCGTCCGGCCTGGATGATAAGGGCCGGACTGTTCCTGTACGACCACCTGGCTCCGCGTAAACGTCTGCCTGCCTCTTATGGCATCGACCTGAGCAGGCACATCGCCGGCAGGGCACTGAAGGATCATACTGAGAAGGGATTCGTCTATTCCGACTGTGCCGTATTGGACAGCCGTTTGGTCATACTCAACGCACGCGATGCAGCCCAGCGGGGAGCGCGGATCCTGCCCCGCACGGCTTGTCTCGGCGCATGCCGTGAAAACGGCCGCTGGCGGGCCACATTGGCGCCAGTGGACGGTCAGCAGTTCCAGATCACCGCCGACGCCCTGGTCAACGCCACCGGCCCTTGGGTCGACCAGTTCATCCATGATGCCCTGGAGATGACGAGCCGCTATCGGGTGCGACTGGTCAAAGGCAGTCATATCATCGTTCCCCGGCTGTTCGACCATGATTTCGCCTATATCTTTCAGCATGGCGATGGACGGGTCATCTTCGCCATCCCTTATGAGCGAAAATTCACCTTGGTCGGCACCACTGACGTGGAATACAGTGGTGATCCGGCCAACGCCAGCACCAGCGCTGAGGAGATTGCGTATCTCTGCGGCGCGATCAATGTCTACTTCAACAAGCAGACATCATCCGCTGATGTGATATCGCACTATTCAGGCGTCAGGCCGCTATTCGACGATGGCACCAGCAATGCCTCCAGGATCAGCCGCGAATACATCGTGGCGCTGGACAAACCACCGGGACAACCGCCCCTGATCAACCTGTTTGGCGGCAAGATCACCGCTTACCGGCAGATTGCGGAAAAAGTCCTGGACCGACTGCTGGCCGGAACAAACCGTCAATTCATGAGTTGGACCGGACACCAGCCTCTGCCAGGCGGGGATATCCCGGATGGTGATTTTGCCGCCTTTCTGACCCAACTGAAGATGGAGTACCCCTGGCTGCCCACTACGTTGGCCCAGCGCCTGGCCCGTCACTATGGCACCTGCGCCAAGGCCTTGCTCGGTGAGGCATGCAACCTGGAACAACTCGGCAAATATTTTGGTGCCGACCTGTACGAACGGGAAGTACGCTATCTATTGGAGCATGAATGGGCCCGTAGTGCTGAAGATATCCTCTGGCGGCGGACCCGTCTGGGGCTGCATCTGACTGCAGGGCAACGGGCTGCGCTGGAAAGGTGGATGACGGACAACGTGTGACATATCAACCGACCAGGAAAAGCCCGCTGAATCGGCGGCGCGGCCGATCGATTTACTCCATCCCGCCCGCCAACTCAGCCCCCACATCCACCAGGTCTCCTACAGCGACCAGACTCTCAAACTGCTCACGCAACGCAGCTGCCTGCGATCGTGACAAGTGTTGCAACGGAGAGAGTATCCGATCCATGATCTCTTTCTGCATGGGCCGGGCCGGAGCCAGCACGATCTTCATGCAAACAAACTCTTCGTTCATGCCGTGATCGATGAAGGTACGCTTTTCCTCGGCATCGGCAAACTCGAAATCAGCAGCCGAGTGGATCTCATAACTGTGGCTGTCCGCAGCCTGTGCCTTGTACAGATAGAGCAACATCTCCCCCCGCCCATCCTGGGTCAAGGCCTTGCTGAGATATTCGATGCGGTGAGGCGCACTGAGCACGGTGAAATCAAAACGGTTCGGGGCAACCTCAAAAAACTCGGACACCGAGGTCAGCTCATCCGGTACCGCCACACTTAAAAAACGGCTTTTCTGCACCTTGTTCCGGAACAGAAATACCGGCAGGGTGGCGGCACTCGCCACCACCAGGGATGAATAGAGCCGCGACCTGGCGGCCAGTATGTTATCCGTCAAATCGGGCAGCAACTTGTCACGGTTGCGCGCCACCAACAAATCGAAATACTCCCTTACCAACTCCTCCTTTGGGTTGGGATGTAGTTGCAAACGCAGTATACCCGGCGCCTCATCCCCCAATCCCACGACCTGATAGGGGATGCTCTCCAGCCGGATCATCTCCTCTTTCTTGAACAGCTTCGTCAGGCCCTTCTTGACGTCGCTCTGTTCGTTTCGCCGGATTTCAGGATAACTGATCTTGACGAGCTCCCCTTTGGCCAGGCCGGAGGGAAACTCATCCATCTCGATCGCCAGCCCCCTGGGGGAGAAATCCCTAGTCCTGACGGTTCGTACGTCATCATCGATCTGCATATGCAGCGACAGAGGATAGCGATAACGCAGCTCACTCCGCTGCTCACTATAGTCCAGGGGAATCAATTCGACTGAGCCGGCAGCAGAATCTATCTTTGTCAGATCATGGCTGGTCTTGGCCAGTGGATCATCCACATATTGAAACTTCCACCCCTTGATCTGCGCGGTCACGTCTATCAGCAGCGCGATGGTATCCACCGCTTCGGTCTCTTTGATCATATCCAATGCGCGATCCGCAGCATACTCACGCAACTGCTCCACCCCCTGGGAAAGCCTGGATGCATCGGGTCGCTTGCCAGCGTGTGCGATCACCTTGAAAACGCGAAACCCATCGATCTGATGATAATCCCGCAGAAAGGTGAACCACTCTCGCTCTGAACCGCACTCAAACTTGGTCACCAGACGCGCAACCTGTTTACCGCTTGACGGAATGACGGCAAACAGAAACTCACCACCAAGCGTAGTGAGCCGACAGATCCTCTCCAGGCGCTGGGGAGCTGAAAGCAGGTCCAGTAGCCCGTATTTTCCGTCGCTGTCCTTGAACACACTCAGGGTATCTACATTATTGCCATTGACACCCGCATAACGCAGTTCCCTTCGACCATCGGGTTGCTTGATCACGAACAGCGGTATCAGTGGCGTGGATACGCAATATGCGTAACCTGCCAGCATGGCACTGGCAGTCAGGCGGCAATCCTCCGGATCGATCCAGCGCCTGGAGCGACTTGTCCGCATTTTTTGCGCCACGAACCTGTCTATCGCCCTGGCAACCTCATCTGACTGTTCCTGGCGGGCCAGCATTATCTCACGGGGCATCCTGCTGCTATCCACCCGCACCACCTGATAACGCACATTCACGAGTGGGCGTGGATCCTCTTTGTCGAAACCGGGAAGAGTCAGCGTCACCGTTGTGCCGACGGCAGGCTCGAACGCATCATAGCTCTCGACCCGTAAGCCACAGCGGGAGATATCGAGTGTATTGGCACTGAACGATGTGTCACCGCAGTTGATCCGAATCTCTTTCTGATACTGAACCCTGGGGGATTTGCGTCTTTTGAAATAATTGAGCGGGATCACCTCCGGTGCCGGGCCGTGCCGATCAATCTGTGAGCCACTACCGACAGCGCGGGATGCCTGCCATGATGGGCCCTGATCAGCAGGTGCGGCTTCAGCCATCTCCTGGCGACGCATCCCTTTGAAGGTATGGGGACCATTGATGATCTGCTCATAGGTAGCGACGGTGAAGACCCCTCGATTCTCCTTGAGTCCGCGACGGAATATGTCGAAGGAGATGCTATCCAGCCACATCAAACGTCCGCGATAGAAATAGCTCTTGCATTCCCCAGGCACCTTGCCCCGCATATCCAAGGTACGCAGGCATTCACGTTGCGCACGTTTCGCCTCCATTCGCTGCAGGAAGCGGACGGTTTCCGGACCTATATTGCTCCCCTTGACGACACTGGTTGTCTGTTCTTTATCCATGGATGACGCGTCCTGACGGCCAATATTTCCGCATATCTATCTGGCTGGGTTAATAATTCTACATATCGCTTATTGGGATAACGGAACTACTGCCGTATTCTTTAGAGTCCAGGTGTAAAGAGGCGGATCCTTGCCGGGAATCAGGCCACCTGCTGCAATGAAGTGCCGGGAAGGACAACATTCGTGGAGCTGCATGACCACCAGCAGGGATATGGGCTCACCCCGATACTGCTGCACTGGATAGGGGCCATACTCATCATCGGGCTGTTTTCGCCGAACAAGTAGATGGTCAGTCTTGACTATTGCGACCCCGGCTGGCAGAACGCCCCGGAGTTACACCGCAACCTGGGTGTGGTTGTTGCCCTGCATGAAGCGGAACTGCTCAGTCAACCGCTACAGGTCGATCCCGACCGTGATGTCATGCCGGTCCTGCTACAAGGGCTGGATAGATGTGATACGTGACCGTCTTAATAGCCAAATAAGTTGCCATGACTATGCCAGGGAACATCTGATTAAGTCTGGACGAAGCAGATTGTGGATCAAAATGTCCGGAATCAAGGCGCAAATCGCACGTAATAGCAGGCTATTGCGAAGATTTGCAACACAGAGTCCGGACATTTTGGCCGCAAGATGCGGGTTCATGACTTGATCAGAGATTCCTTAGAGACATTCGCCGATCGACCCTTTGGCGCAGATCCTGCCGTCGGTCCAGGTTGCCCCGTCAAATTTGGCTTTTATCAGGATGGCACCATTCAGATTGGCTCCCCGAAGATTGGCGCCGCTCAGGTCGGCATCGAGCAGATTGGTGTTCTGCATGTTGGCCATCATCAAATTGGCCCCCTGAAGATTGGCAGCATGCATATGGGCACCTTCCAGATTAGCCAACAACAGGTCGGCTCCCTTGAGATTGACCAACTGCATGATAGCGGATGAGAAGTTGGCCCGTTGCAGTTTGGCGCCATCGAGTCTCATCTTTTCCATTGATGCATGATTCATATTAAGACCCGGTGCATTGAGACCGACTCGCACAGCCGATGTGCACTGAGCCTCAGGTTCGAGTTTGCACAGACTGTTTGCATTACCCAGTTTGTCAATTTTGCTTGACCAGGCATGGGCCACAGTTACAGTGGAAAACAGGAACAGTGTGGTCAAACCGACTCGTATTGCTCGATAGTGTGCTGTCATTTCTTTCTCCTCGCTTTATCGGGTTCCTCATATGGGCGGATACTTTCAACCCTGTTGTTATGTAATGTCCGGCGTCCAAAACCAGAAACAGTATAGTACAATCAGCGGCCTTCGAAGCCGCCATGTGCTGCTGTATCAATACTTGCCATCAGGAAGTTTTCTCAGCAAATAAAACCTTCTCTTTTACAACGTGCAATTATTTCCGAGCTCAGCCGTAACCCCCCTTTACTCTTTAGTCCAATATTTTTTCTCATCTGCTTTATCGGGGTGCTCATGGGGTGGGATACCTTCGATATTGGTTGCATACAGTGGTCGCTCGTCCCGAAGCATCAACAATGGTTCACTAAATGAGGCGAGTCTCTCGATAAAATCAAGTACCTCCAGGAAGAACGAACCTTTGAAGAAGCGAGCCATCGGGACGTCCATCCAAATTCTGTCACTATAAACCCAACGTTCATAAGGCGTGTCCCCAATCTGGTCGCCATCGCGATCGAAACCCTGGTAGTCGTCCCAGATATTGCCAGACCATGTACTGGATACAGCGGTGGCGCCGCCACGACCTGCCACCTGCACCAGGTTCCCCTTAAACCAGTTCCCTTCGAACTCGTTGCCAGGGCGGTCCATGAGGAAGCTCATACCGATGCCATTATAGGCAACGGTGTTGTGCCGAATGTAGTTTAACGCCTCCGGTTCAAAAGGCGAGTTATCCAGTGTGATGCCTATGGCATTCCGCAGAATGCGATTATTTTCAATGACTACGTGTGAGCTCTCCTTGATACCGAGTGCAGCGCCAAACGCTTTGCGCGAACCCGCAATCAGATTGTCGCGTACGACAAATTCATCAGATTCCAGCGCAAAGACTCCCATGTCGTTGTCGAGAAAGCGATTCGCACTAACCGTTAGTTGATCTGAGTTTACAATAAAGAGTCCATAGCGGCCGTTGCGTACCGTATTGCCAACAATCTTGTCGCGGCCGGAATCCAGGATCAAAAAATCACGCGCTCCGTCTATTTCATTGTCCATGATTTTATTGTCAAAACTATACCAGAGCCGGATGCCATCACCTCGAAGCGAGAGAGCAACCTGCCACGGCCGAATGAGATTGCGGCGGATGATGTTGTGGTTGGACTGCTGGATTTCGATCCCGAAGAGCATCTCCTCGATCACGTTGTCCTTGATGACGTTGAAGTTGCCACGGAGTTTGATTCCCGCATCCAGCTGGTTGTGGTCCTGCCCCGAGTTACGCAGCCGCATTCCTCGTACCTGGACACCATCAGATTGGATTGTCAGTACGCTGCCATTTCCCAGTCCATCGACGGTTACCTTGCCACGCCCGTCGAGCACGATGGGCCGGGTGATGATCACCGGACCGGTATAGATACCAGCAGGTGGTGATATCTCCATGCCGGTGGCAGCTGCGTCAATGAAGGGTTGAAGCGGGGGATAGGCAGATGTTTGCTGCCCGTCGGCTGAAGAGATCGTTGACGACAGCAGCGACCCAATTGTGGCAACTGAAAACCAAAAAAACGCATGAACGATTAACATGGTTTTCGGATCAGCTTGGTAGCGCAGGTCCACAAACGCTAACCCGCAAAACCCAGTTGGATGGTGGGCCGTGCAGGAATCGAACCTGCGACCAATGGATTAAAAATCCACTGCTCTACCATCTGAGCTAACGGCCCCCGGGATGGAAAGCGGAGCATTATACTCCACCCCATCCGCTAGTCAATGGCTCAAACCGCATCCAGTTTGCGCATGCCGTTAGGCAGCAGGTGCAGATCGGCCATACCGGAAATCAGCGCCTTGCCAAAGCTGGCCTCCTCTTCATAGACCAGTTTGTAATACTGCACCTTCATGGTCAGAGCACTGCCGATGACGATGGATGCCATCGCCACGAACGAGCCCAAGGCCAGGGTGGAGATGCCTGTCACGCCCTGACCAATGGTGCAACCGAGCGCCAACACCCCGCCAATGCCCATCAGTACCGCACCTGCCATGTGATTGACAAAATCCCGCCAATTGACGAACCACTCGATACGAAAACTGCGGCTGGCGACGGCATAGAGAAAGGAACCGGCGATGACACCAAACAGGGCCGCCACACCGAAGGTGATCAGGCTGGTATTGGCCGGGTCGAACAGATAGGAGAGGGTCTCTCCCATCGGATTGATGAAGGTATAGGACTGGGTGCCGGTGCTGGGCGGCGGCTCATCCATAAACTCCACCGCCTCCATCCATTCCTGCCCCATGGGACCGCCGGTGACATACCAGCCACCGAGTACCACCAGGCCGACTACCAGACCGCCCAGCATCAGGTCCAGACTGCTGCGAAACTCCCGTGAAAGGAGCACATAAGCCAGGATGCCGACGCCCAGCAGGAGGGCCAGATAGAGATTGAGGGAGGCCGGGTTTTCGATCCCCAGGAGGGAACCGATCAAGGTACCGAGACTCTGGTCCGAGATGCCCCAGCCGTTCAGATCCAGGCTGATAGGAGCCATCCAGCTGTGAAACACCACACCATAGAAATCGGTCCGGGTCATCAGATAGGCCATGGCACCGGCCACCAACACCACGAAAACGGACTTCAGATTGCCACCACCGATACGAATCAGGTTTTTATTGCCGCAACCGGAGGCCAGGGTCATACCCACGCCAAACATCAGGCCACCAAGGATATAGCGTGGCCAGAAGAACAGCGCGCCTCGATACGGCACCCGCGAGGTACCTGTGTCGAGCAACTCACGGTATTCCAGCAGGGCAACGCCGAGTATCGCTACCGCCATGGCCATGAACCAGGAGCGCATGCGCCCAGTGTCACCCATGTTCACCCAATCGGAGACCGCACCCATGGTGCAGAAATTGGTCTTGCTGACCACCGCACCCAGCACCAGCGCCAGCAATCCACCGGCAAGAATCACCTGTGTCGTTATTTCCAGCTCCACGTCATCCTCCAGCTACAGATATTTTTTCTGGAGATTACCGTTTGGCAAGAATCATTACTATTACGGAAAATACCAAGTCGGGTGATCATTATCCGCCGGGGTTCGTCGTACTCCCCTCCTCTGCACAGGCTCCATGGCCAGGCAGAGGCGGGCGGCGGTGCAACCGACTACCTGTAATGGGTGGGATCGGGAACGCCGGCATCACGGAAGCCCTGGGCACGCAGCCGGCAAGAGTCGCAACGACCACAGGCACGGCCCGCTTCATCCGCCTGATAACAGGAGACGGTAAGGCCGTAGTCCACTCCCAGCTCGATACCACGGCGAATGATCTCCGCCTTGGTCAGATCGATCAGGGGGGCACGAATATGGAAACGCTCTCCCTCCACTCCCGCCTTGGTGGCAAGATTGGCCAGCTGCTCGAATGCGGCGATGAACTGCGGACGGCAGTCCGGATAACCGGAATAGTCCACGGCGTTGACGCCGACGAAGATATCGTATGCGCCAAGCACTTCGGCCCAGGCCAGGGAGAGGGAGAGAAACAGGGTGTTGCGCGCCGGGACGTAGGTGACCGGGATACCCTCGCTCTCCTCTTCCGGCACCTCGATGGCGTTATCGGTGAGAGCCGAACCACCAAAGGCATCCAACGCGATAGGGATCACCTGATGCCTCACCACACCCATGGCATCCGCCACCCGCCGGGCGGCATTGAGTTCCACCAGATGGCGTTGGCCATAATCCACACTGAGAGCGTAGCAGGCATAGCCCTGGTCCCGGGCAATAGCCAAGGCAGTGGCGGAATCGAGCCCGCCAGAGAGCAGGATCACGGCTTTTTTCTGTTCGTCCGACATTATGCTGACACCCTGATTCATGTTCCCGGGCGGTCGCCCCAGAGGATCTTGTGCAACTGTAACTGAAAACGCACCGGCAGCCGGTCACGCAGGATCCATTCCGCCAATTGGGTGGGATCCTGCTCACCCATGGTCGGCGAGAACAGCACCTCGCAGCGCTCTGCCAGCCGGTGGATCTGCAACTGTTGGCAGGACCAGCGATAATCCTCTTCGTTGCAGATCACGAACTTTACCTGGTCATGTGGACCCAGGCACTTGATATTGCTGTAGAGATTACGTGCCACCTCGCCCGACCCGGGCGTCTTCAGATCCATCACCCGGGAGACCCGGGGATCCACCGCAGAGATATCCAGCGCACCACTGGTCTCCAGTGAGACCTGAAGGCCGCCATCACACAACCGTTCAAGCAGACTCAGGCATTCATGCTGGGCAAGGGGTTCGCCCCCGGTGACCGTGACATGGGAAACCCCATACGCCACCACCTTACTCACGATCTGATCCAGCGTCATCCATTCACCGCCCTTGAAGGCATAGCTGGTGTCACAGTAGCCACAGCGCAGTGGACAGCCGGTCAGACGCACGAACACGGTGGGCAACCCCACCGTGCGCGACTCGCCCTGAAGGGAGCAGAAGATCTCACTGATGCGCAGACTGGACACGGGATATTCGGAGCAGCGAGGCCTGCTCAAAGCCCTTTTTTGCGGATGAAGGATTGGGCCAGTCGTGCCGCGGTCGAAGACGGGTAGCGTGCGAGCAGTGCCTGTAGCGTCTCCCGGGCCTTGCTCGGCTGTTTCTGCTCATACTGGATATAGCCGATCTTCAGCATCGCCCCCGGCACCTTGTGGCTCTCAGGAAACTGTGACAGCACCCGGGCAAACTCCGTT
Source organism: uncultured Sedimenticola sp. (assembly GCA_964544655.1). Lineage (GTDB taxonomy): Bacteria > Pseudomonadota > Gammaproteobacteria > Chromatiales > Chromatiaceae > HyVt-443. Next base: position 32,351 of record CAZJCM010000025.1, on the reverse strand, counting down.
TCGGCCTGGGTGAAATCCCGTGTGACATAGCTTGCCTCACCCAGCCAATATTGGGCGTTATCGGCATAGAATCCATCGGGATAGCGTTGCAGGAATCCCTTGAACGCCTTGCGGGCAGCCTCATAGCGGCGCTGGGTGAGCAGATCGAACGCCTGCTGATAGGCCTTCTCTTCCCCTGGCTTCGGCTGCTCAGACTGATCGACCAGGGTTGCAACAGTCGTGTCCGCTTCCGTGTCCGTTGTCACTTCGCTGGTGGTTTCCGGGGTCCCGGTCGCCACTGTCGCCGGCTCGCTGCCATCGGTTACAGCGGCCGCCTCTTCATCAGCAGTTGCCGAACCGGCCTGACTGAAGCGCCGGTCGATATCCAGATAGATATCTCGCATATGCTGCTTCTGCGCCTCTATGGCATGGCTCTGCAGTTCCAACTCGCCACGCAACTGCTGCATCTCCCGCTGCAGACGCTCCATGTCCAACACCAGCCCCGACAGCGCCCGCACCTTGCGTTCGAGGATCTGCACTCGCTGCTCCAGCCCGGACTGTACCGCTGTCGGCGGCTTCGGTTTCTCTGCCGCCGCCAGCGGCATTACAGACAAGGCCGCAAGCAGAAAAAAGGCCCCTCTGGTCATCGTCATCGGTTATCGTAGACGAACTCGACGCGGCGGTTCTGGGCCCAGGCATTTTCATCCGACTCCAGAGCGACCGGTCGTTCCTCGCCATAACTGACAGTGATGACCTGGCTGTCGGCCACGCCTTGCGCCTGCAGGAAACGTTTCACCGCATTGGCCCGGCGCTCACCCAGGGCGATATTGTATTCTCTGGAGCCACGCTCATCGGCGTGACCCTCCAACGTCACGGTCACTGCTGGATTAGCAGCCAAATACTCGCCGTGGGCAATCACCAGGTCCCGGTCCTGATCCCGGATCTCGCTGGAATCGAAATCGAAGTGGATGATGCGCACCGACAACAGGCTGTCAGGGTCATCCAGGGGGTTCCCCTGCCAGGCGGCGGCCTCACTGGCACCGGCAGTCTGGGCACCTTCATCCACCGTCGCATCCGTGGCACCTTCCCCTCCCCCCGCTTCGGTCACCGGGGCGCCGCCTTCCCCGGCAACCTTGTCCGGGGTACTGGAGCAACCGGCAAACAGCAGGGCCAGTGCCAACAGCGGAATCATCTTCAACATGCGCAATTTCATTTAATTTCTCCTGTAGAGGTTAGCCTGAATCCGTGGGTTCAGAGTAGATGCAGCGTGCAACATATTGACTTGGATAGCGTTTGACGCCTTCAACCTGAGCATCCTGAATCGCGATCCAGTTCATTTGGAATCAATCATTAGTTCCTGTGTACGTTTTCGACGCAGTCACTTTGCAAGTGCACTGGTATACGGGGACCAGACGGGCTCTCGCACATCTCCTTCCTGTAACGCCAAACGCTGATGGACGCGGCCATCGACCGAAATCGCTGCCAGTTCGCCCTTGCCATGGTTCTTGGTGGCGTAAATTATCATGCTGCCGTTCGGAGCGAAACTGGGAGACTCATCGAGCTTTCCGTTACTGAGCACCTGCAGCGCACCGATCTTGAGATCCAGCACACCGATCCGGTAGGCCCGACCTTCCCGGGTGACCATGGTCAACAGCTTGCCGTCCGGCGAAAAGGAGGCGCGGGCGTTGTAACTGCCCTCGAAGGTTATCCGTCGTGCCTTGCCGCCGCCGGATGGTATGCGATAGATCTGCGGTTTTCCGCCCCGGTCCGAGGTAAACACGATGCTGCGTCCATCCGGCGCCCAGGCCGGCTCGGTATCGATGGCATAGTGGTTGGTCAGACGGCGCAGGGTGCGGCGATTCAGATTGAGCACATAGATTTCCGGATTACCATCCCGGGACAGGGTCAGGGCCAACTCACGACCATCCGGTGACCAGGCCGGGGCACCGTTGATCCCCTTGTATGCAGCCACCTTCTGCCGCTTGCCGGTGAACACCTCCTGTACATAGACCGCCGGCTTGCCGTGCTCGAACGAGACATAGGCCAGACGCCGGCCGTCCGGAGACCAGGCCGGCGACATCAGCGGCTCCTTGGATGAGACGATGGTCTGGGGATCATAACCGTCCGCATCCGCCACCTTGAGCGCGACCCGCTGCTGCTTACCCCTGCCAGTAGCGGTGATATAGGCGATCCGGGTGGCAAAGGCCCCCCGCTGGCCGGTCAGCTGCTGGTAGACGATATCGGCGATCTGATGAGCCGTCCGGCGCAGGTTGCGCACGGTTGTCGGGATACTGTAGCCCGCCAACTGCTCCCCTTTGAATACATCGAACAGCTGAAAACGGACCAGATAACCGCCGCTGCCATTGGACTTGATGCTGCCAATCACCAGGTTCTCCATCCCCAGCGCCTTCCAGTCGCGGAACTCGACCTGGCTGCCGCTGCTGGGGCGGGCCAGCATGTCCCGCACCGGCATCGGATCGAAACGGCCGCTGCGCCTCAGGTCACTGCGCACGATGGCGGCCAGGTCCTGATCCGGCCGGGCGCCCTGACCCTGATAGGCGAACGGGACCACCGCGATCGGCAGCGCCCCCTCCTCCCCTTCCGTGATCTCGATGGTAAGGGCGGCAGCAACCTGCATGGACCAGCAGGCGAACAACAACATTAGAATGATTCGTTTCATGATTCCTGAATTATCTGTTTGGATCGAAAACAAAATTTATCTGACGAAACTGCTCGAACAACTTGCCATCGGGCACCGGTAGTGGATCGGCCTTGTAGACCGCCGCCACCGCCGAGCGGTCGAATGCGCCATTGCCACTGCTCTTGATCACGTTCACCGCGATCACGTTGCCACCGGGCGCCAGGCGCACATTCAGCGTCGCCTTCAGGCCATCGCCCATCCCCTCCAGACGCACCCAGTTACGGATGATCTTCTGCTGGGTCAGCACCATGAAATGCTGGATCTCACTGGCATTACGCTCGGCCTCCATGGCCGCCTGGAGCTCCGCTTCCCGCGCCTTGCGTGCCGCTTCCGCCGCCTTGCGTTTCTTCTCTTCCGCTTTGCGTTTCGCCTCGGCCTGCTTGCGCTTCTTCTCTTCCGCCTTCCGTTTCGCCTCGGCCTGTTTACGCTTCTTCTCTTCAGCCTTGCGCTTTGCCGCTTCCGCTTTTTTACGCTTTGCCGCTTCCGCCTTTTTACGCTTTGCCGCTTCCGCCTTTTTGCGCTTGGCCTGCTCCGCCCGTTTTTTCGCCTCGGCCTGCTTGCGTTTCTTCTCCTCTGCCTTACGCTGTTGCGCCAGCCGCTGGCGCTTCTTCTCTTCAGCTTTTCGCTGCTGCTCCGCCTGTTTGCGCTTCTTCTCCTCCTGCAGGCGTTGCTGTTTTACCTGTCGCAGCCGTTTCTCCTCCGCCTGCTGCTTGCGTTTCAGCGCTTGCAGCCGTTGCTGCTCCTGTTGCAGCCGCTGCTGACGAAGTTGATCAGCCTGCCGCAGCCGCTCCACCTCGGCCGCCACCTGCCGCCCATCCACCACCCGCGCCTGCACCGCCTGGGCCACTGGCTTCGGTTGTTTCGGCGGTTCCAGCCAGTCCACCCCGACCACCAGGAACAGGATGATGGCGATATGCATCAGCAGTGCAGCCAGGGCCGCCAATGGGTTACGCCGGAGAATCTGCAGCATGGTTACTGCTCCGGTATGTCCGTGATCAGGCCTACCTGGGGCGCCCCGGCAGCCTGAATCAGCACCATCGTCTGCACCACCCGGCCATAGTTCACGTTGCGATCACCGCGCACCATGATCGGCGTCTTCGGCTTGTAGCGCAGCACAGCGGCCACCCGGGTCATCAGGGTCTCCTCGGTGACCGGGGAATTCTTGCCCTCCCCCACATCGATGAACAGCTCACCGGCGGCGTTCACCGAGACCACCACCGGGTCATCAGCCTCTGGCGGCAAGGGCTCGGCATCGGCTTGGGGCAAATCCACCTTCACCCCCTGGGTCAACAACGGCGCCGTGATCATGAAGATCACCAGCAGCACCAGCATCACATCGATGTAGGGCACCACGTTGATCTCAGCCATCGGACGACGGCGTTGACGTCGCTGACGATGGGTCATGGACATGGCACGCCCCTCGCTCCCCGGCCCTCAGGCCTCGGCCCTACATCAAGCATGGGCCTGGCGCTGCAGGATGGTGGTGAACTCATCGAGAAAGTCTTCATAGCGGTTGTTCAACCGTTCCACATCGTTGGAGTAACGGTTATAGGCCACCACCGCCGGGATCGCGGCGAACAGCCCCATGGCTGTGGCGATCAGGGCCTCGGCGATGCCTGGAGCGACCAAGGAGAGGGTCGCCTGCTTTACGTTACCCAGCGCATGAAAGGAGTTCATGATACCCCAGACGGTTCCGAACAGACCCACATAGGGGCTGGTGGAGCCCACCGTGGCGAGAAAGGACAGGTTGGTCTCCAGCCGGTCCATCTCCCGGCTGAGGGCCACATGCATGGAGCGACGGGCACCCTCGACGATAGCCATCGGCTCGATATCGCTGCTCTTGTTCAGGCGGGCGAATTCCTGGAAGCCGGCGTGAAAGATAGCGGCCATGCCACCAGCCGCCCCTTCCTCCCGTTCCACCTGCCGGTAGAGCTCGCCCAGGTCGCCACCGGACCAGAACCGCTGTTCGAAGTTATCCGCGGCGCGACGCGTCTGTTTCAACACCTTGGCCCGGTCAAAGATCATGGTCCAGGAGATCAGCGAGGCGATCATCAATACCGCCATCACCAGCTGCACCAGGGGGCTGGCATTGAGCACCAGGGTGACGAAGGAAAGCTCAGATCCCATCGGAAAGCTCCTGCAACATGGATTTGGGAATGGGACGCGGACGGAAGCTGGCGACGTCGAGGCAAGCGATTTTCACTGCTGCAGCACACAATGGGCGGCGATCGCCGGCCCGCAGGATCTGTTGTTGAAAGGTCAAACTCACTCTTCCCCGTTGCAGCATCCGGCAGTGGATCTGCAGTTGATCATTGAAGCGCGCCGGCGCATGAAAATCGATATCCACGTGGCGCACCACGAAGATAATCCCCGCCGCCTCGCGCAGCTCATCCTGTTCGAAGCCCAGGCTGCGCAGCCACTCGGTACGCGCACGCTCCATAAATTTCAGATAGTTGGCGTAATACACCACGCCACCGGCGTCGGTATCCTCGTAGTAGACTCTGACCGGCCAGATAAATTCCGTCATGATCCTTGCTGTTTTCGTGGCTTGGAGGGGGCGGAGTCAAACCACCCCAACCCTATTGCTATTACCTCCATGCCGTGCACGGTTTGACTCCGACCCCTGGGGGACGACCGGTCATCCACGTCCCTCACCCCTGACTCAGGACTCATCGAACAGATCCCGCGGTGTCTCCGGCATCTCTTCCGAACCCGGCTTCGGCGTCATGCCGAAGTGCAGATAAGCGGCCCTGGTGGCGACCCGTCCACGGGGGGTGCGCATCAGAAACCCCTGCTGAATCAGAAACGGCTCCAGCACATCCTCGATGGTGCCCCGCTCCTCACCGATGGCGGCTGCCAGGCTGTCCACTCCCACCGGGCCACCGTCGAACTTCTGGATCACCGCACTCAGCAGCTTGCGGTCCATGACATCGAAGCCGCTGTTGTCCACCTTGAGCATGCCCAGCGCCTTGTCCGCCACCTCCGGCGTGACCCGGCCATCCGCCCTCACCTGGGCGTAGTCGCGTACCCGACGTAACAGCCGGTTGGCGATACGCGGTGTGCCGCGGGAGCGGCGGGCAATCTCCCGGGCGCCCTGCTCGTCCGCCTCGATAGCGAGAATCTCGGCGGAGCGACCGACGATATGGGTCAGGTCGGCGGTATTATAGAACTCCAGCCGCTGCACGATACCGAAACGGTCACGCAACGGGGAAGTGAGCAATCCGGCCCGGGTAGTTGCGCCGACCAGGGTGAAGGGAGGGAGGTCGAGTTTGATCGAGCGCGCCGCCGGCCCTTCACCGATCATGATATCCAGCTGGTAGTCTTCCATCGCCGGGTAGAGCACTTCTTCCACCACCGGGCTGAGACGATGGATCTCATCCACGAACAGCACGTCGTAAGGCTCCAGATTGGTCAGCAGGGCAGCCAGATCACCAGGCTTCTCCAGCACCGGCCCGGAGGTCTGACGCAGATTGACCCCCATCTCATTGGCGATGATATGGGCCAGGGTGGTCTTGCCCAGCCCCGGCGGGCCGAAGATGAGGACATGATCCAGCGCCTCCTCCCGGTTACGGGCGGCATGGATGAAGATCTCCATCTGTTCCCGCACCACCGGCTGGCCGACATAGTCCTGCAGCCGGCGCGGCCGGATGGCCCGGTCCATGACGGCATCTTCCGAACCGGCCTCGGCGCTGATAATACGTGTCGGGTCACTCATTTGGTCTTCGCCGCCACTGCCTTGAGAGAGGCCCGGATAATCTCTTCACTGCTCAGTCCGTCCCCGTCCACCGCCCGCACCATACGGCTGGCATCATTGGGCTTGTAGCCAAGGGCGACGAGGGCGTCCACCGCATCGGAGACCGGGGTTGCCGCCGGCATAGCCGCTGCTGCCTTTGGCAGACTGGTCGCCGCAGTGACATCGAGCCGGTCCAACCGGTCACGCATCTCCACGATCAGCCGCTCCGCCGTCTTCTTGCCGATACCGGGCAGACGGACCAGGGCGGACGTTTCCCCATTCTGCACCGCTGCCGCAAACTCGCTCGCGCTCATGCCGGAGAGGATGGCAAGGGCCATCTTGGCCCCCACCCCGCTCACCTTGAGCAGGGCACGGAACAGGGCACGCTCCGACTCAGAGCTGAAGCCGTAGAGGATATGGGCATCGTCACGGATCGCCAGATGGGTGGAGAGGGTCACCGTCTGACCCTGTTCCGGCAGGTCATAGAAGGTCGACATGGGCACCTCCAGCTCATAACCGACGCCATTGACGTCGACCATCAGCTGTGGCGGCCGTTTGTAGACCAGTTCACCACGCAGGCGGCCGATCATCGTCCCCACCCATGGCCGGCGCGGGCGATGTTCAGCAGTGTGCTGTTGGCATGGGCGTGGCTCAGGGCCACTGCCAGGGCGTCGGCCTGGTCGGCGGCCAGTTTCTGTTCCAGTTGCAGGATACGTCGTACCATGTGTTGCACCTGTTCCTTGTCCGCCTTGCCGCTGCCCACCACCGCCAGCTTGATGTTGCGGGGGCTGTATTCATAGACCGGAAGATTGGCCATCACCCCGGCACAGATGGCTGCCCCCCGTGCCTGACCGAGCTTCAGCGCAGAGGCGGCGTTCTTGGCCATGAACACCTGCTCGACAGCCATCTCCTGGGGGGAGAATTCAGCCACGATGGCAGCCACTTCACGAAAAATCTCCCCCAGCCGGGCCGGCAACTCACCCTCGCTGATACGGATGCAGCCGCTCACCACATGGCTGCTGCGCACGCCGTCGCTGGCGATGATGCCGTAGCCGGTGACCCGTGATCCTGGATCAATACCGAGGATGCGGCGCATTCAGCCGATCTGCTGCATGATCTCGTCGGAGATCTCGGCGTTGGAGTAGACCTCCTGCACGTCGTCCAGATCCTCCAGGGTATCCACCATGCGCAGCAGCTTCTCCGCCGTCTCCAGGTCCAGCTCGGCGGTGGTCGAGGCACTGAAGGTGATCTCCGCGTTGTCCGGCTCCAGGCCGGCAGCGATCAGGGCTTCCTTCACCGCGGAAAATTCCTCCGGCGTGGTCATCACATCTATCGAACCGTCGTCGTTGCTCACCACATCCTCGGCGCCCGCCTCCAGCGCCGCCTCCATGATGGCATCCTCATCGGCGCCCGGCGCAAAGCTGATGATGCCCTGTTTGCTGAACAGATAGGCGACAGAGCCGTCGGTACCCAGATTGCCCCCATGCTTGCTGAAGGCGTGACGCACTTCCGATGCGGTACGGTTACGGTTGTCGGTCATGCAATCGACGATCACCGCCACACCACCCGGACCGTAGCCCTCATAACGGATCTCATCGTAATTGTCGCCATCAGCACCGCCAGCGCCCCGCTCGATAGCCCGCTTGATGGTATCTTTCGGCATGTTGGCGCCGGTCGCCTTATCCACCGCCAGGCGCAAACGCGGGTTGGCATCGGGGTCGCCCCCACCCGCCTTGGCCGCCACCGTGATCTCACGAATCAGTTTGGTCCAGATCTTCCCGCGTTTCTTGTCGTTGGCCGCCTTCTTGTGCTTGATATTGGCCCATTTACTGTGTCCAGCCATGAATAAACCTCTCAGGTACCCGATTTGGCGCAAAGTTTACCATTCCAGGAGAGATGCAGAAATATATAACTGCGACCCTTTTCGGCCATCAGCAGGCCAGAAACCCGGACCATGGCCCGGCAAGCGGGATCTGACGCCCCCTGCGGGCGACGGGCCAGGCACCACTCGCATCCCCCACGGCCAACATCCTGCCCGATGGAAGTTACCGGCCGCGTGTACTATTTGAGAATTATCAATGCAGGAAAGGGTAGCAGCTGATTAAATCAGCCCCGGATTCAATAAATGCCGGATCGGGCAACCAGCCCGGTCTGGCGTGTCCGCGAATCTCCTCATATCTCCTCCACCCTCAACGGTGGTTTTGCTTCGGCCCGGCATCCCCTGCCGGGCCTTTTTTTGCCGGAAGCAAACCTATTCCACACACAGTCCTTCCTTTGCACCATGGATGCCTTCCTTATGCCTGGCATGTCTCTCATAGTCAGGGGGCAGTATCCATGAACCCGCTGATTCAGCGGGAACAAAAGGACACAACACGCTGATCATACAAGCCTAAATTAAAGATTATGCAGCAATCCTCCCAGGACACCTATGATCAAATTCTCGTACTACGTACACTGATGAACTTACAGTTTCGGGGTATAATTCGATGTTTCACTTGAATCAAAGGATGGGCGGGTTCCCTGCACCATTTGACCATCACCTCATGGAGAAGTCGTATGTACTACAAATTGCTAGGCGGATTACTATTGCTGATCGGTGGAACTGCCCTCGCCAACCACCAACAATGGCCCTTGGAGATCATTGAGCATCTGGACGACACCAAAATCGTCATTTATGCCGGCGAGGCGGACATCGCCAAGACCCCGGCCTGGAAGCCTGCGGACGGCGCACCACCTTTCAAATTGTCGAATCTCTTACAGAGCATCGATCGCTGGAGGCACCTGACGCCGACCAAGACACATCTTAAAATACATGCCATCGAACTGAAGCCGATCCTGCATCACGAGAAGCAGAACCGCTGGTACTACCTGGTGCAGATGAAAGACGGGACAGGCAAGGGTCAGAAAACATATTACCTGGCAGTTCTGATGGATGGGACGCTGCTTCCGGCCATCGAGGAGCCCGCTGCACTCAAATGACCGAATACAGTCCAGGCGTTTATCGGGATTAGGGAATCTCTGATTAAGTCTGGACGAAGTAGATCGTGTTTCAGAAGGTTCGGCTTCGAGGTGTAAATTCCACGTAATAGCAGGCTATTATGAAAATTCGCAACGGAGAAGCAGGATATTCCCTGTTCAGCGTTTCCAAAACTCGGGCATCAACAGCACCAGAATGGTGAATATCTCCAACCGCCCCAGAAGCATGGCGAAGGCAGCGATCAGTTTCCCACCATCACTCACCTCGGTAAAGGTGCTGGCCACCTGGCCCAGGCCGGGTCCCAGATTGTTCATACTGGTGGCAATGGCGGAAAAAGCGGATACCTGATCCATCCCGGTATGCATCATCAACAGCATCAGCACCACGAACGAGATCACGTAAGCAGCAAAGAAGCCCCACACCCCTTCCAGGGTGCGCTCTCGCAACACCCTGCCACCCATCCGGATCGGCAATAATGCACGGGGATGGATCAGCCGCCGCACCTCGCGCAGGCCCATCTGGGCCAGGACGATGATGCGCATCACCTTCATGCCACCCGCCGTGGACCCCCCGCAACCACCGACGAAGCTGATCAGAATGAGCAGCACCGGCAGGAAGTCGGGCCAGTGGGAGAAGTCCACCGTACCGAAACCGGTACTGGTCACCACGGAGACCACCTCGAAGGTGGCATTGCGCAGGCTGGGCGGCATGGTGTGGTACTCACCGCTGCTGCGCAGAATCAGACTGACCAGTATGATGATGGCGAGCACGAACAGCAGAAACGTCCGCACCTCCACGTCCTGCAGATAGCTCAGCAGGCTGCGTCGGCGCCAGGCGATGAAATGGACACTGAAATTGATCGCCCCGAGCAGCATGAAGACGATGGCGATGCCTTCGATCAGTGGACTATTGAACCAACCCAGGCTCTCGTCATGGGTGGAGAACCCCCCGGTGGAGACGGTGGAGAGGCTGTGGGCCACCGCATCGAAAGGAGACATGCCTGCCAGCCAGTATGCCAGGGCGTTGGCCAGGGTGATGGCAAGATAGAATACCCACAGCACCCGGGCGGTATGGGCCAGCCGTGGCGTGAGTTTTTCTTCCTTCAACGGCCCCGGCGCCTCTGCACGGTACAACTGCATGCCGCCGATACCCACCAGCGGCAGTACCGCGACCGCCAGCACGATCATCCCCATCCCGCCGAACCACTGCAGTTGCTGACGATAGAAGAGCACCGATTTGGGCAACTCGTCCAGGCCGACAATGACCGTTGCACCCGTGGTGGTGAATGCGGATATGGCCTCGAACAGGGCGTCGACGAAACTGAGGTGAGCTCCCAGAATGAATGGCAGCGCGGCAAACGTGCTGATGCCACCCCAGAATACAGCCACGATGAGGAAACCGTCCCGGGTGGCGAGATCACGGCTGCCGCCACGCCCCAGGAACCAGAACAACAGCCCGGGAAGGAAGATCACGACCAGGGAAACGAGAAAGTGGCGTGCCTCCCCATCATCGAACCAGAGCGACACAGCAATGGGAATCAGCATCGTCAGGCTGAATCCCATAGCGAAAAAGCCAACGATACGCAGGACTGTGGCACCACGCATCATTCAACTCCGGTGATGGCCCGGGGGCGGTTGCAGCAGCGATAGCAAGTGCCACCTGCCGCCCCTCTCTTCATTCCGGCGCCCTCATGCCCTGGCTGAGTTTCTTCAGCAATATCACATCCTTGTACTGCTTGAGATTACCCCTGGCCGCAAGCAACAACACGATGGAAAGGGCGAAACGGGTGCCGTTGAAGTGGCCGATAACCACCATATAAATCAACAGACCACCGGCAACGAGGATCTCGGCCACCACGAAATAGAGATAGGCGCGGCCATAACGCAGTTGTCGCTGCAGGAAGCGCTGTTCCTTCTCGGTCAGCGCTTGTTCGGTAACGATCCCATCATACATCCTTACACTCCCGGAAGATCCGCTTTTCGCAACTGCGGCAGACATCACGATCGAGTTTCTGGAAAATACCACGAATGGCATCGGTCTTGGACTGAAAAACATGGTTTGGATCGATCTCATCGAATGCACCATAGCGATCCAGTGAGTCCCACAACCCCTGCTTGACATGGATCAGATAGAGATCGCCGCCCAACCGACGGCGCTTGCGCACCTCATCCACCAGGGCCTGGGCACCACTGGTATCGACGAAATTGATGCCATCGGCCACGATGGCCAGATGAACCTGCTCGGGGGCGTGCTCACGAATGCGCTCGAACTCATCCTGCACGTGATTGATGGAGCCAAAGAACAGGGAGCCGTCGATCCTCAGGATCTTCAATTGAGGGCATTCCGGCAGTCCCGGCTCGCTGGAGAAGGCATTCTTGTACAGCATGGGATTGGGCGCCCGGGTGACGATGAGCGGATGCGAGACCCGCTCAAGATAGAGCACCAGGGAGAGCAGGATACCGGCGAAGATGGCCAACTCCAGCTCCAGGAACAGGGCGCCGAAGAAGGTGACCGCCATTACCGCCGTCTCCCGCCGGCTGGCCTTCAGGATGTGCTTGATCTCCTTGAAGTCGATCAATCCCCAGGCAACCATGAACAGAATGCCGGCCATCGCCGCATTGGGCAGCCAGGCGGCGAGAGGCGCCACCGCCAGCACGATCACCATCAGCAGCAGGCCGGCAAATACCGCAGCCAATGGCGTTATGGCGCCAGACTGATAGTTGAGGCCACTGCGGTTGAAGGAGCCGGTAGCCACGTAACCGGAGAAGAAACTACCCACCACATTGGACAGCCCCTGGCCAATGAACTCCTGATTCCCATCGATGCGGTCACCGCTGCGGGCGGCAATGGAGCGGCCGATGGAGACCGCCTCTGTCAATGCGAACAGGGTCACCGCCAGCGCCGAAGGGGCCAGATTACGGATCGTCTCGAACGAGAAATCGGGACTGGAGAGGGGCGGCAGACTCTGCGGCAGGGCCCCCACCGTCTTGATCGCGGTAACATCCATACCAAACAACTGGTTCAACAACGCGGCTGCCAGGCTGCCGATCAGCATGGCGGCAATCATGTAGGGAAAGCGGGGAAACCAGCGCTTCACTCCAAGCCCGGACAACAGCGTGATCAGTGCAACCGCCGTCACATAGGGGTTTATCTCGGGGATCTGCTGCCAGAACTGGTAGAGCACATCATGCAGATGACCGCCCCGTTCAATGGTGACACCAAAGAAGTTTTTCAGCTGTTTGGCAGCGATGAGAATGGCGGCACCGGCGGTGAAACCAACTATCACCGAATGGGAGATGAAATTGACCAGCGCCCCCAGGCGTGCAAGACCCAGGATCAATTCCAATACGCCGGCCATGAAGGTCATGGTCAAGGCCAGCTTTACATACTCCGCGGTGCCCGGCTCGGCATAGACGCTCAAGGCAGAGAACAGCACGATCGAGGCTGCCGTGGTGGGCCCGGAGACCAGATGCCGCGATGAACCGAACAGGGCGGCAATGATAGCGGGTATCATACCGGCATAGAGACCGTACTCCGGCGGCATGCCAGCAATGGTGGCGAAGGCCACGCCTTGGGGCAGCACTACCACGGCACCGGTGAGGCCTGCGAGAAAGTCAGCCTTCAGGTCACGCTTGCCGACTCCGGGAAGCCAGGCGAGAAAGGGAACGAAACGCCGCAGCGATGGGGCAAGTGGCAAAGAAGCCATGGTTATTCCTCGAAATAGATGGGCAGTCGAAACGATCATCCAGCGGCTGACCGAACGGTGCTGAGGAGAAACCATCCGGGGACGATAAAACGACCCCCTATTGCGCGGAACGGGAACCCGTTCCGGAATTGGTAATCTGCACGGGCATGTAACCGTGCGCTGACTATTGCTCCGTAAGAATGTTCTGATCAACTACTGAAGGCCGCATATTGTAACAGAGATAAGCAAGGTAACTTGCGGCGAGTTATCGTTTGTTTTTATCGCTCTATTTATAATGCACATGGGCACAAAAGCCCTATAGGAGGCCGGCTTTCAAATATGAGGTTGGAATAGACCGCATCCTTCCGCCACTTCAGGTTTATAACTCTTGAATTATAATCCCCCGACTCATCAGCTAGTTTCCCTGCGGATCCGGCAACGGCCCGCCTTGAATGACAAGTCGCCAGTGTCACCCAGTGCGGACTGACATCAGTGCGCACATCGGGGGAATGCTGATCATCTCAGGACGCAGTGAAAGAACCGAAGCGTTGCATCCATTTTGTATCGACCACGAGCCCCATACCAATGACCAGCGAAGCGAGGCAGGACCGGATCTACAGCACCATTCTGGACGAGGTGGGAGATTTCCAGTTCGACCGGCGGGTCGCGGCGGTCTTTCCCGACATGATCAGGCGATCGGTCCCGGGCTATGCCTCCGTGATCAACATGACCGGCGTCCTGGCCTCACGTTACGTCGAGCCGGGCAGCAACTGCTACGATCTGGGCTGCTCTCTCGGCGCATCATCGGTGGCCATGGCCCGGGGGATCGAGGCACCCGGCTGCCGCATCATCGGCGTGGACAACTCCCCCGAGATGCTGAAGCAGGCACGACAGCAGATCCCAGCAGGACTGGAAACGGCAATCGAACTGATTCACGGCGACGTCTGCGACACTCCCATTGACAACGCCTCGATGGTGGTCCTCAACTTCACCCTGCAGTTCATCCCACCGGAAAAACGCCTGCCGCTGCTGGAACGGATCCATCAGGGCCTGCGCCCCGGCGGCATCCTGGTGTTGTCGGAAAAGATCCGTTTCGAAGACCCCGAGCAAGAGCGCTTGCAGATCGAGATGCACCACGCCTTCAAACGGGCCAACGGCTACAACGACCTGGAGATCAGTCAGAAGCGGACCGCGTTGGAGAAGGTGTTGATCCCTGAGACCCTGGCACAACACCAGCAACGACTGCGGCAGGCCGGCTTTCGCCGCGCCGACCTGTGGTTTCAGTGCTTCAACTTCGCCTCTCTGGTGGCCCGCCGATGATCGATTTCGCCCCCACACGACAGATGATGCACGAGCAGGGCCTGTCAGCCTGGGCAGAGCACCTCGAGGCACAGCTGGAAAAAGCCTTCTTCTCCCGGCTGCACGGGGACTTCCCGCACTGGATGGAAGCGGTGGAGCAACTGCCGGAGGTTCCGGCCAGCCAGGTCATACTCGATCAGGACATGATCACGGTGACATCGGAGCCTGCGCTTCCGGCCAACGCACAGGAACGGATCGGCAGGCTGCTGCAGCAGCTCCACCCCTGGCGCAAAGGCCCCTTCACCGTGCATGGGGTTCACATCGACACCGAGTGGCGCTCCGACTGGAAGTGGCGTCGCCTGCAGCAGGAGATAGCACCGCTGCGCGACCGGCGGGTGTTGGATGTGGGCTGCGGCAACGGTTACCACTGCTGGCGCATGGCCGGTGCCGGCGCAAGCGTGGTGATCGGCATCGACCCGACCCAGCTCTATCTGGCTCAGTTCCTCGCCCTGCGCCACTTTCTCGGCGATCACTGGCCGGTTCACCTGTTGCCACTGGGCATCGAAGCGATCCCACACAACCTGCAGGCGTTCGACAGCGTCTTCTCCATGGGCATTCTCTATCATCGCCGCTCCCCGATGGATCATCTGCTGGAGCTGAAGGGTGCCCTCCGTCCCGGCGGTGAACTGATACTGGAGACCCTGGTGATCGAGGGCAAGGCAGGCGAAACCCTGGTGCCGGAGGGACGCTACGCGAAGATGCGTAATGTTTGGTTCATCCCTTCCGCAGCCACCCTTTCAGGCTGGTTGCAGCGATGCGGCTTCAGTAACGTCCGTATCCTCGATGTCACGCCCACCCGCATCGAAGAGCAACGCTCCACACCCTGGATGCGCTTCGAGTCCCTGCCCGATTTCCTCGACCCCGGCGACCCGACGCGCACCATCGAAGGCCATCCCGCACCCCGGCGCGCCATCTTACTGGCCAATCGATAACGGCATAATCATTTCATTTAGAAAGGGTAATCCCTATGACCATCGAAACCTGGCTGGCTTTTTTTCTCGCTGCATTGCTCATCTCCATCTCTCCCGGCGCCGGCGCAGTGAACACCATGAGCAATGGCCTGCAATATGGCGTGCGCAACAGCCTGCCGGCGATTCTGGGGTTGCAGCTGGGCTATGGCGCCCAGATCCTGCTGGTCGGGGTCGGCCTTGGCGCCATGCTGGCCAGCTCCTCTCTCGCCTTCACCGTCATCAAATGGTTCGGCGTCAGCTATCTGCTATGGCTTGGGTATAAGAAATGGACCCAGCCTCCCCTGAGGATGACTGCCGACACGGATCTGCTGCAAAGCCAGCGTAAGCGCTTCTGGCTGGCGGCCTTCGTCAACCTGACCAACCCAAAGGCCACCCTGTTCCTGCTGGCCCTGTTTCCCCAGTTCCTAGACCTGCACCTTCCTCAGGCACCTCAGTTCAGCATTATGGGAATAACCCTGATCCTGGTGGATATTGGGGTGATGCTGGGTTACGCCACCCTCGCCGCCCAATTCTCCCACTGGATGAAGAGCGAGCGGCATCAGATCATTCAGAACAGAATCTTCGGCGCCCTTTTCATCGGCGCTGCCTCATTGATGGCGGCGTACCGAAGAAATTGAGTTACGTTTACGTAAACGTAAAAAAATATCCAACAAACCCGCTTTTTTGGTATAGTTAGGGATTCTATGCGTTTGTATTTTTTACTTTTTTACAGGGTAATTCGGACCGGTTCCTGCCGTCCTTTAAACAATCAATGAGTGACCAGATCATAGAAATCCGCTGGCATGGCCGAGGCGGACAGGGTGCCATCACTGCGGCCAAGATCGTAGCCGAGGCCGCGTTCCGCTCCGGCTATGGCGGTGCCATCATGGCCCCGACCTTCGGTACCGAGCGGCGTGGCGCCCCGGTCCACACCTCGCTCAAGATCGCCCATCAGCGGATTACCGACCTCTCCCCCATCGAGACGCCGGATATCGTGGTGGTGCTGGATCACATGATCATGGGCGAAGTGGACGTGACCGCCGGCCTGAAACCCGGTGGCCTGCTGGTGCTGAACACCCCCAAGGCGGCAGAAAAGTGCGGCATCGACGGTTTTCGGGTCGCCACGGTCCACGTCAACCAGATCGCCAGCGAGGTGGGACTGCGCCGGAGCATCGTCAACAGCGGTATCATCGGTGCCTTTGGCCGCGCCAGTGGCCTGATCGAACTGGATGTCCTGGCCGACTGCATCGAACGGGAATTCAGCGGCAAAAAGGCGCAGGAGAACGCCGAGGCGGCACGCCTCGCCTGGCAACGGACGGATATTAGGGAAGCATGAAGCCGGATGGTTCATTGCACCCTGCGGCGCTTCCCTTACCAGCGAAGCGAGGCACGGCTCCTACGACTTTCGTGAATACGACAGGGTTACCAGCATGACTAGAGACCTCTTTGAAATCATGACCTCCAACGCCGAGGGTGGCGAAGGCGATGCCGGCCGCACCGGCTCCTGGCGGGTGGAGCGCCCGGTCATCGACCTCTCCCTGTGCACCCCGGCAAAACGGCAGAAGGCATCCTGTCACCTGTGCTGGCTGTACTGCCCGGACGGCGTGATCAGCAAGGATCTGGAGCCGGAGATCCTGCTCGAATACTGCAAAGGCTGCGGCATCTGTGCCGAAGAGTGTCCCACCAAGGCCATCCAGATGGTGGCGGAATCCGAATTCTTCGAGGATTGACCACGCTATGAACACAATCGAATCAGGCAACGTCGCAGCGGCGATGGCGGTGAAACTGGCCAAGGCCGAGGTGATCGCCGCCTACCCCATTACGCCACAGACACCATTGACGGAAAAGCTCTCACAGATGATCGACCAAGGCGAGATGGATGCCGAATACGTTGCCGTGGAGAGCGAGCACAGTGCCCTCGCCGTCTGCATCGGCGCGGCATCGGCCGGGGTACGCCCCTTCACCGCCACCTCGGCCAACGGCCTGCTGTACATGAGCGAGCAGGTACATTGGGCCGCCGGCGCCCGCCTGCCCCTGGTGATGTGCGTGGTCAACCGCGGCGTCGGTGCCCCCTGGACCGTCTGGAACGACCATCAGGACGCCATTTCCCAGCGCGATGCCGGCTGGATCCAGCTGTTCGTGAAGGATCACCAGGAGATCATGGACACCACCATCAAGGCATTCCGCCTGGCCGAGAGCGTCAGCATCCCGGTGATGGTCTGCTACGACGGTTACTACCTGTCCCACACCTACATGCCGTTCGAGGTGCCGGAGCAGGCGCTGGTGGACCGCTTCCTGCCACCTTACCACTATGATCACACGCTGAATCCGGATCATCCCGAAAACCTCAACTCGGTCACCATGCCGGATACCCGCATCGACGTCCACGGCGAGGTGGCCCCCAGCTACATGGATATCCGCCACAATCTGCACCAGGAGTTGATTGCATCGGCAGACCGGCTGGAACAGATCGACCGGGAGTTCCAGGCCCTGTTCGGCCGGGGCGGCAATCCCTTGATGGAGCCCTATCTTTGTGACGATGCGGAATTCATCGTAGTGGCCATGGGCACTCTGGCCAACCAGTTCCGCGACGTGGTGACCCAGTTGCGGCAACAGGACGGCATCCGCGCCGGCGTGCTGGCGATCCACCTCTACCGCCCCTTCCCCAATGACCGGGTACGCCGGGCACTGGAGAACGCAAAGGGCGTCATGGTGTATGAGAAGGCCCTCAGCTACGGTAACCAGGGCGCCCTGTTCGGCGATGTGAAAGCGGCCCTCTACCCCAGTGACAAAAGGCCGCAGGTGGAGAACTTCATCGTCGGCCTGGGCGGGCGTGAAATCCGCACCGAGACCCTCTATGACACCCTGAAACAGGCGTGCCGGGGCAGCGCGGAAAAAACGGGTGCGACCGACACTCCCCAATGGATCGGGTTGGGTGTCTGAGCACAACAAATCACTGCCAGTGGGTATTTCTGGAGGAAGCGTCGGCGGCAGGGATGCCGCCGTCGAGCGTACATGGACGTATTCACAGCATTTTCCGGAAGAAATACCCACTGGCAGTGATACCCAAAAGTACAACTGAACAGTCACGACCAGACAACAATGCGCAGCCATATCAGGACAACGACATGACCACCACCGCCAGTAAAAGGACCACCGCCGTCAGCCTGGACGCAGAGGAGTATGCCCATCCCGGCAACCGTGCCTGCACCGGCTGTACCCTCAATACCCTGTACCGGGTGGGACTGAAGGCGCTTGGACGGGACTGCATCTTTGCCGTGCCGCCCAGTTGCCTGACCGTGGTGCAGGGGCTCTATCCCATCTCCTCATCGCAGATGCCGATCCTCAACGTCACCTTTGCCTCCACGGCAGCGGCAGCCAGCGGCATCCGCGCAGCGATGAAACGGCTGGGAAAAAAGACCCAGGTAGTGGCCTGGGCCGGTGACGGCGGGACCGGGGATATCGGCCTGCAGGCCCTCTCGGCCGCCATCGAGCGGGTAGAGGACTTCATCTACATCTGTTACGACAACGAGGCCTACATGAACACCGGGGTGCAGCGCTCCAGCACCACCCCAAAGGGCACCCTGACCAACAACACCCAATCCGGCAAGGTGGAATCGAAAAAGGACATTCCCGCCATCGTCGCCGCCCACAAACCGGCCTACGTCGCCACCTGCTCCGCCGCCTTTCCGCTGGATTTTCACGACAAGCTGCTGAAGGCGAAACAGATCGAGGGCTTCAAGTACATCCATATCCACACCCCCTGCCCCCCCGGCTGGGGCGTGGAGGACCGGATGGCCATTGCCGTCGGCAAGGCGGCGGTGGAGACCGGCCTGTACGACCTGTATGAGATAGAAGCCGGCGAGTTCCGCCTCACCGGGCCATCGGAAAAGCTGCTGCGGAAAAAGAAGATGCCGCCGGTCACCGACTATTTCGGCATTCAGGGACGCTTCAAGGCCTTGCAACCGGAATACGTGGCGGCGCTGCAGCAGGAGGTCGACAGCAAATGGGCCGGTTACCGGGAACGATTCCTGTAATCCCATGCTTTCCGTCATCGCTGCCCTGATACCGGTATTCCTGATCATCCTGCTGGGTGCGGCGCTCAAGCGCGCTCCGGTGTTCGGCGCCGAGGCTTGGCGGGGGTTCGAGAACCTCTGCTACTTCGTGCTCTTCCCTATCCTCCTGATCAAGACCCTGGCCACGGCCACGCTGGGTGGCACGGAGGTGCTGCGCTTCGCCTCGGCCCTGCTGTTTGCCATATTCACCATGAGCGGCCTGCTGCTGGCCATCTGGCCCCTGCTGCATCGGCGATTCGGCATCAGCGCTGCCGCCTTCAGCAGTCTGTTGCAGGGCACCACCCGTTGGCATGGTTTCATCGCCCTCTCCATCATCGGCCTGCTCTATGGCGACGAAGGCATCACCTTCATGGCCATCACCATGGCCGTGATCATACCGCCATTGAATGTCATCAATGTCTTTGCGCTGGCCAAATTCGGCAGCGCTGACAGTGATTTCAAGGACGTCCTGTCGAAGCTGATACGCAACCCGTTCATCATTGCCTGCGCCATCGGCGCACTACTCAATCTGAGCGGTATTGGACTGCCCGGCCTGCTGTACAATCTGTTCGACATCCTGGGCGGCGGCGCACTGGGGCTGGGGCTGTTGACCGTCGGTGCCGGGCTGCACGTGGGGCATGTGCTGGGTAACCGTGCCCTGGTCACCTTCGGCGCACTGCTGCGGCTGCTGGGCATGCCGGCAATGATGTTTCTTGGCTGCTGGCTGTTCGATATAACGGGACTGCCACGTATCGTCGCCGTACTGGCCGGCGCAGTGCCCACTGCCGCATCGTCCTATATCCTCGCCCGGCAGATGGGCGGTGACCATCAGCTGATGGCGAACCTGATCAGCGTCCAGGTGGTGGGGGCAGCCATCACCCTGCCGACCATGATCTGGCTGGCAGGGTGATGAGAGGGCCAAGCAAACCTCACCGGCGCAGCCAGCCGGTCACCTCCTGCGCCGGCAATGGCCTGCTGAACAGATAGCCCTGCAGATAATCACACGCCATCTCTTTCAGGATCGAGCGCTGTGCTTCATCCTCGACCCCTTCGGCCACCACTTTCAGGCCCATGCTGTGGGCCATACTGACCATGGCCAAGGCCAGCTCCACGTCACCGGGATCCGTGTCCAGATCACGGACAAACGAACGATCGATCTTCAACGTGCTCACCGGAAAACGCCTCAGGTAACTCAACGAAGAGTAGCCGGTGCCAAAGTCATCGATACTGGCGCCAACACCCAGCCGGCCCAGTTCCTCCAATATGCGTATGGTTCGCCCGGGATTGCGCATCACCAGTGTTTCGGTCAGTTCCAGTTCTATCAGGTTTGGTTCTATCCCCGTTTCCGCGAGTGCATTGGCCACCAGACCTGCCAGATCCGATTGGGAAAACTGTCTGGCCGATACATTGAGCGCCACGGGGACAGGTTGCAGCCCCTGCTCCAGCCACTGCTTCTGCTGCTGACAGACCCTGCGTAAGACCCACTCCCCGATCTGCAGGATGACCCCTGTCTCCTCGGCGATGGGGATGAACCGATCTGGAGCAATCATCCCCTTCTCCGGGTGTTGCCAGCGGATCAGTGCTTCGAGGCCAATCATCTCTGCTGTATAGGTATCCACCTTGGGCTGGTAATAGAGGACGAATTCCTTCCGCTCCAGGGCCTTGCGCAGATCAGAGGCGATGACCAGCCGCTCTTCGGCTCGCCGGTTGAGCTCGTCGGTGCAGAAGCGGTAACACCCCTTTCCCTGGTCCTTGGCATGATACATGGCGGTATCGGCATTTTTCATGATGGTGTCCACATCGGTACCGTTATCGGGAAACACGCACACACCGATGCTGGCATTGATATAGACATCATGACCGGCCACGACAAATTTTGTCGACAGCTGGTCGATGATCTTCTGCGCAACCTGTCCCGCTGCTTCGATGTCAGGAACGTTTTGTAGCACAACGGTAAACTCATCCCCCCCCAGCCGGGCAATGAAATCCCCCATCCTGCTTTGATGGCGCAACCGGTTTGCCACTTTCAATAGCAGTCTGTCCCCGATACTGTGGCCCAAGGTGTCGTTGACATACTTGAACCCATCCAGATCGATGAACAACACGGCCAGAACCTCACCCCTCTTCTCTGCCTGTTTCAGCTGACTGCCGAGCCACTCATTCAATTGCGCCCGATTGGGCAACTGTGTCAGGGAATCGTAATAGGCCAGCCTGTTGAGCTTTCTCTCCGCCCGTTGCCGCTCCGTGATCTCCTCCTGCATCTCCTCCATCAGCCGCTGGTTGGCCACATTCTGCATCGACAGATCATCCGCCGTGGTCTGAATCTCATTGAAGGCCACTCCCAGCTTCTCCGCCATCGCATTGATCGACTCGGTGAGCTGCCCCATCTCATCTCTCGATTCGAGGGGCAGGCGATAGCTCAGATTGCCCTGCTCAAAGTGTCTTATGCCGTTGATCAGGGCTGTGATCCTGCGCGTCAGATAAGAAGCCATCCACACCGCAATCAGTATCACTGCCAAGGTCATCAACAGGGTGGACAGGCTGATCTCCATATAGGCCTTGGTCAGTGCCCGTTTGATCGACGAGAGCAGATCTCGTTCATGTTCTTTCGCCCTTTCCAACTGCTTATCGACGATATGCGCCAGCCGTTTTCTGCTTTCCACCGCCGGCTGGTGAAACTGATCCACATTGGCACCGATGGTGACGAAGCCAAACCCCCTTGGTGAATTGGCATACTGACCGGTAAAGTAGGGTATGACAGCGGCAGTGGTGAGCTTCCACAGTCCTCCCCAAAAAATGACGAAAGAGCCCGATCCTCCATATCGAGTCAGGTTCATCCAGCCGGCGCACTGAGGCGCAAAATTCAGGAACCGGCAGTCCAGGGCCAAGTGCCCCTGCTTCACCATGTCTTTCGACGGTTTCTTGTCATGCCCCTGGCCCTCGAACCATGGGAGAGTGGCCAGAAAATCCCGCACTCCGAGACCACTGCGCTGCCACTCGGCATAGTGTGTTTCCTCCAGCCAGGGCATCACCGGTTCGCCTGTATCAGGGTCATATCCAACGATAAAATAATCACGTGGGTGGGAGATATTCCGCCCCAGGTAATCCCACATGAAGGCATAATTTCCGCTCAATGCATCCGAGATGGCGGAATAGCGTTGCGTGGTAGGCACCAGATGATCGGTGAATTCCATGATGTGAGTGTGATCCAGTGCCAGGGTGACGTAGGCAACGATCTCCCCCGCTTCGACTACCGGGGTCGCCCAGCGAATCAATCCCTGAAAACGCCTTCCAACCGGGTTCTCTTTACCCGCATAGCCCGCCTTCTCCGGCTCGAACCGGATCCCCAGCCTGCGGGCTGCCTCGCGGGTATAGGGACCGATCACAGGCGATGGCTGATAGGCGCCGATCACATCAGAGACATAGATCTGACCTGGCTTGAGCTTTTTCAGCTCAGAGAAATAGCGCTCTGCCTTGATATAGGTGTTTTCTGGATTGGAGACGTCGCGCAGCTCTCCGTGCATACGCTGACTGGTGGTGACCTTGACCAGCTCCTGTCCGTTCAGATCTACCAGAGTCATCTCGAGATAGAGCGGCTGCCACCTGACAATGCCTTTGGTCTCGGGAGGCCGATAGTGAAACTCTTTTTTATTTTCCTCGATGTTTGCAACGACCGCCTTATCGTCACTGCTTTCGGCTGTTGTCTCAGGCTCCCAACTGCTGCCATCAGCAGATAGTTTCCAGGGTTGATGATAGACGACCGCACCCTGTCGACTGGATAAAAATGAGCGAAAGGACTCTGGGCTTGCCGCCAGGCTGGCGGCGAAACGGATATCGGCATCACGTTCATACAGAAAGCGGGCGAGTGAACGCGCCGTATCCGTCGTCAGCCGCTCTATCTCCTCACGGGCACGTTCATCCAGTGCCTTGGAGGCATCATTCGTCGCACTGGTCCCCACCGCTGTGATGGCCTCTCCCATCTGCTCCGACAGCAGGGCCACCTGTCTCGCCACCAGGCCACCCAGATTGCCCATCAGATAAAACAGGAATATGGCCAGGATCAAGAGTGGAATCACCTTGATCAGAACGAAGATACCTATCAGTTTCGCCCTGATTCCAAGTGCCGTTCCTCCGGCTGATGCCGGTTTGTCTGGATCCTCATCGGTCATATGTATATGACAACTTCTAATTTAGAGTAGATTGACTGAGGGCAGTCCGTTACTTGAACATATCGGCATAGTGATGGAATCCTATAGCCTTTCAACTTCACGAACCGGTGCTGGGATGCGGTTGAGATACTCTGTCGGAAACGGAACGGATTGCGCCCCTGCCAACAGAAAACAGTAATTCTTGAAGGCGCACAGCCACCCCACCATGACTGCAACCGAATTATTGACGTAACTAAGATCAGCTGGTTGTTCCATAAAACGCCGTAAACACTTTCCTTGTCGCTCCAGGCATCCTGCCTTTACGATGCGGGTACATCCCTGCACGGCACAGGCTTGGTGGTGAGGCGGCTCCTACAGTGTATGCAGATACATTACATGGCTGGACTGGTGACGAGGTACGTTAGAGAACCTGATAATCCTGCTGTGTCATCAGATCGACGCCGCACTCCAGGCCGGAGATCCAATCGAGAAACTGATTGACCGACTCACGCCCTTCGAAACGCGGACCATGTTGGGGCACCAGCATCTCGACATCCAGGCTGCGCACCATATTGGCCCACAGGCGACAGACCTTGTTTGCACACATGTAACGCTTGTGAAAACCCTCCATCGCCGGGATATGCGCCTGGAAGTCGACCACCACATCGCCATAATCGTCTGCCACCACCGAGGCACCCATGTCACCGGAAAAAAGTATCCTGGAGACCGGGTCGTAGAACTGAAAATTGCCGACCGAGTGCAGAAAATGGGCAGGAATGGTCTTTATCACACTGTTGCCAAAGGGGATGTCACGTCCCTCGTCAGGCAGGATGATCATCCGCTTATAAGGGTCGACCCCCATGTTCGTCTTGAGGAAATTGGAACTGAGATGAGGCAGGAAACGGGACCAGAGCTGGGAGACGACGACTGTGGCATTGGTGTTGAGCAGCCACCGGTCGAGCGCGGCGATGATATCCGGATCCTGATGAGATGCCAGGATGTATTCCAGGGATTTGACATTGATGATGCGGCTGACGGCGATGGTCAGTGGCATATAGGTGAGATCCCCGCCGGGATCCAGCAGCGCCGTGTGTTTGTCATGGGTAATCAGAAACTGGTTGGACTGGATCCCTTCACCAACGACCAGGTCGTTGAACAAAAAACATTTGTGATGACCGTCGTCATAGAGAACTACCGGCTTTCCCTTTGTCATGTGCTGAAAATCTCCATGGATCCGTCAGAATTATTCACTAGCCCCAATGTTGCACCCGGGAACGCGATGATCACGCCAAGATGGTCGTTGTCAGGCGGATTTATGATTGAGTCAATAGCCTGAGCTATTGACGATTGAGGAAATACCGACTGAGGGCGGCCAGATTGGTGTGAGGGCGCGTTCAACAGGGGGTGTTTACATTTCGTTACCTGCCAATATTCCTGAAAATCATTTACATATAATGATGATATGGCATTTTACGTGTGCCCGGGTGCAACATTGGGACCAGACTGATGGTCCGCCAGCATACAACACCCCACCGCCATTTTCATCCAGGGCCAGGAGCGCTACGGCCCTCTCCATCGAGGGCAGCCATGATACCGCGCAACAGATCAATCGGCGCCGGCGGACAGCCGGGTATCTTCACATCCACCGGGATGACATTCTCCACCGCACCGCAGCTGGCGTAGCTGATTCCGAACTCGCCACCATCACAGGCGCAACTGCCGGCAGCGATGACAAAACGGGGTTCGGGTGTCGCCTGATAGGTGCGCAACAGCGCAGACTGCATGTGGCGCGATACCGGGCCGGTGACCAGGAGCAGATCGGCATGCCGGGGAGAGGCAACGAAATGGACACCAAACCGCTCCACATCATAGTAAGGATTGTTGAGGGCGTGTATCTCCAGCTCACAGCCGTTACAAGAGCCGGCATCCACTTCACGAACTGCCAGACTGCCCTTGAAGCGGCTGTCGATGAGGCGTTTCACCTCAATACCAACAGAGTCCAGTTCCGGGTCATCGATGGCAGGGGACGACTCCGTAATCACGCCGGTGCGCAATGCCTTGTGCAGTATTCTGAACATCAGAGATCCTGTCCCGAGTAGGAGCCATTGACAGATTTGTTACAGACTGGAAAGTCCGGCACGATGTTGCCAAGGATGATCCGCTCCAATGCCGGCCAGCTGTGCCAGCTGGGATCCCGCGGGAAGAAGCGGGCTACCCGCCCCCGCTCATCCAGACGCACGTAGCTGATGATCTCACCCCGCCACCCCTCGACAAAACCCAGCCCCCGGGCCGGGCCGGACAGGGTGGGCAAATCACACCTCACCGCCCCCTGTTGCAGGCCACCGAGCAGCCGGTCCATCCAACGCAGACTGTCACGGATCTCCCGCATCCTGACCTGAAGGCGGGCCATCACATCCCCATCCTCCAACACCGGCACCTGTAGTGGCAGACGGTCATAGGGGGGATAGGGGTTCGCCGCCCGCACATCGAAGGCCTGACCGCTGGCCTTGCCCACATATCCGGTACAACCCAACTGGCGGGCACTCTCCGGGGTCAAGCGCCCGGTGCCCAGCAGCCGGTCCTCCAGGGAGGGTTGGTCCAGCAGCAGATCGAACAGTTTGCCACTCTCCTGCAACAGCGACCGATGGTCATCCCGGAGGCACGCAATGGCAGATCCATCGAGATCCACGGCAACACCGCCTGGCAACATCAGGTCCATCAGCAGGCGATGACCGAACAGCTCGGCATTACGTCGCTGCCACTGCTCACGCAATCGCGAGCATTGATACTGGGCGAAGGCGAAACCCACATCATTGCAGATGGCGCCAATGTCACCAAGATGATTGGCCACCCGCTCCCGCTCGCACAGCAGACCACGCAGCACGGCCGCACGCGGTGGTACAGTAACGCCAACCGCCCGTTCCACAGCCTGGCAGGCGGCCCAGGCATGGGCCACGGTGGTATCACCGGAGATACGCCCGGCCAGCCGGATCAGACCTTCAGGATCACGGCCCACTGCCAGCTTCTCGATGCCCTTGTGCACATAACCCAGGTGCTGCTCGAGACTGAGCACCTCCTCTCCCACCGCATTGAAGCGAAAGTGGCCCGGCTCGATGATACCGGCATGGACCGGTCCAACCGGGATTTCGTAGACGCCTGCCCCCTGCACCTTGCGAAAGGGGTAGGCACCATCCGGCGGCGTGATCGCCAGCGGCGGCTCCACCGTATCCAGCAGCGGAAACACCGTTTCGTCCCAGGCCTGGTGACGGGTCCAGGGCCGGGGATCGGGATGATCACTGAAGCGCACCCCCAGCAGATCGTGCAGGTGCCGTTCAAGGCGGTCCGCCGCTGGATAATGGGGCGCCAGAGAAGGCAGCTCGGGGTTGTCCAGCGGAACCTGGGTGCGCACGATCAGGTAGTCCCCGGCATATTCCAGACAGCTGTAGAGCTGTATCCCGTCTGCCATTGGATCACCCCACACCCCGGCCCAGCGGCAGCCCAGGGTAGCCGCGAGACCTGCCGCACGCCCCCAGTCCTCGGCATCGATCTCCAGCAGATGGGCCGGCGCCAACTCCTGTGCCGAGCCGCGCCGCACCAGCACATGCTCATCCTGCAGATCGGCCAGGTAACCGGACAACCAATCGAAACGGCTCATAACAGCCCTCCCCCTGAGATCAACCGGGTCACCTCATCCAACCAACCGGAGAGAAACTCCGGAATTGCCAGCCCCAGCCATAACACCAGGGCCAGATGGATCAGGATCGGCAGCATGTTCGCCTTCACCGGCCGTTGCCCTTCCGGTGCAGCACCATAGACCATGGGATGCAGATTCCGAAACAGCCCGGCGAAGGCCACTACCAGCCCGATCAGCAGAAACAGGGTCAGCCAGGGCCAGCTCTCCATGGTGGCGCTGAGTAGCAGGAATTCACTGGTAAAAATACCGAATGGAGGAAACCCGGCAATGGCGGCTACCCCCAGCAGCAGCCCCCAACCGACACTGGGCTGGGTGCGAATCAGACCGCGAATATGGTCGATGACCTGGGTGCCGGCGATATGGCTGGCATGACCAACGGTGATGAAGATCGCAGACTTGGTGAGAGAGTGCACCAACATATGCAGCAGAGCGGCGAAGGTGGCCAGCGGCCCACCGATGCCAAAGGCAAAGGTCATCAGTCCCATGTGCTCGATGGAGGAATAGCTGAACATGCGCTTGATGTCACGCTGTCGCTGCAGGGAGAGCACCGCCACGGAAAACGAGAGCAGGCCAAAGGCCATCATCAGGTGGCCGGCGGTATCCGGGTTGACACTCTCCGCCAGGGCGCCATCGGTCAGCATCTTGAAGCGCACCACGGCGTACAGGGCCACGTTGAGCAGCAGACCGGAAAGTACGGCAGAGACCGGCGTCGGACCTTCGGAGTGGGCATCGGGCAGCCAGAAGTGCATCGGCACCAGCCCCACCTTGGTACCATAACCGACCAACAGAAACACGAAGGCGATGCGCATCACTGCCGGATCCAACTCACCGGCATGGGCATAGAGGACACTCCAGGTAAGGCCCTGTTCCGGGTCTGTCAGCACCTGCTGGGCAGCAAAATAGACCAGCACTGTACCGAACAGAGCCAGGGCGATACCAACCCCGCAGAGAATAAAATACTTCCAGGCCGCCTCCACCGATTCCGGGGTACGGTACAGGCTGACCAGCAGCACGGTGGCCAATGTCGCCCCTTCCACCGCCACCCAGAGGATACCCAGGTTGTCCGTAGTCAAGGCCAGCAACATGGTGAACTGAAAGCCCTGAAACATGGCGTGATAGAGCTGCATGCGCTTCAAGGTAATGCGCCCCTGTTCACACACCGATTCCATATAAGGGCGCGAGAACACGGCGGTGGTCAGGCCAACGAAAGTGGTCAGCACCACCAGATAGACATTGAAGGCATCGATATGAAAGGCATGGCTGCTGATCTCCCCGCCCAAGGCGACACCCCAGGCCAATGCCAAAGATGCGACAAACTCCACCAGCGTCAACCCCAGGTTGATCCAGCCGGCCAGGCTCAGAGTACGGACCAGCGCCAACAACAGGATACCCAGCATAGGAGTGAAGACGGTGATCCAGAGCGCCGTCATGACTGCTCCTCCTGCTCGGTCAGCCGGTTCAGCCGGTCCACATCCAGGGATTCGATGCTCTCGCTGATGTGGAAGAAAAAGACCCCGAACAAGACCGCCGCCACCAACACATCGAACGCGACACCCAACTCCACCACCAGCGGCATCCCGCGGGTAGAGGCGACCGCCGCCAGGAACAGGCCATTCTCCATCGACATGAAGCCCAGCACCTGGGCCACCACCTGACGCCTAGCCACCATCATCCACAACCCCAACAGCACCACCGACAGGCTCACCGCGATGATATTGCGGGTGGCGGCCAACTCCAGCCGCTCGATCGGCAGGGCGACCCAATAGGAGAAGATCACCAAACCGCTGCCGGCCAGCACCACCAGCGCCGGGTGAGCAATATTCTCCACTTCCCGTTCCATATTCAGGCGGCGCACCAACCGGTGCAGCATCCAGGGAATCAGCAGGCTCTTCAGGGCCAGGGTCAACAGAGCCGACAAATAGAGGTGGTGAATGCCGCTGACGGTGGCAACCAGCACCGTCACCGCCGCTACCATGGCACCCTGCCAGGCAAAACTGTGGATCGATGCGGTGAGGCGGGTCTGGGCCAGCAAGGCAAAAGAGGTCAGGACCGTCAGGGCGGCGAGGACGAATATTCCCTGCTCCAATAATGGCAGTTGGGAAAGATTCATGGACCGGTCTCCAGAATGACGTGGGAGAACAGCCCCAGCAGGGTGAGCAGAAAGGCCAGATTCAGATACTGGGGCGCACGGAACAGACGCATCTTGGCCAGCCCGGTCTCCGCAACCGCCACCAGCAGGCCCAGCAGCAGCAGTTTCAGGATCACCGCCAGCAGGCCCAATCCCAGGGCGGGAAGGCTCAAATCGGTGGCGATACCCCAAGGCAGGAAGACGCTGGAAATCAGCACGCCATAGAGCATCAGCTTGAGCTGGGCGGCCCACTCCATCAATGCCAGATGGCGCCCCGAGTATTCCAGGATCATCGCCTCATGAATCATGGTCAGCTCCAGATGGGTGGCCGGATTGTCCACCGGAATACGGCCGGTCTCGGCGATGGCCACCAATACCAGGCCGAGAAGAGCGAACAAAAAGGAAGGGCGCAGAACCAGGCCCGCGTCCAGATTGAACTGCACCACGCTGGAGAGGTTGGTGCTGTGGGCGCTCATGGCCAGGGTGAATACCGCCATCAGCATCGCCGGCTCGGCCAGCGCAGAGATCAGCATCTCCCGCGATGCCCCCATCCCCCCGAAGGCCGTTCCCACGTCCATCCCGGCCAGGGCCAGGAAGAAGCGGGCCAGGGCGAGAAATCCCACCAGCACGATCACGTCCGCCACCGCTGCCGTCGGCAGGCTCACCACCAGCAGCGGTACGATCGACACGGCCAGCAGCGTGCTGCCGAAGACGATATAGGGCGCTGCCCGGAACAGCATGGAGGCACTATGGGCCACCAGCACCTCCTTGCCGAACAGCTTGTACAGATCCCGGTAGGGCTGTAACAGCGAGGGCCCGCGCCGGTTCTGCAGCCGCGCCTTGATGAGTTTGATCCATCCCACCAGCAATGGCGCGCCAAACATGAACAGAAATATCTGTAACAGGGCCAGGGCCCAGCCGCCGGGACTGGCAAAGACTCCGTTCATCGGGCTGCGCTCCTGCGATTGTTCTGTCGGGAAGAGTGGATCGGCATCATGAAATCACCCATAGCAACACCAACAGGGTGCCGAGAGACCAGCCAAGATATTTCCGCACATGCCCGGACTGCAGACGCCCCACCAGCCGACCGCCATTCAGCATCAGCCTGGCCAGGGGTTCATAGAAGATTCCCCAGGCACGGTCACTGACCTGCAGGTGATGGCGCAACTGACCATCCTCCCCGCGGGTCACACCTTCGTCGATATGGAACAGCAGGCCGAATACCCGGCGGATCGGCTGAGCAAAGGCCGTAGCGGTGTACTGCATGCGGGCATCAGGTGCCGAAAAGCCGCAATCCCAGGCATCACAGCGCCGCACTTCACGCCTCCCCCCCCGGCGCAGCCACCAGGTGCTGCCCCCCCAGGCAAGGAGCAGGCCCAGCAGCACCAGGGGAGCGGAATAGCTGGCCACATCCGCATCGACGGGCGTCAGCCACAGCCAGCCATGCCTGGTGGCATTGCCCAGCCCGGTTCCCAACAGTTGCTCTGGAACAGCGTTGAGCAGCTGAATCACCAATGTTGGCAACACGCCCAGCAGCAGACAGAGCAGCGCCAGCATCCCCTGTCCCAGCCGCATACCCAGAGTCACCTCCCGCGCCTTGCGCACCTGCCTGCCGCGCGGCTGACCGAGAAACACCACACCGTAGACCTTGACGAAACAGGCAGCGGCCAGGGCACCGGTGAGGGCCAGCATGGCGGCTGCGACAGGGACCAGGCTGCGCAGCACCCCATTCTCCAGCGCCCACGCCTGCAATGCGGTCTGAAAAGTCAGCCATTCTGAGACAAAGCCATTGAACGGCGGCAGTGCGGAAATAGAGATGCAACCGATGAGAAAGAACAGGCCGGTCCAAGGCATGCGATGCAGCAGCCCACCCATGTGTTCCATGTCGCGCTGATGGGTGGCGTGCAGGATGGCACCGGCACCGAGAAACAACAGCCCTTTGAACAGGGCGTGGTTGATGGTGTGGTAGAGGGCCGCCATCAGCCCCAAAGCAGCCAGCAGCGGATGTCCTGTACCGGCAAACAGCATCGACAGGCCGAGGCCGATGAAGATGATGCCGATATTCTCCACCGAGTGATAGGCCAGCAGCCGCTTCAGATCGTGCTGCATCAGTGCATAGAGCACCCCCATCAGGGCCGATATGCTGCCTACGGCCAGTACCGCCACGCCCCAGCCCCACTGAATGTCACCAATCAGATCAAAGCAGAAGCGGATAAAGCCATACACCGCTACTTTCAACATCACGCCCGACATCAGCGCCGATATATGAGACGGCGCCACCGGGTGGGCCTCCGGCAGCCAGGCGTGGATCGGCACCAAGCCTGCCTTCATCCCAAAACCGAAAAAGGCCAGGGCAAAGGCGACCGTAGCCCAACCCGCCGTCAACGGTGCCGCCCGCATGGCCTCGAAGGCGAATCCATCGGCAAAACCCGCCAGCACTCCAAATCCCAACAGGATGGAGAGGGCGCCGATATGGGCCATCACCAGGTAGAGAAAGGCGGCACGCCGATTGGCCGCATGTTCGTGCTGCCAGGCCACCAGGAAGTAGGAGGATAACGACATCAGCTCCCATGCCACCATGAACATGAAGGCATCATCGGCCAGTACCACCAGCTGCATTCCGGCCACGAACAGACCGGTGAAACCGCCCAGCGCCGGCAATGGATCCCGTCCCTGTTCGAACTCCCGGACATAACCGGGGCCATACAGAGACACGGCAATGGTGCACAGACCGATCCGCAGCAGCAAAAAACCTGACAGCACATCCAGGCGCACCCACCGCGGCCACCCGCCCCGCCCACGTTGACAAAAGCACATCGCCCCCCCCACGGCCCACACCCGCCTCTGGCCTTCACTCCTTCCCTCCTCTGCGCCGTTTTCTCTTTCTCTCCGGTCATGCGCCTGGCCTTCTCAAGCAGTGAATCATCCAGATTTAATGTAGT